>CAKRPO010000039.1 GCA_934378195.1 uncultured Blautia sp.
CGTCAGGCAACCAAAGATGCCGGTAAGATTGCAGGTCTTGATGTAAAACGTATCATCAACGAGCCTACAGCAGCAGCGCTTGCATATGGCCTTGATAATGAAAAAGAACAGAAGATCATGGTTTACGACTTAGGTGGTGGTACATTCGATGTATCCGTTATCGAGATTGGTGATGGTGTTATCGAAGTTCTTTCCACAGCTGGTAACAACCGTCTTGGTGGTGATGACTTTGACCAGAAAGTTACAGACTGGATGATCGAAGAATTCAAGAAAGCAGAAGGTGTAGACTTAAGCGCAGATAAGATGGCTCTTCAGAGACTGAAAGAAGCAGCAGAGAAAGCAAAGAAAGAACTTTCTTCCGCAACAACAACAAATATCAACCTTCCGTTCATCACTGCAACAGCAGAAGGACCGAAGCATTTCGATATGAACCTTACAAGAGCTAAATTCGATGAGCTGACACATGATCTGGTAGAAAAGACAGCAGAGCCGGTTCGCCGTGCACTGTCTGATGCAGGAATCACAGCTTCCGAACTTGGTCAGGTACTTCTGGTAGGTGGATCTACACGTATCCCGGCTGTACAGGACAAGGTAAAACAGCTCACAGGTAAAGAGCCAAGCAAATCTCTGAACCCGGATGAATGTGTTGCACTTGGTGCTTCCGTACAGGGTGGTAAACTTGCTGGTGATGCAGGTGCCGGTGATATCCTTCTTCTGGATGTTACTCCGCTGTCACTGTCCATCGAGACAATGGGTGGTATCGCAACTCGTCTGATCGAGAGAAACACAACGATCCCAACCAAGAAGAGCCAGATTTTCTCCACAGCAGCAGACAACCAGACCGCTGTAGATATCAACGTAGTACAGGGTGAGCGTCAGTTCGCAAAAGACAACAAATCCCTTGGTCAGTTCCGTCTGGATGGAATCCCGCCAGCACGTCGTGGTGTTCCGCAGATTGAAGTTACATTTGATATCGATGCCAACGGTATTGTAAATGTATCTGCAAAAGACCTTGGAACAGGTAAAGAACAGCACATCACAATCACAGCTGGTTCCAATATGTCTGATTCCGAAATCGACAAAGCAGTCAAAGAAGCTGCTGAATTCGAAGCTCAGGATAAGAAACGTAAAGAGGGAATCGATACAAGAAACAATGCAGATTCCATGGTATTCCAGGTTGAGAATGCACTGAAAGAAGCTGGCGATAAGATTGATGCTAATGACAAAGCAGCAGTTGAGACAGATCTGAACGCACTCAAAGATCTCCTTGCTCAGACAGCAAACGCAGAACTGACAGATGCTCAGATTGCTGACATCAAAGCAGCTCAGGAAAAGATGATGGAAAGCGCCCAGAAACTTTTTGCTAAAATGTATGAGCAGACACAGCAGGCCGGAGGCCAGGCTGGACCGAATCCGGGAGCAGGTGCAGGCACAGCTCAGGGTGGCAACGAAGCTGGATATGGCGATGATGTTGTAGACGCTGATTACAAAGAAGTATAAATACCGTAAAAGAAAAAAATAAGATTTAAACCTTCAGATGCCATTCATGCTTGCATGGATGGCATTGGGGGATTATAATAATATTTTGGTGCGGTGTATAGCTGCATAAGAGCAATGTAAATCTAACATATAGGAAAGAGAAAAGATGGCTGATAAAAGAGATTACTATGAGGTCCTGGGTGTCAGCAAGACTGCCAGTGATTCAGAATTAAAAAGCGCATATCGAAAATTAGCCAAGAAATATCATCCGGACGTAAATCCAGGAGACAAAGAAGCAGAAGCAAAGTTCAAAGAAGCAACAGAAGCATACAGTGTCTTAAGTGATGCAGACAAGAGACGTCAGTATGATCAGTTTGGTCATGCTGCATTCGAACAGGGCGGCGGTGGAGCCGGGGGCTTCGGTGGATTTGATTTCAACGGTGCGGATATGGGTGATATCTTCGGTGATATTTTTGGAGATCTGTTTGGTGGCGGCGGCAGAAGACGTGCCAACAACGGACCAATGAAAGGTGCGAACTTACGTGCCCGTGTGAATATTACATTTGAAGAGGCAGTGTTTGGATGCGACAAGGAACTGGAGATCGTTCTGAAAGATGAATGTACGACTTGTCATGGAACCGGCGCCAAACCGGGAACAGAGCCGACTACCTGTCCGAAATGTCATGGTGAAGGTCAGATCGTCTATACACAGCAGTCTATGTTTGGTATGGTTCGAAATGTACAGACCTGTCCGGATTGTAACGGAACAGGTAAGATCATCAAAGAGAAATGTACATCCTGTCGTGGAACAGGTTATACTTCTTCCAGAAAGAAGATTCAGGTTTCTATTCCGGCCGGTATCGATAATGGACAGAGTATCCGTATCCGTGATAAGGGAGAGCCGGGAACCAATGGCGGTCCGAGAGGCGATTTACTTGTAGAAGTAAACGTTGCACGCCATCCGATCTTCCAGAGACAGGACATGAATATTTTTTCTACTGCACCGCTCACTTTTGCACAGGCTGCATTGGGAGGGGAAATCCATATCAATACAGTTGATGGCGATGTGGTTTATGAAGTGAAACCGGGAACACAGACGGATACACGTATTCGCCTGAAAGGTAAAGGTGTACCTTCCCTGAGAAACAAAAATATCCGTGGCGACCATTATGTAACACTTGTTGTTCAGGTTCCGACCAAGCTGAATGAAGAAGCCAAAGAAGCTCTTCGCAAGTTTGACGAAGCATGCGGCAACAGACCTGCATCTGAGGATAAAGACGGATCTGAGAAATCAGAGAAGAAGAAAAAGAGTTTTATGGATAAACTCAAAGAGACCTTTGAGGACTAAATACCATAGAATAGAAGAAAGTTTTTGGAAAAGAGGGAAAACCCTCTTTTCTTTTTTTGTAGTTTCATGTATAGTAGATTAGATAGGATTGTTGAAAGCAGCCTGCTGCGGAACAATTCGTAAGTATCGGTGGTATCATAGGTACCGTAAGTATCGTAAGCATAAAATAGCGTAAAGTTATCATATAGGATAAACAGACAGGAGATTACAATATATGAAATGGAATCGTTTTACGATTAAAACAAAGACAGAAGCAGAAGATATGATTATCTGTACACTGGCAGAGATTGGCGTAGAAGGTGTGGAGATTCAGGATCACCAGCCGCTGTCCGAAGAAGACAAAGCGCAGATGTTTGTAGATATCATGCCGGAGGGACCGGCAGATGATGGCATTGCGTATCTGAATTTTTACCTCGAAGAAGATGCAGATAAAGAAACAATCCTTCGTGATGTAAGAAATGCACTCGAAGAACTTCGTACTTTTATGGATATCGGAGAAGCTACGATCGAGGAATCCCAGACAGAGGACAAGGACTGGATCAACAACTGGAAAGAATTTTTCCACCAGTTCTATGTAGATGATATTCTGATTGTTCCGTCATGGGAAGAAGTGAAAGAAGAAGACAAAGATAAAATGATCCTTCATATCGATCCGGGTACAGCATTTGGAACCGGTATGCATGAGACCACCCAGCTTGTGATCCGTCAGCTGAAGAAGTATGTCAAACCAGGCATCGAGCTTCTTGATGTAGGAACAGGAAGTGGTATCCTTGGGATCACCGCTCTGAAGCTTGGTGCAGGCCATGTTGTTGGTACGGACCTTGATTCATGCGCCGTTCCGGCAGTACAGGATAATAAAGAAGCAAACCAGATCGTAGATGAGACATTCGACATGATGATCGGAAATATCATTGATGACAAAGAAGTGCAGGATCAGGTTGGCTATGAGAAATACGATATTGTTGCAGCTAATATTCTTGCCGATGTACTGGTGCCATTGACGCCAGTGATCGTTCATCAGATGAAGAAGGGTGCATATTACATCACATCCGGTATTCTGGATGTCAAAGAAGACGTAGTCAAAGAAGCTGTACAGAAAGCAGGACTTACTCTGGTAGAAGTTACAAAGCAGGGCGAATGGGTCTGCGTAACTGCAAGAAAGGACTGATCCCATGCAGAGGTTTTTTGTAGAACCGCATCAGATTGATGAGACAGCACATCGGATTCATATCACGGGGACGGATGTTAACCATATTTCTAATGTCCTTCGCATGAAGCAGGGAGAGGAAGTATGGATCAGTGACGGCGGCAAAAAGGAATACCGCTGTGCAATCGAGGCATTCAGTCAGGAAGAAGTGCTTCTTCATATTATTTATGCGCAGGAGCCGGATTATGAGCTTCCAAGCCGGATTTATCTGTTCCAGGGACTTCCGAAGGCAGATAAGATGGAACTGATCATACAGAAAGCAGTTGAGCTTGGCGCTTATGAAGTCATTCCGGTAGAAACAAAACGTTGTGTTGTGAAGCTGGATGGCAAGAAAGCGGCGAAGAAGGTTGACCGCTGGCAGCAGATCGCAGAGAGTGCGGCAAAGCAGTCTAAACGTATGCTGATCCCGAATGTACATCAGATAATGACCTTTAAAGAAGCGTTAAGTTATGCACAGTCAATGGATATCCGGCTGATTCCGTATGAACTTGCCAAAGGAATGCAGGAGACAAAAGAAATCCTTACAGCAATAGAGCCGGGACAGTTTATCGGGATTTTTATTGGACCGGAAGGCGGATTTGAAGAAAAAGAAGTAGAAGCAGCAATAGAGGAAGGTGCAAAGCCGATCACACTTGGCAGGCGTATCCTTCGAACAGAGACAGCAGGACTTGCGATTCTTTCGGTTCTGATGTTCCAGCTTGAAAATTAGTATTCACATAAATAAGAGGAAATTATGGAAGTTTATTTTGATAATTCTGCTACCACCAGATGCTACGATTCTGTTAAAGACATCGTAGTAAAGACCATGACAGAAGATTTTGGTAATCCGTCTGCCATGCATCTTAAGGGTGTGGATGCGGAGAAATACGTAAAAGAAGCAACCAAGACGATTGCCGGAATCCTGAAAGTACAGGAAAAAGAAATTCTGTTTACTTCAGGTGGCACAGAGTCTGACAACCTTGCACTAATTGGTGGTGCAATGGCAAACAAACGAAACGGAAACCATATCATCATTACATCTGTAGAGCATGCTGCTGTCAGTCAGCCGGCATTATATCTGCAGGAGCAGGGATTTGAAATTACCTATCTTCCGGTGGATGCGCAGGGAAGAGTGAAGATGAGCACACTGGAAGCTGTGTTGAGGCCAGACACGATTATGGTATCCACCATGCTTGTAAATAATGAAGTCGGAACTGTGATGCCGGTCGAAAAGATTGCAAAGATGGTCCATGAGAAGAGCCCGAAGGCGCTCTATCATGTAGATGCGATCCAGGGATTCGGTAAATATCACATCTATCCGAAACGTATGGGAATTGATCTCCTTGCAGTCAGCGGACACAAGATCCACGGGCCAAAGGGCGTCGGATTTTTGTACATCAATGAAAAAGTTAAGATCATTCCTCAGATTCTTGGCGGCGGCCAGCAGAGCGGCATGCGTTCTGGAACAGACAATGTTCCGGGAATCGCCGGACTTGGAGTTGCTGCCGGACAGATTTACAGGAATCTTGATGAAAATGTAGAGCATATGTATCAGCTTAAAGAGCATATTGCAGAGGGACTTTCTGAGATCGAGGATATCCGTATCAACGGAATGCCGCTTCGAGAAGGAGCACCACAGATTTTAAGCATCAGTGTAATGGGCGTTCGAAGCGAGGTGCTGCTTCATTCCCTGGAAGACAAGGGCATTTATATTTCTGCAGGAAGCGCATGTTCCAGCCACAAGAGAAAGCCAAGTGCTACATTAAGTGCCATGGGAATGTCCAAAGATCAGATCGAAAGCACTGTTCGTTTGAGCTTCTGCGAAGAAAATACGATCGAGGAGGCAGACTATTTCCTGGAGACCATGAAAACTCTGGTTCCGATGCTCAGACGTTATTCAAGAAAATAATAATACAAAAGAAATTCAGACAGGCCAGATCATATTTCTGGCCGGATAGAATCAGGAGGAAATACCAACTATGATATTTCATGCATTTTTGATTAAATATGCAGAAATCGCTATCAAGGGTAAGAACAGATATCTGTTCGAGGATGCTCTTGTTAAACAAATGAAACTGGCTCTTGAGCCGGTTGAGGGCGAATTTAGAGTAACTAAGGAGCAGGGACGTGTTTACGTGTTCTGTCCGGAAACATATGATTTTGACGAGGCAGTAGAAGCACTGCAGCGTGTATTTGGTATCGTTGGCATCAGCCCGGTCGTAATCTACGAAGATCAGGGATTTGACCAGATGGCAAAAGACGTCGTATCTTATATGGAGGTAAGATATCCGGGATACAACGGCTCTTTCAAAGTATACACAAGAAGAGCAAAGAAATCTTATCCGATTACTTCCATGGAAGTCAGTGCAGCAATTGGAGAAAAGATTCTGGATGCGTTCCCGGATGCATCAGTAGATGTGCATAATCCGGAGATGACACTTTCTGTAGAAATCCGTGACAAGATCTATGTATATTCCGAGACACTTCCTGGACCGGGTGGCATGCCGATCGGAACAAACGGTAAGGCAATGCTCCTTCTTTCAGGAGGAATTGACAGTCCGGTTGCTGGATATATGATCGCGAAACGTGGAGTCAAGATTGAAGCAGTCTATTTCCATGCACCGCCGTATACCAGTGAACGTGCAAAGCAGAAAGTTGTAGATCTGGCAAAGCTTGTGGCACGTTACAGTGGACCGATCCGTCTGCATGTGGTCAATTTTACGGACATTCAGCTGTATATCTATGACCAGTGCCCGCATGAAGAGCTGACGATTATCATGCGACGTTATATGATGCGTATTGCAGAGCATTTTGCACGCAAAGACAAATGTCTTGGGCTGATTACTGGAGAGAGTATCGGACAGGTTGCAAGTCAGACATTACAGAGTCTTGCTGCGACAGATGAAGTATGTGAATTTCCGGTATATCGTCCGGTTATTGGATTTGATAAAGAAGAAATCGTACAGATTTCCAGAAAGATCAATACATTTGAGACTTCTATTCAGCCATTTGAAGATTGCTGCACGATTTTTGTAGCAAAACATCCGGTAACAAAGCCGAACCTCAAAGTGATCCACAGATCCGAAGAGAAACTGAATGAAAAGATCGATCAATTGATGGAAGAAGCTCTTGCAAGCACAGAAGTGATCGAGATTCAGTGAAAATCTGAAAAAGGGAATCACAGAGGCAATATAGAAGTAGTAAAAAAGAACAGTGATAAAAGAAAAACAGCTTCTCATGCGTAAGCACAGAAGCTGTTTTATAACTGTTTTGTATCTCAAAAGAGAAAAACGTGAATCAGTCGATTACGTATGGCTGAACAACTGCAAGGATGGTGTCAAGAGCACTGCCTTCTGCATGGATGTTCAGGTTGATCGGTTTGGATAAGTCTAAACTGAAGATACCCATGATGGATTTGGCATCGATCACATATCTTCCGGATACTAAGTCAAAATCACAATCGAATTTGCTGATCTCGTTTACAAATGCTTTCACTTTATCGATAGAATTCAGCGAGATTTTTAATGTTTTCATTTTGAGATCCTCCCTATTTAGTGTTATTATGCCATTTATCTTACCCGTCCCCTTTCGAAAAGTCAAGGGAAAAAGAGATGAAAATTTGGTAAACATTTGGTCCGGATGCATAAAAACACAATAAAATAGAGTAAACAGTAACAAACTATCAGAAAATACATGAGGTTAAATATGAAAAAAAAGGTTGCCCTTCATAATCTGGGCTGTAAAGTAAATGCATACGAGGTAGAAGCCATGCAGCAGCTCTTGGAGAATGCAGGTTATGAGATTGTTCCTTTTGGAGAAGGAGCAGAGGTTTATGTGATCAATACCTGTACGGTTACCAATATCGCAGACCGTAAGTCCAGACAGATGCTCCACAAAGCAAAAAAAATGAATCCGGATGCCATCGTCGTAGCGACTGGCTGCTATGCGCAGGCAGATACAGAAAGACTGAAAGAAGATCTGTCGGTGGATCTGATCCTCGGGAACAATCAGAAGAGACAGATTGTCGAGGCACTGGAAGAATACGAAAAAGAACATGCCAAACAGGTGCAGGTGATTGAAATCAACCACACAAAAGAATACGAAGAGCTTTCAATTGCGTCCACAGCAGAGCATGTACGTGCTTATATTAAAGTGCAGGACGGCTGTAACCAGTTTTGTACGTACTGCATCATTCCGTTTGCGAGAGGACGTGTTCGCAGCAGAAAGATCGAGGATGTGCTGAGAGAAGTAGAGACACTGGCGGCCAAAGGCTACAGAGAAGTTGTACTTACCGGAATCCATCTGAGTTCTTATGGGATGGATTTCCAAAAAGAAGAAAGAGAAAGTCTGCTGACCCTGATCCAGGAGGTAAGCAAGGTAGACGGAATTGAGAGAATCCGTCTCGGCTCCCTGGAACCAAGGATCATTACAGAGGAATTTCTGGAAGGTATCGTTGCGACCGGGAAAGTATGCCCGCATTTTCACCTGTCTCTGCAGAGCGGCTGTGATAAGACACTCAAAAATATGAATCGCCGTTACAGCGCAACGGAATATGCGGAGAAATGTGCCCTGATCCGTAAATATTATCAGGCACCGGCACTTACGACAGATGTGATTGTTGGATTTCCGCAGGAAACAGAAGAAGATTTTGAGATGTCATATGAATTTGTAAAAGATATACATTTTTATGAGACACATGTTTTCAAATATTCCCGACGTCATGGAACCAAAGCTGCAGCAATGGAGGGGCAGCTTACAGAAGCAAAGAAAGCAGAACGTAGTGACAAAATGCTGGAGCTGCATGAAATTCGTGCCAGAGAGTACGAAGAGGCAATGATCGGAAAAGAACTGGAGATTCTTCTTGAAGAAGAAATAGAAATTGACGGGGAAGCCTGGTATGTGGGACACAGCAGAGAATACGTTCGTGCGGTAATCGCGAAAACGGATGTCCACAAAGTAAATGATCTTGTGACAGTAAAAGCAGTCGGTTTTGCAAAAGATCATATCCTGAAAACAGAAGAAGTATAAATATCGGACAATTCTGAACAGTAACAACAGGAATCTTTAAAAACGGCTTCTGAAAATGGGTTCTTGTATTTTAGAGGGAATTATATTAAAATAAAAAGGAAATCTTATTAAGGACGTGAGAAAAATGGCAGAAAACAATTTAGGAAATACACAGTATTTCAGAACAAAACCAGATGCAGATCTTGAAGTAAAAGAAGTTCTGGACCTGGTGTACAATGCAATGGATGAAAAAGGATATAATCCGGTGAACCAGATCGTCGGTTATATTATGTCCGGAGATCCTACTTATATTACCAGCCACAAAGGTGCGAGAAGCATGATCATGAAAGTTGAGAGAGATGAGCTGGTGGAAGAACTTCTTAATGAATATATTAAGAACAAATCCTGGGAACGATAAACAATGCGGATTCTTGGATTGGATTATGGATCAAAAACAGTAGGAGTGGCAGTCAGTGATCCATTGGGACTGACTGCCCAGAGACTGGAGACCATCTGGCGTAAACAGGAAAACAAGCTTCGCCGTACGTTTGCCCGTGTAGAGGAACTTGTGAAAGAGTATGAAGTCGAAAAGATTGTTCTCGGGTATCCCAAGAACATGAACAATACGGTTGGCGAGCGCGCTGAAAAGGCGCTGGAATTTGGAGAGATGCTTAAGAAACGTACAGGTCTGGAAGTGATCATGTGGGATGAACGTCTGACCACTGTCTCGGCGGATCGTGCCCTGATGGAGGCAGGTGTACGCAGGGAAAACCGTAAAGAGTATCTCGACGGGATTGCAGCAGTATTTATTTTGCAGGGATATCTGGATTCCCTGACAATGTAACAAAGGTGAGAGCATGGAAAAAATCAGATTTCAGCTGGCCGATGGGACAGTAGAAGAATTTTATATCGAAGAACAGACAAGAATCGGAGGAGTATCATATCTCCTTGTATCGGATTCCATGGAAGATGAAGCGTCTGCCTATATTTTGAAGGATGTATCAAAGGATACAGATCCGAATGCCTGCTATGAAATGATTGAAGATGAAGATGAGTTGCAGGCTGTTTACAAAGTTTTTGAACAAATGCTTGACGACGTGGATTTTGAAATGTAAGAACAACACATGACAAGAAACTGAATCACTGTGAACGTAACAGACAGTGATGGGCAGACTAAGAAGGAATGTATTTTGACCAAGTTGCTGTGAACGAAGTGAACAGTAACGTAATGTATGCACATTCCTATATTAGTGTGTACAAATGTTTGATTTCAGAGGACACAGGACAGGCACAGCTTCTGCTATTGGCAGTAAGGAGTGCACCAGGTGTTTTCTGCATTGCACAGAATATGGAGGTGCTTGATTGAGCGAAAATATAAACGAAAATAAGACAAAAGAAAATCACAGAGAATATAATAAAACAAGAAAATATAACAGCCGGAATCGTAAACCAGGTGATAATAATACAAAGAAACCAATGGCAAAGCAGAAGAATTTCCGTTACAGACAGCAGAAACCAAATGACAGACATTACGACAAACATGCGGACAGACAGGCTGCAGTGCCAGCAAAGGAAATAACAGATACACAGCAGCCCAAAACAGCTGCCAGGCCAGTTCCCAGAAATAACAATAAGGTGCAGCAACCGAGAGGCAATGCCCGCCGTGGACGTAAGGGTACATCTAAGCTGAAAATCATTCCGTTAGGTGGTCTGGAGCAGATTGGTATGAACATTACTGCTTTTGAATATGAAGACAGTATTGTGGTTGTCGACTGTGGCCTTTCCTTCCCGGAGGATGACATGCTGGGTATCGATCTGGTAATTCCGGATGTTACCTATCTGAAAGAGAATATTTCCAAGGTCAAGGGCTTTGTGATCACACATGGTCATGAGGACCATATTGGTGCTCTTCCTTATGTATTAAAGGAAGTCAATGTACCAATCTATTCTACAAAGCTGACGCTTGGACTGATCACAAATAAACTGAAGGAACATAATCTTGTACGTTCTACCAAGCTCAAAGAAGTAAAACATGGACAGGTTATCAATCTTGGTGACTTTTCTATTGAATTTATCAAGACAAACCACAGTATTCAGGATGCTTCCGCACTTGCAATCTATTCGCCGGCAGGAATCGTTGTTCATACAGGTGACTTCAAGGTGGATTATACACCGGTATTTGGTGATGCAATCGATCTGCAGCGTTTTGCAGAAATCGGTAAAAAAGGTGTACTTGCTCTGATGTGTGACAGTACCAATGCAGAGCGTCCGGGCTTTACCATGTCAGAACGTACAGTAGGACATGTGTTTGATAATCTTTTTAATGAACACAAAACTGCACGAATCATCATTGCGACATTTGCGTCCAATGTAGACCGTGTACAGCAGATCATTAACACTGCATACAGATTCGGACGTAAAGTAGCGGTAGAAGGACGAAGCATGGTCAACATTATCTCCGTTGCTTCTGAACTTGGTTATCTTCGAATTCCGGAAAATACTCTGATTGAGATTGACCAGGTAAAGAACTATCCGGATGAAAAAGTCGTTCTGATCACAACAGGAAGCCAGGGAGAATCCATGGCAGCGCTTTCCAGAATGGCAGCGAATATTCATAAGAAGATTACGATTAAACCGAACGATACCATCATCTTCAGTTCCAATCCGATTCCTGGAAACGAAAAAGCAGTTTCCAAGGTTATCAATGAACTGTCCATGAAGGGCGCGAAGGTTATTTTTCAGGATGTTCATGTATCCGGGCATGCCTGCCAGGAAGAAATTAAACTGATTTATTCTCTGGTAAGACCCAAATATGCAATTCCGGTACATGGAGAGTACAGACATTTGACTGCACAGAAACATGTGGTAGAGGATCTTGGCATTCCGAAAGAAAACATCTTTATTCTTGCATCTGGCAATGTGCTGGAAATGGATGCAAACAGTGCGGCTGTTACCGGTTCTGTTCATACAGGAGCAATCTTTGTAGACGGTCTTGGAGTCGGTGATGTCGGCAATATCGTACTGCGTGACCGTCAGCATCTGTCTGAGGATGGTATCATGATCGTTGTTATGACATTGGAGCGGCACAGCAATGTGGTTCTTGCCGGACCGGATATTGTATCCAGAGGATTTGTCTATGTGAGAGAATCTGAGGATTTGATGGAAGACGCAAAAGAAGTTGTAGAAAACGCCCTGGATTCCTGCCTGGAACGTAATATTACAGACTGGGGCAAGATTAAGAATACAGTCAAAGATGCACTCAGCGATTTCCTGTGGAAGAGAACCAAGAGAAGTCCGATGATCCTGCCGATCATTATGGAGGCATAAATAAATGGACGCTGTAAACAGAAATATCCATCTTCTTCTGAACGCGATTCAGAAGAGTGATGTGTACAGAACATATAAGCAGCAGGAAGCAATTCTGGAAAAAGATCCAGAACTTGCAGAAAGAGTACAGCATTTTCGTGCAGATAACTTCCGACTTCAGAATGAAGAACGGGGCAATCTGCTTCAGGATGCGGAGCAGCTGGCACATGAGTCTGCGGAGCTTCGCAGAAATCCAGAGGTAAATGCATATCTCGATGCGGAGCTGGCGCTTTGCAGGATGATGCAGCAGATCTGTAAGACACTGACTGATGGGATTGAGATAAAGATTCCGGAAATCTGAGCAACAGAGAGAGGAAATCATAACTGTTCACAGAGAAAAGAGCATAATGTCAGGTGGCACACAGAAAGGAGCAGATATGGGAGAAACGAAAGACCGCGTAGGCGCGGCCGGGGTAATTGTTGCAGGAGGATTTTTTAAGATAGCCTTGTATGTATGCGTGGCTGTTCTTATAATCTGGATTGGCAAGGTTACCTATCAGTTTGGATACAACATTTTTAATCAGCAGGCGATGAGCCCGGGAGAAGGACAGGAAGTAACGGTTGTGATCAAGGAAGACGCATCAAGTTACGATATCGCCAAGACATTAAAGAGTAAGGGACTGATCGAGGATAGTCTGGTATTCTGGGTTCAGGAGAAGCTTTCTAATTACAGTGGCAAAATGAAACCGGGCACATATCTTCTCAGTACTGCCTATACACCTAACCGGATTATGGGAATTCTGGCAGGTGATGCAGAGCAGGAAGGAGCATCTTCGTGATCGTAGAAGAAAGAATGCGCACATTTATTAATTCCCTTGATGCAGGCAACACTCCATTTCTTGATGAACTGGAGTGTTCTGCACTCTCAGAGGGAGTTCCGATCATCCGTAAAGAGATGCAGAGTTTTATAAAGATGCTGCTTGCGATGAAGAGGCCGCAGCGTATTTTGGAAGTGGGGACAGCCGTTGGCTTCTCCACACTTCTTATGTGTGAATACAGCAGACCGGATATGCATATCACGACGATAGAGAATTATGCCAAAAGAATTCCGCTGGCAAAAGAAAATTTCCGCAGGGCAGGGAGAGAATCCCAGATTACATTTCTGGAGGGAGATGCAGGAGAATTTCTGAAAGAACTTTCCGGACCATATGATCTGATCTTTATGGATGCAGCAAAGGGACAGTATATCCACTGGCTTCCGGATGTAGTGCGTCTTCTTGCACCAGGAGGAATTCTGATGTCCGATAATGTGCTTCAGGAGGGTGAACTGATCGAATCACATTATCTGGTAGAACGAAGAAACCGTACGATCTACAAACGGATGAGAGAATATCTGTATGAACTGAAACACCATCCACAGCTCGTGACAAGCATTATTCCGCTGGGGGACGGCGTGTCCTTAAGCGTTAAGGAGGAACTATGAGAAATATTGAGTTACTGGTACCGGCAAGTAGTCTTGAGGTACTGAAAATAGCCGTTGTATTTGGTGCAGATGCGGTATATATCGGGGGCGAAGCGTTTGGACTTCGTGCCAAAGCCAAGAATTTTTCACATGAAGATATGGCAGAGGGAATTGCTTTTGCCCATGAGCATGGCGTAAAAGTTTATGTCACAGTGAATATTCTTGCTCACAATGATGATCTTCCGGGAGTCAGAGAATATCTGCAGGAACTGAAGGGACTGAAACCAGATGCCCTGATCATTGCAGATCCGGGAATCTTCACTTATGCACGTGAGATCTGCCCGGAGATTGAGTGCCACATCAGTACACAGGCAAACAATACGAACTATGAGACCTATCGGTTCTGGTACAGGCTCGGAGCGAAACGTGTCGTAACAGCCAGAGAACTTTCACTGAAAGAAATCAGCGAGATCCGTGCACACATCTCGGATGATATGGAGATTGAAACATTTGTTCATGGAGCTATGTGTATTTCCTATTCCGGCAGATGTCTGCTCAGTAACTATCTGGTAGGAAGAGATGCAAACCAGGGTGCCTGTACACATCCGTGCCGCTGGAAGTATTCTATTGTAGAAGAGAAACGTCCTGGTGAATATATGCCTGTCTTTGAGAATGAGAGAGGAACATATATCTTTAACTCCAAGGACCTCTGCATGATAGAACATATGGATGATATCCTGAACAGTGGAATCGACAGCCTTAAGATTGAAGGACGTATGAAGACAGCGCTTTATGTAGCGACGGTTGCAAGAACTTATCGTAAAGCGATTGACGATTATATGGAGTCTCCGGAGAAATACAAGGCAAATATGTCCTGGTATCAGGAACAGATTTCCAATTGTACGTACCGTCAGTTTACGACTGGTTTTTTCTATGGCAAACCGGATGAAAATACACAGATCTATGATAACAATACGTATGTGAAAGAATATACGTATCTTGGATATGCAGAAGAGGTTGATGCAAACGGATTTGCACATATCACTCAGAGAAATAAGTTCAGTGTGGGAGAGACAATCGAGATCATGAAGCCGGATGGTAGAAATATTTCTGCAGTCGTTCGAACAATTTATGACGAAGAGGGTAATTCTGTTGAAAGTGCACCGCATCCACAGCAGAAACTGGCGGTAGATCTTGGCACAGAAATAGAGAAATATGATCTTCTTCGCAGATCAGAAGCATAAGAAAGAAGCAATATAAGCGTGATTTCAATAGAAAGATGTGGACCTAGAATAAGGCCCGCATCTTTTTTAATGCATTCTTTTCAATTCTGGAAACATAAGAACGACTGATGTGAAGCTGATCGGCAATTTCACGCTGCGTCATTTCTTCGCGGCCAAATAATCCGAAACGGCAGCAGATCACCTGATATTCCTTTGGCGTGAGCAGATCTTTCATAGAAGACAAAAGAAAGCGGATATCCTCCCGGATGGAATATTCTTCTACAATATCGACAGGCGGACTTTCGATGATGTCCAGCAGATTGATCTCGTTTCCTTCTTTATCGGTGCCAATCGGTTCGTACAGGGAAACCTCACGCGAACATTTCTTTCGGGCGCGGAGCATCATCAGAAGCTCATTGTCAATGCATCGTGCAGCATAAGTGGACAGTCTGGCTGAACGTTCCAGATTGAAAGTGGAGATGGCTTTGATCAGTCCAATCGTACCAATAGAGATCAGGTCTTCAAGATCTTCGCCATTTCCCTGGTATTTTTTGGCAACATGGGCGACCAGACGGAGATTGCGTTCGATCAGGATACGCTTAGCCTCCGGATCCCCTTCCTGGCAGAGTTTGAGACAGAGTTTTTCCTCTGCAGCGGTCAAAGGTTTCTGAAAAGTTTTCAAATGTCCACCTCGAAAGGGGCTTCCATATAGTCTATGTACAGGACATGTTTCCTGTGCTTTTCCCATAAATGAATTGCATGATTTGCATGTTATTATCTGTGAACAGTAACGTTTGCGTATCACCCCGATGTAGTGTATAATGTTTTGTATATGAGAAAAATACACTTTCAAGGATAATCAGGTGAACCGTATTGAAAAAAAGGATTGAACAGATACTCAGTGGAAAATTTGAATATGACCAGCCGGAACTTCTTTTTTCAAAGGAAAAGCTGGAGATAAAGATCAAAGCAGGAACGACCACACAGAGCGAACTGTATCTTGGAACGGAAGAGAATGATAAGATACAGGGATATATTACCTCATCCGACCGACGATTTGTTCCTGGCAGCAGCCGATTTTCCGGTACAACCGTATGCCTGCCATATGGAATTGATGCTGTCGGCATGCAGCCGGGAGATGTTTGCAGAGGATGGCTTTGCGTAACATCCAACATAGGTGAATATAAGCTTCCGTTTACAATCGAAGCAGTAAAAGAAGAACTCGTAAGTTCTGTCGGCAGGATTGCAGATATGGATACGTTCTGTGAAATTTCGCGAAAAGATTTCCGGGAAGCATATCATCTTTTTTCTGAAAGAGATTTTTATACAGTACTGAAACATGCTGACAAAAAACAGAAGGCATTGTATGCAGGACTTTCTCATCAGCCGATAACGTACCAGCATCTGGAGGAATTTCTGATTGGGCTGAAAGAAAAAGAACCGGTATCCATCTCTCTGAAGACGACAGGTGCAGAGTTTTACAATGTTGAAGAAGATATGCAGGAGTCTTTCGAGATACAGCGAAGTGGATGGGGACATCTTCGACTTGAGATAGAGGTAAAGGGAGATTTCCTGGAACCGGAACGCCATGTGATCACGGATGAAGAGTTTATCGGGAGCAGTGTCCAGATCAGTTATCTGGTGCATGCAGACAAACTCAAAAAAGATAATCACATGGGTGAGATTATTGTAAGAAGTCCATATCAGGAACTGGAATATCACGTGGTTGCATCGCAGGGATCACGTATCCATATTGATGTGCACAGAGAGGAAAAGCGGCATAAACTGGCGCTTGTAAGAGATTATCTGGAATATCAGCAGGGAAAGACGGATTTCCAGACCTGGAAAGAGAATTCTGGATTTGAACTGAATCAGCTTCAGGAAGCAAGCTGCGACTATCCGGAGTATCAGTTCCTTGAATCCTATATGGCACATCTGGATGGAAATGATAACGAGGCAAAAAAAATACTCAAAAGTTATCATGGCAAGGAATTTACCAGAGATGAATTGGAAACAGCAGGGATTTATCTGTATCTCTGTACGGTGACCGGCCTTTATAAGGACAGAGGACAGGCCGTGTGGAAGCTTCAGAATTTTTTCAGACAGAAAGAAGACAGCTTTCAGCTGTTCTGGCTTCTCCTTCAGTTGGATAGTACGTATCGTACTTCACCGTCGAAAGTCCTTTTTATGATGGAAGAGCTTTATGAGAAGGGGTGTTCCAGTCCGCTTCTTTATGCGGAAGCATGGAAAATGATCAGTGAAGATGTTTCGCTGCTTCATCGTCTGACACCGTTCTGGATCCAGACCTTCTGCTATGCAGGTAAACATGATCTGCTTACGGAAGAACTGGTCATGCGCCTGGCCTATCTGTCGGGATACGAGAAGAATTTTTGTGGAAGTCTCTATAAAGCTCTTGCAGCCGGTTATGAGAAATTTGCAGCGGATGATGTTCTGGAAGCAATCTGCAAATATATCATGAAGGGCGAGCCTCGCAAAACTATGTATTTCAAATGGTTTTCTGCTGCAGTCAATCGTGGGCTCCGGATTACCAGACTGTTTGAATATTATGTGGAAACAATGGATATCACATACAGAAGACAACTTCCCAAGCCGCTTCTGATGTATTTTGCGTATAATGACAATTCGCTTGGTGATACACGCAAGGCTTATGTTTATGCGAGTGTGATTGCATTTAAAGACAAGGATCCGAAAACATACGAGAATTATAAGGATGCCATGGAGCATTTTGCGTATCGCAAAGTCCGGGAAGGACAGCTGGATGAGAATTATGCGATCCTTTATCAGGAATTTTTGTTTGATCCGGTAAGCAGGGAGGATGGAGAACTCATTGCACCGAAACTGTTTACATACCGCCTGTACTGTGACGACAGCAATGTACGTCAGGTCATCGTGCGGCACAGTCAGTTTGCAGAGGAAGAGGTTTATCCGTGCTGCAGAGGAATCGCTTATCCGAGAATTTACACAGAGGATGCAGTGATACTGTTTCAGGATGATAAACAGCGTCGGTATGTCTCAACGATCCCGTATAATCTCACCAAACTTACAGATGAAAGTGCCGCGGTGCCGGAGCTTTTGAAACTCGGGGTGAAAGAACGGGGACTTCTTCTGCATTATTGTGAGTCGACTGCACTGGATGCAGAGAATCTCGAATATTTTCAGAGTCTGGCAGAACTTGAAGACTGCACAGATGAATTCCGTGATTATGTAAGAAAACAGATTCTGGAATACTATGCAGCCAATGTGCATGATGAAAAAATTGACCGTTATCTCGAAAAGATAGATTTCCGTCAATATGCGCGGGTAGACCGAACAACGCTTCTTGAGATTCTGATTACCCGAAGAATGTTCCGGCAGGCGATGGCAATCGTAGAAGAACTTGGCTATGAGGGATTGGATCTGAGTTGTCTTCTTAAAATGACAAGCCGAATGATCCTTAAAAGTGATATGGCAGAAGATGATGAGCTTCTTGCCTTGGCTTCAGAGGTTTATCGTGAAGGCAAATATGATGAAGTGATCCTGCATTATCTGATGCTGTATCGTTTTGGACCGATAGATGAGCTGCTTTCCATCTGGAAGAGTGCCAGAGGATTTGAAATGGATACCTATGATCTGGAAGAACGGATCTTAAGTCTTCTGATCTTTACGTCGGATTATCGCAAAGAGGGCGAAGCTGTGCTGGAATCCTATGTGAAACAGTCTGGTAAAGAACGAATTATCGGGGCTTACCTTACCCTGGTATCTTATGGTGTCTTCGTCAGAGAGTATACGATGAGTCCGTTTGTCAGAAGCAGACTGGAACATGCATTCACCAGCAAATGGCCGGTGAACATCATCTGCAGACTGGCCCTTCTGCAGGAAATTTCCAGAGAAAAGGATCCCAAACCGGAATATGTGGGGATTGCGCAGAGCATACTGGAAGAGTGTGCAAAGGATGACCTGAGATTTGCCTTTTTCCGCAAACTGCCACCGGAACTTTTGAGTCCGTATCAGCTGGATGACAAGACTTTTGTGGAATGTCATGCGGCACCGGGAGTCAGAGTCACCCTGTTTTACAGACTGGATACAGGACTTGGGACAGAGAGCGAATACAAATGTGAACCACTGAAAGAAATGTATCAGGGAATTTTTGTACGGACATTTACACTGTTTTATGGAGAGACCCTTCAGTATTATTTCCAGATCGACCAGGGAGAAGAGTCAAAGAAAACTCCGGAGCGGGTCGTGACAATGAAAAAAATTGAGGGGACTTCCGGAAGTAAATATCAGATGCTGAATCAGATCCTGTCTGCAAGAAGACTGGATAAGATACAGGAAGTAACCGACAGTCTGAAAGATTATCTCAGACAGGAACAGTATGTAAAAACCATGTTTACCATAGAGAAGGAAAGCGGAAAATGAACGAAACAAGAGATTTGATCATTGGAATTGATTTTGGAAAAGAATATTCTCAGATCTGTTATTATGACCGCAAGGCGGAAGAACCGCGTTCTCTTCCGGTGAAAGTAGGAAGCAGTCAGGTTGAGATGCCGACATGTCTGTGTCTGCGTTCGGATCAGAAAACCTGGTGTGCAGGGCTGGAGGCGGAATATTTTGCAAGAGAGAAAGGCGGATTTCTGGCAGGTGATCTGTATGAGATCTCTGCGAAGGATACGTCTGTTACGATTGCGGGAGAGAAGCTGGAACCGTGGGAGATCCTGGCACATTTTTTACACGAAATGCTGAGACTTTTGGGAATTGCAGATGTGGAAAAAAATATCCGTAGTCTGTCGGTGGCTATGGAAACGCTGAATATGGTGCAGGTAGAGAATCTCCAGAAAGCTTGCCGGGAACTTGGAATTCCGGAATCCAATACGATCCTTCTGGATTATGAAGAGAGTTTTTATTATTATGTCATGACACAAAAAATAGAAACATGGAACAGAAGTGTTGGCTGGTACAGCTTTGAGAATGAGGAAGTGAGCTTTCGCCGGATGTCCATGAACTCTGGAACACGACCGGTGCTGGTGCGTCTGGAAGTGCCTGTCCGTACCGTGCTGAGCAAAAATCCGGAAGAACGCGATGCAGAATTCTATACCTTTATCAAGGATACACTTGGCAAAGAACTATATTCCAGTATCCAGATCAATGGAGAAGGGTTTGACCAGGAATGGGCACAGAAATCGGTGAAACTTTTGTGCTACCAGAGAAGAAAAGTTTTTTATGGAAACAACCTGTTTGCACGTGGCGCATGTGGGGCAGGAGCAGAACGATTTCTGAACCATGACCTCAAAGACTATTGTTATATGAGCAGTTCACTGGTGCTTTCTGATGTTGGTATGGAAATGCGTGTGATGGGGACACCTGCCTATTATCCACTGATCGAATCAGGAAGGAACTGGTATGAAAGCAATGCTTATGTAGAGCTGATCCTGGATGATACAAAGGAACTTGTCTTTATTGTAGATACCATGGGAGAAGCGAAGAAGAAACGGATTGCCATGGCACTGCCGGGATTGCCGGAGAGACCGGATCGGACGACCAGACTTGGCGTGTCTCTGCAGTATACATCGCAGACAGAATGTCAGGTTCTTGTAAAGGATCTTGGATTTGGCGAGATGTTTCCGTCAAGCGGTATGGAATGGAAAGAAACGACCAGATGGCAGGAGGAATCATAAGTGAGCGGATATATATTGTGTCAGACAAAGCGGGCATCGCTTCCGTATTTTATAGAAAATATCAGTACAAATGTGTATTCCATTGAGGAACTTTGTTATTATCTGTATCACAATCTTTATCTGGTCGACCAGACGATCATGAATGAGGGACTGTGCAGCTGGATCCAGGAGGAACTGGAACTCACAGGGCTGGCAGCAAAGCTTCGTTCCAAGATTGGGAAATTTGTAAGTGTGGAAGACATTCTCTATCCCGTTTTTAAAGAAATCAATTATCTGACGTATGAAGAACTGAAAAATTTGAATGTGCGTCTCCAGAAAATGAATGCGGAGGCACCGGCAATGCGTGAAAAGCAAAAAGCCGATGCACTGATGGAGAACAGAATGTATGTGCATGCCATACAGGTCTATCAGAAACTTCTGGAAAGAGAGAATCTGGAGGAGATCAGAGAGGGACTGACAGAAAGTGTCTATCACAATCTGGGTTGTGCATACAGTTATCTTTTCCAGATGGAAAAGGCGGTTGACTGTTTCCGTAAGGCATATGAGGGCGGCCGGAGCCGGACATCGCTGGAGTCTTATCTGATTGCTTTTGGAATGACAAGGACACCGGCAGAGTATGAAAAAATGGCGAAGTCGGTAGGTGCAGAAAAAGAAATCCTGCAGGACATTCGTGCGAGGCTTCAGGAATTTTCAAAGATACAGGAGATTACGGTGAATAAGGAGAATATGGACGAAATACTCACAAAAATGACTCGTGAATATCACAGAAGTACGGGCTCGTGAAAAAAAAGACAATGTATACAGTTTTTTTGCACGATTATGCTAGACGAAACTGGTTAAATCTGTTAAACTAGATTCATAATTTGGGTTTGGTAATACCGCCCAATAAGATTAGGAGGAATTTATCATGTTAGTAAACGCTTCAGAAATGTTGAAAAAAGCAAAAGCTGGTCACTATGCAGTAGGTCAGTTCAACATTAACAACCTTGAGTGGACAAAAGCAATCCTGCTTACAGCACAGGAACTCAACTCTCCGGTTATCCTTGGTGTATCCGAAGGTGCAGGAAAATACATGACAGGTTATAAGACTGTTGTTGGTATGGTGAAAGGAATGATCGAGGAACTCAATATCACAGTTCCGGTTGCACTTCACCTGGATCACGGCAGCTACGAAGGATGCCTGAAATGCGTAGAAGCCGGTTTCACATCTATCATGTTTGATGGTTCCCATTATCCGATCGAAGAGAACGTAGAAAAAACAAAAGAACTGGTTAAGATCGTTGCTGACCACGGAATGTCTCTGGAAGCAGAAGTTGGTTCCATCGGTGGTGAAGAAGATGGTGTAGTAGGTATGGGTGAATGTGCAGATCCTCAGGAATGCAAGATGGTTGCAGATCTTGGTATCGATTTCCTTGCAGCAGGTATCGGTAACATCCACGGTAAATACCCGGCTAACTGGAAAGGTCTGAGCTTTGAGACTCTGGATGCTATTCAGCAGCTGACAGGAGATATGCCACTTGTACTTCA
>CAKRPO010000040.1 GCA_934378195.1 uncultured Blautia sp.
GCTGCTGTGATCCATGTTCCGCCCCAGTAGAAGCCCTGCGGTCCTTCTGTTGCAGCCCAGCCGCCGTCTTTACCAACAGATCCGTCCTGATCAGCACTCATAGAGAAATCGATGAACCATGCTGGTCCGAAGTATGAAAATACGTTGCTGTCTTTGAAGAAGCCTTTGCTCCAGTCATCACTCCACAGTTCGTATGTAGCAGTTTCGCCTGCGTCAACCATTTCCTTGGACATATCAACCCAGTTCTTGATATTATCATCAACTGTGATCTTGCCATCAACAACCCATGGAGAAGTTACGTTATTAGAGAATACACGGTAGGAATCGTTTACAGTAGAGGTCATCTGATAACCTTTTTCTTTCAGCTCAGCAGCTGTTGCTTTGAAGGTATCCCAGTCAGCAACTTTTTTCTGAACTTCTGCCGGATCGTCTGTTCCGAATACTTCTTTGGCGATATCTCTTCTGTAGATCATGGTTCCAGGGCAGCCCTGCCAGGAAAGACCTTTCAGATTTCCGTCAGAATCTGTCATAACGTCTTTGGTGTACTGATACTGATCAGCAACTTCATCTTCTGTGATTCCGAGATCAGCAACAGGCATTGTATAGTCGGTATTTACATATTTCAATGCGTAGTCAGCTTCTACGAGGAAGAGGTCGATCTTGTCATCTGCTGCTGCATCAGCCTGTTTGAGAAGTGTTTCATCCAGGTTGTTCTGATATGCGTTGTCATCGGATGGAGTGATGTTCCATACAACATCTACATCACCGATCTTTCCGTGAGTTCCGTCTACTTCTTCGTATCCCGGATAATGATCGGTCAGACGGGATTTGAATTCTTCGTTCCAGCAATAGATATTTAAAACTTTGCCTTCATCGGAACCTGCGTCATCAGCCCATACCGGAACTGCTGCCAAACCTGCAAGCATAGCTGCTGTTAATGTGATTGCCATAACCTTTCTCTTCATGTTGTTACCTCCCATTAATAATTTTTGTTTTTATTTTCCCATATTTAATTTTCTATTTTGCCAGATTTCTGACCGATGCACCGGGGAAGAGTGTTCCATCAACGGTGAATTTGTCGATGATCGTTGCTTTTGGATTCTCGATCAGATCAATCAGTTTCTGTGCGGCAAGCCGTCCGATCGTTTCTGTGTCCTGACACAGAGTTGTCAGCCGGGGCTCCAGGATGCGTGCAAAAGTGAGTCCGTCATATCCTGCAATGGAAATATCGTCCGGTATCCGGAGCCCACGTTCATGGATCTCGTTGATACCGCCCAGAGCAGAAAAATCATCCGGATATAGAATGCAGGTGGGTGGATCTTTCAGATCAAGAAGTTCTGAAGTTGCCATCGCTGCCGCTTCCGCATCGCGATAGGGGATGACCGGCATATATTCATCAGGTACATCAATCCGTTTTTTCTGGAGAGTTCTGTAAAAACTTCCGAGTCGGCTTCGTGTAACGGAGGAATCTTCTCCGTGAATATAGGCGATCTTTCGGTGTCCCCGTTTCAGAATATAGGAGACGAGATCTTCCATTCCCTGAATGTTGTTTGAAACAACAGCGATTCTTCCATCAAATACATGATCGATCGTGACCACCGGGATATCGGATTGTACCAGCTGCTGTACTTCTTCTGTAAAAAAGTTGATGCAGGCGATCACAACTCCGTCGACTCCACGGTAGCGGCAGTGTTCATAGTAATTGAGTCGCTGACCGGAGAGGTTTCCGCTGGTGAAAGTGATGTCGTATCCTCTGGATTCAGCAGTACACTTGAAACTTTCGAGTACATGATTGAAATAATCATGCGTAAGACCACTCATGGCTTCATCTACAAAGAGTACACCAAGATTGTAGCTTCGTTTGGTTTTCAGTGCCCGTGCTGAAGAATTTGGAAGATATCCCATTTCTGATGCAGTTTTTAAAATAAGCTGCCGGGTTTCTTCGCTGATATCCGGATAACCATTCAGAGCTTTGCTGACGCTTGCAACTGATACGCTGCATTGTTTTGCAATGTCTTTCATGGATACCATATACATGTCCAGCCTTTTCTGTTTTTGTTTCTAAATCGTTTTCGCAAGCTCATCGTACTGTATTTTCGGACAATTTTCAAGCCTTTTTTGTTATATTTATACAATTTATCCCTGTTGCACAAAAAAGAATTTATAATAATTTATCAATTTCACAAAAAAGATATTATGTTTTAACGAAAATTTTCGTAAATGTTTCGCGAAAATCCAAACTGTAATTATGCAACATTTTAACGTGTAAAAATATAGTTGATTTTTTGGAAAAACTGAATTATACTGAGGTCAATCCAATCTAATCTATATTATAACTGTAAAAATTCTAAACTTATTCGTTTTCGCAAATCTGTTTTCAGTCTTTAATTCGTGATCGCTTACCCTTACTTTTTATATGAGTGTTTTTAAGGAGGTCCTTCAATGAAATACGGATATTTCGACGACAAAGCGAAAGAATATGTTATCACTACACCGCATACTCCCTTGCCATGGATCAATTACCTGGGAAGCAACGATTTCTTCTCACTGATCTCCAATACCTGCGGAGGATACAGTTTCTATAAAGATGCGAAGCTGATGAGGATTACGAGATATCGTTACAACAATCTGCCGGTGGATTCCAATGGAAAATATTACTATATTAACGACAATGGTGTGATCTGGAATCCTGGTACGATGCCATCCATGACAGAAACCGATACATACGAATGCCGCCATGGACTTGGTTACAGCCGTTTCCGTTCTTCCAAGAATGAACTTGAAGCAGATCTTCTGGCTTTTGTACCGGTTGATGCAGCCTGCGAGATCAACTGCCTGAAACTTAAAAATGCTTCAGATTCCGAAAAAAAGATCTCACTGTTTTCGTATGTAGAGTTCTGTCTCTGGAATGCAGTGGATGACGGAACCAACTTTCAGCGGAACTTAAGTATCGGAGAAGTAGAAGTACAGGGAAGTACGATCTATCATAAAACGGAATACAGAGAAAGAAGAAAACATTACAGTTTCTTTACGGTTAATACGCCGGTAGACAATTTTGATACCAGCAGAGATACATTCCTGGGAGCCGGTAATGGAAATGCGTTCCCGGAAGCTGTTCGAAGCAGAAAATGTACCAATTCTATCGCAAGTGGATGGTATCCGATCGCAGCACATCAGATAGAGCTGACACTGGCACCGGGCGAAGAAAAAGAATTTGTCTTTATGCTGGGATACTGTGAGAATCCGGCAGATGATAAATGGGAAGCACCAGGAATCATCAACAAGGCACCGGCCAAAGTGCTGCTCAACAGATTTGACACAATGGAAAAAGCAATGGCTGCTTTTGACCAGCTGAATACTTACTGGGAAAATCTGCTGGCGCGTTTTGCAGTATCCAGTTCGAATGAACACATTGATCGTATGGCGAATATCTGGAACCAGTATCAGTGCATGGTGACTTTCAATATGTCCAGATCCGCATCCTATTATGAATCCGGAACAGGAAGAGGTATGGGTTTCCGTGATTCCTGTCAGGACCTTCTGGGATTTGTACATCTGATTCCGGAACGTGCAAGGGAGAGAATCATCGATATTGCATCTACACAGTTCCCGGATGGAAGTGCTTACCATCAGTATCAGCCGCTGACCAAACAGGGAAATCTGGATATCGGAAGTGGATTTAATGACGATCCGTTATGGCTGATCGCAGCAGTGGCGGCATATATTAAAGAAACCGGTGATTATGGTATTCTTGATGAACAGGTACCGTTTGACTGTAAGAAAGGTTCAGAAGTTCCGCTGTTTGAACATCTGGAAAAATCTTTCCATTACACGGTGACACATCTTGGACCGCACAAACTTCCTCTGATCGGCAGAGCAGACTGGAATGACTGCCTGAATCTGAACTGCTTCTCCAGCGAACCGGGAGAATCTTTCCAGACAACAGGTCCATCAGAAGGACCAGTCGCAGAATCTGTATTTATTGCAGGCATGTTTGTAAAATATGGAAAAGAATTTGAGGAACTCTGCAGACGTACCGGACGCGAGGAACTGGCGGGAGAAGCAGAGAAAGCTGTTGATGATATGTATCAGGCAGTACTGGATGCAGGATGGGACGGAGAATGGTTTATCCGTGCATATGATGCACAGTCTGAAAAAGTTGGATCAAAAGAGTGTGAAGAAGGCAAGATCTTTATTGAGCCGCAGGGATTCTGTGTTATGGCAGGAATTGGCAAAGAAGAAGGTCTGGCAGAGAAGGCACTGGATTCTGTACATGAACATCTTGAGACAAAATATGGAATCATGATCCTGCAGCCGGCATATACCAGATATCATCTCGAACTTGGAGAGATTTCTTCCTATCCGCCGGGATATAAAGAGAATGCAGGTATTTTCTGCCATAATAATCCATGGATTTCCATTGCAGAGACCGTCATCGGAAGAGGCAACCGCGCATTTGAAATCTATCGCAAGATCTGTCCGTCTTATATCGAAGAGATCAGTGATATTCACCGGACAGAACCATATGTATATTCACAGATGGTGGCCGGTGCAGATGCTCCAAGATTTGGAGAAGCAAAGAACAGCTGGCTGACCGGAACAGCAGCATGGACCTTTGTAAACCTGTCCCAGGCACTTCTTGGTATTCAGCCGGGATATGACGGACTTGTCGTAGATCCGTGTCTTCCGGGAAAATTTGGCGATTTCAAAGTAGACCGCCGTTTCAGAGATGCAGAATATCACATTGAGATTCACAAACCGGAGGGCGTAGAGAAAGGTGTCAGCTGGATTGAAGTAGATGGTGAAAGAATTGCCGGAAATCAGATTCCACTGACTCCTGGCAAGAAAGAATATCATGTAACTGTACAGATGGGATAATAGAGCGCGTATGAAAAAAAGCACCTCACAGGATAGAGAACTGTGAGGTGCTTTTAATGTAGTAGGAAATTACTCCGTAATGTTCCTATTACATTAAAAATAGCCTATTTGGAAGCAAGACCTTCCGGAAGAATCGTTCCTCCGCCAAGAACCATATCTCCATCATAAAGGACTGCAGCTTGTCCCGGAGTGACGGCACGCTGTGGTTCATCGAAAGTAATCTTGAGCAGATCGTCACCAAGCTGTTCTACAGTGGCTGGCTGCTCCGGCTGACGATAACGTGTTTTGACTTTGCATTTGATCGGTTTGTCGAGATGATCCCATGGAATCAGATTGATATCGTTGACGTAGCAGCAGGAACTCATCAGATCCTGTTTGCCGCCGAGGATCACTTTGTTGGAATCCAGAGATTTGCCGCATACATAGAGGGATTCCGGAGCGGAAATTCCAAGACCGCGACGCTGACCAATCGTATAATGAATCTGGCCCTTGTGTTTGCCGAGAACTTTCCCTTCTTTATCTACGAAGTCACCAGGTTCGGAAGACTGTCCGGTATATTGTTCAATAAAAGAAGCGTAATCTCCGTCTGGTACGAAACAGATATCCTGGCTGTCTGGTTTATCGGCATTGATAAAGCCCTGTTCCTGTGCAATATGCCGGATTTCTTTTTTGGTATAAGCGCCAAGCGGGAACAGAGTGTGCGCCAGCTGATCCTGTGTCATGGCATAGAGCACGTAACTCTGGTCTTTAGTCGGGTCGAGGCCTTTTTTCAAAATAAAGCGCCCTGTTTCTGGATCCTGTTCGCGGCGTGCATAATGTCCGCTTGCAATGTATTCACAACCGAGTTCTCTTGCTTTATCAAGAAGGGCAGAGAATTTCAGGAAACGATTGCAATCGATACATGGATTTGGGGTACCACCATGAAGGTAAGTGTCCGCAAATTTGTCGATGACGCTGTGACGGAATTCATCGTGCATTGGGAAGACGTAGTAGAGCATGCCAAGTCGTGCGGCAACGCTTCTGGCATCTTCAGTATCAGACGGAGTGCAGCAGGCACGATGTCCCGGAAAACTGCACTGTGGATTATCATAAAGCTTCAGGGTTGCACCGGCACAGTCGTAGCCTTCCTGGACCATCAGGTAAGCTGCTACACTGGAATCAACTCCGCCACTCATAGCGATGATTGCTTTTTTCTGCATATATATTCTCCTGTTATATAGTAAGTATATTTTATAAGAAACATGGTTTTACCTTATTCAAGTTAAAAGCCAGTTACATGGTATCATTATAAAAATACAGTGTCAAGCAAGGAAAACAAAGCAAAAATAAAAAATGAAAAAAGGTGTTGACATATTTAAAAAGTAGTAGTATATTAAACCTATCGGAAATATAGGAAATAAAAACCGAGAGAAAACATTAAGGAGGAAGAATCATGTTTACAGAGAATGCAGTACAGACAAAAGTCATGTGTATGATGGATAAGGAAATGCGAATGTGCATGTGTATGTCAGATTATGCTTCAACGTATCGGAAACTTCCTGGGGCATCGGAGAATCAGTGCAAAATGGACTGAATACGATGCCGAGAATGTGAATATAGATGTATCGGTGAGATACAATGTAGATTACATAAACAGGAAAATCCGACGGGTTTCCTGTTTTTTTTTCGACTTGAACAGAAATTTGAGACTGAAATGTAACGATCTGACAGGCAATCCGCATTTACAAATGAATATGGAAAATTAAAAATTGAATATAGAAAATGAAAATCATTGATAAGTAAGAATAACCAATTTATGAAAAAGAGAGGGACTTTATTATGAAAAACAGAAAATTTATCACAGTATCACTTGCAGCAGCACTGGCAATCGGAACAATCACAGCAAACGGAGTTTTTGTAAGCGCTGATGCGGAAAAAGGAACCATCAAAGTAGCAGCATCTGCTACACCACATGCAGAAATCCTTGAAGAAGCAAAACCAATCCTCGAAAAAGAAGGATGGGATCTGGAAGTCACTGTATTTGATGACTATGTACAGCCGAACCTGGTAGTTGAGAGTGGCGACTTTGATGCAAACTATTTCCAGCACATTCCATACCTGGACAACTTTAATGAAGAACAGGGAACACACCTGGTAAATGCCGGCGGTATTCACTATGAACCATTTGGAATTTATCCTGGAACAAAGAAAACACTGGATGATCTGGAAGACGGAGATACCATTGCGGTTCCGAATGATACTACAAACGAGGCAAGAGCGCTTCTTCTTCTGCAAGATAACGGTGTGATCACACTGAAAGACGGAGCAGGACTGGAAGCAACAGTAAAAGATATTGAAGAAAATCCAAAGAACATTCAGATTGAAGAGCTGGAAGCTGCACAGGTTTCCCGTGTCAAAGATGAAGTTGCATTTGTGGTATTAAATGGAAACTATGCACTGCAGGCAGGATATTCTGTATCCAAAGACTCCATCGCTCACGAAACATCTGATTCTGAAGCAGCGAAAACATATGTGAATATCATTGCTGTTAAAGAAGGAAATGAAGACAACGAAGCAATCAAAGCACTGGTAGATGTTCTGAAATCTGATGAGATCAAAGACTACATCAATGAGACATATGACGGAGCAGTTGTACCTTTTGAAGATTGAAATGTAAATGTTTCCAGGGAACAGGAGGAGCAGTTTAAATGGAACCGATGATACAGGTAGAAAACCTCTGCAAAAGCTTTTCTACAAAAAACGGAACGGTAGAGGCAGCCAGAAACATCAGTTTTTCCATAGAAAAAGGAGAGATTTTCGGCATAATCGGTCTCTCCGGTGCTGGCAAGAGTACACTGGTACGATGTCTGAATCTGTTGGAAAGACCAACGTCCGGAACTGTCCGGGTAAATGGTAAGAATCTTACAGAGCTTTCCGAAAAAGAACTCCGTAAGGAACGCCAGAATATAGGAATGATCTTTCAGCATTTTAATCTGCTCATGCAGAGAACTGCACTGGATAATGTATGTTTTCCAATGGAAATTGCAGGTATCAGTAAGAAGGAGGCACGCAAAAAGGCTCTGGAATATCTGAAAGTAGTAGGTCTGGAAGAAAAAGCTCTTTCTTATCCATCACAGCTTTCAGGTGGTCAGAAGCAGCGAGTGGCAATTGCAAGAGTTCTGGCAAGTGATCCAAAGATTCTGCTCTGTGATGAGGCAACCAGCGCCCTGGATCCACAGACGACAAAAGCAATCCTGGAACTGATCAAAGAAATCAATCGAGATTATGGGATTACTGTTGTGGTCATCACACATGAAATGAGCGTTGTACAGGAAATCTGTAACCGCGTTGCTGTTCTGGAGAGCGGAACACTGGTAGAATCCGGCACTGTAGAAGAACTGTTCCGAAGTCCTAAGACAGAAGCTGCAAGAAGGCTGGTATTCAGCGGAAGAACGCAGATACAGGAAATGAAAGGCAAGCGTTTGGTTCGTGTTACTTTTCAGGATAAATCTTCGTTTGAACCGGTCATTGCAAATCTGGTACTGACTTATCGGACACCGGTCAACATTCTGTATGCGGATACCAAGAATATTGGTGGCGCGGCAGAAGGAGAAATGATCCTGCAGCTTCCTGAGATCGAGGAAATTGCAGATAAGATGATTCAGTATCTGAAGGATACAAATATGGGAGTAGAGGAGTTGAAGTCTGATGTGGGATAATGCAACAATTACGATGCTGCTGGAAGGAACCAGAGATACGTTATATATGACCCTTGTATCCACCTTTTTTGGATATGTACTGGGACTTCCACTTGGAATTCTCCTTACAATAACAGATAAAGAAGGTATCCATCCAAATGCAGTTGTTTATAAAGTACTGGATGTGATTGTAAATATCCTCAGAAGTATTCCGTTTCTGATTCTTCTGATTCTGGTCATTCCGCTTACAAGACTGCTCGTAGGTAAGACATATGGCTCTACTGCAACGATCGTGCCACTTGTAGTCGCAGCAGCACCGTTTGTCGCACGAATGGTAGAATCCTCCCTGAAAGAAGTCGATCCGGGAGTGATCGAAGCAGCTGTCAGCATGGGAGCCGGAACACCGACGATCATTTGGAAAGTTCTTCTTGCAGAATCCAGAACTTCCCTCCTCGTAGGCGTGACCATTGCGGTTGGAACGATCCTTGGATACTCCGCTATGGCAGGAACGGTCGGTGGAGGTGGACTTGGAGATATCGCTATCCGTTATGGATATTACCGTTATCAGACAGACATCATGCTTGTGACAATCGTGATTCTGGTAGTGCTCGTACAGATCCTTCAGGGAATCGGTATGATGCTCTCCAGAAAGCTGGATAAACGAAAAGCATAAAAAGATATTTAGCAGAAGATTGTAATCACGCGTGAAGTCTCACAGATGTTCGACTTGAATCAGCAAATATAAATATTTATTTTAGAAATTTTAGAAATATATTAGAAAAAGGACAAAAACTCCTCACATTTATATTGTATGATGTATTTGTCTTAAAGGAAACCCCCTTTAAGAAATCCGGTAGCACTTCAATGCCGGAAGAGTTGCCGGAACTCTTTCCTTTCCCTAAAAAATAAAACAGAACACTAAACAGCCGCCACCTGGCAAGAAACGTCAGGAGGGCGGCTGTTTTCGTTATCGACGGTATCGGTTGAAGCAGGAATAGATTTCCTGAATTCTCGGCACAGCATACCCGCATGGCAGACTGGAACCGTCTGCAAAAGCGGTAAGGCCTCTGGTCTGAATCTGTTTCTGCAGGTAATCAACAATTTCTGGAATGGTTCGCTGTCCATCTGCCAGATGCTCCAGAGCGTATTTCAGGAGCAGTCCCAGGGCAGCTGTCTGTTCAGAATCTATGATCTGTTCAATATATCGAAGATCCACATCTTGTTTTCCAATCGAAAATCCATCTTTTCCATGAACTTTAATTTTGATACGTTCCGGTTTATCTGCGCCACGTCCATGTGAACGGACTGCTGGAATTTTTCTCTGCATGATACGTCTGCTTGCGGGCATGGTAAACGACGGTGCTTTGATTGGAGTCAGAGGATATTTTCCACAGATTTCTTTGACTTTATCTGTGATATCCACAGGATGGTAGCAATCCATCTGTATGATCGTATCAGCAATGTGGAAAAAGGCTCCCGAACTTCCCGCAACCAGGATTGTAGAGATTCCGGTATTTTTGTACAGGTCCTGTGCACGCTCGAGAAATGGAGTGATCGGTTCTTTTTCACGGGAGATGACTTCCTGCATGAAGGTGTCACGGACCATGAAGTTGGTGGCAGAAGTATCTTCATCCAGAAGAAAAACATTACTTCCGGCTTCTATTCCTTCAATGATACCGGCAGCCTGAGATGTGCTTCCGCTGGCATCCGTTGTAGAAAAACAACGGGTGTCTTTTTTGTTTGGCAGATCATTGATGAACAGAGAGATATCTACATCTTTGATAAAGCGTCCATCTTCGGAACGAAGTTTCAGGGCTGTCTCGTCTGTGATCACATACTCCCGTCCGTCGCCGGCAATATGATTGTATACACCAAGTTCCAGAGCATTGAGAAGCGTGGATTTGCCATGATAACCACCACCGACAATAAGAGTAATACCCTGTGGGATTCCCATTCCTGTGATGGATCCTCTGTGTGGAAGCTTCATAGTTACACGAAGTGATTCCGGAGATATAAATGGAACAGAACCTCTCATTGGCCGGGAAGAAATGCCACTTTCTCTTGGGAGGACAGCGTGATCGGCAACGAATGCAACGAGATGCCTGGCCTTCAACTGGTCTCTGACCGCCTGCTGATCTTCTGCAAGAAAGATTGCCTGCTCCAGTTCTTTTTTGTTTACATTTCGGTAGAGAAAAGCTTTCTGCACACAAATGGGCAGAAAATCAAAGAGAATTTTTTCCAGTTCGGCAGCATTAATGGTACGTCCGTTTGCAGGAAAACCAACAAAAAATCTGGCAGTGAGGCCCTTGTCTGTAATCTCACAGGCCGAGCGGGCAAGAACTTCCTGACCGCAGTGACTAACGGAGATCAGACCACTTTTGCCGGATCCTCTGGCACGGAAGGTATATTGCTCAATCTGTTTTTCAAACTGTCGTATCAGATAATCTGCCAGTGTGGTGCGTGTGAGAATATCTTTGCAATACGCAGCCGGGAAATCTGCATCTTTGGATGTAATATGGACACTGATGTGAGACGGTGAAGCAAAAGGGTCGCCCTGTACATGATCGATTGAAAGAATATAGCAGTCAAACTGATAACTGCCCTTCAAAGACTTATAAGCAGGATAACTTTTGCGATGAATGGATTGAAGCTGTGTTTTTAATTCAGATGCCTGTTGCATGAAAAACTCCTTTATGAAAAAAATGTTGCAGCGTTTTTATGAAAATACTGTGATAAATGAAACAAAATCATTATAGTGCGGAGACAGGAAAGAACGCAAGTATTTCAGGGTATAATAAACAGAGAAGTTCTTATACAATTCTTATATCTTTATTAAGAATCTGGAAGAATGTAGAAATACGTAGAAGTTTGTTTTATAATAGTGAAAGAATTTTGAAAATCAAATGAATTAAAAATCAGGCGAAAGGTGGTTTTATATATTATGGAAAGAAGAAACGCATGGCTTTCATATGAAGAAGCAGACGAAAAGGCATTGGAAAAACTGGCAAAGGATTACCGTACATTTCTGGATGCCGGTAAGACAGAACGTGAATGCGTCATGGAACTGACAAAAGAGGCAGAAGCAGCAGGTTATGTTGCACTGGAAGAGAAACTTGCATCCGGTGAACAGATCAAGGCCGGAGACAAAATCTATGCAGTTGGCATGAAAAAGATTATGGCGATGTTCCATATCGGACAGGAACCGATTGAAAAAGGAATGAATATTCTTGGAGCACATATTGATTCCCCGCGTCTCGATGTGAAACAGAATCCTTTATATGAAGATACAGACCTGGCATATCTGGACACCCATTATTACGGCGGTGTAAAGAAATACCAGTGGGTAGCGCTTCCACTGGCAATTCATGGTGTGATTGCAAAGAAAGATGGCAGTGTAGTGAATGTGAATATTGGCGAAGACGAAAATGATCCGGTTGTATATATCACAGATCTTCTGATCCATCTGGCAGGCAAGCAGCTTCAGAAAAAAGCAGCAGAAGTGATCGAGGGCGAGAACCTTGATATTCTGATCGGCAGCAGACCGCTGAAAGAGGAAATGGATGAGAAGAAAAAAGAGGCAGTCAAAAACAATGTTCTTCGTATCCTGAAAGAGAAATACGATGTAGAGGAAGAGGATTTTCTTTCTGCTGAACTCGAGATCGTACCGGCAGGTAAGGCACGTGACTGCGGTCTTGACCGCAGTATGGTAGCAGCATATGGACAGGATGACCGTGTATGCGCCTATACTTCTTTTGTGGCTATGCTTGAGATGGAATCACCGAAACGTACCAGCTGCTGTCTTCTGACAGATAAGGAAGAAATCGGAAGTGTCGGAGCAACTGGCATGCAGTCTAATTTCTTTGAAAATACCGTAGCAGAGCTTCTGGAAGGAATGGGCTGCTATAGCGGTCTGGCTCTTCGAAGAACACTTAAGAATTCCTTTATGCTTTCTTCAGATGTAAGCGCAGGTTATGATCCGGCATATGGAGAATGCTTTGAAAAGAAAAATGCGGCATATCTTGGAAGGGGAATCGTTCTCAATAAATTTACAGGAGCAAGAGGAAAATCCGGTTCCAACGATGCTAATGCAGAGTATGTGGCAAAAGTACGTGGTATTTTTGACGAGAGCAATGTGGCTTTCCAGACAGCTGAGCTTGGTAAAGTCGATGTTGGAGGCGGCGGAACGATCGCCTATATTGCAGCACTTTATGGAATGAATGTTATTGACAGTGGTGTGGCAGTCTTAAGCATGCATGCACCATGGGAGGTAACGAGCAAAGCCGATATTTATGAAGCAAAGAAAGCATACAGAGCATTTCTTGAAAATGCATAATACGCTGTAAGCATACAGTGACATCAAAGGAGAATACAGAATATGAATGATACGTTGATCAAGGTGGAAGACCTTTGCAAGATCTACAATCCTGGTGAAAATGAGGTAAGAGCACTGGATCATGTAAGCCTTGAAATAAAAAAAGGTGAGCTGGTGGCAATCATCGGTCAGTCGGGTTCCGGTAAATCTACTTTTATGAATATGCTTGGATGTCTCGATGTACCTACATCAGGAAAGTATTATCTGAATGGAACAGATGTGTCCGAAATGACGGACAATGAACTATCAGAGGTGAGAAATCGTGAAATCGGATTTATCTTTCAGGGATTTAACCTGATCGCAAATTTAAATGCAATTGAAAATGTGGAATTGCCGCTGATTTATCGTGGGATTGACCGCAAAACAAGACATGAGCTGGCAATTGAATCACTGAAGATGGTCGGTCTGGAGAAACGTATGGATCATAAACCAAGTGAGATGTCCGGTGGACAGCAGCAACGAGTGGCGATTGCGAGAGCGATCGCTGCACAGCCTCCGGTCATACTGGCAGACGAACCAACCGGAAATCTGGATTCAGCTTCCAGTAAGGAGATTCTTGCAATCCTGAAAAAGATGCACAAAACAGGAAGAACCGTGATTCTGATCACACATGACAATGGAATTGCAGCGCAGGCAAGGCGCGTTGTACGAATTATGGATGGAAAGATAGAATCGGATACAATCAATCCGGATTTTGATCAGGAGGGAGCATGATGAAGAAGAAAAGGTCCAGGAAAAAGCTGGTGATCGGAGCCGGGGTCCTGGTAGTGGCAGCAGTAGCCGGAGTTAATATTTATGGAAGTATGAATGCAGTGGATTCGGCAATTCCGCAGGTAGAAGTAGTGAAAGCAGTACGTGATAATGTACAGCAGACTGTAGAAACCAGTGGAACAGTGGCAAGTGAAGAACAAAAAACATATTTTTCACCAGTCAATGCAAAAGTGGATGTTGCTGATCTGAAGGAGGGAGAAACGGTAAAGGCTGGAACAAAGCTGATTGAGTTTGATCAGAAAGATCTGGAGCGGGAAGCAAAGAAAGCTGATCTGAATGTTGAGTCCGGAAAATTGGACATGAAAAACACTCTGAATAAATCAGCTGAAGCAGTACAGAAACAGCAGAATGCAGCTGATGATGCGGCTAGCCTGAAACAGCAGGTTGCTGCGCAGGAAGATTATGTGGCAAACCTGAAAGCAAGAATCTCACAGGCGAATGTGAATGCCCAGGCTGCATCGGCAAAAGCAGCCGCACAAAAGCAGGCTCAGGCAGCCGCTGCGCAGGCTGCACAACAGCAGGAAATTCAGAAAGAATATAATGCAGCATTAAATACATACCAGAACAAGACATTACCTGCTTATCAGAATACGCTGAATGCATTGAATGACGAAATGAACCAGGCACAGACAGCTTATAACCAGGCGGAGAACAGTTACCAGATGGCATTTCAGGCATGGTCCGTAGACCAGAGCGATGCCAATGCAAGTGAACTTTCACTGGCAGAAGAGAATCGAAGTGATGCGCAGATTACCTATCAGGATGCCAAAACAGCTTATGAAGACTACAAGGTACAGAAACCGTCAGCGCCGGTGATGTCTGATTTTACCGGAGCTTCTGATTCTTTTTCAGATGGTACATCAGAGGGAGCTGCGGATGTGACAGCGGCAGATACTGTGGATACGACAGTGACTGCTGATACTACTGCGCTGGAGACAGAACTTGAAAAGGCAAGCAATGATCTTGCAGAACTGCAGTCAAAACTTTCTTCCCAGGAAGCAGTTGCGGAGGCTGATCCGGGGGCAGTGACAGAGGAAGAAAAAGAGAAGATGGAGATCACCAACAATCTTTCTGAACTGGACCAGATGTCTGCACAGGAACTGGTAGAGGCTGCAAAGAAAGGAATCAAGGCGGATTTTAACGGTGTTGTTACGAAGGTTTCTGTTGTAGAGGGAGCAACGACAACACTTGGAATGGAACTGTTTACTTTACAGAATACGGATAAAGTAGACGTCAATATAAACGTTTCAAAATATGATTATGATAAAGTAAAAGAAGGTCAGTCTGCAGATGTTATGGTTGCAGGGAAAACTTATGAAGGAGAGGTGACAAGTATCAGTCATGTTGCCACTCAGAATGAAAAAGGTGCTTCTCTGATCGCTGCAGATGTTCGCATCAAGAACCCGGATGAGGATATTTTCCTTGGTGTAGATGCGAAAGTAACGATTCACGCAGAAGAGGCTGAGAATGTTGTCGTGCTTCCGTCAGAAGTGGTCAATATTGGAAAAGAGGGTTCCTTCTGTTATGTTCTGGAGAATGGAATCATTACCAGAAAAGACATCACGACAGGAATCAGTTCGGATGAATATGTAGAAGTACTTGATGGTATCCAGGAAGGTGATGAGGTTATTCGTGATCTGGGTTCACTGGAAGAAGGCATGCAGGCAGAAGCTGTTTCGGCATCTGAAGATGCAAATGGTGAAAATACAGACAGTGAAGCTGTAGAAGCGACATCTTCTGATGAGGAAAGTACAGAGACAGATAATGCAGAAGAGGGTATCTGATGGGCGGATTATATGAATATATAAAAATGGCAGTTCAGAATATCCGGGCAAATAAAGGCCGCTCTTTCCTTACGATGTTGGGAATCATCATTGGTATTGCATCTGTTATTGCAATCGTTTCAATCGGTGAGGGTACAAAAAATCAGATGAACAGTGAGATTGATGGAATTGGCTCAGGACTGATTGCCATTGACATCAGTAGTGATGCCATGACCGAAGATGAATGGATCACACCGGATGATGTACAGGAAATCCGTAAGCTCGATACAGTAGGTGGTGTCAGTGTTTCAAACAATTACGATGGTGAAACGGTGACCGGTAAGGGGAATTTTTCTATCATGCTGACAGGTGAAGGTCCCGATGCCAAAATGATCAATAATTCCGATATGAAATATGGAAGTTATTTTGGCGAAGCAGAGATTGAAGAGGGCAAAAACGTATGTGTAATCTCAGATACAGATGCGAAGCAGTTGTTTGGTACAGATGATGTTGTTGGTATGAGCCTTGATATTACTTGTTATGATTCTTCCAAAACGTTTCGTATTATAGGTGTTACCACGCAGAAAGAAAATGGTACTTTTGTAAGCTATACATATGATGGAATGCCGGTTACGGTAAACGTTCCGTATTCTTCTATGGATGATCTTGTGGGTGGAACCGATGAATTTTATTCCATTACAGTGGTTCAGGCAGACAAGACACTGGATTCACAGATCGTTGCAGATCAGGTCGTGCATCTTTTGGAGAAACGTCATCAGTGCGCAGGGGAAGACTATTTTCATGTGCAGAGTTTCCAGGATGTCCTGCAGTCAATGAATGAAATGCTCGGTATGGTGACGGCATTTATTTCATTTGTTGCCGGAATTTCTCTTTTGGTAGGTGGAATCGGTGTTATGAATATTATGTTGGTATCTGTTACAGAAAGAACACGTGAGATTGGAATCCGTAAATCACTTGGCGCCAAGACCTCTTCTATTATGTTACAGTTCCTTGCGGAAGCGGCAATCCTTACAGTTATGGGAGGCGTGCTTGGAATTATTCTTGGAATTCTTGCAGGTTATGGAATCTGTTCGATCATGAGTGGAAGCATGGGAATGACGATCACACCGGGAATCAGCCCGACAGTGATTCTGGCGGCAACACTTTTCTCCTGTGCGGTCGGTGTATTTTTTGGAATCTATCCAGCGAAGAAGGCTGCGAAGCTAAGCCCGATCGAGGCTTTGAGACGAAATTAAATGTAATTGATTTTAGGTAAAGCTCATGGCAAATGCTATGGGCTTTTCTTATGTCTGAGAGCTGATAACTATTAAGGTTTGCTTAAAGTTAATTCACACGATCTCCTTTTTTCTGTCACAAAGGAAACACAGCTTTTCTTTATAGTATCACTTGTAAACAACAAATACAGATATAAAACTGATATGAAGAAAGGATAGGATTTATTATGAAACGTAAATATGCAGCAATGATTCTGGGACTGACAATGGCACTTACATCTGTAAATATGGCGTATGCGGCAACTGATACAACGACAGAGGCAGCAGCTGATGAGACCGCTGATTCCGAGGATGCTTCTGCAACGACCGATAATTCTGTGGAAAGTACAGAAGTTTATGGTGAAGTTACAGCAGTTGGAGAAGACAGCATTACAATCAATGTAGGAACTTTGAAAGAAGGCCAGCAGCCGGGCGATGGAGAGGCACCGAAGGATGCAAAGGATGCGAAAGATGACTCGACAGATAATGCGGAAGATTCCAAGGAGGATGCGGACAGCACAGACGAATCCGAGGATGCGGCAGCAGAGGATACAGCAGATACTTCTGATGCAGACAATAAAGATGCGCAGCCGGATGATTCCATGGGGGCTCCGGATGGAGAAGCTCCATCTATGCTGGATTTGACAGGTACCTCTCAGGAAATCAAAGTAACGGATACTACAACTTACGAGAAACAGGCAGCTCCGGAGAAACCGGAAGATGGTCAGGCACCGCAGGATGGCGAGAAACCAGAGGACACAGCTGCATCAGACAGTTCTGATACAGACAGCAAGGATGAGAAGGCAGATGATACGACAGATGCAGAAAATACTGATGAGACAGAAACTGATAGTGCTGATGCGAAAGCAGATGACACTAAGGCAGCTGATAAGTCTGATGATCAGAAACCGGAGGATGGTCAGGCTCCTGAGATGAAGACAGAGGCAATTGCCCTGACAGATATTCAGGTTGGCGATACGATTAAAGTGACTCTGGATGCAGATGGAAATGCAACGGCTGTTGTAGTTATGAATGCAGGGGCACCGGAAGATGTGAAAGACGCTGACACTAAGGCAGCAGATAAAAAAGATGAGACTTCTACAGAAGATTCCAGTGCAGACAGTAGTGACAGCGCTGATAGTACTACAGATGGCGAATAAATAAAATATATAAAAGAATGAATGAAATATAATAACAGATCTGTTTTTGAGACGGACTGAGTTTCCGGATTTCATTCATCCATCTATTAATGGCTGTAATCATAAACTCGCTTCTAAGGGAGCTCAGACAGAATGATTACAGCCATAATTAGTGCAAATGAAATCTTCGGAAGTCTTGTAAGACAGCATGGAGTGTTAAAAAAATTGTAGTTAGCTGCACATATGACAGGATTCGCATGCAGATGGTGCGATTGCACAGCCGCCGAGTGCAGTCTCACGTAATTCCGCTGGCATTTTTTTGCCAACAGTGTACATGGTGGCAATCATCTCGTCGAGAGGAATCAGCTGTGTGATTCCGGACAGTGCCATTTCAGCGGCAACGAGAGCGTTAGCAACGCCGGCCGCATTACGGTTCTGGCATGGATATTCCACCAGACCCCCAACCGGGTCACATACAAGTCCGAGCATGTTCATAAGCACGGTGGAAGCGGCGTAGGTACACTGTACCGGAGTACCGCCCATCAGCTCTGTGGCAGCGGATGCAGCCATGGCAGCAGCGATACCGGTTTCTGCCTGACAGCCGCCGACAGCACCGGCAACTGTAGCATTTCGCATGGCAAGATAACCGATAGCACCGGCATTAAAAAGTGATTTTTGTATTTGAGCATCAGAAAAGTTATAAACTTTTTGGAGGGCGAGCAGAAGTCCTGGTACAATCCCGGCGGAGCCTGCAGTTGGTGAAGCAACGATCAGTCCCATGGATGCATTTGTTTCCAGAGTAGCCATGGCATAGGTGATCGCTTTTTCAAGGAGGTCACCGCAGATTCCTTTCCCAGAGGTCTGATGCTGAAAAAGTTTTTTGGATTCACCGCCGATCAAACCACCCATGGATTTCACAGGGTGTTCCAGGGGCGAAAATGCGGCCTCTTTCATAATTTCAAGTACACGTGTCATACGAGAATCAACTTCCTGTTCTGGCATTTCTCCGATGATGATTTCTCTCTGGCGCATGATCTCAGAGATTGGAAGCGCTTTTTCTTCGCATAAAAGCAGAAGCTCTTTTGCATTTCTAAATTCTTTCATTGTGTTCCTCCTACATCTGTACGATCATAACTTCGTGGATATTTTCATGTTGGCGGATCGTGAGGCCGATATCTTCTGGAAGACGTCCATCGGATTCTACGATCGTGTAAGCAATTTCGCCTTTGGATTCTCTGAAAAGGCGCATGAAAGCAATGTTTACATTTCGATCGCTGAGACACTTGGTGATATAGGCTACAACGCCGGGTTTATCCTGATGTGTTACGATCACGGCACTGTACTCGCCTGTGAAATCAACCTGTACAGAGTTGATCCTTACAATACGGACTTTGCCGCCGCCAAGAGATTCTCCGCGGACAGTCAATTCCTGGCCGTTGGCATTGAGCATATGGATGTCAACCGTGTTTGGGTGGATATCTGTTTCCAGTTCATTTGGTGTAAAAATGAATTCAAGGCCTTTTTTTTCTGCAATCTCGAAGGAGTTGCGGATACGCATATCATCCGTGGAAAATCCCATAATACCACCGAGAAGTGCACGGTCAGTACCATGGCCTTTGTAAGTTCTGGAAAAAGATCCATACAATGTAAATTCAACTTTTTTCAGTGGACCATTGATCATTTTCTGGGCGAGAAAACCAATGCGGGCAGCTCCGGCTGTATGAGAGCTGGAAGGACCGATCATATTCGGTCCCATTACATCAAATACGCTGATAAAAGACATATTGTATCTCCTGTAGCTTATATTCTGTTGCTGAGAACAGTAATTTTTCTAAGGCATAGTGTTTGCAGTTATGCAAAAAAATAAAAGGAAAAATCCCTCTGATTGCATTGTATCATTCCCTGTGAAAGGAAGCAAATTTATTATACAAAAAGTAGCGGAAAAGAAAAAATAAATTTTTTTGAAAAAAATTGAAAAAAGTGTTGACAAATTATGTGATATACAGTAGAATACATTTTGTTGCGAGCGACAAGAGCTTGCAAGTAAATAAAATGTGCGTTTAGCTCAGCTGGATAGAGCGTTTGGCTACGGACCAAAAGGTCGGGGGTTCGAATCCTCTAACGCACGTAAAACCCTCTGGAAATCAAGTTTCCAGAGGGTTTCTTTTTGTCTTGACAAAGATGCCCGACACCTTAGATTCATTATGTAAACCGTGAATAATAGGATCTAAAAAAGATACCATCCAGCTTGTAGATATCTGATCCCATTCGGGAATACAGGTTAGCAAGATGCAGATATTGTTGTGTTGTTTCAATGCTGACATGTCCAAGATACAGCCGCAGGGATTCAAGATCTCCACCGCCCAGGATGAACGAAGTTGCAAAGGTATGCCGGAGCAGGTGCGGTTTTAGTCTTTTCAGATCTGTTTCCCTTTTGATCCGGGCAAAGAGTGATTTCATTGCATCCAGTGAAAAAGGTTCTTCCGGATTATTGAGAGAACAGAAGAGAAAGTCATGTTCTGATGTATACGGCCTGTGAAATGTCAGGTATTTATATAATGGCTGCCGAAGTCTCTTTGCCAGAGGAACGATCCTGTCTTTATCTCCCTTGCCATCCAGAACAATGACATAGTTCTCATCAAAGTTCACAGATCTGGTCGTCAGATTTACAATATCCCCGGAACGAAGCCCCTCATCAATCATCAGATGGACAATGCAATAATTGCGAAGTCCCCGGTAAGTCTTCTGGTTAAATAAATGGTCGATCATATCGACTTCACCCTGAAACAATGGAAGAACAAGTTTCTTTTCAGGTTTGATAATCTTAAAGCCTTTCATGATGTCTTTTTCTATGTATTCATTGTCATAAAGAAAATGAAAGAATGTCCGGACATCAACAGAGTAAGTTTTAATAGATCTTTTGGTTATTGGATGATCTACGGTCGGTTTAAATGGATGATCTTCCAGCTTGTTTTTTGACCGTAAAGATACAACATATTTTTTTACATCCATTGTTGAAACGGAATCCAGGGGGATCTCTGAAATAGAACAGCCCCGATCCTGTTCCATGAATTTGAAAAAGTAGGATAATGTATTTTTATAATTCTGGATCGTTTTCTCTTTGCAGTATGTCTCACGGTCAAAGATAAACATATCATAACCCTGTTTTAGGGATATGTTCATAAGTATGCCCCCTTTTGTATCTCATTTTTCTCTGCAGTTTCTTCTGATCAGAATGCTGCAGCATGACTTCTGAGATACATTTTTATTATTGTAATCGCAGGATCCTTATGGTATTATGTCAGTAAGTAATTCACCAGTATTGATGTTTACAACCTGATACTCATGGGTATCGCTACTAACATAAGTTTCCGCCAGTTCACTCGCATTGAATTGGCGGGCTTTTTTCTTTTTGTAGCGAAAAGCATCATGGATGTCATTATCATTTAACTGGCAAAGTGCTTCTACACAATCCTGTACTACGGTATCCTGGTTAATTCCTCTCGTATAGATTCCAAGTGTTATGGCTGCGTTTATGACTCGTTTCTTCATGATCTCGCTGTTGAGCTTCCGACAGTACTGACGAATCAGCTTCACATCTTTTGTTCTCACGTTTACGTCTACCATCCTGCAGCTACGAAGTGCTGACCAGAATGCACACAGTTCACGTCTTGACTTATTCACATCCCCGTCCGGTTTTACCATCCGGAACACATACTGAGTAAGATAATCTGCTATGATCTTCCGGTTATCCAGATAATCATAAATTCTCTGAGCAGTCAGTTTTGAACTGTTATCCCGGAACGGTACCAGCTGGTAAGTCTTGGAATGTTTCCTCATAGTCTGATATTCCACGTTCATGATCAGGTTGATCTTTGGAGTAAGTGCATCCGCAAGTTTATGTAACATATCCGATGACATGGTCACTTGACCCTCAACCACTGCCCGGCACTGCTTCTGGAGCTTCTGATCAGTTCCGTATTCTGAATAGTATTTCAATCGTGCCGTGTCGAGATGCTCCCAGGAATGTTTCTTG
>CAKRPO010000041.1 GCA_934378195.1 uncultured Blautia sp.
ATTACGTCGCCCTCGGCAACTTTGTACTGTTTACCACCTGTTGCAATAATTGCGTACATCTGTGGCACCTCCTATAAACTTTACTCGCCAGATATGGTGGAATGAGTTCTATACTCATGCGCTTAAACCTCTCTGTGCGGCATCTGTTACATACTAGCATGGTTTTTTTCACTCGTCAAGGGCATAAAACAAATTTTTTCAAAAATTTTGACAAAAATTCTTTTCTATCGCGCTTTACGTTCTCTTCATGGAAAAAGGATTCTGTCCCCCAACAGAATCCCTTTATCTTACCCCATCTTATGTAGTTAATCACATAAAAGACAAATCCCAAATTCTTTTTTACTTTTATAAAGCAGTTACAATCTTATCCTGCAGAGATTCAGGAACCTCTTCTTTATCCAGAGACATACTTATAACAAATTTTACGTTAAATTTCTCTCCTACCGCGATCAGCTGCTCCAGTGCACCTGTAACATCCTTGCCTTCCAGTTTGGCTGTTGTCAGGAAGCTATCAAGATAAACCTGCTCCAGGTCATGATCCTGTGAAATGATACCACATACAAATCCAACAAATTCATCTGCATTCTTAATCGGATATACAGATACATCAATCAGACGAACTTTGTTATTCAGTTCATACATATGTTTTGTGCTTTTGTCTAAGTAAACAATGCTGCCATTTACCTCTTTAATTGCGCCGTTCACTTTGTCTAACAGTACTTTTGTTTTGCCTTTGCCTTTCTTTCCTACGATCAGTTCAACCATGCTGTTTTCCTCCTTAGACACAATATATAATTTTGAATAAAAACAATGTTGAATATGGTTAATATTATAGTGCAACTTGTTTCAAAATTCAAGAGTAATTTATCTTTTTTTGTTACTTTTTCCAAATAGCATGAATATTTCTTTATTTTTCCGTATTTATATTAAAAACCTCCGGGAACTGCCCCGGAGGTTACAAATTGCTTCATTTACATTGTATTAATATTTTCAAGAAGAGAGGTCATCTGCTGATAAAGAATCTCTTTGGTAGATGCACCCATCACAATGGAAATATACGGTGCACCATAAGAATTCTGACTGAGCAGTGCCAGACAGTTACCTGCACTGCTTGTCGTTCCCGTCTTTCCACCAAGAACGGTTACACCCTTTGGTACATTTGCCTCTCCGGTCAGATAATGATCCGTCGCCGTGAGCGATACGCTCTCTTCTGATCCATCGCTGTGCTGGAAGGTCACTGTATAACTCGGAAGCTGTGTGATCTCCGTAAATTCCGGATAATTTAATGCTTCCTTCAACATCAGGTAAATATCATATGGTGTCGTATAATGATTCTCGTCCTGTAATCCATGTGGATTGGTAAAATGTGTACCGGTACAACCAAGCTGTGCTGCATATTCATTCATCATCGCCACAAAATTCTCTGTAGACCCACCTACATGAGTTGCAATCGCAGAAGCCGCATCATTTCCCGAGTAAACCAGCAGGCAATGTACCAGCTGATCCATAGTCACCTGATCCCCCTCCCGGAACCCAACAACCTGGGAGCCTTCTTCAAGTGTGACATTCTCCTGTGTGATCGTTACCACATCATCCATATTGCCGTTCTTAAACGCAAGAAGTGCCGTTATGATCTTGGTAATACTTGCCGGATACACTTTATCATAAGCGCCCTTTGCATATAATACAGATTCGTCCTTAAGATTCAGAAGGACGCCTTTCTGATCCTGTTCCAGCGAAACAGAATCCATGGACTGATCCCCGGATACCACACAGAGATCTGCCGCAAAAGCCTTTGCCTTCTGGCTTGTTCCAGCCATATTCCGATGCTGAAACTCCTTACTTGTACTATATGCCATTACAGGGCCGGAACCAATTCCACCACGAAAAACTTGTAGAAGAATTCCTGCTCCACAAATCAGTATAAGCATCAATACTACCAGAAGAACTGTATTCTTTATTCGTTTTTTACGCATTTTGCGCATTCTGGCAGAAGTTTTAGCCTTACGTTTCTGAGGTTGCTGCCGAACTCCGTGCACTGATTCTGGCCTTGCCGTACGCCTGTCCGGTCTGACCGATCGTCTATCAGCTCCTGCCGTTCTTCGTTCTGCCCCTGCAGATGTTCTTCCTTTTTGTTTCTTTATCATAAATAATCCTCTTTCTGGTCTATCGATTTCCTGCGGATTTCTTTATTATATGCACTGCTCTGAAGGCCAACATTCAACACAAGTCCCATTCCGATATAAAGACTGACCAGTGATGTAAGACCATAACTGACAAACGGAAGCGGTGTACCGGTATTCGGTGCGATTCCTGTGGCAACACATATGTTCAAAAAGCTTTGCAGTGATATGATGCTTGCCATACCGCAGCATATGATCTTGCCGGACAGATCTTTCGCTCGCAGGCTCATCCGCATACATTCAATCGAAATGGCCAAAAGCAATAGGACAATACTGCAGCACCCCATAAAGCCATACTCTTCACCGGCAACCGCAAAAATGAAGTCTGTCTGATTCTCAGATACAAAGTTTCCATCATTTACCGACGCACCTTCTTTATCTCCTGATAATTTCTTACCGATCAGTTCTCCTGAAGCGATTGCAGTCTTAGAGTTATTCTGCTGTTCAATATCATTGCTGTACTCATCATTTTCCGGATACAGAAATGCCATAATACGTTTTCTCTGGTAATCCTTGATCAGGTTCTGATCCGGCTGTACTACAATTGATATAAAAATGATTGCCAGCGGAATAATGATCAGAAACATACCTCCAATAATCTTATAACTTAATCCGGCGATATAGATCAGTATACAGAATACTGCCAGCAACATCAGCGTGTTCTTCATATCTGGCTGTTCATAGATCAGAAACAGCGGAACAGCCAGAAGTAATACCGATTTAGCCAAAGTCTTAAATGTATTCAGATCTTCTTCATGGTCCATGAAAAACCTGGCAAAAAATAATATGATAATAATCTTCGATAATTCTGTAGGCTGAAATCGAATAAATCCAAAATCAATCCATCGAGCGGCACCATTTGCAGAATCTCCAAAAAGGCGCACAATCAAAAGAAGTACAATGTTGGCACCATACATGATCCACTGAAAATTCGATATCCAGGAATAATCAATCAATGACAGTATTACCATAATGATCAGTCCCAGGATCACTCCGGCCAGCTGTTTTGATTTCAGATCTTCTCTTGCACTTCCTACAAGAATAATTCCCATCACACTGATCGTCAAAAGAAAGAGCACCAGTCTGAAATTGTAAAATCGTAATTTATACTGTTTAATCATTTTGTCCTTTGTTCCTTTTGGGTACATACGGGTATCTCAGCGTAGAGTGCAAGCGGTTCCTGCGTAATCTGCACACGCACCCTCGTCTCATCTACAGAGATATATTTTTTGACCGTATGAATTAAATCCTTTTTCAGCATGCTTATCATTTGTGGAGAGCAGTCGATCCGTTCAGAAACCAACAGAAGTTTCATTCTGTCTCTGGCATATTCCGCGGAACGACCTTTTATCTGACCAAAAGGTTTCACTGGAATACCCTCCTTTTCAGGCAAAAGACTGTTACTTATGAAAGATCTCACTCAGTCTTTTCAGCATGCCTTTACTCTTTTTTTGCTGCAGTTCCATAAATGGAACATCTTCACCCAACAGTCTACGGCAGATATTTCGGTATTCTTCCTCTGCCTGGGATTTCTGCCCGGAAAGCGGTTCTCCCTGGTTGGCAGCAATCACAATCTGTTCGTCATCCAAAAGTGTTCCCAGCAGATTTACCGCAAGTATTTCTGTTACATCATCTACAGACATCATATCTCCCCTGGCAATCATATCTGGTCTGAGCCGGTTGATGATCAGATGAATGTCTCTCAGATCAGAAGCTTCCAGAAGTCCTATGATACGATCTGCATCACGAATGGCCGAAACTTCCGGAGTCGTAACAACAATTGCTTTATCCGCCCCGGCGATTGCATTGCGAAAACCCTGTTCAATCCCCGCCGGACAATCTAACAGAACATAATCAAACTCTTCCCTGAGTTCATCCGTCAGTTTGATCATCTGTTCCGGAGACACTGCAGATTTATCTTTAGTCTGTGCAGACGGCAAAAGAAACAGATCCGGATATCTTCGATCCTTGATCAGTGCCTGCTTCATCCTGCAACTTCCATTGATAACATCCACCAGATTGTATACAATCCTGTTTTCCAGTCCCAGAATAACATCCAGATTGCGCAATCCTATGTCAGTATCCACTACAACTGTTTTTTTGTTAAGCATCGCCAGTCCCGTTCCGATATTGGCAACTGTGGTCGTTTTGCCCACACCACCTTTTCCGGATGTTACTACAATGACTTCTCCCATTTTTCTTTCCTCCTCAAAGATATTTCCAGGCTTCTGGTATTCTCTTATGTGGTTTTGGTATACGGCAGTCACAAACTGTCGTATACATCAGTCGTTCGATGTGTTGCTGGTATCACTGGAGGCATAGCCTGTCAGAATGGTATCTTCATCTGCCAGATTGTATATGTATTTCAAAATATCATTAGCTGTCAGACAGGCATTTCCTGAGGTGTACCCATTTGCAATTCGCACTGCAATCGAATACTCCGGTTCAGATGTATCTGAAGATGTTGTATATCCAATGAAAAGGCCATGGTTCGGATGATAAATATCCAGTTCGGCAGTACCTGTTTTACCGGAAAGTGTCACACCCAGTCCGTTAAACTGTTCGTGGGTTTCAACTACCCGACGCATACCTTCATGAATATCATTCCATACATTATCCGGAACATCACTCATCTGATTTGCCACAGAAGGATCATAAGTTTTTAATGTCTTCCCCTGTGAATCTGTAACTTTATCCATCAGAGAAAGATCATAAACCGTTCCGGATGTAGCAAGTGCTGTAGCATAACGTGCCAGCTGGCTGGTTGTAAACAAATGATTACCCTGACCAATGTAAGATGGAACAGCTTTACTGTCAGATACATGAGGGCTGGCCTCAGAAATCTCGATTCCCGTTTTCTTATCCAGATTAAATTCTGATGCATATTTCTGTAGTTTGGTCAGAGAAAGATTCTCCGAAAACTCCCCGTCTGAATTCTTTCCTGCAAGGAATCCGACCATGTTGAAGAAATAGTTACAGGACTGTTCAATCGCACCTGTAATCTCCAGCGATCCGTGTCCCTGCTTATTCCAACAGAAAATAGACGGTGTTACAAGATCAAATTCACCAGTACAGTCAAAATAGGTACCATCGTCAATCACACCTTCCATCATACCGGTAACCGCCGACAGAAGTTTTAATGTAGAACCAGGTGCTGTCGTCTGCTGTGTTGCTTTATTAAAGAAAGGACTGGACTTGTCCAGCGCAAGCTTTGTGTAATAACTGGTATCCATATTATTACTGAGGCGATTGTTGTCATATCCCGGGTAAGATACACAAGCAAGTACTTTTCCTGTTTTGGCATCTGTAATGACTGCTGATGCAGAACATGGTGCAAGTGCAAGCTGCGCAGGCTCAATCTCCAGATTGGAAATCTTGTTGATCATAAAATCATATGCAGACATCGCACCAGATGCAAGGTTTGCATAACAGTCGTCTTCTTTTGAAAGTACTCCCTGCTCATAAAGCACCAGGCAGATATCCTGTCCTGAAATCTGATCATTCATCAGAAGATATTTGTACAAAAGCTTTGAAAATCCGGTATCTGTCTTCAGATAATCCGTAATATACTCTGTCAGAGCCTGATATATTTCTTCTGAATCAAGGTATTCACCTTTTGGTGAGATTGCCGAAATATCAATCCAGTTCTGACTGGCTGCATAATTCAGATAATCTTTCAGACTGATACTCTGGTCATTTACCCACGCCTGATATGTCGCATCTGAGGTATCCACTTCATTTTTATTGATCACACCCAGGGTATCTCGCAGGATCGTATCACAGATATACGTAAGATATTCCTGTACCTCTGCACTTTCATCTTTGTAGGCCGGCGGATCAGCACTTGTCAGCCTGTTAGTTATTGTATCAAAAACTTCCTGCTGCTTTTGTTGAAATTTGGCATAAAGATTTTTTTCTGTATCAGATGCCTCATCACTGCTGAATTTGTCAATATCGATCACACTGTTTGATATCAGTGCATTATATACGTCATAAATCGGAACAACAATCCTACTGGCATCATTCTCGCCTTTATAGTCGTATTCTTTTACCGCTTCAATCTTATTCAGAAGAATACCCGCTACACGCTGTTTCAGGATCTGGTAAATGGCACTCTGCCAGTCCGAATCAACCGAAAGATATACATCATTTCCGGCAACAGGCTCTACTGTTGTATCCTCATCAATCTTGAGGACTTTACCAAGGTTGTCGACTGTCACAGTCTCCTGACCGTCTTTGCCTTGCAGTTCCAGTTCCATATACTGCTCAATGCCGGCCTTACCTACGATCGCATCATTAGAATAATCCGGATTTTCTTTCTTCAGACTCTCCAGTTCTTCAGCAGATGCCCGACCGGTATAACCCAGAAGCGGTCCCATACTCTCATCATCTACATACTGACGTACAGAATCTTCCAGAACATCAATTCCCTGCAACTCACTCTGATTCTCCATCACTGCAGCCACAGTACTCTCACTGACATTCGTTGCGATCGTAACAGCCATATACTTCTGAAAACTATTTGTACTCAGTTCGTAGCGCATAATCGCAATATCAAGAATTTCCTGTTTTGTCAGCTCTTTCGGAAGACCATACTGTTTCAATTCCTCATCTGTATAGGCATCGTCACCATACAGAACAATCGAAAATCCCTTATTACCACTGAGATATGCCATCATGTCCTCTGCAGTTGCAGAAGCTTCATCCTCCGTCAGGTCATCAATCAGTGCATGGCCATAAATATCTGCCTTAAAACGCTTCAGCGTAAATCCATTTTCCACATCAAATGCATAATCGCCATTCTTATCCAGATTAATATGGAAAGAATTCGACAACTGATCTCCGTTCGACGCAAGAATCTGCAAAACTTTATATGCAACTCCATTTAATGTCAGATTTTTCTGGCGAGTACTGTCGTAAGTTCCGTTATCTTCAAACGTCAGCGAATAGGACAGTACATTGGATGCAATCAGCTTGTTGTTTTTATCATATATATTACCACGTGTGCTCTTAAGCACACGTGTTTTGGTCGTTCGTGTCTGAAATTCATTTATATAATTCTCACCCTGAATGATCTGCAGGTTAAACAGCTCTCGCACAAGAACAAACGCCATGAGAATAAATACAAGTAACAGTACTGTTGTTCTTTTTAACTGAATTTTTTTGATAAGCTTTTTTATTTTAATACCCAAATAGACTCACTTTCTTTCCTGGTTGGACTCATAAAATGATAATTAATATAATGAAACACTCTGTATATGATCATCGTCAGAAAGACTGTATAAAAAATCTCCGGTACAATAATACGGGTAAAATATACCCCCAGTCCAAGTCTGCCCCGAAGCAAAAACTGCAGAGCATAAACAGCCAGATTATACAAAAGATCCATGATTGCAGTCAAAACCATCGGTACTTTAATATCATCGTCATAATAGATACGGAATGCATAACCACTGAAGAAACCGGCATACATATAGATCAGCGCATAAAAACCAAACACAGAGCCATAAAACAGATCCACAAGTAATCCACAGAAAAATCCTGTCCACAGACCACTCTTGCGACCACGCATAAGCCCCATAGATACGCAGAGAATCAGTAAAAGATTCGGTGTGATCGAACCAATAGAGATCAGGTGCAGTACCGTTGACTGCATCAGAAAACAGATAATGATCGTAAAAAACAAAACGATCTTACTTTTCATTTCTCTGCTCCTTCCTCTGTGGAATCCTGCTTGTTGTCAGTAATTACAAATACATCTTTCAGATGTTGAAAATCTACCGGTGTAACGATCGTTCCTGATTTTGTCAGATTATTCGTATCCAGTTCAATCTCACTGACATATCCAATAAACAGTCCTTCTACGTATTTCTCACTGATATTGGATGTAACCACCTGTTCGCCTACCGTTACTTTATCTTCTTTGTCATACAGCTGTGTAAAACGCAGTTTCCCTTCATCGATCAGTTCCAGATCCCCCTCAACGATACAGTTATCATCTGTTCCCACAGTCATGGCACTTACATTACTGCTGTCATCAATAATGGAACGCACAGTCGCCCAGCTGTTTCCTACTTCCGTAACAATTCCAACAAGACCCTTACCAGCGATGACGTTGTTATCTACACGGATTCCATCTTTGCTTCCCTTATTGATCATGAATGTATCGTACCAGTTACCTGGATCTTTGGAAATAATTCTGGCTGCCACCTTCGGATAATCCAGATATTCCTGATCCAGATCATACATTTCCTGCAGTCTTGAAAGTTCTGACTGATTCTGGATCAGAATATTGTTCTGCTCTGTCAATGTATCGACTGTATTTTTTAATTCTTCATTTTCATTCAGAAGATTCTGCTTATCCTGAAAAGCTTTGTTAACATCTGTCAGCCAGAGCCCGATCGCAGTGATACTCTTTTCAAAAGGAACTACGATCATCCCTGCTGTCTCCTGCAAAGGCGCAGATGTAATTCCTGAAGCAAGTGTCGCAACTACAGCACTTCCACAAAAAAGAGTCATGATCACAAGAAGATGTTTACTTTTTAAATGTATACGAAATCGAAACTTCTTTTTCAGGTTTTTCATGTACTATCATACCCCTAAAGAATTATAGTTTACGTTGTTTGACGGGCTGAGCCCATTTCATCAGTTCATGGTCACGTATGATTTTTTCAAGGCCTGTGACCGTTGCCTTTTCATATAATGATGAAAGATTAAAAGAAACTCCGGTATAACTCGCAAGATAATTGTCTATATACGGAATTTTGGTACTTCCACCGGTAAGGTAGATTCCCTCTCTTGAAATATGATAAGAAATCTGGGGAGGTATACGCTCCAGAAATGTCTTCATTTCTGCTGCAATATCATTCACACAGTTCATGATGCCGGCATTTACCACATAACCGGAGATAATCTCTTCACGCGGCAGTCCTGAAATACCATCAATTCCTACCACTTTACGTGCTTCCTTACGCTGATCATTCAGACGTCCCATAGCGATCTTCAGTCGCTTGCCTGTACGGGTGCCGATCTGAAGATTATATCTCTTCCGAATTTCACTGCAGATTGCTTCATTCATCTGACGCCCGCCAATCGGGATTTTCTTCGCAATGATAATCTTACCGTCTGTGATGATTGAAAACTGCGTACTCTGTGCGCCAATATTGACAATCATACTTCCTGCATTGCGGTTCAGATCCACGCCCATGGCAATCGCATCTGCGATTGGTGCTTCTACCATGTACACTCTGTTCTGTCGAAGCCAGTGACCGTTCGCGACATGATAATATGCACGCTTTTCTATCGGAGTCATATCCAGTGGAACAGAAAAAAACATATCTGATCCGATTCCAAGAATCCGGTCGATCTTTTTCATCATGCTGTACAGTGTGATCTCCTGCAGCTCAAGATTGGCAATCATACCAAAAGCCATCGGCGAATTTACTACGATATCAGCAGGTGCCTTTTCAAACATATCGTATGCTTCATTGCCCACGGCGATGATCTTACGTCCTTTTGACGCAATCATGTTCTTTTCCATGTAACTTTTGTTTTTAAAAAACGAATATACCTTGATACTGCTGCTTCCAAGGTCTATTCCATATGTTTTTCTTAAAAGCATAAAACATTCCCTTCATTCCAGGCATTCTTCCATCAGTCCTTCTTCCCGAAAACTGATATATCTGTGATCACCGATGATAATATGATCAAGTAACGTGATCCCCAGCATCTCTCCTGCCTGACAGATTCTGTCTGTAATCTCTCTGTCGCATTGACTGGGTGCAGGATTCCCTCCCGGATGATTATGAACCAGTATCAGATTTACTGCATGATAGCGAAGTGCCTCCAGGTATACCTCCCGGGGTGTGATCAAAGTTGCATTCACCGTCCCTTTGGATAACACAGTCTCTCCAAGCAGATGATTCTGGTTGTCCAGCATCATACAGATCATGACTTCCTGTTCCTGATGACGCAGTTGTTCCATGTAATATGCTGCGATCGAATCCGGACTGTTAAAATCAAGTGAAATACGAGCAGCCGTACTTGCTATTCTCTTAGACAGTTCTCCGATACACTTCAATTGAATTGCTTTCACTGTACCAATTCCATGTATTTTTCTCAGATCTGACACTGAACTGTGGATCAGCCCCAAAAGTCCCGGATATGGTGACTGCTCCATATGATTCAAAATATCATTCGCCAGAGTCAGAGAGTTTATTCCTCTGGTTCCGCACCGGAGTATCACTGCAAGCAGCTCACTGTCGCTCAATGCACACTCCCCCTCACGCAGACATTTCTCGTAAGGTCTCTGTGATTCCGGCATTTCTTTGATCGTGTGGTTCATTTCTTTTACCTGCCGCTCTCTGTGGCAGAATCCCAAAAGAATCAGAGATTATTTTAGCATAAAAAGAGGAAGATGTACACTCCCTCCTAAAAATTTCTAAACTTTTCACAAATGAACTCGGCCGTCTTGATACCATCCATTGCTGCCGAAGTAATACCACCGGCATAACCGGCCCCTTCACCGCAGGGATAGATTCCTTCAATATTTGAAATTCCTTCCCGATTTCTTACGATCCTCACCGGTGAAGAAGTACGGCTTTCAACACCACTCAAAAGAGCATCTTCTCGGTCAAATCCTTTCAGTTTCTTTCCAAAAGCCAGAACGCCCTCTTCAATAGAATCTCCGATTGCCTTTGGAAGAATCGACCTTACATCGGACAGCACGTATTCGCCTTTCATCTGTGGTGTCACTTCCCCCAATGCAGTACTTGGATGGTGTGCCTTGAAATCACCAAACAGCTGAATCGGAACCTTGCCCTTTCCAAGTTCCCATGCTGATTTTTCCAGATTTCTCTGAAATGCAATTCCACCAAGTGCACCTTCCTCCGGAAAATCCTCTGGCGATACCGTTACGATCAACGCACTGTTGGCGTTTTTGCTGTCACGTGCCTGATAACTCATTCCATTGACTGCCAGCATCCCTGGTTCTGAAGACGCATTGACCACATAACCACCAGGACACATGCAGAAAGAATAAACGCCTCTGCCATTCTCACAGGTATGTGTCACTTTGTAACTGGCAGCTCCAAGAAATTCATTTTCATCTTCTCCATAAAGATCATAATTGATCATACTCTGCGGATGCTCCATACGAAGGCCGACTGCAAAAGATTTTGGTTCCATATAAACACCACGTTTATAAAGCATGGAAAAGGTATCTCTTGCACTGTGCCCCAATGCAAGAACACAGAGATCCGTCGGAATTTTCTCCTTACCATTGACTTCAACTGCAGTCAGAGATCCGTTTTCAAGGCAGAGATCCGTCACTTTTGTTTCAAAACGAAACGAACCGCCCATCTCTTCAATCTGATGACGCATTGTCTCCACAATTCCGATCAGTACATCTGTGCCAAGATGTGGTTTCTGCTGATACACAATTTCCTCCGGCGCACCAGCTTCCACAAATCGTTTCAGAACTTCATGATTACGGCCATTTGGGTCTTTCACCAGGGTATTGAGTTTCCCGTCAGAAAAGGTTCCTGCACCGCCCTCTCCGAACTGCACATTGGAATCCGGATCCAGTACACCATCTTTCCAGAAACGGTCTACCGTCTCTTTACGCTTCTGTGCTTCCTGTCCTCGTTCCAGAACAAGCGGGCGATAACCGGCCCTTGCAAGATACCAGGCACAAAAAAGCCCTGCCGGACCACTTCCCACGATCACCGGAGCATGATGGAGTTCTTCCTTTCCCGGTTGCGGGAACTGATATGTTCTTTTATTGATTGACATAATATTATTATTGTGAATTTTGCGCAGAATTTTGTTTTCAGCAGCTACTTTTACATCCACTGTATACACAAACTTCTTATCTTCTTTATGTCTTGCATCCAGAGACTGCCGAATGATCTCATAAGAAAATGCATCTTCGCCACATTTCAAAGTCTTTGCAATCTTTTTCTTTAACTGCTCCGGTCTGTGTCCAACCGGAAGCTTCAGCTGTGTAATTCGTATCATAACTTCTCCTTTGCACTGCAACGCCCTGCCACAGCACCGCTTGACCACGCCCACTGCAGATTATAACCGCCGCATGGTCCGTCTATATCCAACAATTCTCCGGCGAAAAAAAGTCCCTTATGCAATGTCGATTCCAATGTATCCGGATCAACCTGTGAAGTATCCACGCCTCCAGAACAGATCTGTGCCTGTTCAAATCCGGAACTGCCCTTCACCTCCAGAGGATACGCTGTAATCATCTGAAAAATATCTTTTTTCTGTTTGTGGAACATCCTGATCAACTTATCCGGTAAAAGTCCAAGAAACCATTCGCCCTCTAACTGATAAGGACAACGTTCCTGCCTTTTTTTTATATATCCACGCAAGGAATCCTCTGTATATTCCGGAAGGAAATTCACAGATAATGTTACTTTTTTTCCTGCTTCCAGTGCACGGATTGCATAACGGCTCAGCTGAAACACCGGAATTCCGGAAATCCCATAATCTGTCAGCTGCACTTCTCCGCTTTCTTCCGTAATGATTTCTCCATCAAGCAACATGGTTACTTTTGCCTCTGCGCGTACACCAGCCCATCCGGAAAATGCATTTCCTTTGCAACGCAATCCGGTAAGTGCCGGCAGCGGCTTAATGATCCGATGCCCCAGCTGTGACGCAATCTCATATCCACTGCCATCCGAACCAGAAACCTGTGAAGCCCTGGAGCCATTGGCAAGGATTACTCTGTCAGCTTCATAAGCCCATCCGGAAGTCTTTACTTTCCATCGACCGTTTTCTTGGTAAACAACTTCTACATTTTCTCTGGTTTTGACTTTTACTTTCAGCGACCTGGCTTTCATCATTAATAATTCCGGGATACACTTTGCCTGATTACTCCTCGGGTAAAGCCAGCCTTTACGGTCTGTAAATACAACTCCCAATCCCTCAAAAAAAGCAATTGTATCATCCAATGAAAACTGCTGCAAAACTTTCTCTGCAAACTCAGGCTGCTGCCCTCTGAAAATTTCCGGTCGCATATCTCTGTTTGTGAGATTACATTTTCCATTTCCTGTCACACAAATCTTACGACCCGGATTTTCATTCTGTTCCAGAACGGTCACTGCTGCACCGGCTTCTGCTGCCTGAATCGCAGCCATCAATCCAGAAGCGCCACCACCAACAATGACTACCTGTGGTTTTTCACTCATGTCGTCTCCTTTATCTACTGTCCGTTATATTTACGGAAGAGTCACGATATTGGCATCCACCAGTTTCTGTAAGGACATCAGTACACCAAGTTTTGCATGCTCCCAGGTAAGACCGCCCTGGAAATACACTGCATATGGTGGTTTTACCGGACCATCTGCCGAAAGTTCAATGGAAGATCCCTGCACAAAAGCACCTGCAGCCATAATAACCTGGCTGTCATATCCCGGCATATCCCATGGTTCCGGATCCACATAACTGTCTACCGGTGCAGCAGCCTGAATACCCTTACAGAAAGCGATCAGTCCTTCCGGTGTTCCAAGTGTCACTGCCTGAATGATATCCTGACGCGGCTCACTTCCATTCGGTACAACCGGAAAGCCAAGTTTTTCATAAATATTTGCAGCAAATACAGCACCTTTTAATGCTCCCTTTGTTACCATCGGAGCAAGGAAAAAGCCCTGATAGAAAGAACGGTTCACACCAAGAGATGCACCAACTTCCATGCCAAGTCCCGGACAGGTCATACGTGTTGCTGCATTTTCCACGCACTCTTTTGTGCCAGCGATATAACCACCGATCGGAGCAAGTCCACCACCCGGATTTTTGATCAGAGAACCAACGATCATATCTGCCCCGACATCACTCGGTTCTATCGTATCAACAAATTCTCCATAGCAGTTATCTACCATACAGATCACATCTGGTTTGATACTCTTGACAAATGCAATCAGCTCTCCAATCTGCTTTACAGAATAAGAAGGTCTGGTCTGATAACCTTTAGAACGCTGAATCTCTACAAGTTTTGTCTTCTCATTGATTGCAGCGCGAATCGCATCGTAATCAAATGTTCCATCTTCTTTAAGGTCTACCTGTCTGTAAGTCACACCATATTCTGCCAGAGAACCTCTGGACGGACGGATACCAATGACTTCTTCCAGTGTGTCATACGGCTTGCCTGCCGGTGCAAGCATCTCGTCACCCGGGCGGAGATTTCCAAATAAGGCAATTGCCAGTGCATGGGTTCCACAGGTAATCTGCGAACGGATCAGGCAGGCTTCTGTATGAAACGTATCTGCATACACTTTTTCCAGAGTATCACGACCGAAATCATCATAGCCATAACCAGATGAAGACTGAAAACATTCTGCACTGACTTTGTTTTTCTGCATTGCCATCAGTACTTTGAGCTGATTGTATTCTGCTGTTTTGTCAAACTGTTCAAATCGTTCCTTCAAAGATGCTTCAATCTCTGCTCCAAAATCATAAACCTGAGAAGAAATCCCAAGCTGTTCATAAAGTTCTTTCATGATCAATCTATAATCCTTTCCCATTATATCTTCATTTATTGTCTTTCTTCTGACTGTTTATCCCAGAATACCGCGTTCTTTAAGACTGCTCAGCATATATTCCAGGATTTCATTCTCATTCCAGTTAAATTTCTCCTTATCGACCCAGATTACGTCCGATTCACGACGGAACCAGGTAAGCTGTCGCTTCGCAAAATGTCTGGTATCTCTTTTCAGGATGCGCACAGCTTCCTCCAGTGGATACTCTCCTTCCAGATAAGCCAGGATTTCTTTGTATCCCAATCCCTGCATGGATACCATCCCACGATGACAGCCATCATTCTTCAAATCCTCGACTTCTTTTACCAGACCTTCTTCCAACATCTGATCCACACGTTTGTCGATTCGTTCATATAGAATGTCTCTCGGTGCATTCAACACAAAATATGCCAGATTATACGGACTCATCTGCTTTTTCTGCTCTTCATTGTGTGCAGAGATCGGAGTTCCATTCTGATGATAAAATTCCAGTGCACGGACCACCCGCTTTACATTGTTTGCATGAATCGCATCCGCACTTGCCGGATCTACTTCTTTCAGCATGCCGTGCAGATACTCGGCACCTTTTTCTTCTGCCAGATTTTCCAGTTTGGTACGGTACGTATTTTCCTGCTGTGCCTCTGTAAAATCAATATCTCTGGTCACAGCCTGAATATAAAATCCGGTTCCTCCTACCAGAATCGGAATCTTTCCCTTGGCATAGATTTCTTCCATGGCTTCTTTTGCCATCTGCTGAAATTTCACAATATGAAACTCTTCCTCCGGTTCCAGCACATCTACCAGATAATGCTTCACACCCTGCATTTCTTCCGGACGGATTTTCGCGGAACCAATATCCATTTTTTTGTATACCTGCATGGAATCTGCAGAAATAATCTCACCGTTCACTGCTTTTGCAAGTGAAATTGACAGACTTGTCTTGCCAACTGCCGTCGGTCCGGTAAGAACGATCAAAGGTCTTTTCATAGCTGCTCCTGTATTTCTATACGATTCGTTTAAATTTCTTTTCCAGTTCCGTTCTGGTCATTGCAATGATCGTTGGGCGACCATGTGGACAATGATACGGATTTTCCAGTGTCAGAAGCTCATCGATCAGCTTCTCAGCCTCCTGCGGTGACATGGCATGATTTCCCTTGACTGCTGCCTTGCATGCCATTGTTGCCAGTCTCGCCGCAAAAATGTCCAATGTATCCTTACTGTTATTAAAAGCCAGATTATCCAGCATCTCCAGAAACAGTTCTTCTTCAGTCAGACCATACAGATTGGAGGGTACTGCGCTGATGCAGTATTCTCTGCCTCCAAAGTTCTCAATCTCAAATCCAAACTGCTCAAAATAATTCATATTCGATCTGAGGATTTCTTCCTCCTGCATGCTCAATGTCACGATCAGCGGCGGATTCAGATACTGGGAATCGATGGAATGCTCCCGAAACTGCTTTACCATTCTCTCATAATATACTTTTTCGTGTGCCGCATGCTGGTCAATAATATAAAAATTATCCTCAAACTGCACCAGCCAGTAAGTATCAAAGATCTGCCCGATCAGTTCGATACGGCTTCTGGATTCTGGTGCAAGCAGTTTTTCTTCAAAGAGTTCCATCTGCTGCGGAGGGGGCAGTTCTTCTTCCACCGGTGTTTCCGGGCGAGTATCCATCTGTCTGGTCTCTTCTGATAGTGGTTTCTGTGCTTCCGACACTTTCACCACTGACTGTACAGTTTTTGTTTCTTCTGGTATCTCCTGCTCTTCTGTCACAGGCTGTACAGATTTTCTTTCTTTCTGTGTTTCCGTCTCTGCCCGTTGCATCTCTGCCAGTTTCTTTTCTTCATCCAGCTTCTGATTCTCACGAAGTGTGCCACTGAACATTTCTTCTTCCGTCCTTGAAAATGCCGGACGGTACGGTACCGTTGGTTCTTTTGCAACAGATGTTGCTGATTTTTTCTCTACATACGGGACCGGTTTCCGCACCCCATACATTTCTTCACGACGTTTCTTTTCGAACGGCTCCGGTACTGATGCACGCGACACTTTTTCTTCTTTTTCCTCTTTGGTGAAAGAACTGTCCACCGATACCTTTGGAATCATTTCCCTTCTGGTCAGCGCTGCACGGACCGTATCATAAACCGTATCATAAACTTCCTGTTCTCTGGCAAAACGCACTTCTCTTTTCGCCGGATGCACATTGACATCCAGATCATTCCCTTCCATTTCCATACGAAGAGAAACAAACGGAAACTTGTGCTGCATCAGAAATCCCCTGTATGCATTTTCGATTGCCTTTGTAATAATATTATTTTTGACATATCGTCCATTAATATAATAATTTTCAAAAGAACGATTTCCTCTCGCAATCTCCGGTTTTCCGACAAAACCTTCTATCTTCATAAAGGAATTCTCCTGTGATACTTCCAGAAGTGCTTTGGCAATCTCTCTGCCATATACACTGTAAATAACGTCTTTCACACTGTAATTCCCGGATGTATGCAGTTTTACCTGTTTGTTCTGAATATATTTAAAAGAGATCTCCGGATGAGACAGCGCAAGCTGCTCCATTAAAGTATGGATATAATTTGCCTCTGTCATATCTGATTTCAGGAACTTGCTTCGTGCCGGTGTATTGTAAAAAAGATTCCGAATCAGAAATGTTGTTCCCTCCGGTGCACCCAGCTCTTCCAGAGAATGTTCCTGTCCCCCCTCGATCACATAGCGGGAACCGCTGACTGCTGAAGGAGTTTTTGTGATCAGTTCCACCTGAGAAACTGCTGCGATACTGGAAAGTGCCTCACCGCGGAACCCCAGTGATGCAATATGCTCCAGATCTTCTACTTTTTCAATCTTACTTGTTGCATGACGCAGAAACGCAAGTGGAATCTGCTCTGCTTCCATTCCCGATCCATTATCTGTGATTCGAATCAGTTTCTTACCACCATCTGTAATCTCTACTGTCACTGCCGTAGCTCCGGCATCAATGGCATTTTCTACAAGCTCTTTGACAACAGAAGAAGGCCGTTCTACCACCTCTCCTGCAGCAATCTTATCAATCGTATTCTGGTCTAAAACTGCAATTTTTCTCAAAACAACCTCCAATTACCGGATACTGTCCTCCGGTTCTGATCTTTACCAGCGATTTTTGATCTTGTTCTGTAAATTGTATAAAATATTCATAGCTTCCATCGGTGTCAAGTGTGTCATATCCAGATCACGTATCTCGTCAACGATATCATTATCCTGTACTGTATCAAAAAGAGACATCTGTGCCATGTCTACCTGATCGTACATTATTTTCTGTTTTTTCTTCGGTGCAGTCAGATCTTTGACTGCCGCTGTAATATCTGCATCACTGAGCTCCTCTACCAGCTCCTTCGCACGATTGATAACAGAATCCGGTACACCTGCAAGCTTGGCTACCTGAATACCATAACTCTTATCTGCACCGCCTTTAACGATCTTACGAAGAAAAACAATATCATCACCTTTTTCTTTGACAGCAATACAATAGTTATTTACTCCCGGAATCTTCCCTTCCAGTTCTGTCAGTTCATGGTAATGTGTTGCAAAAAGAGTTTTGGCTCCACAAAGTTTGGTGTTGCTGATATGCTCAATCACAGACCAGGCAATTGCAAGCCCGTCAAACGTACTGGTTCCTCGCCCAATTTCATCCAGTATCAGCAAACTTTTGGAAGTGGCATTTCGAAGAATATTTGCAACCTCTGTCATCTCTACCATAAACGTACTCTGTCCACTTGCAAGGTCATCAGATGCACCGACACGAGTAAAAATTCGGTCAACAATACCAATATTTGCCTTCTCTGCCGGAACAAAACTTCCAATCTGTGCCATCAGGACGATCAGTGCCGTCTGACGCATGTATGTAGATTTACCAGCCATGTTCGGACCAGTAATGATGGAAACTCTCTTTTTCTGATTATCCAGATATGTATCATTGGCAATAAACATATCATTCTCAATCATCTGCTCTACAACCGGATGACGCCCATTCTTGATATCAAGGACACCATTTTCATTGATCTTAGGTTTGACAAAATTATTGCGTTCTGCCACCAGTGCAAGAGAAGCAAATACATCCAATGCAGCAATCGCCTTGGCTGTTTTCTGGATGCGGACAACTTCTTTGCCTACTTTATCGCGAACATCTGCAAACAGTTCGTATTCCAGTGCATACAGACGATCCTCCGCGCCAAGGATCAGATCTTCCAGATCTTTGAGTTCCTGTGTGATATAGCGTTCTGCATTGGTTAGTGTCTGTTTACGGACATAATTATCAGGAACCTGGTCTTTAAATGAATTTGTCACTTCCAGTGCATATCCAAACACACGACTGTATTTAATCTTCAGAGTCTTAATTCCGGTACGTTCTTTTTCCCTTGTCTCCAGTTCTGCAAGCCATTTCTTGCCATCTGTTCTGGAATGACGGTATTTATCAACATCTGCATTATACCCTTCTCGAATGATACCTCCATCTTTCTGTGCAAGCGGCGGCTCATCTGTGATCGCACGTTTAATCAGATCTGTCACATCCTCGAGCGGATCCATATCTTCAAAGATTTCTTTCAATATCGGAGTTTCAAATTCCTGAAGAATCTGTCGGATATACGGAATCATTTCCAATGAAGAAGCAAACGCAACCATATCCCTCGGATTAGCAGACTGATAGCTGATACGGCTGATCAAACGCTCAAGATCATAGATTGGATTCAGATACTCACGGATCTCATCGCGAAGCATCGGCTTTTGCGTCAATTCTTCAACTGCTGACAGTCTGCGATTAATCTCTTCCGCATCGATCAGCGGCTGTTCTACATAACCACGAAGTGTACGAGCTCCCATCGCTGTCTTTGTCTTATCCAGTACCCAGAGAAGAGAGCCTCGTTTCTGTTTCTCACGAAGCGTCTCGACCAGTTCCAGATTGCGGCGGCTGGAACTGTCGATCAACATAAATTTATCTGCGGTATACGGATGGATCGTCGCCATATGAGACAATGCTGTCTTCTGTGTCTCATTCAAATACTGAAAAAGTGCTCCTGCTGCGATCACGCCGCTGTCATAATCCTGTAATCCAAGTCCCTCCAATGTATTTACATGAAAATGTTCTTTCAAAGTACGCTGGCAGAGGCTATCATCAAAATACCAGTTATCCAGCGGAAAAATACAGATTCTGAGACGATCTTTCAGATCCTCTGTATCTACCCCACTCATAAAAAAAGCGTCATTACAGATAATCTCTGCAGGGACAAATTTATTAATCTCATCCAGAAGCTTCTGCGGTTTATCGACTTCTGTGAGGAAACAGTCACCTGTAGTGATATCTGCAATGGCACATCCAAAATGATCTTCCAGAGAAACGATCGACATCAGATAATTGTTTCTGGATTCATCCAGCGTTGTGGCATCCAGAGTCGTTCCCGGTGTAACCACACGGATGACTTCTCTTTTAACAAGGCCCTTCGCTTTCTTCGGATCTTCCACCTGTTCACAGATTGCTACTTTATGTCCTTTTTCGATCAGTCGTTTGATGTATGTCTCAGATGCATGAAATGGAATTCCACACATCGGTGCACGTTCTTCAAGGCCACAGTCCTTACCGGTGAGCGTCAATTCCAATTCTTTAGAAACAAGAATCGCATCATCAAAAAACATCTCATAAAAATCTCCAAGTCTGTAAAACAAAATACAGTCTTTATAACTTTCTTTTGTCTTACAATACTCTCTCATCATCGGTGATAATTTCCCTGTGTTAACTGGAAACCCTGTATTTACGCGGCTTGTAGATGCTTTATGTTCCTC
>CAKRPO010000042.1 GCA_934378195.1 uncultured Blautia sp.
CTATTATCATACCTCTTTTTGCAGAGAATTTCAACTAATTCTTTAAATTTGTTGTAATTAAATGTCGTCTGTGATACGACGCATATATCTTTTTCGGTCGGAGGAATAAACTGTTCAGCATCTTCTCTGTTTTTTAAAACAGTATAGGAACCCTCACACCAGCCACAGATTCCTTTGACTTCCGGATGATCCGGATCACCAAAAATGACAATATGTTTTCCTGCAAGGCTCTGCTTTGCGACAATGCGGTGTATTTTTAATACAAAAGGACAGGTAACATCCACATAATCCAAATGGTTTTGTTCCAGTTCCTGATAAATTGCTTTGCCTACACCATGGGAGCGAATGACAACGGTACCGTCTGCAAGAGATGTCAGATCTTTTTCTTCGATTACCTGTACTCCTTTGGCTGCAAGATCAGAAACGACTTCTTCGTTATGGATGATCGGTCCCAGTGTATAGATTGGATGAGTGCCGGCTTCAATCAGCTGATAGACCCTGTCTACCGCTCTTTTTACACCGAAACAGAATCCTGCGGTTTCTGCAACTTTAACTTTCATGAGAAACTTCCTTTTCTGTTTTTGATCTGAAGATTTCAAGGATGCGGGCTACAACCTGTTCGATCGTAAGGTCGGAAGAGTCTACCAGTATGGCATCATCTGCCTGGCGGAGTGGGGAAATCTCACGGTTCATATCACGCTGATCTCTCTCTTCAATATCTTTCTGGATCTCATCGAGATTACAGACTGCTCCTTTTTCCTGAAGTTCCAGGTAACGTCTTTGGGCGCGGGTAAGAGAACTTGCTGTAAGGTAGATCTTTACATCAGCATCTGGAAGAATTGTTGTGCCGATGTCTCGCCCGTCCATGACAACGCTCATATCTTTGGCAAGTTTACGCTGCAGACTGAGAAGCTTCTCACGGACACGTGGTACAGCAGAACTTATGGATGCCATATTTCCAACTTCTTCTGTACGGAGATGAGCATTCACATTTTCACCATTCAAGAGTACAATCTGCTCACCGTTCTGATATTCGATGGAAATTTCTGCATTCTGACAGATTTCTCCAATCTGCTCGGTGTTGCTTCGGTCAACGTCTTCGCGGAGAAGATAAAGTGCCATGGCACGATACATTGCTCCGGTATCGACATAGATAAATGATAATTCTCTGGCAACGCGTCTTGCGATCGTGCTCTTACCGGCGCCTGCCGGCCCATCAATTGCAATATTATAGATCATGATATATCCTCCTGTTTATTCCTGCAGTTTTGTGATTTCTTTCGTTCACAGGAACTACTTACATACATCGGTTGCTGCGAGGTATGCGGTCGACCATGCAATCTGAAGATTGTAACCGCCGGTCACAGCATCGAGATCGAGTACTTCTCCAATAAAATATAGATTTTTTATGTGTTTGGATTCCATGCTTCCCGGCTGGATATCTTTTACGGATACACCACCGCGAGTGACGACTGCTTCAGAGAAACTGCCGAGTCCGGTGATTGTAAATGGAAATGCCTTTACCAGTCTGCCGAATGCAAGACGCTCTTCTCTGGAAATATCGTGAATGACTTTATACTCCGAAATTGGCCCCAGGTCAATGATCACTGGTGTCAGTGAAGATGGAAAAAGTACACCGATCACATTTTTGAACTGTTTATTCTGAGCAGAGGAAAATTCACGGAGAATGCGATCATCCAGCTGCTCATGGGATAAAGCAGGTTTGAGGTCAAGAAAGGCATCCAGTTCTTCACCTTTCTGAAGAAACTTACCGACTTTGGCACTGGCCGACAGAACCAGCGGCCCGGTAATGCCAAAATGCGTGAACATCATTTCGCCAAAATCCTGATAAACTGTTTTTTTGCCTCTTTTGATCGTCAGCTGTACATTCCTAAGAGAAAGCCCCTTCATGAGTGGAATGTATTCTTCTTTGGTTGTAAGAGGGACAAGAGAGGGAATACATTCTGTGATTCTGTGTCCTGTTTCAGCAGCAAAACGATATCCATCTCCGGTAGAACCTGTGGTTGGATAAGACAGACCTCCAGTGGCAACTATCACAGAATCAGCGCTATAGATTTTATTATCTTTTAACTGTATGCCGGTTACTATGCCATTTTCTGTCAAAACTCTGGCAACTTCACTATGAAGTCGTATTTCAACATGGTACTTTTTCATCAGGCGTTCCAGACCATGAATAATATCTGAAGAATGATCAGATACCGGGAATACACGGTTGCCACGTTCTGTTTTGAGGGGAACACCGGCTTCTTCCAATAATTCCATCATATCCTGACTGGTAAAAGAATAAAATGCACTGTACAGAAATTTAGGATTGCTCATAACTGCCTGAAGGAGTTCCTCGGGCTCACAGTTATTTGTAACATTGCAACGGCCTTTGCCTGTAATGTATACTTTCTTTCCAAGCTTTTCATTCTTTTCAAATAATAAAACTTCACAGCCGTTTCTGGCTGCAATGATGGATGCGAGCATACCTGCGGCCCCACCACCGACAATAATCACTTTGTTCATGAATTCCCTTTCTGCAAAACAGACCCGTCAGATAACCTGACGGGCCTGCACCTTTGTTTTATACCGGATATGCTCCGTTCTTTGTATCTGCTGCTTTTTCGTCTACTTTTTTCTCCTGTGCCTGACGGTATTTGAAGAAGTCAGTAGCTACCTGCGGGAACAGTGCATAGGATAATACGTCCTCATCCTGCTCTTTGTAAGCGGACATTTCTGTTTCCAGTTTGTCCAGCTCATTGTCAAGAAGATCTGCCGGACGGCAGGTGATCGGTTCTGCATCACCGATGCACTTCTTCTGTACTTCCTGATTGAACGGTTTAACAGTTGCACCGTATTTTCCTAACAGGATATCTTTTGTTTCTTTTGTTACCATCTTGTATCTCTCGCCCATCAGTACGTTGAATACAGCCTGTGTACCAACAATCTGAGAAGACGGAGTTACGAGCGGTGGCTCACCGAGGTCTTTACGAACCTTCGGAACTTCTTCCAGAACATCGTAGAATTTGTCTTCTGCATGCTGCTCTTTCAGCTGGGATGTCAGGTTGGAAAGCATTCCGCCTGGTACCTGATACAGAAGAGTCTTGATGTTAACGCCAAGGTTCTTCGGATTAAGAAGTCCGCTGTCCAGAGCATCGTCGCGGATCGGACGGAAGTAATCAGCAATCTCAGCAAGGAGTTTCTGATCAAATCCTGTATCATATGGTGTGCCTTTGAATGTCTCAACCATAACTTCTGTTGCCGGCTGAGATGTTCCGAGTGCAAATGGAGACATTGCAGTATCGATGATATCAACACCTGCTTCTACTGCTTTGAGATATGTCATAGAAGCAACACCGGAGGTGTAATGTGTGTGAAGATCGATCGGGATGCTGACAGCATCTTTGAGTGCTCCTACAAGCTCAGTTGCTTTATATGGAAGCAGAAGACCTGCCATATCTTTGATACAGATAGAATCTGCACCCATCTCTTCGATACGTTTTGCAATGTTTACCCAGTAGTCAAGAGTGTATGCATCACCTAATGTGTAGGAAAGAGCAACCTGTGCGTGTGCTTTTTCTTTGTTGGCAGCCTTAACTGCTGTCTGAAGGTTACGCATATCATTGAGGCAGTCAAAAATACGGATGATGTCAATTCCGTTAGCAGCAGATTTCTGTACAAAGTACTCTACTACGTCATCAGCATATGGACGATATCCAAGGATATTCTGTCCACGGAACAGCATCTGAAGTTTTGTGTTCTTGAAACCATCACGTAATTTACGAAGTCTTTCCCATGGGTCTTCCTTAAGGAAACGAAGGGAAGCATCGAAAGTAGCTCCACCCCAGCACTCTACTGCGTGGTAACCGACTTTGTCCATTTTATCAACGATCGGGAGCATCTGTTCTGTGGTAAGTCTTGTTGCAATCAGAGACTGATGAGCATCACGGAGAACAGTTTCCACGATTTTTACAGGTTTTTTTTCTAATTCAGCCATTATGTTTTCTCCTTATATTATTAATTCAAAAGGAAGTTCGATTCACCGGGTGAAATTAAACTCCGAAGATAGCCATGAATGTTCCGGCTGCAACGGCTGTTCCGATTACACCGGCTACGTTTGGTCCCATTGCATGCATCAGCAGGAAGTTTGTAGGATCTGCTTCTGCACCGACTTTCTGAGAAACTCGAGCTGCCATAGGAACGGCAGATACACCTGCGGAACCGATCAGAGGATTGATCTTTCCACCGGACAGTTTGCACATCAGTTTACCAAGCATACATCCGCCAAATGTACCGAATGCAAATGCTACAAGTCCGAGAACAACGATTTTCAGAGTATCAACATTAAGGAATGCTTCTGCACTTGTGGAAGCACCTACAGATGTACCAAGCAGGATAACTACGATGTACATCAGGGCATTGGATGCAGTTTCTGTCAGCTGTTTAACGACACCTGATTCACGGAACAGGTTACCGAGCATCAGCATACCTACCAGCGGAGCTGTTGTAGGAAGCAGTAAGCATACTACGATTGTGATAACGATCGGGAAAAGGATTTTTTCCAGTTTGCTTACCGGACGAAGCTGATCCATTTTAATCTTACGTTCTTTCTCTGTGGTACAGAGTTTCATGATCGGTGGCTGGATGATCGGAACCAGTGACATGTAGGAATATGCTGCCACCGCGATTGGTCCCATTAAGCTGGTCTGTCCAAGTTTTCCTGCAAGGAAAATAGAAGTAGGACCATCTGCTCCACCGATAATAGAGATTGCTGCTGCTGCTTTTCCATTGAATCCAAGGAAGATTGCAAGGAAGTATGCAACGTAGATACCGAGCTGTGCAGCCGCTCCGAGAAGGAAGCTCTTCGGATTGGCAATCAACGGACCAAAGTCTGTCATAGCACCAACACCCATGAAGATCAGGGATGGAAGAATACTCCACTCATCAAGCAGATAGAAGTAATGCAGAAGGCCGCCAACACCGTTGGACATGTCTTCCGGATTTGCCATAATGTCCGGGTAGATATTTACCAGAAGCATACCAAAAGCGATCGGAACCAGAAGAAGCGGCTCAAATCCTTTTTTGATAGCAAGGAATAAGAATACACACGCCACCGCGATCATCAGGTAGTTTCCCCATGTAAGATTGAAGAATGCTGTCTGATGGATCAGGTTGGACAAGGTTTCTGTTACATAAGACATTTGATTACCTCCCGTCCTAGTTCATTGTAGCCAGAGTATCTCCGTTTTCTACGGATGCACCTTCGGATGTATCGATGCTGGCTACTGTACCATCCTGTGGAGCGACAACCGGGATTTCCATTTTCATGGATTCCAGGATAATGATATTGTCACCGGCTTTTACAGACTGTCCTGCAGAAGCTACGATCTTAAGAACTTTACCTGGTACAGAAGCTGTAACTTTGACTGCACCTGCGCCTGCTGCCGGAGCTGCTGCTTTTGGAGCTGCTGCCGGAGCTGCCTTAGGAGCTGCAACTGGTGCTGCTGCCGGAGCGGAAACGCTTCCTGTTTCTTCTACAGTTACTTCATATGCTGTTCCGTTTACAGTGATTGTATAACTTTTCATTTTAAATCCTCCTAATAGTCAATTACCTTTTTTTACGATTGATTTTGCGGATGGAACGAACAACAAATCCGTCTGTTGAAGTTCCTTCAGATGCTGCAATAGCTGCTGCGATTACAGCAATCAGTTCTGAATTGTCAGCTTCCTGTACAGGTGCTGCGGCAACTGGAGCCGGAGCCGGATTGGCTGCTGCCTCTTCTGCTGCTTTTTTCTTGGCTTTTTCCTGCTGAGCTCCGGATCCAGGAATAAACTGGAACAGGGAGATCAGGAAGATCAGCATAACAAGAATCACAAATACGGTTCCAAGTCCCATAAGAGTATTCAGTGCTGCATTTTTCATGGTTGTAGCAAAAGAATACTTAACATCTACACTCATAGAAGTAGGTGTGAGATTTTTGTCGAACACGTAGATGAATTCGGCATCTTCTTTTTCGAATTCTGCAGGTACAGTTGCTGTATACTGGTCATCTGAAAACTCAATCTCCGCAGAGCCTGTCTCTTTCAGGTCACCAAGCTCTTCTCGTACACTGTCCCATGCAGTCATGGCGCTTTCAGTAAAAGCATCACCGGATTCCTGATATGCTGCGATCTCTTCATCTGTAAGAGGAATGATCGTATCGGTCAGTCCCTCAGCAGTTGTTTCAATCGTTGTTTTTGTCTGGTCATCGATTTCACTGTCTGCCATAACCAGTGATGCACCGGAAAAAGTAATAGATGCGGCACATACAACTGCTGTGAAGACAGAGGAAGCTTTTTTTAACATCTGATTCATATGCTCACCTCACTTAGACTGTGCCATGTTTTTTGGATGGACGGTCTTCTCTCTTTGTGAAAAGCATTTCAAACGCTCCGATTACGTATTTACGTGTATCAGCTGGAGCAATTACAGTGTCAACATAGCCTCTTGCTGCAGCAGACTCTACACCTGACTGAAGTTCTCTGTATGCAGCTGCTTTTTCGTTAAGAACTGCTGCTTCTTCACCTGGATACATGATCTTAGCTGCAAGAGAAGCATCCATCATACCGATTTCTGCATTGTCCCATGCGTACACAAGGTCAGCACCAACAGATTTGCTGTTCATTGCCACATATGCTGTTCCGTATGCTTTGCCGATTACAACGTTTACCTTCGGTACAGTTGCATCTGCAAATGCATGGATCATTTCACCAACTGCTTTGGCAATCATTTTTTCGCTGCAGAGTGTTGCTTTGAATCCTGTTACGTTGGTAAGTGTCAGAACCGGGATATCAAATGCATCACAGAATTTAACAAATCCGGCTGCTTTTCTTGCGCCTCTTGCGGAAATAGTTCCGTCAAATTCTTCAACCTTATTACCTTCGGCATCGTATACTTCTGTTCTGTTAGCTACAGCACCTACAGTTGCTCCGTTCAGACGAAGGAATCCAGTTACAACATCTTTGCCGAAATCTTTCTTTGTTTCAAAGAAAATGCCGTTGTCAGCAATTCTGGAAAGGGCGATGGATGTGTCGCCTGTGCATGCTGCGATGTCGTCGCATGTACGATTCAGGTCATCTGTACATTCTACGAAAGAATCATTATCTTCGAAATTAGATGGAAGAAGTCCGATCAGCTGACGGATCTGTCCAAGGATTTCTTCTTCAGAACCTGTTCCGTCTACAAGACCTGTTTCTTCACTTTGGAATGCAGCTGCTGCAGTATCACATTTCTCTGTATAGTTTCCATCCAGTGCGTTCGGGCTGTTTACGAACATTTTACCGTTCTTGGATTCAATAAATGTGAAGTCTGTAAGTGCCGGGATAATTGCCATACCACCACCACATGTACCAAATACTGCTGTGATCTGCGGAATCATACCAGAAGCCAGTGTCTGTTTCAGGTAAATAGAACCAAATGCTTCAAGAGCATCTGTAGCCTCCTGCAGACGCATACCTGCACAGTCAACAAGACCGATCACAGGAGCTCCTGTTTTCATTGCAAGGTCATACAGAGCGGTAATCTTTCTGGCATGCATTTCACCAACGGTTCCGTTTAATACGGAAGCATCCTGGCTGTATACATATACAAGATTTCCGTCAATCACACCATATCCGGTGATAACACCGTCTGAAGGCGCTTTTGTCTCAGTTAAATTGAAATCTGTGGATCTGGCTGTTACGCTTTTTCCGATTTCAACAAAACTGTTTGCGTCAAGCAAAGAAGTGATTCTTGTGCCTGCTAAGCTTTGTGTTGCATTACTCATTCTTTCTTGCCCTCCATTTTATAAAATTTTAAATATAACCAAAATTTTAGCCGATTATAATTGTAACCTGTTTTCAAGTTTTTTTCAATAGATTTCCTGTTTTTTTGTTAAAAGTTTAACTCCCATGTCGCTTTTTCTACAGACGAAATATGAAATGTCGATATACAGAATAAAAAATCTGTTCATATTTTAGACAGCGCATCCGCGCGGAGCGTTTTTACGTTATTGGAACATTACGGAGTAATCCTATAACGTAAAAAACTTCTCCCAAAACAGGAGAAGTCAGGTTTGTTAATGAAAAAAATTCTTGAATACGAGTTCGGCACAATGTATAAATGTATTTTTCTGAATAGTCTGTGTTGCCAGCACAGGGCAGGAAAAAATCTTTTCACCATTAAGTGTATAAATGATCCGGCCAATCTGTTCTCCTTTTTGCACGGGAGCACTTAAGTTTTCTTTCAGTTGAATCTGATATTCCAGATGGTCATTTGTCCCCATCAGAATCTGTTTGTTTTTCTCTTCATCTGAGACAGAAATGCTGCCGCCTGTATATACAGAACTGTCTGCACCGAAATCCTCGAGGACTCCGTTTTGGACGGGAATATAAGACAGTTCCGGTTCTTTCCAGAATGTTCGGTACTCATAATTGTTATCTCCATAATCGAGAAGCTGCAGAGTGTCGTGCCATTTGTAAGTCTTGTGTCCGGGCCAGCCGGCACCGAGAAGTGAAATGATAAAAGTTTTACCATTCTTCTGGCAGGCACATACATAACAGTATCCGGCATCACCGGTATAACCAGTCTTTCCGGAAAGTACACCATCTGTCATATGAAGCAGTGCATTTGTGTTGTGAACAGAAAAATGTCGCTTTTTGCTCAAATCAGAAAAGGAATACTCTTCTGTTTGTGTGATTTTCAAAAAAATATTGTTTCTGATCGCATAGCGCATGATCAGAGCGAGGTCCTCTGCTGTGGTATGATGAATTCCCCCAGCATCTTCTGCATCCAGGCCATTCGGTGTAATGAAATGTGTATTCTGGCATCCGATTTCTCTGGCCTTGGCATTCATCATGGAGGCAAATGCATCTACAGAGCCTCCGATACATTCTGCGATCGCGACAGCAGAATCATTGTGACTCTGCAACATCAGGGAATAGAGCAGATCTTCCAGATAATACTGTTCTCCTGCCGAAAGACCAAGTCGAACTTCAGGCTGACTGGCTGCTTTTGAGGAAACACGGACATAGTCATCGCCCTTTCCATTTTCAAGCGCGAGGATACAGGTCATTATTTTTGTAGTACTTGCATTGGGGCGTGGAGTATTCCCTGCTTTTTCATATAGAACTCGTCCGGAATCACCATCCATCAACACGGCAGACAGTGCATAGAGTTCATCCGGAGAATTCGCTTCTGCCAGGACAGACTTGCAGCCAGGAAATAGTGTACCGATCAATAACAGGATAAAAATAGTTCGTCTGATATTCATAGTCCACCTCTCTTATATAGGACTATTTTATGCAGACGGAGACGGGAGAATTCCTGATTATTGCGGAAGCTGTTTATCCGTTATAAGTCAGAAACCAGCGTTCAGACAGGGGAAGATCTTCTTTTGAGAGCTGAAACAGTTCTGTTAATTCCTGTGGTGCCTGTGCAAGGGCATGATCATATAAATTATGAAGAGAATGTACCGGTACGGCACTTCCTGGAATTGGATCTTTCTCCATGAAATATTCCATCATTTCGGAAGAAAGGTTTTTTCCTGCTACACGGGAAAGAAACATCAGGAATTTTTTCCTGCGTCCGTGATTGTCATAGACAAGGCAGTTGGTGATCAGTTTCATCATTCTGAGAGAGGTTTGTATCTCTTTCGTGCGTATTTTGGGAATGGCTTTGTGGATCACGTGTGCATAGGTGATACGTGGAACGATTCCACAGGCCGGATAATAATGATAAGGATTTTTGCGTGTTTCAATCATTAACGTCCGGTCAAATTCTTTTTCAAGGAGTGTGTGGGAAATAACATTTTGTTCAGCCATTTCATAGACAAAGGGATGGCAGGCACTGTCCAGAAGGTAATGACAGCCAAATCCCAGAAGGTATGCAAGAAGTTTTTCATCATGGGTATTTCTTACCAGAGTCATGCCTCTTTCAAAAAATGGCGCAGCAGTTTCTTTGTGCATAATAATCCCGGTTCCAGTGACTTTGGGTTTGAGCATATTATAAAAAAGAATGTCCGGTCCGTGAAGACCGATTCGGTATAAATTGGTGTTTTTGCGGATGACTTTCTGGATTTCTTCGGGAAGCCCGGAATATACTTTTTTTCCGAACAGATCATGCGCATAGGTAGTTGGCATTCGAGACACCCCACTTTCTTAAATATCAAGTCGAAGCTGAATCTCCTCTTCTGCTTCTGCTTTGAAATCTTCAAGTCGTACCGGGTCAACAGAAGGCAGTTCTTCCAGACCCTGGACACCGAAACAGCGCAGAAATTCTTCTGTTGTGCCAAAAAGAATCGGACGACCGGGAGCATCCAGACGGCCAAGTTCTCTGACCAGTTCATATTCAACTAATTTATTGATCGCATGGTCACATTTGACACCGCGGATTTTTTCGATTTCAGCTTTAGTTACTGGCTGTTTATAGGCGATGATAGAAAGCGTCTCAAGCATAACGTCAGTAAGGGCGGGCTTCTTTGGATGCATGGCAAGCCGGATCAGATATTCGTAATACTCCTTTTTACTGCACAACTGATAAGACTGTTCCAGCTCAATGATCTGGATGCCGCGGTCCTTTTTCTGGTATTTGTCCATCATATTCTGAATGATCTTGCGCGTTGTTTCTTTGTCCTGTTGGATGGCATCTGCAATCTGTGATAATTCTACAGATTCTCCCATTGTAAATAAGATTGCTTCGATCGCAGCTTCTAATTTTTTGATTTCCATATATATTTTCCTCAATAGATACGTCTTTATTTCTTTATGAACAGAATTGAATTATTCATCTGCGAATTCTGTCAGGTGTGTCCAGGTTTCTGGATCCTGTGTGACATCAACCTGGATGTCGTCAAAAAGTGCATCCTGTTCGACATGTATATATCCCATCTTCATTAGTTCCAAAATAGACAGGAAAATTACAATGACCTGAACTCTGGATGATTGACTGGTAAGAAGCTGTCGAAAACTGAATTTACGGTGTTCGGAAGCATAGCTTTTCATTGCCAGCATTTTGTCGGAAAGACTGACCTCTTCTTTCTCAATCGTACCAAATTTACTTCGGATTGGGTCAATCTTTGATTCCTGCCTTTTCAGGATAGATTGATAAATATTGTTGAGCTTTTCCAGAGTCAGACCTGCAAGAAGTTCAGCAGGATCAACTGGCTCACGGTATTTCAGCACTTCGTCCGGTATGTTGGGTTCTTTGTAAAATATACCTGTGGCATTATCCATGCAGTCTTTCAGTTCGTAAGACATATATTTATACATTTTATATTCAAGAAGTTTTTGTACGAGTTCCTCACGTGGATCCTCTTCTTCACCCTCATCGTTTACTTCTTTTGGAAGAAGCATTTTGCATTTGATATCCAGCAATGTGGCGGCCATTACCATAAATTCGCTCATGGTACCCAGGTCTTCCTGTTCCATGGAGTGCAGATATTCCATATACTGATCTGTGATCTCAACGATTGGAATATCATAGATATCTATTTTGTTTTTTTCAATCAGATGAAGAAGAAGGTCAAGGGGACCTTCAAATACATTGATTTTCACAGGTATTGCCATGTTCCGGGTTCCTTTACTGATGTTTTTTTAATCTGGGATACAGATTGACAAGAAGAAGCTCCCGTGGATTATGGATACGAACGGGAATCGTATGTTCACCAAGGCCGGCACTCACGATCATGTGTTGCTGTCCTTTTTTGAATTCACCACAGCAAAATGGTGGAAAAAGCAGATATTGTGGGCAGGTAAGTCCATGGTTCTGATCCAGACGTAAGATTCCACCATGATAATGTCCGGAGAGAATCAAATCTGCTCCCCAGGAAAAATAGGTGTTTCCGTATTTGGGATTATGAGCCAAAAGAACATGAAAGCCAGGCTGTGATGGGGTACCGATCATCTGTTCCATGGAAGTCAGGCTCAGGGTCGGAGAATTTGGCTTATGGTAATATTCAATCGGAAGTTCAAGTCCATGGAATACAAAATCAGTCCCTTTAAATTGTACAGACATATGTTCATTGTGAAGGAAACATATGCCGGCGCATGTGAGAAGTTTTTCGTAATTGGAATAAAAGGCAGCGCTATCCGGGTTCAGAAGCATTTTATATTCGTGATTTCCAAGGGCATAAAATACCGGTATCTGGTCACAAAGACGAAGCAGCAGACTGGCTGCCGCTTCCAGAGTCGCAGTGTCCCTGCTGACGATCAGATCACCACAGATCAGAATCGCATCCGGGTGATTGTCGATAATTGCCTTATAAAGAGTCTGGTGGTTGTTTCCAAATACAAGGCCATGCAGGTCTGCAATAACAGCAAATGTAACTTTGCGTTTGCCAGTAAGTTTGGAACTTGGGATATTGTATGTGCTAATTTTGAAGCTTTTCATTGCTCTCCTTTGTAGTGCTGGCTATTTGCCAAATCCACAGTTTGGGAAGGTACAGATGGTGCAGTTCAGGCAAAGACCACCTTCTCCATATGACGCGATCTCTTCTGCCAGGATAGGGTCATCAGCCATGATTCGCGGAAGAATCAGATCAAACACGGTTCTTTTTGCATACATTACACAGCCAGGCAGTCCAAGGATTGGAATAATCTTGTCATTTTTTTTATAATAGGAAAGAAGAAGCATGGCACCGGGAAGAACCGGGGCACCATAAGTGATGATCTCTGTGCCGGTGTCTTTGATCGCACCCGGAGTACGGTCGTCCGGATCAACGCTCATGCCACCACTGCAGATTACCATATCGGCACCGTCATCAATAAATTTCAGAATGTCGGATGTGATCTGTGTGCGTTCATCTCCCGGCATAGTCTGCCCAATAACCTGACAGGAAAACTCAGAAAGCTTTTCTTTCAGCACCGGGGTAAATGTATCTTTGATCAGGCCTTTCTGTACCTCGCTTCCAGTTGTCACGATCCCAACTTTTTTGGCGTGATACGGCAGAATGGAAAAAATGGGTTCGCTGCCGGCTGCCTCAACGGCCCTGTCCATTTTGGACTTTTCGATCACAAGAGGAATAATTCTTGTTCCTGCAATCTTGTCGCCCTTCTTTACCGGAAAATCACCGTGTCTGGATGCAATCATCATTTCACCAAGGCGATTGACTGCCAGGAGTGCATCGCGACGGATCTTGAGAACTCCGTCACAGTCTGCAATCAATTCAATTTTTCCTTCTTTGATATCGCTGCCATGCATGTGTTCATCTGCAGAAATTGTGTAAAGGATTTCTGCTGCTTCATTTTCATGGAGAATACCCTCCTGTTTTTCCCAGACATAAAGATGCTCTTTTCCAACGGAAAGCAGTGCAGGAATATCTTCCTCACGGACAATATGTCCTTTCTTAAAAAGCACGCCCTTCTTTTCGTCTTTTATAATCTGTGTGATATCATGACAGAGGACATGCCCCACGGCATCTTCTGTACGAATTTCTTTCATTGTATTCGCTCTCCTGTTCCTGAGATATTCTGTGAAAATCATTTAAAATTGATAATCATTCTACTCACAGTAACCATTTGGATATTATTATAACTCGAACAGGATGATATTGTCAAAATAATTGTTAAATCCAAAAGGCATTCGTAATGTCTTTCAGACAGTCAGCATAGTTTAAAAGTCTTACAGATTCTGCATACAGAAGCTGCATCCGGCCGAGTTCTTTTTTATTGCAGGTGTATACGATCTCACCGGCTTTTTCTCCTTCTTTTACGGGAGCTTTTACTGAATCAGGAAGAATATATTTTTTATTTACTCCGGTAACCTTGCTTCCATCTGTATTCAGATAACGGAATGTTTCTCCATATTTGAGAGGAACTGTTTTTTTTATGCCGTGTTTTACAGGAATGTTCGGAAGAGATTCGGGAGTGCTGTCTTCATAGATACTACATTTGGAAAAACCATAGTCCAGAAGGGCGGCTGCATCTTTTAATCTTGCTTTGTAATCGGGCGCAGCCATTATTACGGAGATCAGTTCTAAATTATCCCGCTCTGCTACAGCTGAAAGACAAAAGCCTGCTTTACTTGTGCTTCCGGTCTTCAATCCCTTACATCCAGAGTAGGTTCGGATCAGACGATTTGTATTCGTAAGCCCAAATTCTTTGGTTCCCTGACGTGTTTCATGAATGATATTTTCCATCCATATAGAAGAATAATTAAAAATCTCCGGATATTTTGTGATCAGTTCCCGACTCATAAGTGCAATATCATTTGCAGTTGTATAGTGCTCGTCAGAATCTGTCAGGCCGCAGCAGTCGACAAAGTGTGTATTTTGCATTCCAAGACAGGAAGCTCTCTGATTCATCTGATTTACGAATTTCTCCTCTGTTCCGGAAATATATTCAGCCATTGCAACACTGGCATCATTGCCGGAAGCAATAACAATACATTTTATAAGTGTTTCAACGGTCTGGATTTCTCCTTCTTCGAGAAATACCTGCGAACCGCCCATGGATTTGGCGTGTGCACTTGTCGTGACCGGATCATCTAAAGAGATACTGCCGTTTTCCAACTGATCAAAGATGAGTATCAGTGTCATAATCTTTGTAACACTGGCGGGACTTCTGCGGGTATCTTTCTCTTTTTCATAAATGAGCTGTCCTGTCTTTGCTTCCATAAGGACTGCGCTTGGAGCTGAAAGTGCAGGGCCGGCTGCCTGACTTGTGCTTTCGGCATAGGCCGGAGTGCTGCAGATATGTAAGAGGAAAAGAAGGAAACATAAAACAGAAGGAAGAAATCTGGAGCAGAGAGTCTTTTTTGTTTTCATATAGACGTTCCTGTTAAACACTTTAGTATTATTGTAGCAGGCAGAGAAAAAGAATATGCAGATAAAATAAAAAAGCAGCGTCTTTCGTCAGGTAAAAGCTGTGAAAGACGCTGTAAATACCAAAATCTGCCTGGGAAGGAATTTAAAGCAAAGGAGCAAAAAGACGCAGAATACTCTGAAATCCCCGAATGATAATATTACGGTTCCGACAGAAATTAACACTGATCGGATCACAGTAGTTGAGAGTTTCCTGAAAATCAGACAGGATATCCTGAACAACTTTGTTTTTGTAAAACCATACACCATCTTCAAAATGAAGATACAGACTTCGATAATCCAGATTGATCGTACCGACAACGGCAATTTCATCATCACAGACAAAAGATTTGGCGTGGAGGAAACCAGGCTGATATTCATAAATATGAACACCGGCTTCCAGGAGCTGCTCATAATAAGACTGTGTCAGTAGAAAAACCATTTTTTTATCAGGGATGCCAGGTGTCATGATCCGAACATCTACTCCACTTTTTGCCGCGAGGCAAAGAGCTGTCATCATTTCATTGTCGATGATCAGATAAGGTGTACAGATATAGACATATTTTCGGGCCCGGTTGATGATATTGAGATAAACATTCTCGCCTACTATCTCCCCATCGAGAGGTGTATCACTGAACGGCTGTACGTATCCATCGCTTTCGAATGATTCCGGATGAAAATGATGTGGAAGATGTCGCTCATGGTCAATTGCCTCGGAAGAACTGGTAATTACATTCCACATATGCAAAAACATGACAGTCATATTCCAGACAGCTTCTCCTTTAAGCATAACTGCAGTGTCTTTCCAGTGCCCAAAACGCTTCTTCTGGTTAATATATTCATCTGCAAGGTTGATTCCGCCCGTAAAACCAGTCTTGCCATCGATGACACAGATCTTACGATGATCACGGTTGTTCTGAACGATATTTAAAAGTGGACGGAACGGATTGAATACCTGACACTGAATTCCCTTTTCACGAAGAAATCGTTCATAATGATAAGGAAGTGTTGTAAGGCATCCAAAACCATCATAGATCAGGCGGACATCAATGCCTTCGGATGCTTTGCGTTCCAGAATATCCAGGATTGTGCGCCACATAACTCCATCATTGATGATAAAATATTCGATATAGATATAATGTTCTGCCTGTTCAAGTTCTCGGACAAGAACCGGGAACATGTCATCTCCTACCTGAAAATATTGGGCTGTCGTATTTGCATGAATCGGAAAGCTGGAATACTGATGAATATATTCGGACTGTACAGCAGCTGATGGAGAATCTTCCTTCAGAGTCTGGACTGTTTCAGGAGAACTCTTCATATATGGAAGACTTTCTTCCTGAACCTGTGCATATCTGTTCTGGATTGCCTGTGCGATTCTGGATTTGCCAAAAAGCACATACAGGAGGACTCCAAATACCGGGACTACCAGAATTAGGATCGTCCATCCCAGTTTGTAGGAAGGATTGATCTTTTTGTTTACAATCCAGAAAACGATCAGGATACTTAAAATTGAAAGTGCATTTGAAATATATTTTGAATATGCTGCAAGTCGCCACACTGTGATCATAAGCCAGGCCATCTGGAGCAGAAGGGCAAGCGCAACATAAAAAATTCTGTTAAATAATAACTGTAAGATTCTTTTGAAGGTATGAATGATACGATGCATATGATTCCTTTTCAACAGTTGTTACATCTTTGTTAAATGAGTGACGAAGTATAATCTTAAAAATCCCTGACGGACTTGTCGTCAGGGATTTTTGCGCACAATTAATTATATTTACGTTTTCTTGCGGCTTCAGATTTTTTCTTACGACGAACGCTTGGTTTCTCGTAATGCTCTCTTTTGCGGATTTCCTGCTGGATACCTGCTTTTGCACAGCTTCTCTTGAATCTGCGAAGAGCGCTATCTAAAGTCTCGTTTTCTTTTACGATAACGTTTGACATAGACTCACACCTAACCTCCCTCCAGTTGTAGATTGTGCTAAAATACAACTGTCTGGGTATTTTTCTTGCACGACTGTTATTATATAACATAGCGATAACATTCGTCAACATCTTTTGGCTAAATTTAGAAAAAAATTATTTTTGACAAAAAATGCGCTTTTTAGTGAATCTGCTGTTCCAGGATTCCTGCTGCTGCTTTGACTGCTTCGTCCGCTTTTTCCGGATTCTTTCCACCGGCCTGAGCCATGTTCGGACGACCACCGCCGCCACCGCCTACGATCGCAGCAACACCTTTGATAAGGTTACCCGCATGAGCTCCTGCTTTCTGAGCTGCATCTGTAGCCATGGCAAGAAGATTTACTTTGCCGCTGTTTACAGCTGCGAGAACAACAACTCCCTCTCTGAGCTTTTCTTTGAGCTGATCACCAAGATCGCGAAGTCCGTTCATGTCAACGCCTTCAACTTTAGCTGCAAGAAGTTTTACACCCTTGACATCTACAATCTGGTTCATGACATCACCAAGAGATCCCTGTGCCAATTTGCTCTTGAGAGATTCGTTCTCGCTCTGGAGAGATTTGACCTCTGCCTGAAGATGTGTGATCTTCTCCGCAACTTCTGTCGGCTGTGCTTTGAGTGCTTTGGCTGCTTCATGAAGCATAGCTTCCTGCTTCTTATAATATTCAATAACACCATTTCCTGTCAGTGCCTCGATACGACGTACACCTGCTGCGATACCAGCTTCGGACACGATCTTAAAGAGCATGATGGAGCTTGTGTTCTTAACATGTGTACCACCGCAGAGTTCTTTGGAGAAGTCGCCCATGGATACGACACGTACCTTCTGATCGTATTTCTCACCGAACAGAGCCATTGCACCGGATTTCTTGGCTTCTTCGATATCCATAAGATTTGTTACTACAGGAAGAGCTGCCTGAATCTCTTTGTTTACGAGAGATTCTGTCTCTGCAATTTCTTCTGGTGTCATTGCCTGGAAGTGTGCAAAGTCGAAACGAAGTCTGTCCGGAGTTACCAGAGACCCCTTCTGTTCTACGTGAGACCCAAGAACTGTCTTGAGTGCTTTCTGAAGAAGATGTGTTGCACTGTGGTTCTTCTCTGTATCACGGCGAGCCTGCTCATCGACTTTAAGAGTTACTGTCTCTCCTGTGGAAAGCATTCCGGATTCCATATGTCCGACATGACCGAATTTACCGCCACGAAGCTTGATAGTATCTTCTACTACGAATTTACCATTTGCAGTCTCGATCACACCAGAGTCACCTTCCTGGCCGCCCATGGTAGCATAGAATGGAGTTCCTTTTACAAATACAGTTCCTTTCTGACCTTCCATCAGAGAAGTTACGATTTCTTTTTCGGTTGTGAGGACTGTGATTTCAGAATCGTATGTGAGATGATCGTATCCTTCGAACTCTGTAGTTACGTTGACATCGATCTCATCGTATACAGTAGCGTCAGCTCCCATATAGTTGGTCACTTCACGTGCTGTACGTGCTTTGACTCGCTGTTCTTCCATTGCTTTCTGGAAGCCGTCCTCATCAATTCCGTAGCCTTTTTCCTCAAGAATCTCTTTGGTAAGGTCAAGAGGGAATCCATAAGTATCATACAGTTTGAATGCATTTTCTCCGGAAAGAGTTTTTTCTCCGGCTGCCTTCATTTCTTCTTCCATGTCTGCAAGGATGCGGAGACCCTGGTCGATAGTCTTGTTGAACTGGTTCTCTTCATTTGTCAGGACTTTGAAGATAAACTCTTTCTTTTCTTCCAGTTCCGGATATCCGGCTTTGGAACCATTGATCACTTCTGCACTGAGCTTTGCAAGGAAAGTTCCCTTGATTCCCAGAAGACGTCCGTGACGTGCTGCACGACGGATCAGACGACGAAGCACATATCCACGGCCTTCGTTTGTCGGCATAATACCATCGGAAATCATGAATGTTGCGGAACGGATATGGTCTGTGATCAGACGGATGGATACATCATCCTGATAGTTCTTCTCGTATTCTTTGCCTGCAATTTCGCATACCAGGTTACGGAGTGCACAGATGGTATCTACATCGAAGATAGAGTCAACATCCTGAACAACAACTGCCAGACGCTCGAGGCCCATACCTGTATCAATGTTCTTTTGCTTCAGTGTTGTGTAGTTTCCGTTGCCATCGTTTTCAAACTGAGTGAATACATTGTTCCATACTTCCATATAACGGTCGCAGTCGCAGCCTACTGTACAGCCAGGTTTGCCACAGCCATATTTTTCTCCACGGTCATAGTAGATTTCAGAACATGGACCGCAAGGACCTGCACCGTGCTCCCAGAAGTTGTCTTCTTTGCCAAAACGGAAGATTCTGTCTGCCGGGATTCCGATTTCTTTGTTCCAGATATCGAATGCTTCATCATCATCCTGATATACAGATGGATACAGTCTGTTGGCATCCAGGCCAACGACTTCTGTCAGGAATTCCCAGGACCAGTGGATTGCTTCTGTCTTGAAGTAATCTCCAAAAGAGAAGTTACCAAGCATTTCAAAGAATGTACCGTGACGTGCTGTCTTACCAACATTTTCGATATCACCGGTACGGATACATTTCTGGCATGTGGAGACTCTTGTTCTCGGTGGTTTCTCTGCACCTGTAAAATATGGTTTCAGTGGAGCCATACCTGCATTGATCAGCAGGAGGCTCTTGTCTCCCTGAGGTACCAGGGAGAAGCTTTTCATTACGAGATGTCCTTTGCTCTCCATGAAATCAAGGAACATCTGACGAAGTTCGTTTACTCCGTATTTCTTCAT
>CAKRPO010000043.1 GCA_934378195.1 uncultured Blautia sp.
GAATACACTGTTTCGAATGTCCATGAGTGCTTTGAAAATTGTGTCATTATGTTCCAACAACAGGCAGAAAGTAAAAATCAGACACTCTCTCTGACAGAACAGATCATGTATCCGTACGTATATATGGATGCACCGCACCTGTCAGAAGTCTGTCTTAATATTATAAGCAATGCAATAAAGTACACAAATACAGGAGGCAGGATATCCTGTAATGTTGTACAGAAATCCTGTGAAAAAGAAGACTGGTGCAATATGATCATTACCATTACCGATAATGGAATTGGTATGTCGGAAGAATTCCAAAAGCGTATTTTTGAAACTTTTGAAAGAGAACGCAACACTACATTAAGTCATATTGAGGGCAGCGGTATTGGAATGGGCATTACCAAAAAGCTTGTAGAGCTCATGGATGGCACAATAGAAGTGAAAAGCAGGCAGGGTGAGGGTTCCACATTTACAGTAACTATTCCTTGCAGAAAAGCATCAGAAGACGATTCTCTGGTGAAGAAAAATTGTAATCTGTGCAATAAAAACTGCCTGAACGGTGTTCGGATTTTACTGGTCGAAGATAATGAGATCAATACTGAAATCGCAACGGAACTGTTGACGGAAGAAGGATGTATTGTTGAGTCTGCCAATGATGGTGTTGCATGCATTGATATGCTTGAAAAAGCTGATGCTGATTATTACAAGATGATCCTTATGGATATTCAGATGCCGGTTATGAATGGATATGACACTACATTAACGATCCGAAAGATGAAGGATGTGAAAAAATCCAGGATCCCAATTATTGCGATGACTGCCAATGCTTTTGCAGAAGATATACAAAAGGCTCTTTCTGTTGGAATGAATGCGCATGTTGCAAAGCCTGTTGATATGAACATACTTGTCCCGACAATGACGAAATATTTATAATAGACAGATTTGACGAGAAATGTACAATATAATACAAAGAAATTTCTTTTACATTTGTACCGTGTCATAACAATGAAAGATATAGTGACTAAAAAACGCTTCGCGAGGATGAGCTAGACTTTATGGAATTTCATATAGGCGAGGCCGGTAATGTCGGCAAGGACCCATCCGATCGGGATTGCCATCCAGATACCGGTTTCTCCGATATATGCGGACAGGAGATAGGCCAGAGCCACGCGGATTCCGAGTGAGATGACAGTCAGGACGACGGACATGCCAGGTTTCTTGACGGCACGATAATAACCATACAGCAGGAACAGGCATCCAATCCCACAGTAAAAAGATCCTTCGATACGGAGATAGCGGACACCGGAAGCAATTACAGCGGTCTCTTTTGCACTGACAAAAATACGCATCAGTGGAGCTGCAAAGATACATACAACTGCAGAAATCACAATGCAGAAAAGGAAACTGATGAGAAAGGATTCACGAGTTCCTTTGCGGATACGCTCTTTTTTTCCGGCACCATAATTTTGGGCGATAAAGGTAGAATATGCATTACCGAAATCCTGTACCGGCAGATAAGCAAATGTGTCGATTTTGACTGCTGCGGCAAAAGCTGCCATAACAACAGGTCCGAAGCTGTTGACCAGACCCTGCACCATTAGGATACCGAAATTCATGACGGACTGCTGCACACAGGTCATGGAAGAAAGATTTCCAATCTCGCCGAGAATCTGACGATTGAATTGCAGATTTTCTCTGGAAGGCAGCAGGTCGCGACATTTCAGCAATACATAGAACGTAATGCCGATTCCCGAAACATACTGTGCGATCACTGTTGCGAATGCGGCTCCACGGATACCCCATGGAAGCACAGCCACAAACAAAAGATCCAGTCCGATATTCAGGACAGCAGAGACAGCGAGGAATATCAGTGGAATCGTGGAGTTTCCAAGTGCACGAAGCAGACAGGAAAAATAATTGTACAGCGAAGTAGCAAGAATACCCGCAAAGATCACAAGCAGATAAGCTTTCATGCCATCCCAGACCTCGTCCGGCACACGCAGAAAATGCAGGATGGGGTTGATCCCTATGTAAACCAGAATATTCAGAAGCAATGTGACAGCCATGATCAGCACAAAGGCATGTACGATCGCGCTTTTCAGAGAATCCTGGTCATTTTTTCCTTTATAAATAGAAAAAAGAGCCCCTGAGCCCATGCTGAGTCCAAGAAAGATGGAAGTCAGAAAGGTCATCAGAGTATAAGCAGAACCCACCGCGGCCAGCGCATTGCTTCCAAGCACACGCCCGACGATTAGTGTATCCGCAATATTATAGAACTGCTGCAGAAGATTACCTGCCATCATCGGCAGTGCAAACAGCAGCAGCGAGCGGGAAAATTCCCCTCGGTTAAATCATGATACATTTTTGTTACCTCATCCAAATAAAACTATATAATATCATTATAACATCTTGAAAAACAGACTTCCATAGCTGAAAGTTCGATATTGGTAAGATAAGGGCGAAAAAATTAGAGAATTTTATATTATGTATACAATTTTAAAATATTAACAAAAAACCAATCGAAAAAATTTGATATTTGGTTAATCTGTTTCTGGACACAGTGCTATACTTCTAACCGTAAAAAGTAAACAGAACTTAACAAAACCTCCTTTCACAAAACAAAGTTGAAGGCTGCTAAGCATCAGATTTTTGGAGGAAAAGACAAATGAATACTTTAAAAGCTGAAAAAAGAAGCATGGACGTTAAGGCAAAAAGACTGAGAAGAGAAGGATACGTTACAGGTAATGTATTTGGTCGTGAGATCGAAGGTTCCATTCCGGTAAAAATGCTGAAGACTGAGGTTGACAAACTGTTGAAGACTGACCACAAAGGAAGCCAGGTTATGCTGGATGTAGATGGTCAGACATATGACGCACTGATTAAAGAGGTTGATTTCAACCCACTGGCAGGCAGAGTTGATGAGATTGATTTTCAGGCACTGGTAAGCAATGAAAAAGTACATTCTGTTGCTGAAATCGTAATCGTAAATCACGACAAAGTAGCAGACGGTGTTCTTCAGGAGAACATGGAAGAAGTAAACTACAGAGCTTATCCGTCAGCACTGGTTGACAAAGTAGAAGTAGATGTTGCCGGACTGAAAGTCGGCGATACTGTCCGTGTCAAAGATCTGAGCCTTGCAAAAGATAAAGATGTTGACATCAAGGATGATCCGGAAGCCGTTGTACTGACAGTTGTTGCAGTTCATAACGGAGCTGTTCCGGAAACTGTAACACCTGAAGAAGCAGAAACAGAAGAAGCGAAATAATCTGCTGAATCAGAACTCACACCTATATAAATAAGATAAAAGATCCCTCCTGTAGAGTTGGTTTACAGGAGGGATTTTTTTGCCTTCGTGAAGGAAAATCCATTTAACCTGGGAAGTGGAAAATGTTAAAAGCAGGAGAACCGCTTGAGAAGATTGCGCATCTCGCAGCAAGAATGCAGAGGCATTCTTGAAAGATGACTATGCGAGAAGCAAGTCATCAGGGAGTCCATGAAAAAAGAGGAATGGAATGACCATGAAAAAAGCAAGTCATTTGCGGACCAACGAAAATTGGATGCCGAAGTGACTAGGTAAGAAGTAAGTCGTCAGGGGACCAACGAAAATTGGAGGTCGAAGTGACTAGGTAAGAAGTAAGTCGTCAGGGGACCAACGAAAATTGGATGCCGAAATGACTATGCGAGAAGTAAGTTGTCTGGGGGCCCACAAAATTCTGGAAAATCGGATGACTGTGAAATGAGTAAGTCAGATAAAAGTCAATAAATGATGTCAAAATGGTTGGTTTGGAAGATAGTATCTCAGATGCTGGTCATAGGAGAGCTTTACAGCGGGTGACTTGGATTGGAGATATACAACTATAAACCAACCTGAGCTGTACAATCTGACATAAATCTATAGATTAGAAAAAAAGACCAGGGGAGCACCAATGCAAGTCTGAATTCTGTTCATACAAAAGCCTTCCGGCCTGAAACACCAGGAGATAATGGATAAATCAGTCAGCACTTTTGGTGAGTGCTGATTTTTTGTGTAACATTTTCCTCGCTTAGATGTTATATTGTTGAAAGAGAGAAAAAGGTCGCTGGAAAAAGTGGATATGAAAGCGGTATCCAGTGCAGAATGCAGGAAAGGGGGAAGGCAGATGTGGATAATGAAATCTTATTAAGACTTTACAGATTGTACCAGAAAGAACTTTATCTTTATCTGTATTCCCTCTGCGGTGACTGGCATCTGGCAGAGGACCTGTTGCATGAGACATTTCTGAAGGCACTGCTGGCACTCCCGGACGGGCATACAAACATGCGGGCATGGCTTTATATGGTCGCACGAAATCTTTTTTATAATCAGCAGAAAAAGAAATCCAGAGAGATTCTGGTGGAAGAGCAGGATTATCTTTCGGAGCAAAAAACAGACGAAGATATGCTGGAAAAAATTCTCGAGGAAGAAAACAGACGAAGGCTTTATCAGGCAGTCCGCAGACTGGAGATAAAGAAACGCGAGATTATTCAAATGCAGTATTTTGGAGAAATGTCGCAAAAGGAAATTGCAGCTGTTTTGCATATTACGCCGGAAAATGTACGGGTATTGGCGTACCGGGCAAAGAAAGAATTGAAGAAAGATTTAGAAGAGTTAAAAAGGGAATAGACAGATAAGTGAAAGGGTAAAGATAGTATGAAATATGTAAGCAGAATTAGACAGAAATAAAGTTGGCAGAGAGGAGGACATGCAATGACATATCGTGAGCTACTGAAACTATATAAGCAGGGAAAATTAGAAGACAGCACAAAAAAACAGATAGAAGCGGAAATCGAGAAGCAGGATGCAATCAGTGAATTTCTTTATGAAGAAGGAGCAATACCAGATTTCTCTGATCTGGAGAGTGGGCAGGACTATTTCGATGATTTGAATGACAAAAAACAGTGGACAGAACGACAAAACAGTAAGACAGAGGACAACGTAGAAAAACAATCAGAAAATCGGATAATAGAAAAAAGTAAGTCTGCCGGAGACTCCAGAAATCAGCAGGAGGATGAGTTCAACAGGCAATTCATAAAAGAAATCCAGCGTTCTATCCGAAAAGCTTTCATCAAAATGGGAATGATTGTAGGGGCTGCTGTTCTTGTCATCGTTTTATGTGCAGTTTTTATTCTTTCGAAAGCTGTGTCAAAATTTTATTATGATCCGAATGAAGCTGTGGGAAAATATGAGGAAATGATCACGACCAGAATGGATCTGGATCTGTCCGTTTATTCCGAACTGTTTCTGCCGGGAAATCATCGTGACCAGGTGAATGCAGTATCGAGGGGGTATGGGGAATATGACATCGTCATTCCACAAACTTCCAGCTGGACGGGAAAATTTACTTCTGTCAGTGGACATCTGGTGAGGGGAAAGCTTACTCTCTATGATAACAACGTATTGAGCCGTCCGATCATGCAGTTCTATCTTCCAGGGGATGAGACCGCATGGGAAGCATGGGAGGTAGATGAAAATGGCAAAGAAACCAAGATAGATACAGAAGCGCGTAAACAGGAAAGTATCCAGGATTCAAAAAAGGAAATTGCAGGATACAATGACAACGACTGGTATCTCGCCTATGTTTCCATAAATGATATCATGGATTACAGAGAGTTTATTGAGTGGTTTCAGAAACTTTCTGATGATAAAGAACTGGAATGGGGTAGTCTCTGGTGTGCGGTTCATACAGAAGATACAGATGGTTATTGTGTGGAACCTAATATTGGCTTCTGTCCGCTGCCATCCGGAATGAGCGTGAGCTGGGACAGAGAAAAATATCCGTATCTGTCTCTTCTGGATAACTCAGATTTTAGTCATGTGGCAGAGGCAAATGACGAAGAAACTATGCAGACGCATTTTATCAGCATGCTTTCGTACATTCAGAATCATGACGAGATTCTTTCCATGATGGGACAGACAACTGATTCCCCAAACAGATATCAGGATATGATCAACTATGTACAGAAAAATGGTCTGAAGATTCATGGCTTTGCAGTCAGTGCAAAGAAGAAGGCTCTTCTTGAACTTTATAAGGAAGATGTGGTATCTTATATTCAGACAACGCCACAGAATTAAGAAAGAAGTGAGACTATGGAAATTACAGAAATGTTAGATGAACTGAAAAGCAAAGCACGCCGTGACGGGAAGCTTCGGGCGGAACTTCTGGAGACACGTAAAGCCCCGCAGCCTCTCAGTGCATTTTGTCGGAAATGCCGGGAACTGGGATATGAAATCTACGATATGGATCTTATCACAGCCGGAGAAGAGTTTTACGCCACGATGCGCAGAAGCACCAATGGCGGAGGGGAAAATTCTCCGATGCTGGAGGGTGAGGACGATTTTTATGAGTTATTTTTCGCGGGATTGGAGTAAAGTATGAACATATGCATTTACGGAGCCTCCAGCGCAGAACTGGAGCAAATCTATTATGATAAAACAGAAGAACTTGGCAGAATGATGGCAAAGCGAGGACATGGCCTTGTATTTGGCGGCGGCGCGACAGGAATGATGGGAGCGGCAGCCAGAGGTGTTGATTCCGAAGGGGGTTATATCCTGGGCATTGCTCCACGTTTCTTCGACAAGCCAGGTGTTTTGTACGAGAACTGCAGTGAATTTATTTTTACAGAGACCATGCGCGAGCGAAAAAAACTCCTTGAGGAACGTTCCGATGCAACGATCGTGACACCTGGCGGAATTGGAACTTACGAAGAGTTTTTTGAGATTCTGACACTCAAAAGCCTGCACAGGCTGGACCGCCCGATCGTTCTTTACAATATCAACGGCTATTACGACGGAATGAAAGCTCTGCTTCAACATACCGCGGACGAGAAATTTATGGATGCAGCTAACATGGAACTCTGTGCATTTATGGACGATCCGGAGCTGATTCTGAGATACATAGAAAATTATTGCAGGTAAGATCAATTAAAATGACATAAAAGAAGGAACAAAAAGATGAAAAATCCATTACATTATCAGCTGTCAGAGTACGACTGCGGACCGACTTCCATGATGAATGCGATTGCCTATTTATTTGAAAGGGAGGAAATTCCGCCAGAGGCGATTCGAAATACCATGCTTTATTGTCTGGACTGTCACAACAAAGAAGGGATTCCAGGCAAGCGGGGGACTTCCAGAGCAGCGATGATGTTCTTGAGCAACTGGCTCAACGAATATGGCGAGCTGGGAATCATGTCCGTGAGCAGTGAGTATCTGTCAGGGAGAAGTGTGTACATAAGTAAAGAAAGCCGCATCAATCATGCATTGAATCATGGTGGAGTGGCGGTTGTGCGCCTGTATCTGGAAGAAGAACATTATGTTTTAATGACTGGCATACAGGACGGAAATATTCTTCTCTTTGATCCTTATTACTGGGATAAACCCTACGAGCAGAAAGACATCCTGATGGATGATAAACATCCAAAGAAATATAACCGTATAGTGCCATTTAAGTATTTTAATCAGGAAAACAAAAAAATAATCTATGCCCTCGGTCCGGTAGAAGAGAGAGAGGCGGTTCTCATTTATAACGAAAAGACAAAGACAGTGCCGGAGGAAGTCATTGAGTACTTTATCTGATGGCAATATAAAAGGATTTCAGAATCCATGGATGTTCGACTTGAAATCAAACCATGGAACTGAAATCCTTTTTTGGCGTATTTAAGAATTATGGATGCTTAGTGTGTTGCTGCGGTCATCTGACGTACATTCGGAACAGAAATCAGAATCGGATAAAGGATGCAGGAGATAACAAGTCCGCCTCTTTTTTTATTTCATGCTGTCGCAGAAAATTTTTTCCATACTTGCTTTCAGCGGAACGCCAAGCTTTGCAAGTGTTCCGTCCAGAGCTGCAAAAACTTCACGGACATTGTAAAAATCAGCATTGTTTCCCATATGACCGATGCGGATGACTTTGCCTGCAAGAACATCAAAAGAACCGGCAAGCATGATGTTGTAATCGTTTTTGACACCATCGAGGATGGCAGCTGCAGTGGTTCCTTCCGGTACTTCGAATACCGTAACAGTGCTGGAAAATCCGCTCTTAAGGTAAAGGTTCAGGCCAGCACCGGTGATCGCTTTGCGGGAAGCCTCGGCAATCTTTTCATGTCTTGCCAGGATGTCCGGATCAGCAGCGATGTTGTCGATCGCGGCACGGAGTCCATAGATATCACTGATCGGCATGGTGTATGGAAACCATTTTTCTTCATAATAATGTGCAAAAGTTGTCAGGTTTGCGTAGAAGGAAGCAATCGGTGTCTTGCGCTCTGTCATGGCTTTCTTTGCATCGTCGCTGATGACCACAAAGGTCAGTCCTGGAGGTGCAGAAACCACTTTCTGAGAACCGCCGCACATAATATCAATCTGCCAGTCGGAGATACGCATAGGTTCACCGAAAGAAGCGGATACGGAATCAACAACTGTCATAATGCCATATTTCTTGAGAAGCGGACAGATTGCGGAAATATCATTCAGCATACCACTTGGTGTATCACCGTGTACAACAGTTGCATATTTGTAATCGTGATGTTCTTTGAGGAAGTTTTCAAGTTCCTGTACATCAAGAGTTTCGCGGTAGTCTCTGGAATAGAGTTCCGGACATCCGCCGTACATGGAAACAAAATCTGCGAATCCCTTGCCGTAGATGCCGTTGTCCAGTACAAGGACGCGGTCGCCGGGTTCGGTCATGGAAGCGCAGGCGGCTTCCAGTCCGAGGATTCCCTCTCCGCCGAGGATCAGGGTTTCATTGTCGGTGTGGAGAAGGCGGCTGATCTCTTCGCAGGTTTCTTTATAAAATTCTACGAAGTTTTCGTCAAGATCAGGGTTGGTACATTCTCTGCTGCGGGCAAGACGCACGTTTTCGGCAACCTGCGTCGGACCCGGTGTCATAATTTTATACATAAGATCAAGTCCTTTTTTATTATTTCTTTAATCCGGTGCGTTTAGCGGCAACGTTCAGTGGTGCAATCACGATAAGTGTGATGACTGCTGCCACACCGATCTGTACCAGGTTTCCAGGGATAGAAGCAGCCGGTGCAAGCGGATTACCGTAGATTACGATTTCTGCGATGTAGTATCCTGCAACTTTGATCACGCAGGCTGCAATGAGTGCAATCACATACCATTTGAAGTTCTGGTGCTTTTCATCTTCGGTAAGTTTTCCTACAGTGAATCCCATCAGAGCAACGATTACGAAAGTAAATGGAGCCCATAAAGTCCATCCGGAAAGCAGGTCAAACAGTCCCATTCCAACACCGCCAGCGATCGCACCGGTCTTTTTGCCAAAGATGATCGCACCGATAAAAAGTGGAACGTTTCCGAGATGAATGAGTCCTCCGTTCGCTGCGATTGGAAGACGAACGTTGATGAATGCAGTAAAGATATAAGTCAGTGCTACGAAGATTGCTGTTACAGTAAGAAACTGGACAGAAGAAGAAAACTCCCTGTCGTTTGCTGCTGTCTGTGCATTTACATTTGCCATGATAAAAGTTCCTTTCTTTTCCCTATGTTTTTCTTGGGCTATACTTTACAACAGAACTGTACACGAATAAAGAGGCAATTTATAGAAAAAATAAGGGGACAGTTTGTGATATGCTTTTTAACTCCCCAGATACTTGTTTCTATTTAGACCATCTGCTTTACCTGGATTTTGTGGACTTGGTTTGTACGTACTGTTGCTGGAGTCATCGGCAGCCTGAGAATTCGTGGACTTGTTCCGTACTTGCTCTTTTACCGGTCATTTTTGACTTGAAAATTTGTTGGTTTAATTTGTATTTGGCAGTTTTGGAGTCATTGATAGACTGTAGATTTATAGTTGAGATGAACAGGACGACATGGTATGATAATTTAAAATCAAAATAGATTTTTATACAAAATGAAAAGATGAAATAGCTTACAAATAAAACAGATTACGGAGGGAAAAAGTGAAAAAAATACTGTCCCCAATGGAAAAAATGCATTTTCCGGAAAGTGAGGAGCTTCCGGAGAGCGCAAAAGAAATCGAAGCAAAAGATACATTCGGATACTGCACAGAACTTTATCCGGACGTTGAATATGCGGAACACAGTGGAAAGAAACTGCATCTTCAGATTATGACACCACTGGTGTATGGCCATGACCTGAAATGGCCGCTCATTGTATATGTACAGGGATCTTCCTGGCATAAGCAAAAACTCTTTCAAAGCCTTCCGACGTTGGTTCGGATGTGTGAAAGAGGATATGCTGTGGCAATCGTAGAGCACAGGGAAAGTGAACTGGCACCGTTTCCGGCTCAGATAATAGATACCAAAGCCGCCATTCGTTTTCTGAGGATGAATGGAGCCCATTATGGAATAGATGTGAGCAAAGTGGCACTCTGGGGCGATTCCAGCGGAGCACATACTGCTTTGATGGTGGGAATCACCGGAGATGCAGAATACCTTCCGGAAGAATATCCACAGGTAACCACAGCGGTTGACTGTATCATAGACTGGTTTGGACCTACCGATCTTATGGCAGCGTCACAGTATCCGTCTGCGATCGATCATGATTCAGCAGACAGTCCGTCAGGAGTACTGATTGGTGGAAAAACACTTCACGACCATCCGGAGGAAGTTTATCAGGTAAATCCAATAACACATTTACGCCACAACTGTAAAACTCCACCGATTCTTATCATGCATGGTGGCAGTGACCCATTGGTTCCGTTTAACCAGTCCTGCATTTTATATGAGGCTTTGAAACGGATGAATAAAGAAGCAGAATTTGTGAAAATAAAGAATGCAGGTCATGGATGGGGCGGATTTATGAGTGAGACTGCACTGGATATAGTAGAAGAATTTATAAAAAAGAATATGCAATAATGACACAGATGATCGACTTGAAATGCGGTCAGGGAAGTATGAATTGATTAAAATACAAAAACAGGGAGAACGAAATGGAACAGGAAACACAGACACCACACAAACGAAGAGTACGATACAAGGGAAAATATCCACGCAAATTTGAAGAAAAATATAAAGAATTAAATCCGGAGAAATATAAGGATACGATCGAGCATGTCATCAGCAAAGGAAACACGCCTGCGGGAATGCATATTTCGATTATGGTAAACGAAATCCTTGATTTCCTCAAGATCCAGCCAGGTGAGACCGGATTTGATGCGACACTTGGATATGGCGGTCATACAAAAGCAATGATGGAGTGCCTGCATGGAGAAGGACATATGTACGCGACGGACGTGGATCCGGAAGAATCAGCAAAAACCCGCAAACGTCTTGCAGACCAGGGATTTGGTGAGGATATTCTGACCGTGAAGCTTCAGAATTTCTGTACGATTGACGAGATTGCAAAAGAAGCCGGCGGTTTTGATTTCATTCTGGCAGATCTCGGCGTGTCATCTATGCAGATCGACAACCCGAAGCGAGGCTTTTCTTTCCGTGCAGACGGACCGCTGGACCTTCGCCTGAATCAGGAAAAGGGAATCAGCGCAGCCGAGCGGCTGGACAAGATCAGCCGTGACGAACTTGCCGGAATGCTGTATGAGAATTCCGATGAGCCGTATTGCGAGGAAATCGCCAAAGCAATCACGGATGAGATACGTAAGGGAAATCGCGTGGATACCACTACAAAATTACGCGAGATCATAGAAAATACGCTGGACTTTCTTCCAGAAAAAGAAAAGAAGGATACCGTTCGCAAGACCTGTCAGCGAGTTTTCCAGGCACTGCGAATTGATGTGAACCGTGAGTTTGAAGTTCTCTATGAATTTATGGAAAAACTTCCGGATGCGCTCAAACCAGGTGGACGAGTGGCAATCCTGACATTCCACTCTGGCGAAGACAAACTGGTCAAAAAAGCACTGAAAGCCGGATATAAAGCAGGAATCTATTCTGATTACGCCAAAGATGTTATCCGCCCATCCGCCCAGGAATGCGCCCAGAATGGACGCGCCCGCTCTACCAAGATGCGCTGGGCAATAAAAGCAGAACTGTAAAAAATACTTGCAGGAGATTAGCAATATACATGAACGATTTATTAAATAAAATTCGTATCCAGAATGCCACTGCTTTCACCCACAGTGGCAAATTCCACGCAGATGACGTTTTTTCATCTGCATTGTTATTATATTTAAATCCGGAGATTACGATTACACGAGGAAACCGTGTGCCGGAGAATTTCAACGGGATTGTCTTTGATATCGGAAGAGGAAAATACGATCATCATCAAAAAGACAGCAGAATTCGTGAAAATGGTGTCCCATATGCGGCATTTGGGCTTCTGTGGGAAGAAATTGGAGCGGAGATCCTTGGTGAAGAACTGGCACAGAAATTTGATGAAGCTTTTGTACAGCCACTCGACAACAATGACAATACCGGTGAAAAAAACGAACTTGCCACTTTGATTGGCAACTTCAATCCAACCTGGGATGCTGAAGGGAACAATGATGAAGCTTTTTTCCAGGCAGTCAGCGTTGCAGGAATGATTCTGGAAAATAAATTTGAACGATACAGAGGTAACGAACGTGCCGACAAACGAGTAGAGGAAATCTATAATAAACATCAGCAGGCGTTCCGCGACAGAGAAAAACACAGAGATGATGCAAGGATTCTCATTCTTCCGGAATTTGTTCCCTGCCAGAAATTTCTTTCTGAGACACAGATTGCTTTTGTGATCTTTCCGTCAAACAGAGGAGGTTACTGTATCCAGCCGCAAAAAAAAGAATATTCCATGAACTATAAATGCAATTTTCCGACAGAATGGCTCGGTTTGGAAAATGAAGAACTGCAGGCGACGACCGGACTCAAGACAGCTGGATTCTGCCACAAAGGTGGCTTCCTTATGACAGCAGGTGAACTTGCAGATGCTGTACAGGCATGTAAGATCAGCATGGTACAGTTTGATGAGAAATCTGTGGTTGTAAGTTTCGGTGGAGATGCAAAATATGATGAGATTATCAGTAAGCTCCCGAAACTACAGGCAGCAGAGATCGTTCACATGGATTTTCCAGCCCTTCCGGAACTTGATGTGCAGGGAATCTATGGAGAAATAATTATGGAAAAACAGGAATGGAAAGCTCAGATCAAAGAGCAGGTAAGAAAAATCCTGAAATACAAACCAGAAGCTGTTTTTGTTGGGGAAAACCTTTTTGCAGCATATCCGGTCGTACACGCACTCCGCAAGAAACACATTCCGGTTCTTGCAGCGGCAGAAAAAGACGGACAGAAACTGATCGTGCGGATTCCGTCTGGATCCTGACTGTAAAAGATTGCAGGTTTTGATGAAAAGTAAATATGCATGGAATAAAAATAAGACTGACAGTTACCATGAAAAGTGACAGTCAGTCCTATTTTTGATGTGATATAAGTCTGGAATCCTGAGGTGGTATTTTGTTATCCGTAAATCCCAGAATATAATCAGCAGAAACTCGATAATACTTACACAAAGAAACCAGATGTCGGATAGGCATTTCATTTGCACCGCGTTCATAGCGTGCATACATCGTCTGGGAAGTGCCTAAAAATTCTGCAACTTGTGTTTGAGTACGATCGGAATCTTCACGAAGATCACGGATACGCTGTACATAATCCAAGCAATTCCCTCCTTTGCGGTATCTTTCGTAAGCTAAAAAATATGATGTCCGGTGAATAAAGTCTATAATCAATACTTACTATAGTAGAATGTATCATAGTACACTTCTTTATTAGTGGATTTAGTAAATAACTATACTAAAAATATCTTGTATTAACGTGAGATGGGGGAATTTTTCCTGCATATGATGTAAAAAATGTGATAGTAAAATATTGGATTGTAAATAGCAATAAAATACTTTATAATAATGTTACATATTGTAACATTAAAAAGAAGGTGATAGTTTGAAAATAAAATTTGCATCAACGATCCATAATTATAGTTGGAAGAATTTTCCGAAAGATCTTATAGCTGGTGTGATAACAGCAGCAATATCTATTCCTATCTCGATGGGATATGCACAGATTGCCGGTCTGCCGGCAGTATATGGTCTGTATGGCTCGGTATTTCCGATTTTGCTGTTCGCATTGTTTTCCACTTCTCCGCAGTTTATTTTTGGAGTAGATGCAGCTCCGGCAGCACTTGTTGGTTCAGCACTTTTGACAATGGAAATAGAATTGGGCTCGGCAGCAGCTATAAAAATCGTTCCGGTCATTACTTTTTGGGTGGCAGTATGGCTGCTGGTATTTTCATTATTTAAGACCGGAAAACTGGTATCTTACATATCGGCACCGGTCATGGGTGGCTTTATCACTGGTATCTGCACAGAAATTATCCTGATGCAGCTGCCGAAGCTGATGGGTGGCACACCTGGAACGGGAGAACTGCCGGAATTGCTGGAACAGATATTTGTCACGGCAAAATCAGTTCATATCCCTTCGCTGTTTCTGGGAATCGCAGCTCTTGCAATTCTGATTACAGGAAAGAAGCTGGCACCCAAATTCCCGATGGCAGTGGCACTTATGGCGGCAGGAGCACTTCTGACTCGTTTCTGCCCTTCTTTCATGAAGGATATTCAGACACTGAACAGTGTTGATCCGGGACTTCCTGTATGGAGCATTCCTCAGATATTGTCAGTACCGCTGGCAGAAGTGGTTACTATCAGTCTTTCTATTGCAGTGGTTATTATGGCGGAAACACTTCTTGCAGAGAACAGCTTTGCAATGAAGAATGGTTATCGTGTAGATAATAATCAGGAACTTCTGGCATTTTCCATCGGTAATTTTTCAGCAGCATTTACTGGATGCTGTCCGATCAATGGTTCCGTTTCCAGAACTGCCATGAGTGAACAGTATCAGGGAAAAACACAGATGACAGGTATAATCGCCGGTCTGTCCATGATTCTGCTTCTGGTGTCAGGAACCGGGTTTATCGGTTATCTTCCGGTACCAGTACTTACTGCAATCGTTATTTCTGCTTTGATGGGAGCCACAGAGTTTGAAATGGTGAAACGTCTCTGGAAAATCAACAGACAGGAATGCATGATCTTTTTTGGCGCATTTTTCGGTGTACTGATGCTTGGAACGATTAATGGTGTTCTGATTGGAATGATTCTTTCTTTTGCAGAGGTGATCATTCGCTCCGCAAAACCTGTCAGATCTTTTCTTGGAATTCAGCCAGGGCATAAACACTTCAGGGATTTGGAGGAGAACAGTCAGATCCTTCCTTTGGAGGGCATTGTGATCTATCGCTTCAGCAGCAGCCTTTTTTTTGCTAATGTAGATATTTTCCAGAAAGATATTGAAGACAGTATTATGGATGACACAAAGGCTGTTATTGTGGATGCAAGTGCAATCGGCAGTATTGATATTACGGCAGCAGATCGACTGGCTGTTATCTATAAAAACCTGAAAGAGAAAGGAATCCGTTTTTATCTGACCGAGCATATCGCGGGACTCAATGACCAGCTGCGGGAACTGGGGCTTACATATATGATCGAGGAAGGCGCAGTACGACGTACGATCCATATTGCACTGAAGGATATGGGGATTACACGCCCATACCCACTGGAAGGAAAAGTAGAGAATACAGAGCGGAGTGCAATCCGCAAGCGATTTGATAACAGAATACAGGAATTTACCTGGGCATTTGGAAAAGAAGCTGAAACAGTCATTGAGAATCAGATTCGGCTTCAGGTAGAAAAATCAAGAGAATCGCATGATATAGAAGCACTTCTTCACGGAAACTGGGGTTATAAAGAAGCCATGGATGAAAAGGAATGGATGGATCATCTGGAAGAACATCTGGAAGAAATTGTTCAGGCAACAGGTATGAATGAGCAGGAACTGCTTAAGAAACTGGAGAAAAACAGAGAAGAAGTCCAGCAGAGAATTCTGGAGGAACGTCCGGATCTGGAAGAAGAACTTTTGCAGCAGAAAGGAATGCTGGGTGAAGAACTGAAGAAAAAATATCCGGAAGTATGCAAAAAGATTCAAAGCATGAGGAAAGAAAAATAACTGGTTTTTGCATTGCTTTTTCTATTCTGAAAAAGGCCGGGATCTTTTCGGATCCCGGTCTTTTTGGATGAAGCATTCTTGAATTAAGACTGAGCCAGCTCTCTGTCTTTGCCAATAAAGAAAAGTGCAATTGAGTCAGGGCCGACATGGCTTCCGGTGCAGAAGTCATAGGATGTGTTGATAAAATCACGTACGTTGATTCTTTCTTTTATTTTATCCATGATATAAAGAGAATCTTCATAGGCGTCAGCATGTGCAATACCGATGATCTGTTCCTCTGGTTTTACGATATTATCGCAAACCAGATCGATCAGAGTATTCAGGGCAGATTTACGTCCACGGACATTTTTGTAAGTAACAATGTAGCCATCTTTGTTTCCTCTGAGAATAGGTTTGATCTTGAGAACATTTCCGATAGTGGCTACACTTCCTTTGATACGTCCGGTGCGGGAAAGATATTTGAGATCTCCTACAGTAAATACACCATTCATTTTGCCGACAAGAGGTTCAAGAAAGTCAGCAGCTTCGTCTACGGACATTCCTTTATCACGCATGATACTTGCATAGATAGCCAGGATTCCCTGTGCGAGAGATGCATTGAGAGAATCAATCAGTCGGATTTTATGTCCATTTGTGTTGTGGTCAGATAATTCTTCAGCTGCTAATCTTGCAGAATTAAAATTCCCACTGATATTTTTACTCAATGAAAAATAAAGAACATCCTGATCTGCATCCAACGCTTCCTGGAATTTTTCTTCAAAGGTTGCTGTGCTTATCAGACCGGTTTTGATCTCACAGCCTTTACGCATGGCATCATAGTATTCTTTGCCTTTTTCTCTTTCTTCTTCGGGTGTAAGATCTGGATTATAGCAGGTGACTTCCTTACCGGAAATCAGATTAACAAAAGAAATTACATTAATATTATATTTTTTAGCAATTACAGCCGGAAGATTGGCTGCCGAGTCTACAAAAATCTGAAACATAGTATATTTGATCCTTTCTGTGATTTTCTATCTGAAACTGATTCCAATGCCTACAGCACCCGGACCGGTATGAACACTGATGCTGGCAGAAAGAGGATTGTAAAAAACGTCAGCAGCAGGGAATTTACTGCGTAACAGATTTACCCATTCTTCCTGCTGTTCTTTTGCAAGTCCGGCGCCGGCAGCTCCTATATGTAATTTTGCCTGGTCCAGGCTGGCAAATCTTTTCTCAATATCGGACTGAACTGCCGAAAGCATTTTTTCCTCGGCTTTTTTCATAGAGCCGCGTGTTTTGGCATAAGAGTCTAATTTTTCACCCTGTATAGTTAAAATTGGCTTAATAGAAAGCACAGAACCGATCAGGGCAGCAGCAGGCGTGATACGTCCGCCTTTTTTCAGATATTCAAGTGTATTTACAGCCAGATAAATGCTGGAATTATAGGCATCGTCTTCCAGAGCTGTTTTTATTTCTTTTGCAGAAGCACCCTGCAGCGCAAGGTCTCTTGCATGAAGTACGGATTGATACATGGTAACGGAAATACGGTGGTTATCAATGACTTCGACTTTTCCGTCATATTCCTGTGAGTATCCCAGAGCGGCAGCGCATGAATTGGACAGCCCACTGGACATTGGAATATAAACGAGCTCATCGTATCCTTCGTCTAATATCTGATTCCACAGATCCATCACATCACCAGGGGATGGCTGTGAAGTGGTTATATGTCTGTCACCTGAAAGAGCACAGAAAAACTCCTCTTCTGTGATAGTATCGTTTTCATAATAAGTTTCTTCATCAATAATGACAGGCATAGGTATTACATATATCCCAAGTTCTTTTGCGATATCTTTGGTAATACCGCTGTTGGTGTCAGTCATGATAGCGGTTTTCATAATGATAATCTCCCATATTAATTATTAATCGTGAAATGCATGATTGTAAAACAGTGAAAAATACTTTATAATAGTGTTACAAATTGTAACATTAATCGAGAAAAATATCAATATCTTCAAATAAAAATATTTTCAGAATTGGAGCTATGACAATGAAAAAGAGAATTAGCCACACAAATATTCAGGTGAAAAAAGACATGTACAAGGCACTGTTATATTTGATGAAAGATAAAGCTTTTTCATCCATTTCTGTTTCGGATATTACGTCGGAAGCGGGTGTCTCAAGAATGGCATTCTACAGGAACTACAGCAATATAGAGGACATTCTGATAGAGTATCTGGATCAGATCGTAGAAAAATATAAGGGAATAGTTGTGGAAGATGATACAGCAGAACGAGAGAAAGTATTTTATGAGAAAAATTATATGCTCAACTGTTTCAGCTTTTTTTATGCACATCATGAGTTTATAGATGCTTTGATCGCAGCAGGAATGGGGGATCTGTTTCTGGCAAAGATTACAGAATATCTGATACGGAAATGGATTGAGCCGGGGAAAGAGACAAGAGAAGCAATTCTTCGGGTCAGTGCGTATGCAGGTTCCATCTATAATATGTACAGAGAATGGAGCAGGGATGGCTTCCAGGAAGAGCCGGAGGAAGTGGCGGAAATCCTATATAACTTCAGAAAGTAACAAAAGAGTTGGCTTTACAGATAACTGTTGATGAACAGTAACGATGAATTAACAGGGGATGGAGATGAAGATGGTCAGAACAAAAAAATAATAAAGGATGCATTTTTATATGCTCTGAATAAAATGGGATATGATATTATTAACACTTATGTGGATAAGATTGGAGAAGACAGGAAAATTCTAAAAGAGGAAAAAGAGAGTTTTATCAGATGCTATAAATGTGTATTTGTTGGAAGTCTGCTGGGATGGCTGGAAGAAGATGGCTCGTATGATCTGTCCGCTTTTTTCTTTCATTTAAGCGTTAAAACGGTGAGGTTTTTCTTGTGTATAGTAGAGCATTAGGGTATAATAAAATTAGTTTTTTACATACGTTTAACATAATATATAACAAGAATTCTCCTACCTCTTCAGGTAGTGAGATGAATTGTAGATTTGAGCATAGATGCTCATAAATGCTATAAATGCTCAAAAGAATCTTGTAAATAAAAAGAAGAATTGTCTTTATCTGATAGGATTTATTGCTGTGAATGTGGAAACAGAATGGATCGAGATGTAAATGTAGCAGTTAACATCATGAATGAGGGAAGAAGAATCTTTGCAGAATGTGCATGACAGCATAATAAAAAGTCCGTAACCGGACTTATAAAAATCGCGGGGCACGCGAGGATAGCTTGTAGATACTTGGCTCAGTAGAGCCATTGAGCAGGAAGCCCCCACTTCAAAATCAGAGATTTAAGTGGTGGGAGCATGTCACAAGTTATAATAAGAAATCGGCAAACCAGATGAAAATCTGGGACGCAAAGCTACAGGGCCTGTAAAATGGCAGCCAGTTGCGAGAAATGGGGTGCACTGTCTGTGAGACAGTGCTTTTTTATGTAATAGGATTAGGGTGTCAAAAGACCCATTTTAATATTTGATTTTTTGTTTGTACCTTGAAAATTTAACACGAATTGGTGAAA
>CAKRPO010000044.1 GCA_934378195.1 uncultured Blautia sp.
AGATGGCTTATTAAAGTTACCCATTTTTACAATTCAAAAAAATTTCAAAATTCTCTTGACTGTTTATAGTTTGTCACGTATAACACTATTAGTGTATATTTTATTAGTTTTTTCTCTTCTTTCATCGTTCTCCCTCCACTGAGTCTTTTTCTTTTGCAAATTTTAATAAAAAAACATTACTCTCTCATTCATCTAAAGAAAGTAATGTTTTCATCACACCGATATGATATTTACTTCAGAAGTTTCACCCCAGTTCCGTCGATTTTTTGCTATGTAAACTCATTCTCTATCATATTTAATTTTATGTAGTTTTTATCATAGGCTACTATTGTACATTTTTATTAAAATTCAACAAATTTATATATCGAATTATACTATTTTTCGTTTATAAAATCAATAATTCTTGTGTTTTTTCTGAATTTTGATTTATTTAGTTCAGATTTGTTATTTATATTTATAAATCACTCAACTTCCATGTCTTTCAACTTCTCAAGGCTTTCATAATATCTCCGAATGTTATTCTGCATCAGCCATCGATATCCATCAATATATTCCTCATTCTTGCCCAACAATATTGCCATGTCCAGTACACATCCTGCCAGATTTTCTACTTCCTTGAACCAATCGTGAAGTTCATCCGGGGCCATCGACATTTCTGTCATTTTGTAATATTCTTCATATACTTCTCTGATCCAGTCATTATAAGTTCTTTGTATCTCAGAGATTGTTTTCGTCTGGTTATCTATCTCCCGAATATCTGTAATATATTTTTCTGCCATAGAAATAATTTTGCTTAACACCCTTTTTGTCTGCTGCAGAAATTCCTCTTTTGTTGTGTCAACCTGCTGTAATCTGCGTACAAACTCATAGCCTGAATCAATCAATATCCATATATTTCTTATTATGGAAGTATTCTTCTGTTTCGAAAAATACTTTTTCCTGCTTTCCGAGTCCAGACACCAGATAGTTCTTGCAAAATAGCGGTGATTTACCATGTCCCCTTCATCGTATCCAAAATAACACCATACAGATTGTGCCGGCATATCTTTAAATCGTAGTTCTGATGCTTTATTTGAAAATACATTCGCATATTTTACATAATCCACAATTTCTCTGGTAAACTTGGCCAGTTCTTTTTCCTTACATTTATTGCAGACCAGTACAAACACTGAAAGACGTTTTTCTTGTAACGATGACAGTGGTTCTACATTTCTAATAATGTATTTCTCCGTTTCTCGATAAACCTGCAAGGTCTGATATGGATTGTACTTTTCTATTTCAAAATAAATAGTACCTCCTGTGTTAGCACGATATATCGGATGTTGAATTCTATCTGGATTTTTCTCATTCCATATCTTTGCAATGTGTACTACACTTTCATTAATATCTGCAAGAGAAATCTTGCCTTTGCGACTTCTCCATTTCATTGTTATCGCAGTTGTTAGCATGCCTGTATACAAACTATGGGTTCCGTCCGGGCTAAGCCACGACTTCTCATCTGCTGCAGACGAAGCAAACACTGCAGTACCTGTTCCAACGAATGTACTAATAGCATCCTCCAAATTTATTTGCTTCACTCCAGAGACACCAAATTTCCCTGAATAGCAACAATCTAAAATGATGATTTTGTTCTTTGCTTTTAAATGCTCTATAAAATCAACAATACTCTGAATACTGAGCATTCCATCTGAGAAAGCAAGATGGCCATCGCATCCATGTCCTGAAAAATAAAAGATAAATCCATCATCTTCTTTTATCATGCCTGCAAATTCTCTCAAGATTAGTGCAAAACTTCTTGTCTTTACAATACCACCAGCTCCCAGACTTCGAAGATTATCCTGAGGAATCTTCAACCCTCTGGTTAATGCATCTCTCATTAATTTAAGATCCATTTCATATGATGGCAGGTTTCTACCACTCTTATAATTTCCTACTGTCGTTAATATTGAATAATATTGTCCCATTTTGTATCTTAACCTTATATTTATTTCTTCCCATACTTCCGGCTCAGCTGTATCACTGCATTTAATGCTTCTGCTTCATGATTCGGCTCAGCAAATTCATCTGCTGTATACTCATGAACATTTCCGAGTTGCTCGTCTGTCATCTGGGTTACTTTCTCTACAATGTCCCCAATCTTCGCTGTTCTTTCCTGTTTTGTTAATATTGCCATATCGTCTTCTCCTCCCTCCAGCAATCATCCAAGTACCGGCTGGCCATATTCATCCAATGCAAAATTAAGTGCCATAAGATCATATACTTGATGTTCGATAAAATATTTCACGATAAGGTCTCCTTTACTTGATGGTGAAAATGCATACTCAGCCCTCGCAAGAAGATCTTTCGTCTCATTTATATCTAATTCCAGTGCTATCGCCAAAGCAAGTACAGTATTCTTTCCTGGATGATACGCCGGATTACTTCTAATTTTGGAAAAAAGTCGCCGGTCGATTCCTGCACGTTTATATACTTCAACGTCGGTCATCCCTCTGCTGTCAATGCATTCAAAAAGCTTTTCGTGAAAGGAATCTCCTACTTCATCTAAAAGATGCTGCAGATCCACAGACTGATTTCTCGTCAGCTCTTTACGTTTCGAAACATTTGCATATGGAATTGATTTCTCCTGTGCAGTGACCGCCTGTACTTCAGTGTGTGAATATATACTGTAGTTTGCTTTTATGAATTGATCCAGCCCCTGTATAAACTCATTCGTTAAAATCATTTTCCCGCGTCCTTCTATTTTTATATATAGTCTATCATCTCAGTAACGGAAACACCATCTAAATAATCTTCTTTGTCTTTTGTATTATAAAAATGCATAACGCAAATTGGTCGCATATTCAGCGACATATTTATGCCTCCTGCTCTATTTGCTCGAAAAGATGTTCCAGGCGGCTCTTTTTCGCCATTCTTTTTACCATACTGGAATCATGAGAATCAATGTAACGAAACACTTCATACAAATTTTTCGATGGCAGCCTTTGCTTATGATAACCTTCCATACATTTCTTTTTCTGCTTTTTGTTATACTCGGATTTGGGCGGTTTATAATTTTCATGTAATAACTTGGATACTTTACCCTCTCTCAAATATATGATCCACCTAGCAAAATTGGTTCTGATAAAAACAACTTCATCACAAATACTATACGACATATGAAAATATTTACAGAGTATTTCTATATTCTTTTCTGTAGGACGGAGATTGTGCAAATCTATCCCGCTCTTCCCCTGTATATTAGTCGGAACTATCCAGTCAAATCTTTTCCACTCTTCCTGACACGCACATACTTTACATGGCATATATCCCATAAAAATTAAACTTTTGGGTTTTAAAAGTACAGCTTCCGGTTGATAATTTCTCACATAGCGACATTTTGCAGAATGCATCTTTCCTGAAAATATATTTATATTACAGTACTCTTCTCTGGTTAGCTTGAAATATTGCCTGTAACATTTCGTAAATAGTTGATACAGGTAATTCGCATCATGTTTTGAATGGTGCAGATAATTCAACTCATATTCAATCTCTGCGCATTGTAATGCATGTTCAAAACGTATTTTACTCTGACCACTTCCTGCAATAACAGCAAGTACATCCTGCAAAACTATAACGCGATGTTTACTCATTGCAATTCCACATGCTCTCATATCTCTTTTGAATAAATCATATGTGTCTCTGGTCCAAACTACAATATACCTATATGCCGGAAATGTCTGTCGCACACATTCCATTACTTCTTCTCGGCTTCTTCCCTGCATAATATTATACTCTGGCATATGAATAATCTTAACTGTATGTGGATTAAGTGATTCAGGATTTCGCAGCCGAATCGCTCTCGAAAAACTCTTCACCGGATTCATCGCTTCATCAGCTGCTACAATTGCAATCTGAACAGCCTCTCTGTCCGTAAGTTCTGTAGTCCCAGGCGGCTGATTCCATTCCAAATCCAGAAAAAGATACTCAAATGGTTCTTTTTCGAACCTTGTTTCATTTCCCATATAATCACCCTCAAAACGAATTTATGATGATAGTTTATCTACAAACTGGTCTCAAATGGTCACTCAAGCAGCGACATTCAGGATAATTTTCCAAAGAAAAAACACCTGTCATTTCTGATAGATGCTCCACAATTATCATAAAACTATAAAACCGGACTCCTTTCAGAATCCGGTTCAATCCACTCTTACAATTTATTATATTTCTCTTTCTTCCCTTTCGCCTTGCTTACAGGATATTTCTCATTATTAACCTTAATCTTCTCCTGCACGATTTCATCGATATCCAGCCCGCAGGCATCTGCCATGAGGACGCAGTAGTTTAAAACATCTGCAAGTTCTTCTTTGATTTTTTCCTGCTTTCCCTCATTGGATACATCTGCTCCGCTCCACTGGAATACTTCGAGGAGTTCTGCTGCCTCCAGGGAAATGGAAATTGCCAGGTCTTTTGGATTGTGAAATTGTTTCCATTCACGGTCATCCCGAAATTTCAAGATCTGTTTTATTGTCTCTTTTGTCATTTTTCTTACTCTTGTCCTGATTCTTTAATAATCCATTTTCCAAAACGTTTACCACCTTCTCTGGCAAGCACACCTTTTTCCTGTAATCTTGGTAAAATTCTTTTTATTGTTCCCAGAGAGATACCGGTTTTTTCATGGAGCGTTTTCTGTTTAACAAACGGGTCTTCTTCAATTAGACGAAGGATTTGTATTTCCTCTTTTGTTAATTTCTTTTTAGTCTCAATTATTACTTCCTTAGTCGCATTTTTGCCTCCTATAGTTGCAGTTTCACCGTCCTTAGTCGCGGTTTTTTCTTCTTTAGTCGCAATTTTGACTTCATTATCCTGACCAAAGTCATATGAATACTCCTCATCCAGCGGAACAACTATCCTGAACACATCTCCTTCAATAAACTCCGGTTCCTTTCCTGAATAGAATTTACTGTATTTGAACAGATTTCGCACACCTGATCCAAGTTGATCTGCATAGCCAATATTTCTGAAAAATGCTGCTATAATAGGATTCTTTGGATTTGGTTCCAGATTGTTCACTGTAATAACGCCCTCACGTGCAGCACGATTCGCATTCTCAACATACATACGATTCTTTTCAATTACAAACTTTGCTGTATAGCTGCTTGTAAACTCACGGTGCATCAAAGTATTACTTACCATTTCTCGTACAATTGTATTTCTCAGACTCTTGTTCACTGTATCTTCTAAGAAAAATTTATCTGACAGATTTTTCCGTCCAAATTCAAGAAGCTGTTTATAACTCTCAACCAAATTGGTTTTTATAACTTCACGGTCATCATATCGATCTACATTAACTTTACGAACCAATGCGTCTGTCACGTATGCAGGTACTACATTTAAGATCACATCATCTTTTCCCAGAAGCATGATTGCGGCAAGATTATACCCTTCTTCCCCTGTAGCAATATCACGACCATAGAGTCCTGCACTTTTTAACAATTCTTCATCGCTCATTGCTGTCCACGGATGTTGGCCACCTGCATGATTCTGTGCCATAATTCGAATCTGCGGCAATAAATCCAAACGTAAATCTTCCATTCTAGCATACGGATATATCTTCTTCTCTGTAAAAATGTTCTGTTTCCGAATATACATCTGTGCAATCGCACCAGTAGCAGTTACTTTAACATCAGCATCATCTACACGGTCATAAATCACTTTTTTGTAACTGTGTACCTCTGCGCTTGGCGGAATATGAATATGGATAATCGTGCGTTTGTTATCATATTTTATAATCTCTGGTACCAGATAGATGGTCGGTGAGAATACTGTCGGATTACTTACCGTCTTTATAAAATTTTTAACCATATCTGCAGCAGCCCTTTCTGGTACTCCAACTACTGTTCCATCATCCAGCACTCCCAGAAAAATATCTCCCCCAAATCGATTCAGGAAAGAACACACCGTTTCATAGGTATCTGATTCAATTCCATTGCCGCAGCGTTTAAACTCTACTGCCACGGTTTCTCCTATTGTAAAAATGGATTGCAGTTTATTTAAGTCCATTTGTCGCCGCTCCTTCAAATAACCTGATATCAAAAGTTTCTCTTGCTTAATTATATCATTTAACCACTCACATCTCAATTACCGTTTTGCTGTTTATAGCCGTACAAAAAAGGCACCGACCTCTGTCAGTGCCCTTCTCTTCTTTATGCTCTTTCCATTGCTTCTTTGTAATCTTTTGTATCTGTGAAGATCTCGTTCTTCCACGGGTTCTTTTTCTGTACTTTTGCGCGCTTCAGGATGTATGCGAAAACGAATACATTCACTGCGAAGGACAGTACGGAAATGATTCCCTGTGCAGTCGGTTCTGCGATAGTCGGCATGCTGCTTCCCATTGCTGCTGCGATGCCACCCTGTCCGTATACAGAAGTGACTGTTGTGAAACGGCTTGCATCCTGGAACAGCGGGAATACCTGCGCGAACATGCACCAGAGTGCCAGCGTGTTGGCGCGGTTCTGTATCCAGCCGCCTTTATTCCAGAGTGCTGCTGCAAAGGTAGGTGCAAGAAGAAGTGCCAGTCCGCAGTACCAGGAATGTGTCGGCAGGTTCAGATATGTATATTGGAAATTCCAGATATCATATGCAAGGACATATACCCAGATCATGTCCGGCCAAAGCATATCTTTTTTGTCTTTTGAGGAATAGATTCCCCACCAGCCTGTCATACAGAAAATGTTCAAAATACCGGCCAGTCCGTTTAATACGTTCCACCAGCCACCGTAAAGCCATACGCCTTCGGAAGAAAGCCACCAGCCACCTGCCAGCGAACCGGCACGGACTGCTGATTCGAAGTCTGATGCTACTGCGATCAGGATATTGATTGCAACAATGATAAACGGAAAAGCTTTAAATCCATGAGATTTTCCAAGTTTTCCCCAGTGGTATTTCAGTATCATAAATCCGATACATCCTGCTGTTGCTGCATACAGCTTTGCATAATGGAACCAGCTGTTCATGTGCACATATGTATCATTATTCAGTGCCCAATCGGCTCCCATCGCTGCGCCAACATAAATAGCGATAAAGTACACGCTAAGTGCTGCAGGAAGGATCAGGAAACAGGCAATACCGCCCGCTTTGGATCTTCTTGCGATTTCATTCATTACGACAAGTCCGGCAAATACCAGCAGCCATCCAAGAAGCTGCCATTCGGCTGTCTCTCCGTAGATTTGAAAAAACATACTCTTTACTCTCCCTCTTTTGTTTATTCTACTTCTATTTCCTTAATGTTGAACTCATTTCCCTGCAATAAATAGGTATGCTCACTTCCGCAATGTGGACAGGTTTTTCCATGTTTTACCGTCGGATATGTCTGCTTGCAGTCTTCACAATACGTGAGTGCAGGTAATGTTTCCACCACTAATTCAGATTCATCGAACAGAGGCCGTTTTTTTGCAGCCCATGTCCAGCAATTCTGTAAATAGGACTCGATCACTGTCGAGACCTCTCCCAGTTCAAGTGTGACTTTTCGTACATGTGTCACTTTATTTTCAGCGGCCACCTTTTCCAGATGATCCATGATATGAAAAGTTACTCCAAGCTCGTGCATATTTTTGCTCCTTTATCTGAGAGCTGCTGCACAGCTCCTATTTTTTCTTTTTGAATTTCACTTTGATTGACTGTTTCACCATGTTCGGAAGAATGTATTTCAGCTTATCTTCCGAAGCACGCATAATGGAAGCTCCCGGAAGCTCTCTGTGCAGGTGGATTGCGTCAAACATACATTTCGTTGTACAGACACCACATCCAATGCATTTATGCGGGTCGACAACAGATGCTCCGCAGGACAGACAGCGGGAGGTTTCTTTTTTCACCTGTTCTTCTGTCAGGCTCTGTGACAGATCACGGAAGGTTTTTGCCTGTTCTTTTACATCTGCTTTTGGCGGAATCTGACGACTGGATGAGTCGTAAGTTTCAACTTTGATATTTTCTTTGTCCAGTTCGATGAAATCACGGCGGTTACGTCCAATCGTCAGTGTACAATGTTCATGCACATATCGATGCAGGGAAACCGCGCCTTCGCGTCCGGCCGCAATCGCATCAATAGCAAATTTCGGACCTGTATAAACGTCACCACCTACGAAGATATCCGGTTCGGAAGTCTGGTAAGTCAGTTTATTAGCAAGTGCACTGCCGTTCGGACGGAGTTCCACATGGAGATTATCCAGCATATGTCCCCAATCGATTGCCTGTCCTACTGAGAAAATGACATGGCGGCACGGCACAGTTACTGTATCGTTCTCATCATATTCCGGTGAAAATCTGCCCTGTGCATCAAATACACGGGTACATTTTTTGAAAACAACACTGCTTACATGACCGTCTTCTTCCAGAACTTCTTTTGGTCCCCAGCCACAGTTCAGCTCGATTCCTTCTTCGAGTGCTTCTTCGATTTCCTCGTTGCTTGCCGGCATTTTTTCTCTTGCTTCCAGGCAGAACATGGATATCTTCGCATCGGTACATCTGCTGCTGATTCTTGCTGCGTCAATTGCCACATTTCCACCGCCTACTACAACCACATCACCTTCCAGTGCAAAGCTCTCTTTTGCACCGGCTTTTCTTAAGAAATCTACCGCAGTATATGCACCTTCGGCATTTTCTCCACTGATTCCCGGTTTTCTTCCCCTCTGACACCCAATTGCAGCATAAAATCCCTTATATCCCTGCTCTCTCAGGTCTTCGATCGTAACGTCTTTTCCAATTTCCACGCCACAGCGGATTTCCACGCCCAGCTGGCGGATCACATCAATTTCTGCATCCAGGAGATTTTTTTCCAGTTTGTAAGACGGGATTCCATAACGCAGCATACCGCCCGGTTCCGCATTTTTTTCAAAGATCGTCGGTTTGTATCCGGTCAGTGCAAGGAAATATGCACAGGATAATCCTGCCGGGCCGGCTCCGATGATCGCTATTTTTTCTTCAAATCCACCTTTCAAGGATGGAATTGTTTTCTTTGGAATGAAACGTGTTTCTGCATTCAGATCACGTTCTGCGATAAAACGTTTTACTTCATCGATTGCAACAGCTTCGTCGATTGTGCCTCTTGTGCAGGCATCTTCACAACGACGATTGCACACATGTCCGCAGACTGCCGGAAGCGGATTGTCTTTTTTGATCAGTGCAAGTGCATCCTCATAACGGCCTTCTTTTGCAAGCTGAAGATAACCCTGTATACCAATATGTGCCGGACAGGCTGTTTTACACGGTGCTGTTCCGGTATCATAGCAATTGATACGGTTGACATCGCGGTAGTTGTGTGACCACATATGCTCGCCCCATGGCTGATCGCCTGGAAGTGGCATCTGCGGATATGTAATCTCACAGCCCTCTTTGTCACAGAGTTTCTGTCCCAGTTTCACAGCACCTGCCGGACAGGCTTCTACGCATTTTCCGCATGCAACACAGTTCTGTTTCTCAACTTTTGCGATGTATGCAGAACGGGACATATTCGGCGTATTAAAAAGCTGTGACGTACGAAGTGCATAACAGACATTTACATTACAGTTACAGATAGCAAAAATTTTATCTTTTCCGTCAATGTTTGTAATCTGATGTACAAAACCATTTTCTTCTGCCTGTCTGAAAATCTCCAGAGCTTCTTCTTTTGAAATATATCGTCCGTCTTTCTGTGTCTCCACAACATAGTCTGCCATATCTCCAACTGCAACGCACCAGCCTTCCGGATCGTCAGCACAGCCTTCATCATGTGTCAGTCGGGAACGACGGCAGGAACATGGACTTGCCGCATATTTGCCCTCATATTTACTGAGCCAGTAGGAAATATGTTCCAGATCAACCGATTCATTTTCCATCTCGATTGCTTTTTCCACCGGAATGACATGCATGCCGATTCCTGCTCCGCCCTCCGGTACAAATGGAGTGATTTTCTCCAGTGGCAGACGGGACATATGTTCAAAAAATGTACCCATTTCCGGATTGGATTCCAGGATTTTTGCATTCATATTGAAGAATTCTGCACATCCAGGCACATACATTGGCAGAACATACTGCTTCTCATGTGCAGCATTTTCCCAGTTGTATTCGAGAAGACCTTTGCGCGACATCTCTTCCAGAAGTGCCTCACATTTTTTCTCTTCCAGACCGGAAAGTTTTACGATTTCCGGCAGTGTTTTTGGCTTTCTTACTCCAAGCTTCAATGCCAGTTCTGCTTCCTCATCGGTAAGCACTCCGGCCAGTCCCCAATACTCCGGATCGTTTCTGGTGATCTTTTTAAGGCCCAGCTTCTGTGGAATACGATCCGTGATCTTTTTGCCCAGTTTCGCAATTGGCTCACGAAATGGTTCATTCGGATCCGGTGTAAATTCCGGGTACACATAATCCGGATAAAGTTCTTTGTCGAGTTCTTTTTTCATCTCTCTTTCCTTTCCCTTTTCTCTGTTTCTTTTTTATGATTTCCAGTCAGCAACCTGCTTTTTCAGCCATGTAGTCCATGCTTCTATGCCTTCTCCTGTCTTTGCGCTGATCGTGAAAATCTCTGCTTTTGGATTTCTCTGATGAATATATTTTTTTACCAGTTCCATATCAAAATCAAAGTACGGAAGTACATCAACCTTATTGATCAGAACCGCATCACATACTTCAAACATTAATGGATATTTCAAAGGTTTGTCATGTCCTTCCGGAACGGAAAGAATCATTACATTTTTGGATGCGCCTGTGTCAAACTCGGCCGGACAGACAAGATTTCCTACGTTTTCAAGAATCGCCAGATCTACATCTTCAATGCCCAAGCCTTCGATTCCCTGCTCTGTCATTTTTGCATCCAGATGACACATACCGCCGGTGTGCAGCTGAATTGCTTTTGCCCCGGTTTCGGCAATTGCAAGTGCATCCACATCTGAATCAATATCCGCCTCCATAACTCCGATACGAAGGTCATCTTTTAAAGCCGCTATCGTTCTTTTCAGAGTCGTCGTCTTACCGGAACCAGGTGACGACATCAGGTTCATCAGAAAGACACCTTTTTCTTTCAATCTGGTCCGAAGCAGATCTGCCTGTCTGTCATTGTCCGCAAACACGCTTTCTTTAATTTCCAGAATTCTTACTTTTTCCACCTGTTTTTATTCCTTTCATCAATATTTCTACCATTTCTTTTTTGGCCTGTTCATAAGTCAGTTCATTCTGGTACAGAATATCTGACTCCATAAAACAATATACAGTACCTTTTACCATTGCCATTACTACCGGAATAGAAACTTCTCTTATCAGGCCTTCTTCCATGCCTGTTTTCAGGTACTCTTCTGCCTGTTTCCATCCATTGTTTACAGATCTCATCAGATGTCGGTATGGCTTCGGATACTTCTCCGCAAGTTCGTAGATTCGGCTCAGTCCAATGTTGTAATACCTTTCCGGCAGTGCACACAAAAGCTTCTCCAGTTTCTGTACTACATTCAGACTTACGTCCGCCTCCAGTTCTTCCTGCATACTGTTTAAATCTGCCGCATAACGGTCGGCCACCGCTACCAGAACTGCCTGTTTGCTTTCAAAGACTGTGTAAATTGTTTTTTTACTGATTCCAAGCCGCTTCGCCAGATCGTTCATTGTAAATTTAAGGCCGTTCTGTTTAAATTCCTCAACCGTTGCATCAATAATTTTATCCCGCATTCAATCCTCCATTCGGAAACCCGGAAACTCTTTTCGGTTTTCCGGTTTCCATCATTGTAACATTTTGACAAAAAAATGTCAATCTCAACAAAGAATAAGCATCCTCTCGGAGCGTTTTGCTTTATTGGAACATTACGAAGTAATTTTCTATAAAGCAAAAAGACACCAACCGCAGTCAGTGTCTCTCTCATCTCAACTATTCTCTCCCTCACACAAACATCTCATACAATTCCACCATTACCGGCATGGTCGCAATCGACACCAGAGTCGTGAGTACATACAACGAACTCGCATATGCAGCATCTTTATCATACAACTGCGTCATCGATGTTACGGTCACGCAGGCAGGTGTTACGGATGTTTGGCTTGAATTTCCCTCAAATACTTCTTCACAACTTCGAATCCACCGCCTGGCACACAGAATTTATCTCTGCATCGTTTGCATTCCTCGTAGGTTTCTTCAAAGTCAAACCACTCCACAGCCTCTACTTCCTCTTTCTGCAAAACCAGTTTTTCGATATCAACCGGCTGGTCGTAGATGTATACGAATGCAAGTTCTTCATCGCGGAACATTTTGCCATGAAACTCTTTTGCAAAGGAGATTGGAAATGTTCCGGCGAAGTGGAGCTGTTCCGGTGTTGCGTGAATTCCGAGTTCTTCTTCGAGTTCGCGGAGTGCAGATTCGAGAGGTTCATCTCCTGCCTGGATATGTCCTGCGGAAGAAGTGTCAAACATTCCTGGAAAAGAATCTTTATTCATGGAACGTTTCTGCAGCAGCATCTGTACATGTCCTTCTTTCTCGCGAAGAATCCATATGTGTGCAGTTCGATGCGGAATTCCTTCTGCATGTGCCTGTTCACGGCTAACGGTTTTTCCTGTCGGTTTCCCATTTTTATCTATAACATCAAATATTTCCATTTATATTATCCTCGTTTCTAAATCTTTTGCCCCAAATTACTCCGTCTTCTCATCCTCATTTTTCATCTGTGCACGTGCTTTTCGCGCAATTCCCGAATTACTGTTCATGATACTGGCACGGGTAATTTTGTCATTTCCAAACTTCTGGCGAATCGCATCCATTGTCGCATCGAGTTTCCTGTTTCGTTCCTTCTTTTCGTTATCTTCAAATAAAGACAGTTGTTCAAAACTTTCATCTGTCAGGTTCGTCAATGCAACTCCAATCAGTCGAAGCGGTTCTCCCTTCCAGGATTCTGTAAAAAGTTTTTTGGCTTTTTTGTATATCTCATCTGTTGTATCGGTTGCATTCGGAAGTGTTGTCTGATGAGATTTGTTTTTGAAATCCAAGGTTCGAAATGTCACGGATACAGAAATGCACTTCTTTCCTTTTCGACGCATTCTGGTTGCCACAACATCGCACTGTTCGAGCAGTATCGGGAGTACCTGATTCACCGAAACAATATCATCATTAAAAGTCGTTTCCACACTAAATCCTTTTGCCTCTTCTGGCTGTGCTTTGACCGGTGAATCATCGATTCCGCAGGCATATCGATACAGCTGATACCCCACTTTCTTTCCCAGCAATACCTGTATTTCAGTCTCTCTTGCATGTGCCATATCCCCAATCGTATGCATGCCGGCTTCTGTTAATTTCTTCTCAGATGCCTTGCCAAGAAACAATAGATCGCGTACTGGTAACGGCCACATTTTGACTGGTATTTCATTCGGAAACAAGGTATGTACTTTATCTGGTTTTTCAAAATCCGATGCCATTTTGGCCAGCAGTTTATTCGTGGAAATTCCTACATTGACGGTAAATCCAAGCTCATTTTTGATCTTATCTTTAATCTCATGAGCTGTCTGAATCGGATCTGGATAAATCAGTGAAGTTCCTGTCATATCAAGAAAAACTTCATCAATAGAAAAAGATTCCATCACAGGCGCATATGATGCACAGATTTCTTTAAACGCCCTGGAACATTTGATATAAAGTTCAAAATCGCTTTTGACAATAACAAGCTCCGGACATTTTCGAATGGCCATTGCCATCGGTTCACCTGTCTGTATTCCATACTTTTTCGCCGGAATAGATTTTGCCACAACGATGCCAGTACGCTTTTTCGGATCACCGCCGATACATGCCGGAATATCTCTCAAATCCTGCAATCCCTGCTTTACTCTTCGTGCTGACTCCCATGAAAGGAACGCACTGTTCACATCTATATGAAAGATTAGTCGCTCCATATCTTCACTCTCATTTCCATTGTTTCATTTACGCCCACTTGCTCTTATTCTTTTTTCTGATATTTCGTCCGCAGTAACCATTTCTGGTCAATCACCTTTATATCCTCTCCAAATCGGATATGCAGTGTCACAGAGCCGGCTGACTGTTCAATTTTTTCAATGCATCCATCTCCAAATTTCGGATGTTTTACCTGTTCTCCCACTTCATACTGTACGATGCTCGCCTGGTTGCTTTTGTGCTCCTGCTGCCGACGGTATGTATCACGGATTGCCACCGTTTTATCATGAATCGGGCTTTTTAATTTCTTTTCATAATCATGTTTCATCAGTGCCTCACCCGCCTTATAATACGGTGTCGGTGCAGCCCCGACCAGTGAACAGCAATATTTCCAGGCACTTCCGTGAAGTCCGGGCTGCCACAGGTATTCTTTGGGAATTGTGATATGATGCTCCATGTAATGGGCATATTCGTGCTTGTACAGATCCATGCGGTCTTCCTTGCTGAGAGGATTTTTTACTCCGTATCCGACAAAAAGCAAAGAAAAATGAAAATGTTCTTTTTCATGATGACCAGATCTTGTATAAGAACCAAGTGTATCTGTCTCAAATCCAAATGTAATTGGAATCTGCGCTCCGCGAAGATGATATTTTTTGTCCAGTTCTCTGTATAATGCCCGAATCTGTGCCGTCAGAATCGTTGTTTCTTTCTGCAGCGATGCATATAATTCTGTGTAATCTCTGTCCGCCATGAATCCTCCATTTATCTGTAAATTTCTAGCTCATTTTATATGATCTGAAATAACGTTCTTTACTGATTTTTAATCATATACCGAAAGGCTTCATCTGTAAACCTGTTTTCACGACAAAAGCTTTCTCACATCTGTTCCACCCAAAAATTCTATAAAAAAACAAAGCAAAATAGATTCTCACTAGCCGTTTTGTTACCTTACAACTGTCAAAGATGGGAGTATAACACTTTTTTACAATGCAGTTCAATTATTATAACAGCAAAAAACAGAGCATATGGATTTCTCCATATGCTCTGTGATCATCTGACTTTTCTTATTATAGTACAGCCGTTTTATTCTGCTTCTGAGAACTGGTCTTTTCCTACTCCACATAACGGACATTCGAAATCTTCTGGAATGTCTTCCCATTTTGTTCCAGGTGCAATACCACCTTCCGGATATCCTTCTGCCTCATCATATTCCCATCCACAGACATCACATACATATTTCATGATTAATTCCTCCTCGTGTTTGTATTCATCAATATAAGTAAATTATTTTTAGTTTTTCCACAGTCCGTGTAAGTTGCAATATGCATACACTTCTTCTAGCTTCTCACCATCACTGAGCCAGAAATCTGCAATTGGTTCCTGCTCCGGTGCAAGAATCTTTCTGTAAATGCCCTGGTCAGTGGTTACTGTGATCCACTCAATGAAATGTTTTTCAATCATTGGATGTTTAGTCTCGCCGACTACAACATGAACACGATTGCCTTCCACGGTATATACCGGTACGTGCTTCTCAATAGCTGCATCTGTTACTCCTGCTTTAAGTTCCTGCATAGGCTCTCCACAACATATTACCGGAACTCCTTTATCATCAATTTTCTCGATGATGTTACCACAATGCATACATTTATAATATTTTACCTTCATTGTGATACCTCCTTTGCATTAACGATCTACATTAATAGTTCTCTGCATGGATTTCAAAGTAACTCTGTGGATGATTGCATACCGGACAGACCTCCGGAGCTTTTGTTCCGATAACAATATGACCACAGTTGCGGCACTCCCATACCTTAACTTCGCTCTTCTCAAATACCTGAGCAGTTTCAAGATTCTTAAGAAGCGCACGATATCTGTCTTCGTGGTGCTTTTCGATTTCTCCTACTGCTCTGAATTTTTCTGCCAGTTCATGGAAACCTTCTTCCTCAGCAGTCTTAGCAAAACCTTCGTACATATCTGTCCATTCGTAATTTTCGCCGTCAGCTGCTGCTGCTAAGTTTTCTTTTGTATCGCCGATTCCTGCTAATTCCTTGAACCACATTTTAGCATGTTCTTTTTCATTGTCTGCTGTTTTTAAGAACAATGCAGACATCTGCTCATATCCTTCCTTCTTTGCTACTGAAGCAAAATAAGTATATTTATTTCGTGCCTGTGATTCACCTGAAAAAGCTTCCTGAAGATTCTTCTCTGTCTGAGTTCCTGCATATTTGTTAGCTGCCATTTTTTTACCTCCATTTCTTGATGTTATTTAAGATTACATTGTAATTAATAGTTATCATTTATTTTTAATAATAGGAATTGTTCCTGTTTTAATAGTATACCATTTTAGTCCAGAAGTCAAGTGGAATCAGTAATTATTCCTATTTTTATATATTTCTCCGCATGATCAGGCTTCCTTTTTCTTTTAACCACTGAACTGACTCTCTATAATCGGGAAGTACCTTCTCAACCTCTGCCCAAAATGCCTTGGAGTGGTTCATTTCTTTTCTGTGACATAACTCATGAACTACTACATAGTCAAGTATCTCTGTCGGTGCCAGCATCAGCAGACAATTAAAATTCAAGTTCCCCTTGCTGCTGCAGCTTCCCCAGCGAGTCTTCTGATTTCGAATTGTTATCCTGCCATAATCAACGCCTATCTGCCTGGCAAAATATTCTACTCTTTGCGGAATGAGCTTAAGTGCCTGCTCTGCAAGAGTTTTAATCTCCTCAGGTGTTAATTTTTCAATATTCAGTGCATCATATTCCGTCTTGTTCTTCTTTATTTTTTCAATATGCTTATGTATCCAGGTTTCATTCTTCTCAACAATTCTGTCTATCTCTCTTTTTGAAGCATACCGTGGGGCTCTCACGGTTATACTTAAATCCGGATTCACCTGAATTGCCAATGTTTTTCTGTTTGATCTGATTAGTTTAAATTCCATAAAACCTCTTTTGAATTTTTGTTTCTCTCTAGTAAAATATCCGGTATGGAACTCTCGATTCCTGATACCGGATATTTCTGATTCTATTTCGTATACACTTTTTTGCCTCTTGCGATTACCTCAACAAGCTGCAGGTCCTGATCCAGGATACAAAGATTCGCATCATAGCCCTCTTCAATCTTTCCTTTTCCCTTAAGGCGAAGGATTTCTGCCGGATTGGATGTTATCGTAGAAAGTGCAATCTCCAACGGGATATCCGCTTTAAACACACATTCTTTGACTTCTTTCAGAAGACAGCTGGACTGTCCAACTCCCATCCCAAGAAATTCTCCATCTTTACTGTACATAGGAAGACTGCCCTGTCCATCAGAAGAAATCGTCATCCTGTTTGGATTTACACCTGCTTCAAGCATACGCTTCATACCTTTGCACACACGTACCTCATCACAGATTGTCTCCCAGTAATCAATATCTTCATTTCCAGTAAAGTCAACTGCTCCCCCCTTTAAAGCATACTCGATTGCCTTACAGAAGAGCATTTCATTGCGATTGACATGCGTTGGAAGAAGCTGTGAAGCTGGTATTTCTGTCTCATCGATAACACGCTCAATAAGATCCATGCATCTTGGGCTGTCACCGAGGTGAACATTTACAACACCTGCTTTTCCGGAAAGTACACCGCCAAGTCTGGTGTCTGCAACAACACGTGCAAATTCTTCAAATGTAGGCTGTGAAGAGCGATGATCTGAAATGGCAATCTCTCCGGTTCCGATGATTTCCTGAATCATCATAATATCTTTTGTTATACTGTCGGTCAATGTGTGAACCGGTATCTGATAGCTGCCTGTATAACAGTAAGCTGACATTCCCTGTTCGTTTAACCCTTTGATTTTTGCAACAAGTGAACACATATCACGTCCGATTCCATCTGTACCAAGACAGCCAACTACTGTAGTTACTCCGAATTTAGTGAGTCCCTCCAGCGTTGCTTCTGGGGTACGATTTGCGAATCCACCTTCGCCTCCACCACCAAGTACATGAACATGACTGTCAATAAAGCCTGGTGTCAGGATCAGGCTGCTGCCGTCAACCACTGTTGCATCAGCAAGAATTCCATCTGCTGATATTGTACCTGCATCTGCAATCTTTACAATCTTGTCATTGATCGTCAGTACATCTTTTTTACCAAGATGCTGAGGTGCATATACATCGATATTCTGAATTAACTTCATCATAATTTCACTCTCAATTTAAAAATGCCTGCTTAGAATCCAATACCTACAGCGATCAATACTGTTATAATAGCACCAATCATCAGTACACCAAGGAATTTCCACATAAATTTGATCCAGTTGGACCATTCGATCTTTGCAATAGCCAGAGAACCGATCAGACATCCGGATGTCGGAACGATCAGGTTTGTAAATGCATCACCGAGTTGGAATGCAACTACAGAAGTCTGACGTGAAACACCTAACAGATCGGAAAGCGGAGCCATGATCGGCATTGTAATTGCAGCCTGTCCTGTTCCGGAAACAACAAAGAAGTTAAATACAGACTGGAACAGATACATAAGTACCGCTGCAACTGCACCAGAAACTCCTGAAAGTGCGTTTGCAATATTATACATGATCGTGTTGATAACCGTTGGTGTAGTCGGGTCAGAACCACCAAGAACCTGCATGATACCCTGTGCCATAGCAACAACAAGTGCTGCACCGATCAGATCTTTTGCACCATCTTTGAAGGAGCTGGCAATGTCGTTCATTCTCATATCATTCAGCTTAAATATAACTCCGATCACACCAGAAACGATTCCCATGATAAAGAACTGTGTAGCAATTTCAGGCATATAATAGCCTTTTGTCATAACGCCCCAGATTACCCAGATTACTGTAGCAACCAGTGTCAGAAGAACTAAAATATGGCCAATACCAAAAGAATGGCCTTCATCGATACCTGTTTTTTCGTTCTGATCACGGAAATACTGATCTGACTCATATGCAATAGAAATTCTTGGATTTTTCTTTACTTTAGCTGCATAGAAAATAGTCATTCCACAACCAAGTGCTGTGAAAACAACCCACATCACCATACGGAAGCCTGCACCGGAAAATACATCGATACCAGCGATACCCTGTGCAATACCTACAGAAAATGGATTCATCCAGGATGAACCAAAACCAATCTGTGTTGCAACATATGTGACCAGGACTGCAATAACTGTATCATATCCAACTGCAACAAACAGTGGACAAAGGATCATGGTAAATGGAAGTGCTTCCTCTCCCATTCCAAAAACAGCACCACCAAGAGAAAACAGTACAAAGAGTACCGGTATCAGCAGTTTCTCTGCTCCTTTTGCTTTACGAATCAGTCCGATCAGACCAGCTTCGATTGCACCGGTACGAATCATAATTCCAAATGCACCACCTACGATCATAAGAAACGCAATGATCTCAATAGCAGAACTGTTTACAATTCCATTGTACATGTAGTTAAAAAATCCTGTACCACCATCTCCACTGAAAAGTGCAACTCCTTCTGTTACAACCTTTCCTGCATCATCTCTGAGATACTGGAAACTACCGTCCTTGATTACAGTACGGGTTTTCTC
>CAKRPO010000045.1 GCA_934378195.1 uncultured Blautia sp.
GATAGACGGGGCTCGAACCCGCGGTCTCGACCTTGGCAAGGTCGCGCGTTACCAACTACGCCACTATCGCATGTGTCTTGTGAAGAAGTTGTTTTCCTCATCGACAAGACATATGATAACAGATAAAATTGTAGTTGTCAAATGTTTTTTTGAAAAAATTTCAAAAATTTGTAAATAACTTTTTTGATATACCAGTGTATTCTTTTAAGGGTGATAATAGCGGAGTACATGTTCCGGGTAATACTGATCTCCATAGTCCCATGGGCCGGCAGTCGTATACATTGGATCGTCCTGAGAACGGGCAGTTTCTCCACTTGCCATTTCTGCAAATGTTTCAGAGCTTTCTACAGACCAGGAAGTGATTCCATTCTTTTCCAGATAGTTGAAATAGACATCTGCACCAAAATTGTATCCCTGAAGTGCAAGCTCAATACCGGCGATATCATCAGGACCGGTGACACCTGCTCGTTCCATAGAATATTTTAACTCCTGGATGCCGCAGGCAATAGAGTAGTCCACATCTGAGATTCCATTTGGAGTCTGTGGATATTTTGTATTATAAGCACCTTCGGAAGACTGTAGCACATCAGGTCCCTGTCCAGAACTCTCCTGCATCATGAGAGCAAGGATTAGATTGACATAATCGGTCATATCGTAGGCGGCAGCGGCCTCTTCTACATCACTACGATAAGACTCACATGTGGAATTGATCGTGTAAGCTGATCTTTCCCTGCGGAGTGGACGCAGAACCAGAAAGGACAGAAGCAGGATAATGATCAATAACAGTGATAGTCCAAGAAAAATTTTCTGGCGGCGGACCTGGCGCTGACGCTGTATGCTGCGTGACTGTTTCTTATGATAAATTTTGGATGTATGTGTATGATTGTTTTTCTTATGTGTTTTCATAGTCACTATTGTAGCTTGCAAAGAGCTTTTTGAAAAGGAAAGAATTCTAATGATTTTCTTAAAATTTCGTGAAAAAACTGTGTAAATTTGAAATCAGGCATTTCTTGTGCTAAAATAAGCTCCAGTAAGAGATGGGGAAATGTAAAGTAATAGAGATGAGGTGAAAACCTGTGAAGAAAAAAATATGTGCAGTTCTTCTGGGAACCGTACTGGCCTGTCATACATCTATGGCTTATGGAGCAGTACCAGATTATGAAGCAGTAACAGAAGCTGACGAGAAAGCAGATAAAGCGATGCAGACATTTGAGACGGAAGATGGCAGTGGAACTGCTGTCAAGGTTGCTGCGATACAGGATTTGCTGTATGTAGCAGCCAAGAGTACAGGGATTTATGCAAAGCCAGGAGAAGAAAGTGAGAAACTCACAGAGGTTATATTGGGAGACGAAGTAGAGAGGAATGCGGTATGTGACAATGGATGGAGCAAAGTATCCTATGAAACAGACGGTACAAAGATTATTGGCTATATACAGAATCAGATGCTCAGTGATACCAATCAGATTCAGCCGGCAGATGAAGAAGTTGAAGTAAAAAGTGATACTACGGTACTGGATTATCCGAGCAGAAAGGATGGCGAAGAAGTAGGGGAAATCCTGGAACTGGATCAGGTGAAACAGACAGGAACGGTAAATGGGGTCTGGAGCCGGATTACCTATCAGAATAATGATGGCACAGAAGCGGAAGGATATATCCCAACAAGTTGTCTGAATCTTCCAGAGTCATCCGAAGAAGAGTCCGATACGATTGATGAAGGTAAGGATGCTGGAACCTTGCATGAAGGAAGTGGAAAAGGCGTATTTGCAGATGCATTGGATGAAGTGGAGCCGGGTGTTACAGTACAGGACGGTGTACAGATCGGAACACCGGTTGCGGCGTCTTCAGATGCCAATCTGCAGGATTTGGGTGTGTTTAAGATCACACACTATTGTCCGTGCAGTATCTGCTGTGGTCCCTATGCTAATGGTATCACTTCTACAGGCGTTACAGCAACAACGAACCATACGATTGCTGTAGATCCGTCGGTGATTCCATATGGAAGCAAAGTTGTGATCAATGGACAGGTCTACGTGGCAGAAGACTGTGGTGGAGCAATCAAGAAGAATCGAATTGACATTTATGTTGCTACACATGCAGAGGGAGAAGCAAAAGGTACATACAATACAGAAGTCTATCTGATAAAATAATATGCAAGTGCAGCTGGTAAGAATTCATGGTCTTCCAACAGAATATAGCTTATGTGTAAAAAAAGCAGAGCTCTCTGAAAAAATCAGGAGTTCTGCTTTTTTAATCGGAGTAATATGATAACCACAAAAGCAGCGGTTATACTTATCTTGCCATCAGATAGATCTTTTCCATATCTTTCATATTTAGCTGCTTGAAAACACCGATTGTACGTGTATCTTCAAAACTGCATTTAAAGGCAAGCTCATGAATCTGTTCATCTGTGAGATTCAGACCGAGTTCATGCAGATTGGTTGGCATATGAATAGAACGGAAAAAGTCTTCCATGGCTTCAATTCCTGCAAGTGCAGTATTTTCGTAATCTGCATAACATGGAATATCAAAAATATTTGTTGCAAACTGTGCAAAACGTTCCGGATTGGCATCATAGACATAGCGTGCCCAGCTGCCCCAGATAGCAGCCAGTCCGGCGCCGTGTGTGACATCATAAAGGCCGCCAAGTTCATGCTCCAGCTGATGACAGGCCCAGTCGCCGCCACCAGTTCCACATCCGGTCAGACCATTGTGAGAGAGACTTCCTGCCCACATGATCTCAGCTCTTGCATTATAGTTTCCAGGCTCATTCAGCAGGATACGGGCATTGTAGATGACCGTCTGCATCAGAGATTCACTGATACTGTCAGTAATCTCCATAGTTTCGATGTTGACAAAATAGCGTTCCATGGTATGTAGAAGAATGTCTACACAGCCGCTTTCTGTCTGGTATTCTGGGAGGGTATAGGTGAGTCGTGGATTCATCAGTGTAAATTTCGGGCGGCAGAGATCGCTGCGGGTACTGCTGCGTTTCAGCCAGCCGTCTTCATTTGTAATGACGCAGGAACCACTCATTTCACTTCCAGATGCTGCAATCGTAGGAATAGCTCCGATTGGAAGACAGGCAGTCGGGCTTTCTGTCCTGAGGAAGAAATTCCAGACATCGGTCCATGGATTGGCAACACCGTAACCGATGGCTTTGGCTGAGTCAATGACACTTCCGCCACCGACAGCAAGAATGAAATCAACCTGTTCTTTCTGACAGAGCGCAATGCCTTCACGAACTTTGGAAAGGCGGGGATTCGGGACGACTCCACCTAAAGTAATAAAGTCAATTCCGGCATCAGTCAGACATTTACCGATTTCATTGATCAGACCGGATTTTACAGCACTTTCGCTGCCGTAATGAATCAGAACTTTATGGCAGCCATATTCATTTAGAAATTCACCTGCTTTTAAATGCGTATCTTTTCCAAAGATTACTTTAGTTGGTGTATAGTATTCAAAACTTCTCATGATAGTTAAACTCCTTGTTTAGGATTAAGCATAATACAATAAAAATATAGCATAATTGTAACAAAAATTACAGAAAAACAAGCAAAAAAATTAAGAAAAATGCAAAAAATATGTGTTAAAAAAGTTATATTGGACAAATTTACTTGAGAAAAAAATGAGAGTCCAGTATAATAGGAAGACAGTAGAGAGAAAATAAAAGCTGAAATGCTGAGGCATTTTTGAATATAAAGCAATGAGAAATTCAGGTGATAAAATGGAAAATGTAATTATTATCGGTGCCGGCCCTGCAGGAATTTCTGCGGCACTGTACACTGCAAGAGGAAATCTGAATCCAGTATTGATCAACAATGGAATTGGAGCACTGGCAAAAGCTGAGAAGATCGAGAATTATTATGGCCTGGAACGACCGCTTTCCGGCGAAGAACTCTATGAAAGAGGGCTTGCACAGGCAAAAGCACTCGGCGTTCGTGTGATCAAGGCCCAAGTTTTGGGAATTCGTGGATTTGACAGTTTTACAGTGCAGACGACTGCAGGAAATTTTGATACAATCAGTGTGATTCTGGCAACCGGCAGCAGGCGCAGTACGCCACAGATTCCTGGTATCCGTGAGTTTGAAGGCAAAGGCGTCAGTTACTGTGCGGTTTGTGATGCGTTCTTTTATCGGAATCGGGAAGTGGCGGTGCTTGGAAATAGTGATTTTGCACTTCATGAGGCGGAGGAACTGCGAAATGTGACACCGTCTGTGACTATTTATACAAATGGCAGAGAGCCGGAGTTTTCCAGGGAACATCCGATTGCAGTCAATACGATGAAGATTCAGGCAATTGAGGGAGAAGATACGGTTTCCGGACTTCGTATGGAAAGAGATATTACCGCATCAGAAGAGGACAGCAGAGAATCCTTCTATCCTGCAGATGGTGTGTTTGTGGCTCTGGGAACAGCAGGCAGCACGGAAATCGCACGTCAGATGGGAGCGGAGCTTACAGATAAAGGAAATGTGAAAGTCAATTCGGAAATGGAAACGACGATTCCAGGCCTGTTTGCAGCAGGTGACTGTACAGGAGGACTCCTTCAGGTGTCAAAGGCTGTTTATGAGGGCAGTATGGCAGGCATCAGTGCAGGAAAATATGTACGCCACAGGAAATCAGCCAACTGATGGCAGAACACAGAGAGAAAACTATTAAGTAACAGCATATACAGAAAAAGGAGAAATATTATGGCAAAAACAATTACATCACAGAATTTTGAAGAAGAAGTATTAAAATCAGAAAAACCAATCCTGCTTGATTTCTGGGCAACCTGGTGTGGACCATGCATGCGTCAGGGACCAATCGTAGAAGAGCTGGCAGAAGAGGGATACAATGTAGGAAAGATTGACGTAGATCAGGAAATGGGACTCGCACAGCAGTTCAAGGTCATGAGCATCCCGACACTTCTGGTATTTAAGGGGGGACAGGAAATACACCGTCTGGTAGGTCTGACATCAAAAGCAGATCTCAAGAAGCTTCTGGATGAATAATACCGGGAAGGATTTAATATATTCATGAAAATCTTACTTGCAGCATGTAATGCAAAATATATTCATTCTAATCTGGCCGTGTATGATCTGAAGGCCTATTCCTCAGATTATGATGAACAGGTGCTTTTGAGGGAATATACAATCAATCAGCCAAAGGATGAGATACTGAAAGACATTTACAGCAGCGGAGCAGACGTGGTCTGCTTCTCCTGCTATATCTGGAACATTTCATTTGTATGCGAACTGATTCGTGACCTTGCGAAGATACTTCCACAGGCAGCTTTTTGGGCCGGTGGTCCTGAGGTGTCTTATGATGCGGAGAAATTTTTGACAGAGATGCCGGAGATGACAGGTGTTATGGTTGGGGAAGGCGAAAAAACATTTCACGATCTTCTGGAGCTTTATGTGGATGGAAAGGGCAGTCTTGAAGAAATTTCAGGAATCGCATACAGAAAGGATGACGGAATCTGTCATAATGGCTGGCGTGAGCTGATGGATTTAAGCGAAATTCCATTTGTTTATGAGCATCTGGAGAATTTTGAAAACAGGATCATCTATTATGAGAGCAGTCGTGGATGTCCTTTTTCCTGTAGTTACTGTCTGTCATCCATTGACAAGAAACTACGATTTCGTGATCTGGAACTGGTTAAGAAGGAATTGCAGTTTTTCCTTGACCATAAGGTGCCTCAGGTAAAGTTTGTGGACCGTACATTTAACTGTAAGCATGAACATGCCATGACAATCTGGAAATACATTCTGGAACATGATAATGGTGTAACAAATTTTCATTTTGAGATTTCAGCAGATCTTCTTAGGAAGGAAGAGATGGATCTGATGGAGCATATGCGTCCGGGACTGATCCAATTGGAAATTGGTGTACAGTCAACCAATCCGGAGACGATTCGTGCGATTCATCGGCATATGGATCTGGAGAAGCTGGAACACTGTGTGGACAGAGTACACAGTTTTCGTAATATCCATCAGCACCTGGATCTGATTGCAGGGCTTCCGTATGAGGATTATGAAACATTTCACAGATCTTTTAATGATGTGTATCGCATGAAGCCAGATCAGCTTCAACTGGGTTTTTTGAAGGTTCTGAAGGGGTCTCTGATGCAGAAAGAGGCAAATGATTATGGAATCGTTCATAAAGAAAAAGAACCATATGAGGTGCTTTCTACGAACTGGTTGACTTATGGAGAAGTTTTAAAGCTGAAAATGGTAGAAAGTATGGTGGAAGTGTATTATAATAGTGGACAGTTCTGGCATACGCTGGAGTATCTGGTTCCATTTGCAGATGATGCGTTTTTGTTTTATGAGAAACTGGGTGCTTTTTATGAAAAGAAAGGCTACAGTGAAATCTCGCATTCCCGTATGCGGCGCTATGAGATTTTGCTGGAATTTTTAAGGGAAGAGACAGTAGTACCTGTCGAGACAGCTTCGCAGAAGATGTTGTATGATCTCTATCTTAGAGAAAAGCTTAAGAAACGGCCGTCATTCGCACCAGACCAGAAACCGTATGAGGCAGTGATCTGGAATTACAGAAAGAATCATTGCGTTCCCAAAACGGCACATATAGAAGTGTTTGAGGATGGAACGACAGTACTGTTTGATTATGAGAAACGAGATCCACTGTCAAATAATGCGTACGCAGAAAAAATCCGGTTACAATAGAAGCAGTATACAACAAGATTGGATGCTACCAAGAGCATTTGATCTACAGGATATGAGGTGACAGATAACATGGGAATATTTGATCCGAAAAAAAGAAAAATCATTACAGCAGTGATTGCAGTGATTCTGGTCCTTGCAATGGTAGTTCCAAGCGTTCTTTCTATCCTTTTATAAGCAGAAACTGAAATCAAAGGCATTGGAGGAAGAACATGAAATTAGGACAGCAGGCATTAGAGGCACTGCAGGCAGAGATCGCAGGGAGACTTCGTCCGGGAGATGACCTGGTGGTGGCTGGCGAGACAGCATTGTCTGGAACATTACAGCTGATCGAGTGTGAAATGGAAAAGCTTCGGAAAATTTTTTCTGAAAGTTTTCTTCGTATGAGTAGAGATACATTAAAGAAATGTATGATTTCCAAAGAAGATACATATTGGAAAGAACTTGGATGTTCAGCATTATATTTTACAGAAGAGGGTGGAATCTTAAGCGGCCTGTGGAAGATGGCAGAGGCTTCTGGAGTTGGAATAGATGTAGACCTTCGTAGAATTCCGATCAGACAGGAAACAATAGAAATCTGTGAACGAGTGGATGTGGATCCATATAAACTGGAAGCAAGTGGCTCTGTACTGATTGGTACACCGCAGGGAGATGCACTGGTGCGGGAACTGGAGACGAAAGGGATTCATGCAGCTGTGATTGGCCATGCAGACAGTGGAAATGATCGGCTGCTTCACAGTGGAGACATTACCAGATACCTGGAACGCCCGCGATGGAATATGAATGTACCGGGGAATCTGTCTGGAAAGGATATAAGAGATGGCAAAGCTTAACATCGTGCTGCTGGAACCAGAGATTCCGGCAAATACAGGAAATATAGGAAGAACATGTGTGGCAACAGATACAAAACTTCATTTAATTGAACCGTTGGGGTTCAGCCTCAGCGAAAAGGCGCTCAAAAGAGCCGGTATGGATTACTGGAAGGATCTGGATGTGACGACATACCTGGATTATGAAGATTTTGTAAAGAAGAATCCAAACGCAAAGATTTATTATGCAACAACAAAAGCGCTTAAGACTTATACGGATGTACAGTATGAAGAAGACTGTTATATCATGTTTGGAAAGGAAAGTGCCGGTATTCCAGAAGAAATCCTGATGGAACATAAAGAAAACTGTGTGCGTATTCCAATGATCAACGAGATTCGTTCACTGAATCTCAGTAATTCTGTGGCAATTGTTCTTTATGAGGCACTGAGACAGAATCACTTTGATCATATGCAGCTTCAGGGGCAGCTTCATAATCACACATGGGAATAGAATACAAGTGCGCAAGCGCAAAAATAAAAGGCAAAGTCGAGGATTCTCTACTTTGCCTTTTCTAATGTAAAAATGAATTCTGTTCCGACGCCTTCTGTACTGATCACATTAATATGCTGGCCGTGAGCGTGTATGATTTCTTTGACTATTGCCAGACCAAGACCGGTTCCTTTCTGATCTTTGCCACGGGAGCGGTCAATTTTGTAAAAGCGTTCCCAGATTTTCTGAAGACTTGATTTTGGAATTCCGATTCCATGGTCTTTCACAGATACAAAGATCTTGCCGTTTTTTTCGGTTGTTTCAATGGTAATGGTTGAATTATCCGGGCTAAATTTGATCGCATTACTTAAGAGATTATACAATACCTGCTGAATCTGTTCCATATCAGCCTGTGCCATCAGTTTCTGACCGGATAAGATCAGTTCGAGGAGAATGTTGCGGCTGGTACAAGATCCCTCAAAGGATGCAGCAGTTGCTTTGATTACACTGTTGATATCAAAAGACTGAATGTTAAGCATACGTTTCTGGATATCGAGTTCATTCAGTGTCAGAAGACCACGAGTGAGTTTTTCCAGGCGTTCTGCTTCGTAGGAAATGATCTTGAGATATTTTTCCTGCATTTCTACAGGAATCGTGCCGTCGATCATAGCTTCTACATAACCTTTGATCGAAGTAAGGGGAGAACGGAAGTCATGTGAGATATTGGAAATAAACTGCCGTTGATATTCTCCGTTTCGATTCAGCTTGTCGGCCATATAGTTTAGATTTTTGGCAAGATAACCGAGTTCATTTTCCGAATTGACAGGAATCTGATAGGAAAGATTTCCGTTTGCAAATTCCGAAGCACCTTTTGTGATTTCCTTAAAAGGTCTGCGTATGCAGTGAATATACCACAGAAATAGCACCGCAATCCCAAGATATGTGAGAGAATATAAAATCTGAATGATCCACAGCATTGTGCTGCGGCTTTGGTACAGATCGCTCATCAGATAATGAACGGCAACATAACCACGGGTTGTCATGTCTTCAGTGATCGGTGCGATAGTGCTGAGGCGCATCTCCGGAAAATATCCGTAAAAATCTCCAATTTGGTAATAATTGCTTCCCCAGGATGCCGGATTGAATCCCTTCAGGTCAATTGGATTCTCTGGAGAGATATCTTTGCGTGTGCTGAGAATAATCTGGCCATTGCTGTTAATGACCCAGATGATCGTATCTGGATAGTTTGCAGCAAGAGATAGATTACTGCGTACTTCTTCCATATTGGAAGAAGTTATATTGTGACTGACCAGATTACTTTCTGCAATGCGATGTACTGTCTGATACATATCGGAACTGATCGATTTTTCCAGATGCCTCTCAAGAAGATGAGAACCGACATAAGTCACCAGTAGAAATCCAAATACACCCAAAAGAATGTATGCAGTAAAAAATACTGTTGTCAGACGTTTTTTCATTTGTTTTTGACCTCGAATTTGTATCCGATTCCCCATACAGTAGAAAGACTCCACTGAGGATGATCTTTGATCTTTTCACGCAGACGCTTGATGTGTACGTCTACGGTACGTGTGTCACCGATATATTCGTATCCCCAGATATGATCCAGAAGTTGTTCTCTTGTGAACACCTGATTCGGAGATGCTGCAAGAAAATAAAGGAGTTCCAGTTCTTTTGGAGGCATATCTACCTGTTTGCCCATATAGCTGACAGAATAATTGGTAAGATTGATCGTAAGATCTGGGAAACTAACACATTTTTCATCAGGATTACCAGCAGGCTGACGTACTTTAAATCGGCGCAATACAGCTCGTACACGGGCAACCAGTTCTTTGGTGTCAAATGGTTTGATGATATAGTCATCTGCACCGAGTTCGAGGCCAAGAACTTTGTCGAAGGTTTCTCCTTTGGCAGAGAGCATGATGATTGGTACATCAGAGGTATGCCGGATTTCTCTACAGACCTGATAACCGTCAATACCCGGAAGCATGAGATCAAGAAGAATCAGATCTGGCTGGAAAGAGGTGAAATCCTTCAGTGCCTGTTCTCCATCATTTACAATTCTGGTTTCAAAACATTCTTTTGTAAGATATAAAGAAATCAGTTCAGCAATATTGTTGTCATCATCTACGATTAAGATTTTCTGTTTTGTTACCATGATATTCGCCTTTCTCCTACTTTTTAAATTCTACAATTGTTACACCGGCATCGCCTTCACCAAATTCACCGAGACGGTAGGAAGCGACATGCTTTTGGCGTTTCAGGTAATTGTGTACTCCTTTGCGAAGTGCCCCGGTACCTTTGCCATGAACGATTCGTACAGTTTTGAGATGTGCGATATAAGCATCATCCAGGTACTTGTCCAGTTCAGCAACTGCTTCGTCAACCGTTTTTCCGAGAAGGTTGATTTCAGTGGAAACACTGGCAGATTTGGACATGCGGATCTTGCCGGCTCCGGTCTTGGAAAGAGAAGGGGTGGTGATCACCGGTTCATCGATCAGTTCCAGATCAGAGATATGGACTTTGGAACGGATGATTCCCATCTGAACAAACAGATATCCTTTGGAATCGGGACGGGTACTGATCGTGCCTTTGAGATTCATGCTGAGGACACGCACGGTATCACCCGGGCGGACATCTTTGGCTGTAAGCTCTTTCTTTGGCTTCTTTTTGACAGTTGGCTGTGCCATTTTCTGTTCTGTTTTATTAAGACGTTTTCGAAGCTGCTGGCGTTCACGTTCAACAGCTGCGGTATCCACGTATTCATTGTGGAATTTATGGAAAAGCTTCATTGTCTGGTCGGCGTAATCTTTGGCATCCTGAAGGACTTTATGTGCTTCTTCATTTGCCTGACGGATGATGCGTTCTTTCTGGACATCCAGTTTTTCCTGTTTGTTTTCCAACTGTTTTTTCAGTGCTTCGATTTCCAGTTTATACTGTGCAATCTCTGTACGTTCGTTTTCAATGGTGATACGACTTTCTTCGAGAGAGGTCAGTACATCCTCAAATGATTCATCCTGTTCATTGATCTGTTCGCGTGCTTTTTCGATAATGGATTCTGGAATCCCCAGTTTGGAGGAAATTGCAAATGCATTACTTTTGCCTGGAATACCAATCAGCAGACGATAAGTCGGACTCAGTGTTTCAACATCAAATTCGCAGCATGCATTTTCTACACCGAAAGCAGAAAGCGCAAAAACTTTCAGTTCACTGTAATGGGTAGTTGCCATGGTACGGATACCTCTTTCATGAAGATAAGAAAGAATGGAAATGGCAAGTGCAGCACCTTCTGTCGGATCTGTTCCGGAACAGAGTTCATCAAACAGGACCAGGGAATGACGGTCAGCTTTTCCAAGGAAGGAAACAATATTGGTCATATGTGAAGAAAAAGTACTAAGAGATTGCTCGATACTCTGTTCATCACCGATATCGGCGTAAACTTCGTGAAAAAGAGCAAGCTCGCTTCGATCCAGCGTCGGGATGTGAAGACCGGACTGGCCCATGAGTGTGAGAAGACCAACTGTTTTCAGTGAGACTGTCTTACCACCGGTATTTGGACCTGTGATAACGAGAAGGTCAAATTCATCCCCGAGGCGAATGTCAATCGGAACGACCTTTTTCTTATTGATCAGAGGGTGACGTGCTTTCTTGAGATTGATGCGTCCTTCGTCATTAAAGACTGGTTCACTGGCGTTCATTTCCATGGCGAGAGCAGCTCTTGCAAAAATAAAGTCCAGTTGAACCATCAACTCGAGGTTCAGGGAAATTGATTCCTGTTCGACAGCAATCTGTTGACTGAGGTCTGCGAGGATCACTTCGATTTCCTTTTGCTCCTGAAGCTCCAGCTCGCGTATATCATTGTTCAATTTGACGACAGACATTGGTTCAATAAAAAGGGTGGAACCGGTAGAAGACTGATCATGGATCATACCGGGAACCTGTCCTTTATATTCGGCTTTGACCGGGATACAGTATCTGCCGTTTCGCATGGTAATAACAGAATCCTGCAGATAGGTACGTGCACTGCCGTTGACTAATCCGGCGAGTTGTGTATGGATACGGTCATTAGTGATCTTCATATTACGACGGATCTGGCGAAGTGCAGGACTTGCGTCATCATTAATCTCATCGTCAGAGAGAATGCATCTGCGGATTTCAGTAGACAGTGGTGTCAGCGGAGAAAGTCCGTTAAACATACTGTCCAGAGAATCCTCCGGCAGATCATTGCGTTCTTTGCGGGAATAGGCTTTGACTCTGGACGTGTTTTCCAGGAGACCGCATATGGCAAGAATCTCCTGAATGCCAAGCGAACTACCGATTTCCAGACGTTTCAGGGAACCACGGATATCTTTGACATTTCCAAAAGAGATCGTTCCCTTTTGAAATAATCTTGTCAGGGCATCTTTAGTCTGTACCTGCATCAGGCGGATTGTTTCCAGATCAGTGGAAGGCTCCAGATTCTTGCAGAGCTGCTTCCCCATGTAAGAGGATGCTTTATCTGTAAGTTTTTCTATGATTTTGGGATATTCTAATGCATTTAATGCTTTTTGATTCATAATAACTCCTCGTTGCTCAAATTAGCTTAATTTACCAGGTTCTATTCTACATGATTTTGGAAGGAATGAAAAGAAAAATGTGAAAATTTGTTCATAAAAACTTCATAAAATTTTGCTAAAATAATACGCGATTTAGCAGGTTTGGATTTACAGGAGATTCTTATGGTGAAACGAAATGACAGGAAGTCGGATTCGGAGAATTACCCTTTCATAAAAGAAACAATAAAAGAACGTCCGTCAGACAGGAAACTTCTGGTACGTAAATTTCTTACAGCAGCTGTTTGCGGAGTGATTTTTGGAGGATGTGCTGCAGGTACGGCATCCGTACTTTTTTCAGGAGTCATAGAATCTATGGGAGATTCTGAGGAAAAGCATATAGATGTTACATTGGCACCATCTGTTGCAGTGACGCCGGATGCGCAGGAGGGTGCTTCGGCAGATGATATGGCACAGGCAAATGTAGCAGAAGAAAAGCCTGCGGAGAGAGGTACAGATTCGTGGGCAGATCAGGTACGTCAGGCTGCGGAAACACCGCGTAAGGCTCTTGTTCGAATTGCAGCATTGAGCAGGGACTCGGATCTTCTCGACGATTCATTTTTGAAATATGGTGAAGAAGAAGGTTTTGTTTTCTTGAAGAATGCAGAAGCTTTTTACATAATGACATATTCAGACCAGATGGATGATGCAGGGACATTTCAGGTAACATTCTCAAATGGAGATATGGCAGATGCTCAGCTTTGTAAGAAAGATGTGCGGACTGGATTTTATGTATTTCGTGTTCCGTTTACAGAAGTCAAAGACGCCACGAAAGAGGACATTCCTGTAGCTGTGCTTAGCGCAGAAGATAACATGGAACAGATGGATAGCGTGATTGCAGTAGGAAGTCCAACCGGTGATTATGATTCACTGGTCAGTGGTACAGTTACTTCCACAACAGGATTCATGAAGATTGCAGATGAAGAATATGGTATGCTGACTACAGATATGGTCGGTGAAGAAGAAGGCGGTGGCCTCCTTTTAAACATGTCAGGTGAGGTGGTTGGCATTATCTGCAATCAGGATAGTGAAGACAGCAGTGTGATCCGGGCAGTGGAAGCATCACAGCTCCGGCCTCTTCTGGAAGGCATGGCAAATAGCAAAGATATCTGTTATATTGGAATACAGGGAGCAACAATCTCGAAGTATCAATCGGAGAATCTGAATATTCCAAGGGGCGTTTATGTGGATTCGGTAGAAGAGGAATCTCCGGCTATGGCGGCTGGTGTACAGAATGCTGATATCATTCACTCACTGGACGGAGAAGAGCTTATCTCTATGGAGGAGTATTCAGCAATTCTTCAGAATCTGATCAAAGGGTCAAGAGTCAAACTTGAAGTATATCGTAAGAATCCTTATGGCAAATATGTCAATGTGGAGCTAAAAGTTGTAATAAAGGAAAAATAAAAACAGGAAGGCAGAAAAGAATGCGTTTTATCAATGAATTACACGAGGGAGACCGACTTAATGGAATCTACCTCTGCAAACAGAAACAGTCAGCGATGACAAAGAATGGTAAACCATACGAGAATCTGATTCTCCAGGACAAGACAGGAGTACTTGACGGCAAGATCTGGGATCCGAATTCACTGGGGATTGATGATTTTGATGCACTGGATTATATAGATGTAGTTGGAGATGTAACTACTTTTGCGGGAGCCATGCAGCTCAATATCAAGAGAGTGCGTAAAGCACATGAAGGGGAATATGATCCGGCAGATTATCTTCCGGTCAGTGAAAATAGTACAGATGACATGTACGGTCAGCTTCTGGTTATGATTGGAACTGTAAAGAATGAATATCTGTCAGCACTTTTAAATAAACTTTTTGTAGATAACAAAGAATTCTTGAAATCATTTCAGGAGCATTCTGCGGCGAAGACGGTTCATCATGGGTTTATTGGAGGCTTGATGGAACATACGTTAAGTGTTACAAAACTCTGTGATTATATGGCAAATGCATATCCGCTTCTTAAGAGAGATTTGCTGATCACAGCAGCACTTCTTCATGATGTCGGCAAGACAAAAGAACTTTCTTCTTTTCCGTTGAATGATTATACAGATGAGGGACAGCTTCTGGGACATATCATTATTGGTGCACAGATGATACATGATTTGGCAAAAGATATTCCAGATTTCCCAATCACACTGGAAAATCAGCTGGTACACTGCATTCTGGCACATCACGGTGAACTGGAATACGGTTCTCCGAAGAAACCGGCACTTGCGGAGGCTGTGGCATTGAATCTTGCGGATAACACAGATGCACGTATGGAGACTCTGACAGAGATTTTTGCGGCAGACAAAGGCAAGAAAGAATGGCTTGGTTACAACCGACTTTTTGAATCAAATCTGAGAAGAACAGGAGACGTTTGATCCTCATGGAATATCGTAAAAATGACATTGTTACGTTAGAAATTGTGGATTGCGGTACAGATGGTGAAGGCATTGGCAAAGCTGATGGCTTCACTGTTTTTGTAAAGGACGCAGTCATCGGAGATACTGTTACAGCCAAGATCATGAAGGCTAAGAAAAACTATGGCTATGGACGCCTGATGGAAATCCTTAAGCCATCACCATACCGTGTGGAACCTGTGTGTCCGTCTGCCCGTCAGTGTGGCGGATGCCAGCTTCAGGCAGTTTCTTATGAAGAACAGAAAGTGTTTAAAGAGAAAAAATTAAGAGGCCATCTGGAACGCATTGGTGGATTTACAGATCTTCCGATGGAACCACTGATTGGAATGGATGAGCCTTATCATTATCGTAATAAGGCTCAGTTTCCGGTAGGCAGAAATAAAGAGGGAAAAATCGTCACTGGTTTTTATGCAGGACGTACACATGCTATTATTGAAAACCGTGACTGTGCGCTTGGAATCCCAGAGAATAAAGACGTACTTGACCGTGTGATAGCACACATGGAAAAATATAATATCGCGCCATATGACGAGGTGACCGGCAAGGGTCTGGTGCGACATATTTTTGTTCGTCATGGATATTTTTCAGGTGAATTAATGGTATGTCTGGTCGTCAATGGACAGGATCTGCCACACCAGAAGGAATTGATCGAGAAGCTCCGCGAAATTCCAGGCATGACCAGCATTTCATTGAATATTAATAAAAAACGAAGCAATGTAATCCTTGGTGATAAGGTTAAGACTATCTGGGGAAAAGAATATATCACAGATAAAATAGGCGATATCTCTTATGAAATCTCACCACTTTCATTCTTCCAGGTAAATCCACAGCAGACCTGGAAATTGTATTCTAAAGCACTGGAATATGCGGACCTTCATGGTGAAGAGACGGTTTGGGATCTGTATTGCGGTATCGGAACTATTTCTCTTTTCCTTGCACAGAAGGCAAAATTTGTCCGTGGTGTGGAAATCGTTCCGGCAGCAATCGAAGATGCAAGAAGAAATGCAAAACTCAATAACATCGAAAATGTGGAATTCTTTGTCGGAAAAGCAGAAGAAGTTCTGCCCAGAGAATATGAAAAAAACGGTGTCTACGCGGATGTGATCGTGGTCGATCCGCCGCGCAAAGGGTGCGATGAGATGCTGCTCAAAACAATCCTTAAGATGCAGCCGAAACGTGTCGTCTATGTAAGCTGTGACAGCGCGACACTTGCACGAGATTTGAGATTTTTGTGTGATAATGGATATGAGCTGAAGAAGGTCTGTGGGGTAGATCAGTTCCCTCAGACCGTGCATGTGGAGACGGTCTGTTTGCTGTCAAGAAAAGATAAATAAAGGCTGAAAAGTGGCGTATTTCCGGGCTTTTTGCGAGGTTAGTATTATCAGAGAAGCCTTGCGGAAAGCTCGGTTTTCTTGCATGGAAACATATCTACTTTTTAGTCTGCCTGGAGAAAAAGTGGATGGCTGGAAAATTGTGGTAGGGTTTAGGCTGTGGATTAGATGTCATAAGTTGTGGCACTAGGATTGTTGTCAGAGACGACCGCAGTTTAAGCTACTCGATACTAAGAGGTAGACTTGGCAGTGGAATAGATAACAGGAGGGTTTGAATGATGATGAATAAAGATTATTTGTATCAGATTGATATTCGAGAATGGATTGAGAGAGGCTTAGATGCTGACATAATGGTTCCAGTATCGGGAAATAAAATTGATGAAAAGTATGATATATACCTTCAGAGTTTTCTTCTTCCTTTGGATGAAGTTGAAAATGATATGGAAAACGATACCTATAATGCACATACATTGATGCCGGGGATTACAGTTTATGGTTCTTGGGAAGATGATGAAAAGGTTTATCATCGCTGGGGAAACGACAATGGTTATGAACCGCTTATTATAAAAAGAGAATATAATGGTGTGGCGCCGGATTCAATAGAAATTGTTGAAGAGTTTCGACTATTATTTAATTTGTATTTCAACTCACAAAAAAAGGAATATATTGATGTTTCTGACGGTGAAGGAATTACTGTAGTGAAAATGAATGACAATGGGTACATCACTATACATAAAAGATACTTAAAAACGTATCTAGCAGTGAAAGAAAAAGTGTTGATGATTCATATTGATAGTAGATGCATTTCTATTAATGACTCAGAAAAAGTCAAGGAAGACGGACTGGCTTATAGAAATAACGACAACACAATTTTTTATACACTTAATATCGGAAACACATCAACTGGACTAAAGAGAGAAAATTATTCTTATATTTTTGCAAAAAATGTTATTTCAGGTTGCAGTTTATGTGATAGTAATATTTGGCCGTATAATGAAGAAAAGACTTATGTTGATTTTATTATTGGTATAGATGAGAACGGAAAAGAAATACGCCATACTTGTAATCCGAAGGAACTAAACAATTACTTTGGAGCAAATCCAACAGCACCACACTATTTAACACCCGTATATTTTGATAGTGCAGTACTGAATAAGTATTATTCAAAACCTGAAATTTATAAAGTTGGAGATGGAATTATTCGATGTGGCGTATTGTGGTCATTGTATATTGATAATAGCAATTCAGATTATGTATCGGCTTATCTAGGTGATTTGGGAAGAGACTTACCAAGCGAAGCAGAGCAACATTACTGGAGGGGGTTTAATAAGCCAATTGGAGGAAAATTGAGCAAAACAAAAATAAAGAGAGATTTTATGTGCATTGCATCAGACTCAGACTCTCCAGATTTTGTCTTTAAGAAAGCTTATACACGATTGAATCAGGTTTTTGCTGAAAAGTATGGATGGCCTTTATTTTTATCGTTAACAGAGCAAGATACTTATAATTTTGAAACATTAAGAGTTCCAGTAAATAATTCAATTGCTGAGATGGATATGCTTGTTCTTTCTTTAGTCAAAATACTAATTGATTCTTTAAATGAAAAGAGTATTTCAAAGCGATTAACTGGTAATTACGAAAAACTTGTAGGTAGCATCTCCAAAATAGAGGCCTGGCTATGTGAAAGCAATATCGAAAACTATGATGAACATATTAAGTTCTTGAGAAATCTGCAGGAGTTACGTTCAAGTGGAACAGGACATCGTAAAGGAAAGGGATACCAAAAAATTACAAAAAAGCTTGATGTGAAAAAAGAAAATTATGCAGAAACCTTTTCATGTTTGTTAAAAGACGCTACGAACTTTTTAACGTTCATGGAATTAAATATTGAAAATTTGAAATAAAATGAAAAGGCTCCGCATCACTGAAATTTATCCAGTGGCACGGAGCCTTTGTGTAGCTATGAATTTATGCATCCACATCGATATTAACACCGGATTTCAGTTCGACGGTTATGTGGTCATCCCAGATAGTGATCTGCTTAATCCAGCGTCGTGCCAGCGATTCGTCAAATTCGGTGAGGTGGGTAGTTTGCTGTGCGATATAATCCTGCAGGTCATTGATCCGCTTTATCTGCTCGTCTCTTACGGCAGTGTCGACGGTGGTTTGCTGGCGCAGTTCTCGAAGCCTGAATATTTCATCAGCAATCTCGTCATAGATTTCTTTGCTCTGGGCTTTTTGGATGAGCTCTTGCTGTAGGGCCATCAGCTTTTCATCGATGTTCTCGACAGAAGTGACCTGCGAAGCTCGGATGACTGAGGCAATGTTGAGCTGTAGTTGTGCCTGATAGCTACTTTTGTCACCAAGCATCTGGTTGATTGCCTTGACGACAGCATCCTGAAGGACCAGCTCGTTGATGGTTCTAGCGTGGCATTCCAGTCCTGTGGATTCAAGCCTGCTGATGCAACGCCTGACGATAGATTTAACTCCACGATTGTTCCAGTGGAGCCTTCGGAACATTTCACCACATTCTCCGCAGATAATGATTTGGGAGAAGCAGTGATTGCAGCTATAGCTACGTTTCTTGCCATTGGCACTGGTTTTGACCACTCGCCTGCGGA
>CAKRPO010000046.1 GCA_934378195.1 uncultured Blautia sp.
ATAAAAATATGCTCCTCATATGATAGATTTTTGGATATTTCCATTGTCTACCATATGGGGAGCATATCAAAATCAAGACTTTGCGGGAAATTTCACAAAGAGTTCACAAAATAATTAGCACTCACCTCTTGACAGTGCTAACAATATGTGTTATATTACAGCTAGAACAAAGGAAGAGGGATAAAGAGATAAGAAGAATGAAGAAAATCTCTTAGATATCCTTCATACCAACCGGGTTCAGCACTTAACAATTTAGTTGATATAGATTATAAAGAAAAGGGAGAGATGACTTATGTTAATGCCTAGTATTTTTGGAGAAAACTTATTTGATGATTTCTTTACACCGTTCTATTACGATGACAAAGATGAAAAGAAAGCAGAAAAGAAATTGTACGGACACAGAGCACAGAACCTTCTGAGAACAGATATTAAGGAAACCAAAGAAGGTTACGAACTGGTAATTGATGTACCTGGATTCAAGAAGGACGAAGTCAAGGTAGCTCTGAAAGATGGTTATCTGACCGTCAGTGCAGCCAAAGGCCTTGATGAAGAACATGATGATAAGAAGACAGGACGTTACATCAGACGTGAACGTTATGCAGGAGCATGCGAGAGAAGCTTTTATGTAGGTGAAGATGTTACACAGGAAGACATCAAGGGTGAGTACAAACACGGTATCCTGAAACTGTTTGTTCCGAAGAAAGAAGCAAAACCGGTTTCCAACGATCCGAAATATATCACTATTGAATAATGAAAGAACTGGTTACCATTTATGATAACAAAAATTATTCAGTTGAGATTCCCGTCAGACAGTATCTGACCGCTAAAAAGCCCGTGGTACTGCCCGGAGATTTCGGGCGGTGCCCTTAAATATAGATTTGCAGGCAACAGTCGAAAGACTTGTATATAGATTTTTTATCATAAAAGGAGAGATGACTTATGTTAATGCCTAGTATTTTTGGAGAAAACTTATTTGATGATGATTGGATGAACTTCCCGTTTAACGATGAGTTTTGGGGCAAGAAGAATCCACTTTATGGTAAACATGCACAGAACATGATGAAAACAGATATCCGTGAGACAGACGGCAGCTATGAATTGGATGTCGATCTTCCGGGATTTAAGAAAGATGAGATCAAGGTTCAGCTGAAAGATGGCTATTTGACACTGGCAGCAGCCAAAGGTCTTGATAAAGACAAGAAAGACAAAGAAGGTAACTACATCAGACGTGAACGTTATGCAGGAACCTTAAGCAGGAGCTTCTATGTTGGTGATGCAGTCAGCGAAGAAGATATCCATGCGAAATATGAAGATGGTATTCTGAAACTTTCTGTTCCGAAGAAAGCGCCGAAAGCCGTTGAGAAGAATGGTTACATCGCAATCGAAGGTTAAACTTCCATTGCTTATTCTCCCTCTAATATATAGCCGGGATCCGAAAGGACCCCGGTTTTTTTGTAATAGGAAATTACTTCGTAATGTTCCAATAAGGTCATATTCCAGTCCCACCAGTCCCGCATATAGCATCTTTGTTTGATATATGTGGGATTTTGTGCTAAGATAATTCCCGGAAAGTGAGTGAGTTAAAAATGAAAAAAAGTTCAACGTTACGGGTGATTTTTTACGTTGTGGGACTTCTTGTTCTGGCATTGGGAATCATCTTGAACACGAAATCGGGGCTCGGTGTTTCTCCAATCATCTCTGTATCTTATAGTATTTCTACTATATGGAATCTCAACTTTGGTAATATGACATTTGTTTTGTATACAGTTTTTGTAATTGTGGAAATGATCCTGCATACAATCTGGAACCGTAGAGAAGCAGTTAAAGAAAACCCGGCATTAAAACCGGCAGTGAAGAAATCTCTTCCACTTATTCTGGGAATGGACCTTTTGCAGCTTCCATTGAGTCTGGTCTTTACGAGATTTATGAATCTGTTTTCTGCATGGATCCCGGCACCATCACATGGATTTGCTTCACAGCTCCTTGTTCTTGCAGGGGGAATCATCTGCACAGGAATCGGAGCGGCAATGTCTCTGAATATGCGTATTATCCCGAATCCGGGAGATGGTATCGTGCAGGCGATCGCGGACTTTATCCATAAACCGGTTGGTTTTACCAAGAACTGCTTTGACCTGTTTAATATCTGTATTACGATCAGTGTGGGAATGATTTTTGCACATAAGCTGGTTGGAGTAGGACTCGGAACAGTTGTTGCGGTACTGGGTGTTGGCCGTGTGATCGCACTGTTTAACCATCTTTTTATGAAAAAGATGACAGAAGCTGCAGGAGTAGAGTATTAGAGAAAAATCCTGTCAGAAAAATGGCAGGCAGGGGAATTCAACGAAAAGAGAAAAGGAATCAGGAGAGAGAAGATGAATCAGAAGGACTTTAAGAACAAAAGTGAAATGCAGATTTTTCTGTCGTATTTTAAACCGCACAGGAAGTTGTTTTTCCTGGACATGGTGTGTGCACTGGCAATTTCGATGATCGATCTGGCATTTCCGTTTATTTCCAGGTGGTGTATGTACAAACTTTTGCCGGACAATGCGTGGAGAACATTCTGGACAGTAATGGCAATCGTGTTCTGTGCTTACATTTTGCGATCAGTTTTTACTTATATTATTACTTATTGGGGACATACATTTGGTGTGCGGATAGAAACCGATTTTCGTCGTGATCTGTTTCAGCATATTCAGGAACTGAGCTATGCGTATTTTGATAATGCCCGTGTAGGGCAGCTGATGAGTCAGCTTACATCGGAACTTTTTGATATTACGGAGTTTGCACATCATGCACCGGAGGACATTTTTATTTCTACTGTGACAATCATTGGTGCCCTGATCATTATGTTTACGATTCAGTGGAAACTGGCACTTGTGATTGCGGTCACGATTCCGATTTTTCTGCTTATTGTGTGGAAATGCCGTTTTTCCATGCAGAATGCATCGCGTAATGTAAAAAAAGAGATGGCAGCGATCAATACCGATTTTGAATCCGGACTTTCCGGACTTCGCACTGCCAAAGCTTTTGCAAATGAGGACAAAGAACTCGATAAATTTGATTCTGCAAACCTGAGCTATCGCGATTCTAAGGCGGATTTTTACAGAGCCATGGGACAGTTTAATGCAGTGATGGAATTTTTTATGTGTATTCTTTCTGCAATCGTAATTGCAGTCGGTGGTGCACTGATTATGTCCGACCAGCTGAATATCATTGATCTGATTACATTTAGCCTGTATGTTTCTACTTTCGTGAATCCGGTACGAAAACTTTCAACGACAGTGGAACTGATTGCAAATGGTACTGCCAGCCTGCATAGATATGTACAGTTGATGCGGACAGAAGCGACACTGAAAGATGCTGCGGATGCGACAGAACTTCAGGATGTAAAAGGCAGAATTGATATTGACCATGTTGGCTTTGCTTATGAAGGAGACCATGATGTACTTCAGGATGTTTCACTTCATATTGTACCGGGAGAGACGATTGCATTTGTCGGATCCTCCGGTGGTGGTAAGACAACATTGAGCCAGTTGATTCCGCGATTCTATGACGTAACATCGGGAAGTATTTCTATTGATGGAACAGATGTGCGAAAAGCAACACAGGAATCTTTGCACAAGAATATTGGAGTTGTGCAGCAGGAGGTATTCCTTTTTGCAGACAGTATTGCAGAAAACATCCGTTATGGAAAGCTGGATGCAACGATGGATGAGATTGTCCGTGCGGCAAAGATGGCAGAAATTTATGATGATATCATGGAGATGCCGAAAGGGTTTGATACCAATGTTGGTGAACGGGGAGCACTTCTTTCCGGAGGACAGAAGCAGAGAATTTCTATTGCACGTATTTTCCTGAAAAATCCACCAATCCTGATTCTGGATGAAGCAACATCCGCATTGGACAGTGTAACAGAAGCAAGGATTCAGGAAACTTTTGAGAAACTGGCTGTCGGAAGAACGACGATCATCATTGCACACAGACTTTCTACTGTGAAAAATGCAGATGATATCGCTGTGATCGAGCAGGGACAGATTGTTGAAAAAGGAACTCATGAAGAACTGATGCAAAAAGATGGTATCTATGCGTCTCTGGTTCATACGCAGGAACTGAAAGAGTAATGCATGCAACAAACAGTCGTATTAAATTACATATATAAACACAAAAATATAAAAAAATAAAAATTCTGCTTGCATTTTCTGTAAAATATGGTATTATAGTTTATGCATTGCAGATGCGGGTGTAGTTCAATGGTAGAACACCAGCCTTCCAAGCTGGATACGTGGGTTCGATTCCCATCACCCGCTTTTTTGTTGCAAAAAATGCAAAAAAATCCCTGACAGATCAACATTCCATAAGGAATGCAGGTTTGCCAGGGATTTTCGACTTGAATGAGTGAATGTGGTTTTGATAATTATCCTTCAATCACTTTCCTGATCGCGTCATACAGCTCATCATATGTCTCATATGCCGGAATTTCCGGGTATTCGGATTTGATGGCATCGGTGCTCTTGAACAGGAAGCCTGCTTTGCTTGCCTGGATCATGCCAAGGTCGTTGTGGCTGTCGCCGCTTGCGATGGTGTCGTAGCCGATAGACTGAAGGGCTTTGACAGTTGTGTATTTGGACTTTTCGCAGCGCATCTTGAAATCTGTGATTTCACCGTTGTCTGCAACAACGAGAGAGTTGCAGAAGATTGTCGGATAGCCGAGTTTTTTTATCAGAGGTCCTGCGAACTGAGAGAAGGTATCGCTGATGATGATTACCTGTGTCATTTCTCTGAGCTTGTCGAGAAATTCTTTTGCACCCGGGAGTGGATCAATCTTGGAAATTGTCTCCTGAATCTCTTTCAGTCCAAGATTATGTTCTTTTAAAATATTGAGACGGTATTTCATTAATTTGTCGTAGTCTGGTTCGTCTCTTGTTGTTCTCTTTAATTCCGGGATACCGGTTTCTTCAGCAAATGCGATCCAGATTTCAGGTACCAGTACACCTTCAAGGTCCAAACAAACAATTTCCATAATTTTCTCCTCCGTTCTGAAGCGGCTTTAGCGTTGTAATAAGATGCCGCGTCTCTTTAAGTAAGTATTCAGCTACCATTATAACGGAAAGAATCCGAAACTTCCACACAAAATTTATTTATCTCAATTAAGAAGACGTCTACCTCTTGCAGGTGGTGAGTAATAGTAGATTTGTCTCAGTGGGATTCCAATTTCCAGACTCTAAACAAGCGGTTCTGTGTTAGAATTTCTGTTGTATCTGCACGCGTATTGGTGCTATGATAGATAAGGACATAGAGGCATTCTTGAATTACATAGAGAGAAAATATTGGAGGTTTGAAATTACAAAATGAAACAGGAAAATTATATAAAGGGAATGACGATGATCATTATGTCTGCATTCTTCTTTGCCTGCATGAATGTAAGTGTACGTCTGGCCGGTGATCTTCCATCCGTGCAGAAGAGTTTCTTCCGTAATCTGGTGGCTGCAGTCTTTGCAGCAATTATTTTAGGTAAAAATCATATCATTCCAAAGGTACAGAAGCAGTACTGGGGAACACTTTTCCTTCGTTGTGCATTTGGTACGCTGGGAATTCTCTGTAACTTTTACGCGATTGACCATCTTCTGGTAGCAGATGCTTCGATTCTGAATAAACTATCGCCGTTTTTTGCAATCATCTTTTCATTTTTGCTTTTGAAAGAGAAGATTACGCCAACACAGGGAGCATGTGTACTTATTGCATTTATCGGCTGTCTGTTTATTGTGAAACCAGGATTCCAGAACGCAGCATTGATTCCGGCACTGATCGGAGTTTGTGGAGGACTTGGTGCAGGTGTTGCCTATACAATGGTGCGTGTGCTCGGAACACATGGAGTGAAAGGTCCCATCATAGTGTTTTATTTTTCCGTGTTCTCCTGCCTGTTTGTGTTGCCGTATCTGATTTTTGATTATACGCCGATGACAGGAAGACAACTGGCAACACTTATGATGGCAGGATTATTTGCTGCGGGGGGACAGTTTACGATCACCGCGGCATATACGTACGCACCGGCGGGCAAGATATCAATTTTCGATTATTCGCAGATCATATTTGCGACACTTCTGGGCTTTTTTCTGTTCGGAGAGATTCCGGATACTTATAGTTTTATCGGATATGGACTGATCATTCTTGCATCTCTGGGAATGTTTATTTATAATATGAAGGCAGCAAAGAAATAAAAAAATAAAGGATATAAATGAAAACAGACCAATGAGGAGGTAAATTGGAACAATGAAAATCGGAAATGATATTTATTATGTAGGTGTCAATGATCATCAGGTAGACTTATTTGAAGGACAGTATGATGTACCAAACGGTATGTCCTACAACTCTTATGTGATCATGGATGAAAAAATTGCAGTTATGGATACTGTAGATGCTAATTTTACAGAAGAATGGCTCGGAAATGTAGCCAAAGTTCTTGACGGCGCGAAACCGGATTACCTGATCGTACAGCATATGGAGCCGGATCATGCGGCAAATATCGAAAATTTTGTCAAAGCTTATCCAGAGGTAACGGTTGTTGCCAATACCAAGACATTTACCATGATGGAGAACTTCTTCAGAGGTATGGATCTGGGAGATAAGAAACTGGTAGTTGCCAATGGGGAGAGCCTTACACTTGGTAAACATGTCCTGACATTCGTATTTGCGCCGATGGTACACTGGCCGGAAGTTATGGTTACTTATGACAGCACAGACAAGGTTCTGTTTTCTGCAGACGGATTTGGCAAATTCGGTGCTCTTGATGTAGAAGAGGACTGGGACTGCGAAGCACGTCGTTACTATATTGGTATCGTTGGAAAATATGGCCCACAGGTTCAGAAACTCCTCAAAGCTGCTTCTACACTGGATATTCAGACGATCTGCCCGCTGCATGGACCGATCCTGACAGAGAACCTGGGACATTATATTGAGAAATATGACATCTGGTCTTCTTATAAAGTAGAGAGCGAAGGTGTTGTAATCGCTTATTCATCTGTATATGGAAATACCAAAAAAGCAGTCGAAGTTCTGGCACAGAAGCTGGAAGCGAAAGGCTGCCCGAAGGTTACTGTATTTGACCTCGCAAGAGATGACATGGCAGAAGCTGTGGAAGATGCTTTCCGTTATGGCAAGCTGGTTCTTGCAACCATTACATACAATGCAGATATCTTCCCATTCATGAAGACATACATTGATCATCTGACAGAGAGAAATTACCAGAACCGTACAATCGGTCTCATCGAGAACGGAAGCTGGGCTCCGAACGCTGCCAAAGTTATGAAGGCTGAGTTTGAAAAGAGCAAAAATATCACATGGCTGGATACAACTGTCAAGATCATGTCTTCCTTAAGTGAAGAAAACATCAAAGAGCTGGATCAGATGGCAGAAGAACTGTGTAAATAAAGTGATTTTGATACAAAGCAGTATGGACAGGAAAATACTTATTTCTGACAGATAAAATCAGATCGCACAGAATCCCTGCAGGTTATGAAATCCGGAAAATATCCGGAAATCATATCTGGCAGGGATTTTTTGATAAATTCTATTGACAAAATTTCTCATTTACATTAGGGTTAGTTCATACGTACTTAATGATAAAAAAGACCAATAAAGAACAGGAAAGAGGAAATCGTATATGACAACATTACGTGAATTACCGATTGGAAAAACTGCGACGATACGCTCTGTTGGTGGCGAGGGTGCACTGAGACAGCATTTCCTGGATATGGGACTGATACCGAAGGGTGAAGTAACTATGGTGAAATACGCACCAATGGGAGATCCGATGGAGCTGCGTATCCACAGTTATGAATTGACATTACGTCTGGCAGATGCAGAGAAAATCGAAATAGAAAATATCCGTGATGCGGTAAAGAGTACAGACAGTAAGGCCGCACAAAAGCAGGATCGATCAATGGGAATTCCACATCCGGGTATCGGAGAAGGCGGCAAGTACCATATAAAAGAGAATGAACATCCTTTACCAGACAGTGAAATTCTGACATTTGCCCTTGCCGGTAACCAGAACTGTGGAAAAACAACGTTATTCAATCAGTTGACAGGTTCCAGCCAGCATGTCGGAAATTTTCCGGGAGTTACGGTAGACAGAAAAGATGGAAATATCCGTGGCAGGAGCAATACACTTGTGACGGACCTTCCGGGAATTTATTCGATGTCTCCTTATTCAAGCGAAGAGATTGTAACGAGAAATTTTGTACTGGATGAACATCCAAAGGGGATTATCAATATTGTAGACGCAACAAACATAGAGAGAAATCTGTACCTGACCATGCAGCTGATGGAACTGGATATCCCGATGGTCCTGGCACTGAACATGATGGATGAAGTCCGGGAAAATGGCGGTTCCATTCTGGTGAACCAGATGGAAGAGATGCTGGGAATTCCGGTCGTTCCGATCTCGGCAGCCAAGAATGAAGGAATTGATGAGCTGGTACAGCATGCAATTCATGTAGCAAAATATCAGGAACCACCGAGGGAAATTGATTTCTGTGACGTAAACGAAGATGGTGGGGCTGTACATAGATGTCTTCATGCAATCATGCATTTGATCGAAGACCATGCCAAAGCGGCCAGAATTCCGGTTCGTTTCGCGGCAGCAAAGCTTGCGGAGGGTGATTCTCTGATCATGGAGAGTCTGAAGCTGGATCAGAATGAAAAGGAAACGCTGGAACATATTATCAAACAGATGGAAAAAGAACGTGGACTGGACCGGGCTGCTGCAATCGCACATATGCGTTTTGATTTTATTGAGAAAGTCTGCGATGAAACGGTTGTGAAACCAAAGGAAAGTAAAGAACATCTTCGAAGTATGAAAATTGATAAGCTCCTTACAGGAAAATACACAGCTATTCCGTGTTTTGTTGGTATTATGGGACTGGTATTTTTCCTGACATTCAGCGTGATCGGTGCCTTTCTCCAGAACATTCTGGATATGGGAATCACGGCGATTGGAAATATTGTTGACCATTGGATGACGGCAGCCGGTGTGAATGATGTATTGCATTCACTGGTTATGGATGGTGTATTTAACGGCGTGGGAAGTGTGCTGAGTTTCCTTCCGGTAATCGTAACCCTGTTTTTCTTTCTGTCTTTATTGGAAGACAGTGGATATATGGCACGAGTTGCCTTTGTGATGGACAAGCTGCTTCGTAAGATCGGACTTTCCGGAAGAAGTATCGTGCCGATGCTGGTTGGATTTGGATGCACGGTACCAGGAGTTATGGCGAGCCGTACGCTTCCATCGGAGCGTGACCGTAAGATGACGATCCTGCTGACACCGTTTATGAGCTGTTCGGCAAAACTTCCAATTTATGCCTTTTTTACCGCAGCATTTTTCCCGAAACACGGAGCAATCGTGATGATCGCACTGTATTTTGGCGGAATCATCATGGGAATCCTGATGGCACTTCTGATGAGAAAGACTCTGTTCAGCGGTGAGGCAGTGCCGTTTGTTATGGAATTGCCGAACTACCGTATGCCGGGTGCGAAGAACGTAGGTCATCTTCTCTGGGATAAAGCAAAAGACTTTTTGCAGAGAGCCTTTACTGTTATTTTTATGGCAACACTGGTGATCTGGTTTCTGCAGACTTTCAACACACATCTGAGTATTGTAACAGACTCCAGGGACAGCATTCTGGCAATGGTGGCAAGTGTGATCGCTCCAATTTTCAAACCGATGGGATTCGGAGACTGGAGAATTTCTACAGCGTTGATCACTGGATTTATGGCAAAAGAGAGCGTGGTATCAACACTTTCTATTCTGTTTGGAAACACAGCGACTTTGCTTGGAAGCATCACGTCACTTTCCGCAGCAAGTCTTCTGGCTTTTTGTCTGCTGTACACACCATGTGTAGCAGCTATTGCTTCGATCAAACGTGAACTTGGTGGTAAATGGGCGATCTTTGTTGTGTTTGCCCAGTGCGTGATCGCATGGCTGGTTTCTTTAGCAGTTTATCTGGTAGGCGGACTGTTCTTCTGACAGAAGATAATTACCAGGGTAAATCAGATGTGAGGTGACTCCCACCTGTAGGTGGCGAGCAACAAATCAGTATCAGAGGATACGTTGGTTAATGACAATGTCGGCTGACATTTAGTGCCAGCCCCATCTCGCTAAGTAGAAATACGATGGAAGTACCGCCATAACTGATAAACGGGAGGGTGATTCCGGTATTTGGAATAGTGTTGGTGACAACCGCAATATTCAGGATTACCTGAATAGCGAGATGCCCCATGATTCCTGCAGACAGAAGAGCTCCGGAGAGCTCCTGACAGTGCATGGAGATAACACAGAGCCTCCAGAGCAACAGAGCAAAAATAAGAATCAGGATGATGGCACCTGCCAATCCCATTTCTTCACAGATAATCGAAAAAATCATATCATTCTGGGCTTCGGGAACGAAGCCCAGTTTTTGTATACTGTTTCCGATGCCCCGGCCAAACAGACCGCCGCTCCCGATGGCATAAAGCCCCTGAATGGTTTGAAACCCTTTTTCGTATTTTTCCGGGTTGCGCCAGATTGCAAGACGTTCCAGACGGTAACTTTCCGCAGCAAGAAAGATGGCAATAAATCCGATGCCGGCTCCGCCAAGAGATACAAATTGCATGTAGCGGGGACTGGAGGCAAAGATCAGGATGACACCGATTCCGAGGATGATAATGGCGGTACTTAAGTTATTGGATCCGACAAGTCCGACAATGGGCAGCAGTGTCAGCATCGTACGGCACATGAACCAGAAACCGTCAGTTCGTTTACGTGATTTTTCAATCTGCCATGTCAGAAAAAGCACGACAGCCACCTTGGCGAATTCAGAGGGCTGAAAGGATAAGGGTCCCAGGTTCAGCCAGCGCTTTGAACCGTTGATCTCCTGCCCGAAAAGAAGTACAGCAGTGGATAAGAGCATAGAGAGCAGATAAGCAGCAGGCGCAATACGAACAAAAAAGTGGTAATCAATGGAAGAAACCAGATACATGGCACCAAAGCCGAGGGCTGTGGCAAAAAGCTGTTTTTTAAAATAATAAGCAGAGTCTTGGAAACGCACTCTGCCGTTATATTCACTGGCACTGAGCAGGATGAGCAAGCCGAAGACAGCCAGAATAAGAACGAGAGTCAGCATGATAGAATCCGGCTGGCGGGCAGAGGCATGTTGTTTGTTTGGGGACATGGCAGACTCCGGGAATCTTTTATTTAAACGTATAATGAAAATACAAAAAATATGCATGAGGGATTGTACAAAAAAAGCTGTGTGTTATAATTTGTGATATACAAAATGAAGGAGGATACGAAGGATGAAAAAGTTCATAGAGGAATTTAAGGCTTTTGCACTCCGCGGAAATGTGATGGACATGGCAGTCGGTGTAATTATTGGTGGCGCATTTTCAGGTATCGTAACATCATTGACCGATAACTTTATCAACCCGATTCTGAATCTTCTGACAGGTGGCGCTACATATTCACTGACTGATGTCGCCGGATTTGCATCTTCATTCCTTTCAGCAGTTGTAAACTTTATCATTATGGCATTTATTCTTTTTTGTCTTCTAAAGGCGATCAATAAGCTGACAGGTCTGACAAAGAAAGAAGAAGCACCTGTTGAGCCGGAAACCAAGATCTGTCCGTATTGCCAGAGTGAGATCAGCATCAAGGCAACCAGATGTCCGCACTGCACATCTATTCTGGAAGAAACGAAAGCAGAATAGGGGAAATTTATGTTTCATATAGAAGAATCAGAAAAACAGCTTTTTGAAATGCAGGACCTTAAATACCGGGACTTTCACAGTAAATTATTACCGGGCATTGACAAAGAAACGATTATAGGTATCCGTACACCGATGCTGCGTAAGTTCACAAAGGAATTTGCAAAGATGCCGGAAACAGAAGTTTTTCTTCGTGATCTGCCACACAGATATTATGAAGAAAATAATATGCATATGATGATGGTGAGCTGGATCAAAGATTATGAGAAGTGCCTGGAAGAGGTAAAAAGATTTCTTCCGTATGTGAATAACTGGGCAACCTGTGACCTTCCGGCACCAAAGTGTTTTGCGAAACATAAAGAAGAGCTGCTTCCGGAGATACGAAATTGGATTGCATCCGGTGAAACCTACACAGTTCGTTATGGAATTGGTATGCTGATGAATTTTTATCTGGATGATGATTTCCAACCGAAATATCTGAAGCTGGCAGCAGAAGTAAGGTCAGAAGAATATTATGTAAACATGATGATCGCATGGTATTTCGCCACAGCCCTTGCAAAGCAGTGGGAGGCGACGATTCCATATATTGAGGAACGATGTCTGTCGGAATGGGTACATCGTAAGACTATTCAGAAAGCAGTAGAGAGTTATCGGATCACACCGGAACAGAAGGCATATTTAAGAAATCTGCGGTGAAAGTTGAAAGTCGAGTGAAAATTCTTGACTTCAAGTGTACTTGAAGTGCTAGTCTTTGTGAAGAGAAGTAAATATATGCGGACTTGTCCGCTTTGTTAAATCGTATTGGGAGGAAATGAATATGTACACTGCATCAAAAGAAAGATATACAGCTATGGAATACGCTCACTGTGGAAACAGCGGGCTGATGCTTCCAAAGGTATCACTGGGACTATGGCACAATTTTGGCGACACAGCAAATTTTGAAAACATGAGAAAGCTTTGTTTTACTGCTTTTGATAATGGAATCACACAGTTTGACCTGGCGAATAACTATGGCCCGGAACCAGGAAGCGCAGAGAAAAACTTTGGCCGTATCCTGAAAGAGGATTTGGGAGTATACCGTGATGAACTGATCATTACTACAAAAGCCGGATATGAGATGTGGGACGGCCCTTACGGGAACTGGGGAAGCCGCAAATATCTTCTTGCCAGCCTGGACCAGAGCCTGAAACGTATGGGACTGGATTATGTAGATATCTTCTACCATCACAGAATGGATCCGGATACACCACTGGAAGAGACAATGGGCGCACTGGCAAGTGCAGTACAGAGCGGTAAGGCAATTTATGTCGGACTTTCCAACTATGATGGCAAGACACTCCGTGAAGCGACAGCAATTCTGAAAGATCTTCACTGCCCGTTTGTGATCAACCAGAACCGCTATTCTATTTTTGACAGAACGGTTGAGAAAAATGGTCTGAAAGAGACAACTGCTGAACTTAAGAAAGGACTGATCACATTCAGTCCGCTGGCACAGGGACAGCTGACTGACCGCTATCTTCATGGAATCCCGGAAGACAGCCGTATCCGTACAGATGGCAGATTTCTCAAAGAAAGTACTTTGGATGAGCACAGACTGGGCCAGATCCGTAAGCTGAATGATCTGGCTGCGCAGCGTGGAGAAAAGCTTGCAGATATGGCTCTTGCATGGCTCCTGCAGCAGAAAGAGGTGACCAGTGTTCTGATCGGTGCATCCAAGACACAGCAGATTCTGGATAACATAAAAGCAATTTCCAGTGCACCGCTCACTGAGGAAGAACTGAAACTGATTGATGAGATTTCATTTCATTAAATTAAATTAAATTAAGAGCGGGTGGGCAAAATTTGTTTTGGACAGAAATTTGTGCAATCATGCAAATTTAATGAAAATTTCTGAAATTACAAGCAAATTTTGTTAAATAATTGAATTGTGTAATAAAAAACTCCGTGCTATAATGCAATTAATTTCAAAGAAGCGAAGTGCAAAGGGGCATCAACAAGTGTTGATGCCCCTTTTTGTCGTTTATGGAGATGAAAGATATGCAGACAGAAGAAATCTTAAGTGCAGGAATTGATATCGGGACATCAACGACTCAGCTGGTATTCAGCAGGATGGTTCTTCAGAACACCGGAGGATTCGGAAAGATACCACAGATCAAAGTGATTTCCAAAGAGGTTATCTACAGAAGTCAGGTGTATTTTACACCATTGCTTTCCAGAGAGGAAATCGATGGAAAATGGGTAGATAAGATCATTAAAAAGGAATACAGAAAAGCGGGGATAAAGCCGGCAGATCTTTCTACCGGAGCGGTGATCATAACAGGTGAAACTTCCCGTAAGAAAAATGCAGAAGATGTGGTTGAAGCGATCGCGGATGTGGCGGGAGATTTTGTTATGGCAACTGCCGGTGCAGATCTGGAGTCAGTACTTGCGGGAAAAGGTGCCGGAGCTGCAGAACTGTCACGAAAGACAGAAAAGATTGTTGCAAATCTGGATATTGGTGGCGGCACAACAAATATCTGTCTGTTTGAAAATGGAAATGTCCTCGATACGGCATGCTTCGATATTGGTGGAAGACTGGTAAAAGTAGCAGATGGAAAAATTACTTATGTCGCACCAAAAATCAGGTGGTTGTGTGAACAGCTTGGATTGGAAATTGCAGAGGGACAGAATGTAGAAGTTAAAAAACTGAAAGTTCTTACAGATGCAATGGCAGAGATTCTGGCAAAGGCAGTTGAATTAAAAAACACAGATGTTTTTATCGAAAAGATGAAGACCAATCATGCAATTACCTGCCAGAATAAACCGGAGCTGATTACTTTTTCCGGAGGTGTGGCATCCTGTTTTGAAGAAACCGGAGATATCTTTCGATACAGTGATATCGGAGTATTGCTTGCACAGTCTATCAGAGAAAATCCTTTCTTCCAGAAAGGAAATGTCTGCAAGGCAAAAGAAACCATGCGTGCAACGGTAATAGGTGCCGGAAACTACAGCATGAATATTTCCGGAAGTACGATTGAGTATACAGAGGATACATTCCCACTGAAAAATATACCGGTTGTAAAATTAAATCTGGAGCAGGCAGAAGATATTGCAGATCTTGATGTGAAACTTCACCGGGCAATGCAGATTTATCACGAAAGCCGCGGAGAAGGACGACAGATCGCAATTGCGATGAAAGGTCTGAGATGTCCGTCTTTTGCACAGATACAGGAGATTGCGGAGAAACTTACAGAGCAGTATGACAGGGAGTGTGAACCGGACAATGCATTGATCATCGTGCTGGAAGAGGATATAGGAAAAGCACTCGGGCAGGCGCTTCATCACAGGATAAAGAACCGGCGAAAAATCATCTGTATTGATGGAATCTACTGTGAAAGCGGAGATTTCGTGGATCTGGGAGAGCCGATCGTATCGGGAAAAGTCATTCCGGTCATTGTGAAGACATTAATATTTAACGGGTAGGTGTAAACTATGATTTTGAAGACTTCTATGTTGGGCCAGGTATATGAATTTAAAGATGTCAAAGATGTGCTGGCAAAAGCAAGTGAAAAAAAATCAGGAGACGAGCTGGCAGGAGTAGCAGCAGAAAGCAAACTGCAGCGAATTGCAGCAAAGGAAGTTCTCGGACAGCTTACAGTAGCTGATCTGAGAGAAAATCCTGTAGTTCCTTATGAAGAGGATTCCGTGACCAGGATCATTCAGGATGACATAGATGAAGAAATCTACAACGAAATCAAAGGAAAAACGATTCAGGAGATGCGGGAATGGATTCTGGATGATACGACAGACAGTGATAAGATCATGAGAGCCAGCAAAGGTATGACAAGTGAAGTGATCGCAGGTATCTCAAAGATCATGGGAAATATGGATCTGACCCTGGCAGGAAGTAAAATGCGTATCACAGCTACCTGTAATACAACGATCGGAACAGAAAATGTCCTGGCTGCAAGGCTCCAGCCAAACCATCCGGTTGATGATGTCGAAGGTGTGACAGCAAGTACGCTGGAAGGTTTGAGTTATGGCTCCGGAGATGCCGTGATCGGTCTGAATCCTGCAATTGATACCGTTGACAGTACACTTGCTATCTGGAAAACACTCGGAGATATCCGTGATAAATATGAGATTCCGACGCAGACCTGTGTATTATCACATGTGACGACACAGATGGAAGCACTGCGAAGCGGACAGGGAAGTGCAGATCTCTGTTTCCAGTCTATTGCAGGATCAGAAGCAGCATTATCCGCTTTTGGTGTAACGACAGAAATGCTGGAAGAGGCTGAGGCATTATTCAGAGACAAAGGACACGCAAAAGGCCCGAACGTCATGTACTTTGAGACAGGACAGGGTTCCGAACTTTCTTCTTCCGCAGCATTTGGAGCGGATCAGCAGACGATGGAGTGCCGGTGCTACGGACTGGCAAGGCATTATCATCCGTTTCTGGTAAATACAGTGGTTGGATTTATGGGACCGGAGTACATTTATGATACCAAACAGTTGACAAGAGCGGCACTGGAGGATGTATTCTGCGGACATCTGCATGGACTTCCGATGGGTTGTGATGTCTGCTATACAAACCATATGCCAACAGACCAGAATGATTCGGAAACTATTCTTACATTGATTGGAACGGCGGGCGTACATTATGTGATGGGACTTCCTCAGGCAGATGATATCATGCTGATGTATCAGTCGACCAGTTATCATGATGTGGCAAGTGTACGGCAGCTCCTGAAAAAGCAGCCGATTCCGGAGTTCCGACAATGGCTGGAAAAATGGGGATTCTGGGAAAATGGTCATCTTGGCAGAAATGCCGGTGATCCTTCTGTATTTTTTGTAAAATAGAGATTCAATTTCAGATGTTCGATTTGAAATAAGATTGAATATACACAGGAGGGAAGAAAAATGAGTGCTACAGCAGGATGCCTTCGAGATATAATGGAAACAGATATTATGGATTATATGCATGTCGATCATCCGTATAATGAGAAAGAACTGTGGAAGATGAAGCATGCGACTCCGGCAAGGATTGGTATTGGACACTGCGGACCAAGATATACAACAGAAGCAGAACTTCGTTTTCTGGCTTCACATGCCGCAGCAAACGATGCCGTTTACAATGAAGTGCCGGAGGAAACGGTAAAAAAACTTGGAGTTTTTGAAGTACAGACGAAATGTGCCGACAAAAATGAAATGCTTCTGAGACCGGACTGGGGAAGAGTTTTTCTTCCGGATGCACAGAAAAAGATTTCCGAAAATTGTGTACATCATCCACAGGTACAGATTTATTTTGGAGATGGGCTTTGTTCTCCGTCGATAGAGGCAAACATCCCGGATCTTTTCCCTACAATTAAGATGGGACTGGAAGACAGAGGAATCACAGTTGGCACACCGTTTTTTGTCAGATACTGTAGAGTCAATACAGCAAGGACTATCGGTCCATTGCTGGATGCACAGGTTACCTGTGTACTGATCGGAGAACGACCGGGACTTCTTACTTCCGAGAGTATGTCGGCATATATCGCTTATAATGCAAGGCCGGATATGCTGGAATCAGAGTATACGGTGGTTTCAAATATCAGCCGACACGGAATCCCACCGGTAGAAGCGGCGGCACACATCGTGGATCTGATCTCGCAGATACTCGAAAAGAAAAAAAGTGGCGTGGAATTTGCCAATGCCAGTTAATTGAATAAAGAGACAAATACAAAAGTTGCAATGGAGCACAGGAATGAATAATTCTGTACTCCGTTTTTTTATAAATAAAATAACGCGGAACGAGGAGTGGTTATTATGGAAAACAAAGAAACACAGCTTGTCAGAGCACTGGGATTGAAAGAATCTATCAGTATGACGATCGGAACGGTCGTAGGTGTCGGATTATTTACCTGCGGTTCCTCTCAGATCGGTCATGTAGGATCATGGATCATCGTTATCACATTCTTATCCTTGCTGATCTCAATCTGGCCATGTCTGATCTATGGCGAAATGTCAGCAGCACTGCCTTGTGCAGGTGGTACATACAACTATGCGAAACGTGGTCTGAACAGAGTCTGGGCAAACCTTGCAGGATGGCATTATATCATTTCAGTAGTTGGAATCGGTGCCGGTGAGACACTTGCTTTTGCAAACTATTTTAAGATTCTTTTCAGCCAGTTTGGAATTGACCTGAGTGGTGTCGATTCCCGTATCATTGCAATTATCCTGGTAATATTTTTCCTGATACTGAATTTTAAGGGAATTGAGATGTCTGGTAAAGCACAGACTGGATTTATCTTTTTCTTCTGGGGTTGTGCAATCGCATGGTT
>CAKRPO010000047.1 GCA_934378195.1 uncultured Blautia sp.
CTGCAAACAGCGTAAATACAGCATTTCAAGGAGTTTTAAGCAATGATAAGTGTGTTATTTGTCTGCCACGGCAATATTTGTCGTTCTCCAATGGCAGAATTCATTCTTAAAGATATGGTTCGTTCACGCGGGCTCAGTGACCAATTTTACATTGCATCCGCTGCAACTAGTACAGAGGAAATCTGGAATGGAATTGGCAATCCGGTCTATCCTCCGGCGAAGAAGGAACTGTCGAAACATGGAATCTCGTGCGATGGGAAACGTGCAATACAGTTGCAAAAAACGGATTATGATAAGTATGATTACCTGATTGGAATGGAAGAGAGAAACCGGCGCAATATGATTCGAATCCTTGGAAGAGATTCAGAAGGCAAAGTAAGTCTTTTGCTGGATTATGCAGAGGAACATGGTGATATTGCAGATCCATGGTACACTGGTAATTTTGATATTACTTATCGTGATGTGGTCAGAGGCTGCGAGGGATTTCTGATATATCTGGAAAACAAGGGACAGATTACTTCGAGTTAAGTGATCTGTTATGAATTTGTGAGAAGTATTTACAATAGGAAGTTTTACGACAACAGTTGTTATTTTCTGCGACTTTTGTCGAACGATTTTTCTTTACATAAATAATATTATGCTGTATTCTCAATGTACAGCAACTCTTGAAGGGAGCATCTGCTTCCTTCTTTTTTTCAACTCTATTTAAATCATGGGCAAGTCGCCCGAATTATCCAGGAAAGATGAGGAAGCAAATATGGAAAAAAACTACGAAAATTTTGTGGATACACTGCGACAGAGTCTTCTTAAGGAAACTTCTTATGAAGAGGAAATGATTTGTTATAAGAAGGCTGAAGAGTATCCGCCGACTTCGGGCGACCGCCTGCTGTTGAAGAACATGCAGAAAGAAGGCGTATACGAAGTCTGTGCACTTTACATCAGAGATTTGTATGATGAATTCCAGAATGGATGGAGTATGGAGAATATCATACAGGAAATTCTGAAGAGACTTGATACGATCTCACGTTCGGAATGTTTTGAAAAGAGTAAAAATCTGGAAGACTATGAAATAGTCAAAGGAGATCTGTTTATTCGCCTGCTCAATGTGGTTAAATATCGTGATGAACTAAAGAACGCTATTTTCCGTACAGTTGGAGATATTGCACTGGTGCTGTATGCTCGGATGGGAGAATTGGATGGATGTAGTACCAGTATTAAAATCAAGAAACATATGCTGCAGAAATGGGCTCAGGATGAACAAAGTGTATTTAATGATGCTCTTTTGAATACGTATTTCATTTCACCGCCCCGAATCTATTGTTGGGAGAAGCTGCTTTATGATCTGAACTATGAAGGCGAGAATTTCATGAATCTGTTGTTCGATCTGCCACTGAAAAAAGATGCGATAGGCAATTGCCTGAGTACATCAATTCGTACCAATGGAGCGGTGGCGGTATTTCTGCCCGGGGTAGCACAGAGACTGGGACATCTGTTAGGAGGCGGTTTTTATATGGTGTTTACCAGTGTGCATGAAGTTATGATTCACAGTGATGACAGTGCAGAGCCAAAGAAATTGAAAGAGGTTCTTGCGCAGACAGTGGAAGAAACGACCCCGGAAGAAGATTTTCTTACTTATTATATTTATCACTACGATCCACAAACAGGGCAGTTCAGCTTTTGCTGATACAAGTATGCTTTTGATTCCTATATGCATATACTAATTAAAAAGCATGCAATCAGGAGAGTCAAATTGGCATATAAAATTGTTTTGGATGCAGGGCATGGTGGAACGGATCCCGGTGCTGTATATAATGGAAGAAATGAAAAAGACGATAATCTTGCACTTACTATGGCGATAGGTAAAATCCTTGAAGACAATGGTGTGGATGTGGTATATACTAGAACGGAGGATATTTATCAGACACCGTTTGAGAAGGCGAGATTTGCAAATCAGTCGGGAGCAGATTATTTTATTTCTTTCCATAGGAACAGTAGCCCGGAAGATAATCAATATCAGGGTGTTGAAGTACTTGTGTATGACAAAAGTGGAATCAAATATCAGATGGCCCAGAATATCGTAGGTGCACTTGGTGAACTGGGATTTCGGGAAATTGGTGTAAAAGAGCGGCCGGGTCTGGTGGTACTTCGAAGGACCAGAATGCCGGCATTGCTTGTAGAAACTGGTTTTATCAATTCAGATGCGGATAATGCCCTGTATAATGAGAAAAAGGATGAAATAGCTCAGGCAATCGCCGGTGCAATTCTTGGAACTTTATCAGAAGAAACTGTAGAGGCACCGTTATATTACCGGGTGCAGACAGGTGCATTTCAAAATAGAGAGAATGCAGACAGAATGTTATATCAACTGACAGATCAGGGGTATCCGGCCTTTTTATTACACGAAAATAATCTCTATAAAGTACAGGTTGGCGCATTCCAGCAGATTGGAAATGCAATCAATATGGAACAGCATCTCAGGGATGCCGGTTACAGTACGGTGATTGTGACAAAATAATCCTGTTTCAGTAATGAAAAGTAGACACAAAAAGAGAAGGTATGGATATGTACGAAAAATTTATAAAAGAAATAGGTGAATTTATTTTTGCTGAAGATCGACCGGAAGAAGCCGACATTATTTTTGTGCCAGGGAATGGTTATTCACAGATGGCAGAGCGAGCGGCCGTTCTTTATGGAGAAAAGTATGCACCTTTTGTGCTGCCGAGTGGAAGATACAGTATTTCTGTGGGAAAATTCGGTGGAGTACTGACGGGGCAGGAACGTTATCATGAGGATTACAGTACGGAATGGGAGTTTTTAAGAGATGTACTGGTGAAAAATGGGGTTCCACAGGAGGCTGTCCTAAGGGAAGATCAGGCAACATTCACCTGGGAAAATGCGAAATTTTCAAGAAAAGTTACAGATCAGGCAGGTATAAATATAAGGAAGGCAATCATCTGCTGCAAGAATTATCATGCAAGAAGAGCCGTGATGTATTATCAGCGGGCATATCCGAATACAGAATTTCGGGTATGCCCATGTTGCGTTGACGGAATCACCAGAGATAATTGGACGGAGACAGAACATGGAATTAACGAAGTTATTGCGGAAATAAACAGAATAGTCACTCAATTCTCACTAATGATGTAATCTTGCTTAATATAAAAAAAATAATTTGGGGGTGTCGAAAAAAGTAGAACTGTGATATAATGCTTGTGTCGTAAAAAAAAATATTGTGTTACAAATTGATTACGAAACAATAAAAGTTTCATATACGACAAATAGATGTTTTGGATATTACAGTACTTTCATTCGAATTATATATGATATAGAAACAAGTTATTTTTTTAAATTTTGAGATTAGATAGAACTGTTGGCAGGTAATGGCTCTGTAGACAGTAATGAATATAGATTGAGGTGTGAGGATTATGATGAAGAAGAGGAAGAACGTGCAGCTTTTTGCTGCTGCAGCACTTACTGCAGCGCTTGTAACAGGTCAGTTTTCATTTGCAACAGTCATGGGAGATAATACAACGTCCGTGCAGGTCAGCAGCCTGATTCCAGACAATGTTACGATTGATCAGCCGGTTCCTCTTTCAGATATTTCACTTCCAAAGAGTGATTATGGAACACTTTCATGGGCTGATGGATCCAGTGTACCATCAGCAAGAACGCAGTCCTATGATGTGGTCTTTCATCCATATAATAAGGCAGATCTGGCTAAGATTTCCGGATGGGATGGTCAGTCAGATGCGATTTACAGCAGCGTGACAGTTGTGGTAAGTAGCATCAGCAAGGATTCTGATTATGAAGGCAGTCAGGAAACACAGAACGACCAGGAATATACAGAATCTGAGGATATTGCACAGAATGCAGAAGAAAGTGTGAAGGATGCATCCGCAGAGGATACTACAGCAGATACGGAGTCAGAGGAGAGTCCGGAAGTAACAGAAAGTCCGGAGACTGCGGATGACAGTGCAAACTCCGAGGCAGAAGAAAAAGATAATACAGATGTGGCAGAAGATACAACCGTGACAGAGACTTCTGCAGCAGAGCCGGCAACTTCGGACACAACGGAAACACCGGATGATACTGTAGAAGTCACGGAGACTCCAGTGGCAGATCAGAAGACATCAGATACAGCAGAAGAGCCAGACAAAGATGCTGAATTACCGGAAGTTACGGGAACTCCGGCGACAGATGAGGAGACACCTGATGTTACGGTAACACCGGAGGCAGATAAAGATAATATTTTTGACGGCACAGAGAAGGAAGTAACTGCAGATGACCGCGTACAGGTTGTAGAAACAGATGCAGAACCATCTGACGAGGAAAAGGCACAGATGGCTGAGTCCAATCATACCTGTAATGGTATTTCTGTATCAGGAATCAACCTGCCGTGGTATGTACAGTTCAGGGTAGCAAGTGGTGAAAACTATGAGTTTACCAATGAGGCAGAAGCAAATGTGTTCAAATCCTATGAATTTGAATTATGGGATCTGAAAAATAACACAGAATATGAGATCCCGGATGGAGAATATCTCAGTGTGACTGTTCCGGTCAAAGCAGGATATGACTATACGATCGAGCATCTCCTGGACAGTGGCGCAATGGAGACGATCGTGCCGAGTGTGGACGGAAGCACAATGGTATTTAGTACCCATTCCTTCAGCCCGTTCGGAATTGCCGGAAGCAAAGCACTTGTAGGAGAGGAGATTGAAGACGGAAGCTATTCTTCAGATACTTCTACTACAACAACTACTCCGAATGTAACAACAGCAGCATCCGATACCAACAGCACGGCAGATTCCACTACTGTAAGCAGTGGTTCATCCAGTGCAAATGCAACAACTTCTGTTCAGTCTTCCTCAACAGGAAGTCAGAGTACTTCTGCTGATTCTACAGATCAGAGTGAAGCTGATAACAGCAGCAATTCTGTTGGAGCAGTAGAGACTGGCGATAATACACCGATTCTTCCTTTCGTGATCATTGGAATTGCCGCAGCTGTGATCGTAGCAGCTTTGATATATCTCAAAAAGAAAAAGTAATATTTTAATAAATAATATTTCAGACATATGAAGAAAAGCCTTTCCATATATTTTTGTATGGGAGGGCTTTTTTATGAAAGTAAAAGCAATTTTAAGATCTTTGTTTCTGGCATATGCGCTGTCAGGCGTCTGCCTGCTTTTTCTTGCACTGTTGGTTTTCAAACTGGATATTGGCAAAGGCCCGGTTACAGCAGGAATCTTGGTCATTTATGTACTGGCATGTCTGACTGGCGGCTTTTTTGCAGGGAAAATGTTGCGAAAGGACAAATACAGATGGGGATTCGTGGTGGGACTCTGCTATTTTGCATTGCTTGCAGCGGTATCTTTTGCTGTTCAGAGAAAATGGGATATGAGCATCCAGCATCTGGTTACAACGTTTTTTATGTGTCTGGGAGGAGGAACTCTGGGAGGGATGCTCTCCTGATAAAAAAATGCTTTTAATTAGGCAAATTTTATGCTATACTATGCCCAGATGACTATACATAAGGAGGGATATATAATGGAACATATCAAAACATTAAATACAAAGAATCTGCAGAACACAGTGAAAAAAGGTGGATGCGGTGAATGTCAGACATCTTGCCAGTCAGCATGCAAAACTTCCTGTACTGTAGGAAATCAGAGCTGCGAGAACAAATAAGCAGGTTCACGAGTATTCAGTAAGCAGCGGAGTGAAATCCGCTGCTTATTCTTATGAAGAAAAGTTTACAGGAAAGGATTTTCAGAAAGATGAGTCTGATTCATAGATATCAGAGCAATGGCTACAATATTGTTCTGGATATTAACAGTGGGTGCATTCATCTGGTAGACTTTGTGACGTACGAAGTGCTTCCTTTCATGGAAGAGGGACTTTCAGAACAGGAAATCGTTGATAAATTAAAAGATCGGTATCCTGAATCTGATATCCGAACTTCTGTTTCTGAATGTGAGAAGCTGAAAGAACAGGGTATGTTGTTTACCAGAGATGTATACGAAAATATAATAGAAGAATTTACTGAGAATCGACAGACAGTAGTAAAGGCATTGTGTCTGCACATTGCCCATGATTGCAATCTGGCCTGTCGATACTGTTTTGCCGAAGAGGGAGAATATCACGGACGAAGAGCCCTGATGTCCTTTGAAGTTGGAAAGAAAGCACTTGATTTCCTGATTGCAAATTCTGGTTCCAGAAAGAATCTGGAAGTTGATTTCTTTGGAGGAGAGCCCCTGATGAACTGGCAGGTGGTCAAAGACCTGGTGGCATATGGAAGAGAACAGGAGAAGCTTCATAATAAGAAGTTCCGCTTTACACTGACAACCAATGGAGTACTCCTTAATGATGAAGTTATGGAATTCTGCAATAAAGAGATGGGAAATGTCGTTCTCAGCGTGGATGGACGTAAGGAAGTTCATGATTACATGCGACCATTCCGGAAGGGTGCGGGAAGCTATGATCTGATTATTCCGAAATTTCAGAAATTTGCAGAATCCAGAAATCAGGACAAATATTATGTACGTGGTACATTTACCCATCATAATCTTGATTTTTCAAAGGATGTTCTGCATTTGGCTGATCTTGGTTTCAAACAGATTTCTGTGGAACCGGTAGTTGCAGCAGATACAGAGGAGTATGCAATCCGCGAGGAAGATATTCCGCAGATCAAGGAAGAATACGATGCATTGGCTAAAGAAATGATCGCCAGAGAAAAAGCAGGTAAGGGCTTTAACTTTTTCCATTTCATGATTGACCTGACCGGTGGACCTTGTGTTTACAAGCGTCTCTCAGGATGCGGTTCAGGAACCGAGTATCTTGCAGTAACTCCTTGGGGAGATTTCTATCCGTGTCATCAGTTTGTTGGTGAAGAACAGTTCCTTATGGGAAATGTAGATGAGGGAATCACACATCCGGAGATTCGTGATCAGTTTGGTAAATGTAATGTTTACACCAAAGAAGCCTGCAAGGACTGCTTTGCAAGATTTTACTGCAGTGGTGGCTGTGCTGCCAATGCTTATCATTTCCAGAAAGATATTAATGGCAATTATGGTATCGGATGTGAACTTCAGCGTAAAAGAGTGGAGTGCGCAATCATGATAAAGGCCGCATTAGCGGAATAAAATAATGCAAGAAGGGAAAGAACAATGAAGAAAAACAGAGGAATTGTTGTGCTGCTTCTGACCGCCATTATCACAGTCTTTCTGTGTTACACGGCCGGGATTGGCCTCGGACCAACAGGTACCGGTTCTGCAAAAAATATTAAGACCGGCCTGGACCTGTCTGGTGGTGTCAGCATCACTTATCAGGCAAAAGACAGCAACCCAAGTGCAGAGGATATGTCTGATACTGTTTACAAGCTCCAGAAGCGTGTGGAACAGTACAGTACAGAAGCACAGGTGTACAAAGAAGGAAGCGACCGTATCGCTGTAGAGATTCCTGGTGTTACAGACGCGGATGCGATTCTGAATGACCTTGGTAAACCAGGTTCTCTGTGTTTTATCACAATGACAGATGATGACGGTAATGCAAACTTCTCCAGCACCGGAAGTGGTTATGCACTTGCAAGAAGTCTGGATGAGATCCGCGAAGCTGGATCTGTTGTTCTGGAAGGTACAGACGTTAAGGATGCCCAGGGCGGTGCATTCCAGTCTGACAAGAACAGCTCCAGAGAGTATGCAGTCAGCCTGACTCTTACAGATGAAGGAAAGACCAAATTTGCAGATGCTACAGAGGCAAATGTGGGTAAACAGATCGCCATCGTTTATGACAATCAGATCTTAAGCGCACCGAAGGTAAATGAAGCAATCACAGGTGGACAGGCTCAGATTACTGGTATGTCCAGTGTGGAAGAAGCACAGAATCTTGCTTCCTATATCCGTATTGGTTCATTAAGTGTCGAACTGGAAGAACTTCGTTCCAGTGTTGTTGCTGCACAGCTTGGTGAAGAAGCAATCTCCACTAGTGTAATGGCTGGCCTGATCGGTCTGATCATCGTTATTATCTTTATGATTCTTATGTATCGTCTGCCAGGTGTTGTTGCCGGTGTAGCACTGATCCTGTACACAGCGATCGTATTGATTACATTAAATGCATTTGATATCACGCTGACCCTTCCGGGTATCGCAGGTATCATTCTTGGTATTGGTATGGCGGTGGATGCGAACGTTATTATTTATGCTCGTATCCAGGAGGAAATTGCAGCTGGAAACTCTGTAAGAGCTTCTATCAAATCTGGTTTCTCCAAAGCGTTCAGTGCAATCTTTGATGGAAATATCACAACCCTGATTGCAGCGATCGTACTGATGTGGCTTGGCTCCGGTACAGTTAAGGGCTTTGCGTATACACTTGCTCTTGGTATCGTAGTTTCTATGTTTACTGCGTTGGTTGTATCACGTTTGGTTATGAATGCACTGTATGCAGTTGGATTCCATGATGAGAAATTCTACGGATGTGCAAAACAGCGTAAAGTATTTAATGTTGTTGGCAAACGTAAAGTATTTTTCATTATTTCCATCATTCTGATCTTAAGCGGTCCGGTAGCAATGGTGATCCATCACAATGTAGATGGAACAGCACTGAACTATGCACTTGATTTCTCAGGTGGTACTGCAACAACCGTAACCTTCAATGAAGATATGGATATCAAGCAGATCGATTCTGAGGTAACCCCTGTTGTCGAAGAAGTTACGGGTGACAAGAATGTACAGCCGACCAAGGTTGTAGGAACCACTCAGGTAGTCATTAAAACACGTACCCTTTCTCAGGAAGAACGTGAGAAGTTGGACAACGCACTTGTTGAGAAATTTGATGTAGATGATTCTCTGATCACAACAGAAAGCATTTCTTCAACTGTAAGTTCTGAGATGAGAAGAGATGCCTTTGTAGCGGTAATCGTAGCAACTCTCTGTATGCTTGCTTACATCTGGTTCCGTTTCAAAGATATCCGCTTTGCGAGCAGTGCAGTACTTGCTCTGCTGCATGACGTATTGGTTGTATTTGCTTTCTACGGAATTTCCAGAATTTCCGTAGGTAATACTTTCATTGCCTGCATGCTTACTATTGTAGGTTATTCGATCAACGCAACGATCGTTATCTTCGATCGTATCCGTGAGAATATGAAGGGAAGCAGAGCAAACCTTGAAGAGATTGTTAATGAAAGTATCACACAGACACTTACAAGAAGTATGTATACTTCTTTCACAACCTTCGTAATGGTAGCTGTTCTGTATATTCTGGGTGTTTCTTCTATCCGTGAGTTTGCAGCACCTCTGATGGTAGGCGTTATCTGTGGTGCTTACTCTTCTGTATGCATCACTGGTGCTCTGTGGCTGGTAATGAAACGTTATTACAAGAAACCTGTTGCACAGGCTGTAGCTGCAAAGAGCACAGCAGCTCCTGCAAAACAGAATAATAATGCTCAGAATACAAAGTCTGGTAAGAAAAATTCGGACCAACCAAAAAAGAAAAACCGTAAGAGAGTAGCAGAACGTCTGGCAGCACAGGAAGCAGCAAAAGAGAATGCTTCCAAGGATGAAAATAAGGATGTATAATCCAAATTATAATAGGTAAGAATCCAAGAATCCCGGGACTGTAGAATGTCCCGGGATTTTTGTACTTTGTGGAATATTTTCTGCTATAATAGAAAGAAGTAAACAGAGAAAGAGGATCATTATGGAAAAATGGATGGTGTATAATAAGAGGGCGGATTTCCAGAAAATTGGACAAAAATTTGGAATTGATCCAGTGATTGCGAGACTGATCCGAAATCGTGACATACAGGATATGGAAGAAATCCGTTCTTATCTTTATGGATCAATAGCAGAGATTCCATCTCCATGGAAACTGAAAGATATTGATAAAGCGACAGATATTCTTCAGGAAAAGATTGCCCATGACAAAAGAATTCGCATTATAGGAGATTATGATATTGATGGAGTGACGGCAACCTGTATTCTTCTGAAAGGACTGAAACGCCTTGGAGCAGATGTGGATACCTATATTCCGGATAGAATCAAAGATGGATATGGAATGCATGAGCAGCTGATTGACAAAGCGCTGGAAGATGGCATCGATACGATACTGACCTGTGATAATGGAATTGCGGCAGCAGCAGAGATTGCATATGCAAAAAGAGAGGGGCTTACAGTGATCGTTACAGATCATCACGACATTCCTTTTGAAGATATAGAATCTGGAAGAAACTGGATTATTCCAAAGGCGGATGCTGTGGTCAATCCGAAGCAGAATAACTGCCAGTATCCTAACAAAAATATCTGTGGTGCAGTAGTTGCGTGGAAACTGATCTGGGCATTATATGAAAAAGCAGGAATCAATCAAAAGGAAATCTGGGATTTTCTGGAACTTGCAGCAATTGCAACGGTAGGCGATGTTATGGATTTACAGGGGGAAAACAGGATTATTGTAAAAGAAGGCCTCAAAAAACTTTCTTCCACATCTTTTGAAGGCTTGAAAGCACTGATCCGTGTGAATAATCTGGAAGGCGCAGAAATTACAGCGTATCATGTAGGGTTTGTCCTTGGACCATGCATCAATGCCAGTGGACGTCTGGACACGGCAGCACGATCGTTGGAACTGCTTCTTGCCGATAATCTGGAAGATGCCATGAAACTGGCAGATGATCTGTACGATCTGAATCAGAGTAGAAAGGCTATGACAGAACAGGGAAAAGAGCAGGCGATTCAGAGTATTGAGGACAACGGACTGAATGAAAACAGAATATTGGTAGTATATCTTCCAGATTGTCATGAAAGTCTGGCAGGTATTATTGCAGGTCGTATTCGAGAAACATATCATAAACCAGTGTTTGTACTGACAAAAGGATCAGATGGAGTGAAAGGAAGCGGACGTTCTATAGAAGCGTATTCGATGTATGAAGAACTGGTGAAATGCGGTGATCTGCTGACACAGTTTGGGGGACATCCGATGGCTGCAGGACTTTCTATGGAAGAAAAAAATGTTGAGCCATTTCGGCGACGCCTGAATGATAATTGCACACTTACAGAACAGGAATTAATTCCGAAGATTATGATTGATGTGCCGATGCCGATTTCTTATCTTTCCAGACAGTTGACGGAACAGTTGAAGGTGCTGGAGCCATTTGGAAAGGGAAATACGAAGCCACTGTTTGCACAGAAAAATCTTCACGCGGTAGGACTTCGTGTGCTGGGACGAAATCAGAACGTGGTCAAAATGCTTTTGATGGATGAAAATGGAACAAAGATGGATGCAGTGTATTTTGGAGAAGCACAGGAGTTTGTGGAGTTTGTGCAGACACACGAGACAATTTCTGTTACGTATTATCCTGAGATCAATGTGTATCAGGGAAGAGAAACATTGCAGGTTGTCGTAAGAAATTATTGTTAATAAGAGAGCTTGAAAAATACAGCTGAAAAGGCTGTATTTTTTTGTGCAGATTTACAGAAATTTACGAAAATTACGAAAAATGATGCCTTTTAATGCAGAAAATGTTGGTAAAGTAGCATAATTAGTATATGACATAAAAACGATTATGATATAATATATATTTGGATGACTCTATATATAGCCAAAAACGTTCCAAAAATCTTTATCAGAGTATGAGAAAAATCATGTTGGACTCTGAAGGGAACAATAAAAAACGGGAAGGAGAGGAAAGATGAGACATTTAGACAAATGTAAGAGGATTTGTGCAATGGCAATGGCTGCACTTATGATTATTCAGCAGGGCAGTGTCAGCACATTTGCAGAAGAACAGACTGCAATTTCAGCAGCAGAAACACAGGCAGAAGCAGCTGCACAGGCGGAAGTGGAAAACTCTGCAGAACAGGAAAAAGAGCAGAGTGCGCCAGAGACACCGAAGAAGCCGGAGACAACTCCGGAAGCGGCACAGCAACTGGAAACGACACCAGAGGCGCAACAGCCACAAGAGCCGGAAACAACACCGGAGGCAGAACAGCAGCCGGAGGCAACTCCAGAAGAACAGCAGCCGGAGGCAACTCCAGAAGCACAGCAGCCAGAAGCGACACCGGAGGCGCAGCCGACCGAGGAAGCACAGCCGGCAGCGACAGCAACTGCTACACCGACACCGGAAGCAGCGAAAGTGCAGGATCTGACATACAATGCAGCTGGTGTACAGGTCAAGGTACACACAAGTACAGCAGTGGCAGCTGATACACAGCTGATTGTTACACCGGTGAATCCGGACGATTTTGATAATGCTGCTTTAAATCAGTGGTTGAATGACAAACAGGTCGCAGATGCTGCTATTTATGACATTCACCTTGCTGACGCAGGCGGAAATGAGATTTCTGTGGGACAGGCATCTGTCAGCCTTAATTTCAGCACACCGGTAGTAGCACAGGTAGAAGGAGTGAAGACTACACTTAGTTTTCTGCATATTGCGAATGGTAGTGCTGTAGAGATCGGACAGGTTAATACTGAGGGAACATCCGCTTCGATTACCGCAAATGGATTTTCACCATTTGTGTTTGTACGGACAGCAGAGCATACGGAACAACAGACAGACGGTGAAACGGCAATTGATTTAAGAAACGCAATTAAAAATGTGGCAATAACAGAGGTCGATGGACAGGCATATGATTCAAATAAAAAGTATCCACGTGGTGCAAAAATTAAATTCAATTTGTCCTACAAGTTTGCGGAAGATGCAAAGCCGACAGCAAATGGAACAAAGTCTGCTACGTATGCATTACCAGCGGGATTAAATTTTACGAATACATCTGGAAACATTACCTGCGAAGGTTATACGGCAGGACCGGCAGGAACATATACAATTGTTGATGGTGTAGTTACCTTTATATATACAAAGGAGTTCCTTAAAGCACATCCAAGCGATATTGAGGGAAGCTTTTCTTTTGAAGGGGCACTTTCAGAATCTGCCAATGAAAATAAAGACAAAGTAGATATTATTTTCGATGGACCTGGAAAAACAATTCCAATTGAAATTAAATTTGAAGATGGTAAAATATCTGGTGGAAAGTCATACAAACTCAACGACGATGGAACAATAGATTTTACCATTGAATTAAATGTTACAGGAAAAGATGTAACCAATCTGGTACTGAAAGATATGCAGGGAAGCAACTTGAAATTTGCAGATAATCCAGAGTTTAAATTGAATGGAACGGCAATTGATTCGTCTAAAATTACATTAGGAACAGATGATTCTGCTACATTGAATTTGGGTGATCTGAAAATCGGAAAATATCAGCTTACCTATAAAGCAAGAGTGGAAGATAAAACAATTATTTCCGGCGATGCCAATAAAAACCGTGCAGAGTGGTCATGGACAGGTGGAACAGGGAGTGCAGAAACAACTGTCAATGGAATAGAAAAAACATTAAAGAAATCCGGTTTCGTGTCGAAAAATGGAAATGGAGAATATGAGATTACCTGGACGGTTATTTATATACCAGGCACATTTGGTTCTGCAGCAGGAAAAACTTTTGTAGATACACTGGGACCAGATCAGGAGTACATTGGTGACTATATAGTGTATTATGATGAGAATGGAAACAAAGACTGGGTTGGCAACACTGAGATAGCCAGAGGTACGATAGGAGCTGGAAACAGTTTCAGTTATACATTTCCGTCAGATAAGACAACCAGCAAAGGCGGATACAAACTTGTTTACAAAACAAAGGTAACGAAAGATTTAAGTGATTTAGTTGGAAAAGAGCAATTTACAAATAGTATTCAGGGTGATGGAAAAACCGTATCTGGAACAGCAGAAATAGAAAAGAAAATTCCTTCAATGGATATCGTTACCAAGAAAGGTACAGCGGATCAGGGTAGCAGAACTGCTACATGGACTGTAACTGTTGATTCGAAAGGAAAGACAGTAAAGAATCTTGTAGTGGTAGATGAACTACAGGATTCCTACAACTGGAAAGGTAAATATAATGACGACATTGTAGTAAAAGAAGGAAATAATATCCTCACAGCGGGAACAGATTATATAATTGAACCTGGGGTATCCAGTAGCAATAACCCGACTTTGACAATACGATTTACAAAAGATATTTCAGATGTAGTTACAATTACATATTCATCTGAATACAGTGAATCTGATAAAACTGGATCAACAGGTAATAAAATCCATTCCACATATACTGTAGATAATAAAGATTATGCAGAAGATGATGGCAGTAATGTGGAATTTAAAAGTACTGATTTTGTTGTGGATAAATCAGGAGATATTTCAGGCGGAATTGCAAATTGGAAAGTTACAGTAAATAAGCAGTTAGGATGGGAAAGAACAGAGCTTACAAATAGTGTAAAGACAATTACTGATGAAATACCAGAGGGTATGGAATATGTAGACGGTTCATTAAAATGTAAGATTGATCAAAGCCATTGGAATGGTGATAATGCAGAACCATATGCTAATATTTCTGTATCCTATGATAAAGACAGCAGGAAACTTACGGTTAATATTGCTGGACTGGAGTTAGAAAAAGATCCATATATTTATATTGAACTTTCGTATCAGACCAAAATCGTACAGTTACCGATAGAGTCTGGAGAAGGTACAGTAGTAGAGGGCGATAAGGTTTCATTTACGAATACTGTGAAAATTGGTAACAAAGAGGATCATGCCACAGTTGAGGTAAGTAACAAATTTTTAAATAAGAGTGGCATCCAGGTTAAGGATTTGGATAATGTGGTGGAATACAGCATTGGCGTTAATTACAGTGCAGCAGATCTGATGCCAGATGGTGATACCCTGACTTTGGAGGATGTGCTTGATGCAAATCTAACATTAGATACCAGCAGCATTAAAGTTACGGATATGGTTACTGGTGAAAATGTTGATTATCAGTCTTCCTTTGGAACGTCGGCAGATGGAAGAAATGTAATGACACTTACAATTCCAGACGGAAGAGCACTTAATGTAGTTTATCGTGCAACGCTTGTATCTGCCGGAAAGACTGATGGAACACAATATGAAGTCGCAAATAAGGCAACACTTAGAGGTGGAGCAGAAAAAACAGTCGAAATCAAAACACAAGTTAAGTATCATAAATCAAATGCTACAATTGCGGGCAGGTCTGATAGTATTACAATTAAAAAGGTTGATCAGAATGGAAATAGTCTGAAAGATGCCAAATTTGTTGTACAGGCAGTGAATGCTGAAACATTGGAGCCAGTAGATAATGATTCAAATAAAACAGATGTAACAAATAGTTCTGGGCTTATAAAATTCGAGGGATTACATTACAATACGCTGTATTATTATCAGGAAGTTGAGGCTCCGGAAGGGTATTCGATTAAAGATAAGCAGGTACATTATTTTATTATAAAAAATGTGAAAGATAATGCGGCACAACAGGAATTTAATGCTTTGATCCGAAGTATCCCGGAAGGTACAGAATATGCGGCACTTTCTGGTGGCCAGACGTTTATTGTTGAAAACCAGAAAAAAGAAACAGAACCGGTAACTGCTCAGATTCAGGTAGAGAAGATAGTGAGCGGTGAGGGTGCACCGAAAGGTGAAAATTTCATCTTTACGATTACTGGAGTAGATGGTGCTCCGATGCCGGCTTCTACAAGTATTCAAGTGACAGCAGGCGAAACGAAAAGTTTCGGAGAGATTTCTTATACGAAAGAGGGAACTTATAAGTATATTGTAAAAGAAACTCCGGGAACGACAGAAGGAATGAGTTATGTTGTTGACGGTTATGCGGTAGAAGTAAAAGTAACAAAAGTAAATGAGAAACTTACTGCAGATATTATTTATTCTGAAAAATCAGCATCAGCAGATAAGCTTACTGTAGAAAATACTTATAGTAAACCTAAAGGTAGTCTCACAATCCACAAGACAGTAGCAGGTCTGAGTGATACAGACCAGAAAGCTAATGCAGACAAGACTTACACATTTACAGTAAAAGGCAGCGATGACAAGTACTACAAAGCCGACGGAACAGCATCCAACACCGAAGTAGTACTGGGGATGAAAGCAGGTGCAAGCCTCACAATTGAGAACCTTCCGGTAGGTGATTACACCGTAAGAGAAGTAAAAGCCGACGCAGCAATCGAGACCTACGGACTTACTGTAACAGGTGAAGGTAAAGTCACAGTAGTAAAAGATGAAACAGCAACAGCATCCGTAACCAACACCTATAGTAAAGACAAGGGAAGCCTTACGATCAGCAAGACAGTAACCGGTCTGAGCGATGCAGACCAGAAAGCCAATGCAGACAAGACTTACACATTTACAGTAAAAGGCAGCGATGACAAGTATTACAAAGCCGACGGAACAACATCCGACACCGAAGTAGTACTGGAGATGAAAGCAAACGAAAGCCGTACAATCAATAACTTGCCAGTAGGAAGTTATACGGTATCAGAAAAACTGGCCGACGCAGCAATTGAAACCTATGGACTTTCTGTAGAAGGAACCGGAGCTGTAACTGTCAAGAAAAATGAGACATCAACCGCAGAAGTAATCAACACCTACAGCAAAGACAAAGGAAGCCTTACAATCAGCAAGACAGTAACAGGTCTGAGTGATGCTGACAAAGAAGCAAACAAAGACAAGACTTACAAGTTCACAGTCAAAGGCAGTGACAATAAGTATTACGCAGCCGATGGAACAGCATCCAACACCGAAGTAGTACTGGAGATGAAAGCAAATGAAAGCTGTACAATCAATAATCTGCCAGTAGGAAACTATACTGTATCAGAAGTAAGAGAAGGCACAGCAATCGAGACCTACGGACTTACTGTAACAGGTGAAGGTAAAGTCACAGTAGTAAAAGATGAAACAGCAACAGCATCCGTAACCAACACCTATAGTAAAGACAAGGGAAGCCTTGAGATTAGCAAAGCCGTAACCGGTCTGAGCGATGCTGACCAGAAAGGCAATGCAGACAAGACTTACAAGTTCACGGTAAAAGGCAGCGACAATAAGTATTACGCAGCGGACGGAACAGTATCCGACACCGAAGTAGTACTGGAGATCAAAGCAGGTGCAAGCCTCACAATTGAGAACCTTCCGGTAGGCGATTACACCGTAACAGAAGTGAAAGCTGATGCAGCAATCGAAACTTACGGACTTACCGTAGAAGGTGAAGGTAAAGTCACAGTAGTAAAAGATGAAACAGCAACCGCAGAAGTAACCAATACCTACAGTAAAGACAAAGGAAGCTTTAAGATTAGCAAAGCCGTAACTGGTCTTAGTGATGCTGACCAGAAAGCTAATGCAGACAAGATTTACAAGTTCACGGTCAAAGGCAGTGACAATAAATATTATGCAGCCGACGGAACAGCATCCGACACCGAAGTAGTAGTGGAGATCAGAGCAAATGAGAGCCGTACAATCAATAATCTACCAGTAGGAAACTATACTGTATCAGAAGTAAGAGAAGGCACAGCAATCGCGAACTATGGACTTACCGTAACAGGCGAAGGTGATGTTACAGTAGAAAAAGATAAGTCAGTAACAGCAACGGTAACCAACACCTACAGCAAAGACAAAGGAAGCCTTAAGATCAGCAAGACAGTAACCGGTCTGAGCGATGTTGATCAGAAAGCCAATGCAGGCAAGCCTTACACATTTACAGTAAAAGGCAGCGATGACAAGTATTACAAAGCCGACGGAACAACATCCAACACCGAAGTAGTACTGGAGATCAAAGCAGGTGCAAGCCTCACAATTGAGAACCTTCCGGTAGGTGATTACACCGTAACAGAAGTGAAAGCCGACGCAGCAATCGAGACCTACGGACTTACTGTAACAGGTGAAGGTAAAGTCACAGTAGTAAAAGATGAAACAGCAACAGCATCCGTAACCAACACCTATAGTAAAGACAAGGGAAGCCTT
>CAKRPO010000048.1 GCA_934378195.1 uncultured Blautia sp.
GGGATATTAGCTCAGTTGGTAGAGCACTTGACTTTTAATCAAGTTGTCCGGGGTTCGAATCCCCGATGTCTCATTAAAGCATTATCGTTTATCGATAATGCTTTTTTAATACTACTATTTATATCACGCAGATGTGGCGGAATTCACAGTTTTTGAACGTTAGTTCAAGATCAGGCAGATGCTTATCGATTTATCGATTGTCTGACAATTCCGTTATTCTGTTTATAGTCTATCTTGCGGATGTGGCGGAATTGGCAGACGCGCCAGATTTAGGTTCTGGTGTCCACGACGTGCAGGTTCAAGTCCTGTCATCCGCATAAAAACATCTCTCTGTATACCCTTTGTCTACCAGTTCATTTCGCAATTCCTGATAAACCATCTAATTTCAATCCTCTCATTGACCTTCATTCTTGTAACCACAATACAGACCATTCAATTTTATTCTTATTATTGACTCTTAGCAAACCTTCTCATTTCATGGTCATCTATTTTCCTCGAGTTTCGTTACCCTTCAGGGAACTTACTTCTCCCATAACCATCCAGCCACTCAAATTTTGTGGACCTACTGAGAACTTACCTTTTCTATGGTCATTTTGCAGCTCAAAATTCGTTAACTAACATGATACTTATCGCTTTCGTAGTCATCCAGCCCCTCTTCTCAGACAGGACCTAACAGACGAATCCACTTCAAACTCCCTCAAACTTTATGGTAACTGCTGTGCTTTTCGTGCCAGATGCATCCTCGCGGAGCGTTTTTATGTAACAGGAACATTACGGAGTAATTTCCTATTACATAAAAAAGACCCCCGCCCACAGATTTTTCCTGTTGGGCAGGAGTCTTATACACACAACAAAACTTGCAAAATCATTTTACAGATAGCGGATCTCAACAGACATCTTTCCATCTGCATCGGTCGTAAGAACCGCGTAACTTGGCTTTCTGCCATGTTGGCGTGGATAAGCCAGACTTCCCGGGTTAACAGTCAGAACGCCGTCTATTTCCTCGATTACAGGCTTGTGCGTATGTCCAAAGAATACCGCATTACAATCTCTGGAAGCAGCTTCTTCTGCCACTCCTGAAATATCCATAGAAACGCCATAATAATGTCCATGCGTAACCAGTACCTTATTTCCATCAATATCAATTTCCTCTTCTCTCGGAAGGTCTGAGAAGAAGTCGTTATTGCCGGAAACGATGCAACAGGGGCAGTCCACAAGAGCTTCAATAAAAATCTCCCTGCCTTCTACGTCTCCACAGTGTACCAACATATCAAACGGTGTTTCCGCCATCACTGCACGTTCCAGATTTTCATCATGTCCATGAGTATCACTGACGATCAGTACTTTCATCGAAGTTCATCCTTTATTGCACGCAGAGCCTTCCCTCTGTGGCTGATCTTATTTTTTTCTTCCATGGAAAGTTCTGCGGAAGTGCATCCGTATTCCGAAAGATAAAAGATCGGATCATAACCAAATCCATTGGCGCCACTCTCTTCATAACCGATTCTACCTTCCATAGTTGCCCGCACAGTCTTCATTGTTCCATCCGGAAATGCTGCTGCGATCGCACAGACAAATCTGGCAGTTCTTTTTTCGTCCGGTACACCTTCCAGTCTCTCGATCAGCTTCGCATTCTTGATATGATAAGAAGTATCTTCTCCCATATAACGTGCCGAATAGATTCCGGGCTCTTTATTCAGATAGTCAATCTCCAGTCCGGAATCATCCGCCAGAACAATTTCCCCTGTCTGAGCACAGATTGTCTTTGCTTTAATCTGTGCATTTTCTTCAAAAGTTTTTCCATCTTCTACGATATCCGCGTGGATTCCGGCGTCTTTTAAGGAAAGGAGTTCAATGTCCAAATCTCCGAGAATCTCCCGGATTTCTTTCATCTTTCCCTGATTGCCTGTTGCAAAAATTACTTTTTTCAATCTTTTTTCCTCCTTGGCGGTTTCGGTCCCAAAAACTGGTAATAATATGTCTTCAGCATACCATTATAGATCTTACGGTTTTTGTCTGCTTTACGGCCGATGTCATTCTCTGCACGGTCATAGGATGTGATCAGATACATGGACCATTTGTCCAGCCGATTGTAGCTTTCACCAATCTCACGATACAGCTGCGGCAGTGCTTCTTTTTCCTCCAGACGCTCACCATATGGCGGATTTGTAATAATAAATCCATACGGTTTCGGATGACTGAGATCTTTGACTGCTCTCTGCTGAAAATGAATCAGTTTGTCCACACCTGCCATCTTCGCATTGGCACGGGCAGATTTCAAAGCCTCCGGATCAATATCATATCCCTGAATATCCGTCTCAATGTCCAGATTCACTCGATCCTGTGCCTCTTCCAATGCATCATACCAGCACTTACGCGGAACCAGATGCTTCCAGTCTTCCGCAAGAAAAGAACGGTTCATTCCAGGTGCCATATCTGCTGCGATCATCGCCGCCTCAATCGGGAAAGTACCACTTCCACAGAATGGATCAACCAGAATTCTGTCTTTATTCCACGGTGTCAGCATGATCAGTGCAGATGCCAGCGTCTCTGTGATTGGTGCCTTAACCGTCATCTGGCGGTATCCTCTCTTATGGAGAGAAACTCCCGAGGTATCAATTCCAATCGTCGCCACATCTTTCATAAACGCTACACGGATCGGGAAGCTTGCACCATCCTCCGGGAACCAGGAAATTCCGTAAACGCTTTTCAGTCGTTCTACGATTGCTTTCTTCATGATCGACTGAATATCGGACGGACTGAATAATGCGCTCTTTACAGAGTTTGCTTTGGCAACCCAGAACTTTCCATCCTTCGGAATATATTCTTCCCACGGGATCGCCTTTGTTTTTTCAAAAAGCTCATCAAACGTAACTGCCTTAAATTCGCCGGTTTTGAGCAAAATTCTCTCTGTCGTGCGAAGGAACATATTTGCCTGTGCAATTCCCTCTGCATCTGCCAGAAAAGTAACCTTTCCATCCTCTACCTTACTGATCTCATATCCAAGATCCAGGATTTCACGCTTCAGAACCGCTTCCATGCCAAAATGACATGGCGCTATCAATTCCATATATTTCATCCAAGCCTCATTTCCTTGATGATATTTCCATCAAAATCTTTGATTGTAAACACTTTGTCTTCCAGAACCGCATATGTAGGCGGATTTCCTTCTTTTGGGATTGATACGGAACCCGGATTCAGAAGAATATATCCCTCTCTCTGCTCTGCTCTGAGCACATGTGTATGTCCGTGGATCAGGATATCTCCCTCATGAAATGGCGGAAGATTATTTTCATTATAAACATGTCCATGAGTTGCATAAAAAGTCAGACCATTGATTGCCAGAATGCAGTAATCTGCCATGACAGGGAACTCCAGAACCATCTGGTCAACTTCTGCTTCACAATTACCACGTACTGCATAGATATCATTTTTCATACCATTCAGCATTTTGATAACTTCTTTTGGTGCATATTCCTTTGGAAGATCATTCCTCGGTCCATGATAAAGCAGATCGCCCAGCAGCACCAGGCGTTCTGCCTGCTCCTCTTTATATTTTTCCAGCATCAGCCGGCAATAGTATGCCGAACCATGTACATCCGATGCAAACATGTATTTCATAAATATTCTCCTCCTGCAATTGCTTACAGCAACATATTTTCTCTTTCTTACCTTATCATGCTTATCAGGAAATTACAAGATTTCTTCCTCTGTACGCCGCAAATCCTCCGATAACGGAACGGGTTCGATATCCTCTTCTGACAAATTCTCTGGCTGCTACCATGCTGGCTCCGCCTCTGTCACAATAAAAAACAAGTATTTTATTGTCCGGAAGATCTTTTCTGTTTTCCAGTTCTTCATAAGGAATACTGACAGCTCCTCTCACATGGCTCCTTCTATATGCTTCTTCATCGCGCAGATCTATGATCAAAGCATCACTTCGCCCGACATAATAGTCGAGCATTCTGGCTGAAATCGTCTCAATAGGAAACATGACAAACCTTCCTTTTTTATTTATCATATGTTCTGCTCGCTTTTGCGTGCACCGCTCATTTTACATCGCATCCTCGCGGAGCATTTTTATGTAATAGGAACATTACGGAGTAATTTCCTATTACATGAAAAAGAGACCGGCTCACCGCCGGCCTCTCAAGAGAAGGGAAATTTGTTACTGTTCACAGCAACAAGAATCTTATGCCAGGACCCACGCCATATGAATCCTGCTTTTTTCCTTAGTATCTGTCGGAATAATCATTCTGCTCTTTATCATATGCATTTGATGTCTTATTTCCGTAACTGTTTCTGGATGCATTCTTAGAGCTGTTCCTGGAGCTGTTTCTGCTGTCCATTGCATTCTTATCGGAAGTTTTATCTGTACTGTAATTTTTCGTCTTGTTTTCGTTTTCGTAGTTTTTTGCCATTTGTACATTCCTCCTGGTTCTTTTTGTAATGCATTACGGTAATGATACTCTTCTCTTTGCGAGCAGCAATTTCATTACATCCATTATTATGACCAGGCCGAAAAGATAATATTCATAGCCGCACAGATTCTTTTAACATGCATCAGAAGATTTTCCATTTTTTGCCATTTAAGTGCAGAGAAATACCCGGTAGGGGAGCTACCGGGTATCTCAAGGGGAGTATAAATAATTAAATAAGGGGTTATGTAAAAAAAATTTTTGAAGGGTAAATTCTTTTTACAAACAAGATTATAATATATATTTTAAAAAAAAGCAACAACATTTCTTGCGCACAATATTTTTGCATTTCATCCAATTATTTTTAAATAGTAATGCCGGTCCAGCTGTGGTATAATTGTTCAGAATCATGGCTGCCCGCAATAAGGACGGCCACTTAGAACTGTATTATCTGTTTCTGTACAGATAAGAAAGAGAGGGTAAGGTGGAGAGAAAAATCATCCAAGTAGAAGACAAAGTACCTGTTAACCTGTTAATACCACTAAGTATCCAGCACATGTTCGCCATGTTTGGTGCATCTGTTCTGGTTCCTTTTATGTTTGGTATCAATCCTGCCATCGTTCTTCTGATGAACGGTATCGGCACACTTCTGTTCATCCTGATCACCAAAGGCAAAGCACCTGCTTACCTTGGTTCCAGTTTTGCATTCCTGTCACCGGGACTTCTGGTCGCATCCAAATTCGGCTTCCAGTATGCACTGGGCGGTTTTGTTGTCCTTGGTATCTGTGGAATGCTTGTTGCTCTGATCATTCGTCAGTGTGGAACCAACTGGATCGATATCGTTCTTCCGACCGCTGCCATGGGACCGGTTGTTGCTCTGATCGGTCTGGAACTTGCAGGAAGTGCAGCCAGCACAGCCGGCCTTCTGGACGAGCAGATTGATATGAAGAACGTGATCGTCTTTCTGATCACTCTCGGTGTCGCTGTATTCGGTCAGATCCTGTTTCGCGGATTCTTATCCGTCATCCCGATCCTGATTGCGATCATTGCCGGATATGTAGCTGCTGCCGCCTGTGGAATCCTGGATTTTACAGCGGTAAAAGAAGCCGCTTTCTTCGCGCTTCCGAATTTCCAGACACCGAAATTTAATCTGGAAGCAATCCTGACGATTCTTCCTGCACTGCTTCTTGTAACTTCCGAACACATCGGACACCAGATCGTAACAAGTAAGATCGTCGGTAAAGACCTTCTGAAGGATCCGGGACTTCACCGTTCCCTTTTTGCAGATTTCTTCTCAACGACCGTATCCGGATGCCTTGGTTCTGTACCAACCACCACTTACGGGGAAAACATTGGTGTTATGGCCATGACAAAAGTATACAGTGTTCAGGTCATCGGTGGTGCTGCAGTCCTTTCTATCTGCTGCTCCTTCCTTGGCAAACTTGCAGCTCTGATCAACACGATTCCGGGACCGGTCATTGGCGGAATCTCCTTCCTGCTGTACGGTATGATCGGAACTTCCGGTCTGCGTATGCTGGTAGACAATCAGGTGGATTACAGCAAATCCCGCAACCTTGCGCTGACTTCTGTAGTCTTTATCGTCGGCCTTTCCGGAATTGCCCTGAATCTTGGCAATGTTAAGCTTACCGGTATGGTTCTGGCCTGTGTCGTTGCCATGGCATTGAGCCTGATCTTCTATATTCTTGATAAGCTTCATCTGACAAACGATCTGTAAACACATTATGTTTTGCAAATACGTAACACGAATAATTTCCCGGTCTGAGCACTCAGGCCGGGATTTTGGAAATGGAGAAAGAAATGAAATCCTATCATCAGAAATTTGTATCCGATCACCCTTATGAATCTGTCCCTATGGCAGAGATTGCAGGTTTTCCGGTCCGTCCTGGTGTCTATGACCTGAACGGTGCCACCCCTCTGCAGAATGGTGTAAATTTCACCATCCATACCTGTGGCGGAACTTCCTGTGAACTGCTTCTGTTCCATCGCGCGCAGGAAGAGCCATTTGCCGTGCTTCCTTTCCCGGAAGCTTACAAGATCGGGGATGTCTATTCGATGATCGTATATGGGCTGAACATCGACGAATTTGAATATGCTTATCGTGTTGACGGTCCATACTGTCCGGAAAAGGGACTCCTTTTTGACAAAAACAAAATCCTGCTGGATCCATATGCCAAAGCAGTAGCCGGACAGCGTACCTGGGGAATCCGCTGGGATCACACCTATCACGCGCGTGTTGTCAAAGACCGTTTCGACTGGGGCGATATGCCACAGTCCAAAAAGGAGCTCTGTGACCTGATCATTTATGAGCTTCATGTGCGTGACTTCACACATCATCCATCTTCCGGGGTGCAGCATCGTGGAACTTTTTCCGGTCTGATGGAAAAGATTCCTTATCTGAAAGAACTCGGGATCAATGCGGTCGAGCTGATGCCGATCTTTGAATTCGACGAAACAATGAACTCCCGTACAGTAGATGGCCGGCAGCTTCTTGAATGCTGGGGATACAATACAGTTGGTTTTTTTGCACCAAACAGCAGCTATGCTGCCGCCAATGAACACAATCGTGAGGGTACAGAATTAAAAACTCTGATCAAAGAGCTTCACGCCAATGGAATCGAAGTTATTCTGGATGTTGTTTTTAACCATACCGCTGAAGGCAATGAGAAGGGAAATACCTTCAGTTTCAAGGGATTTGACAATAACATTTACTATATGCTGACTCCGGACGGAAATTATTATAATTTCAGCGGTTGTGGAAATACGCTCAACTGCAATCATCCGGTCGTTCAGCAGCTGATCCTGGAATGTCTGCGTTACTGGACGATCAATTATCGTGTCGATGGTTTCCGTTTCGACCTTGCAAGTATCCTTGGACGAAATGAAGATGGTTCTCCTATGAACAATCCTCCTCTTCTGCGTACGCTTGCCAATGACCCGATCTTAAGCAATGTAAAACTGATTGCTGAGGCATGGGATGCCGGCGGTCTTTACCAGGTGGGAAGTTTCCCTGCCAGTGGACGCTGGGCAGAATGGAACGGCAGATATCGTGACGCGCTCAGAAGTTACCTGAAAGGTGATTCCTGGAACGCATGGGATGCTGCATGGAGCATCTCTGGTTCCGGTGATCTCTATGGTGGTTTTTATGATAACAATACGCATAGTAATTATGCCGGCTACAATTCCTGTGTCAATTTTCTGACCTGTCATGATGGATTCACGTTGTATGACCTATATGCTTATAATGACAAGCATAATGAAGCAAATGGATGGAATAATACGGATGGTGCGAACGACAATCGTAGCTGGAACTGTGGTGCAGAAGGTGAAACGGATGATCCGGAAGTTCTTGCATTGCGCCGCCGAATGATTCGAAATGCCTGTGCTGTGCTGATGTGCAGCCGTGGTACACCAATGTTCCTGGCCGGTGATGAATTTGGAAATACGAAGTTTGGAAATAACAACAGTTACTGTCAGGACAATATCACTTCGTGGCTGGACTGGCGCATGCTTGAGAAGAACCGGGATCTGTTTGAATTCTTTAAGTTTATGATTGCATTCCGCAAAAAGCATCCGGTTATCCACAAACAGCTCCCGACTTCGGTCTGTGGAATGGATCCTATCCACACGCATAATCTTAATGCAGAGGAAATGGATATTCCGCGTGATGCGCGTACATTCTGCGTGAGCTTCGCCGGATATGATAAAGAGAATGGCAAAGATGACCTGATCTATATAGCAGTTAATACGTTCTGGGAAGATGTCACGATCACTCTTCCGAATCTTCACGGAAGGGGCGCATGGCATTTGAGCGTCAATACGTATGGAGACGGTAATGGACAATATTGCTATCCGGAAGGCCAGGAAGCAAGAATCGACGGAAGCTTCGTGATGAGGCCGAGAAGCGTAGCAGTGTTCACCGGACGGGATTACTAAATAGAGAATTAAAACAAAAGCGTATTCTCTGTACATCAAAGACTGCCTGCTAGAAAACGGCTTCGGAATTCAGAAACACTCTCACAAAATCTCTTATATTACAACATATCGAGTACTGAAACGGCTTCAGAGTCGAGAAATACTAAGGATATAATCTGTCTGCTAAAATCATGAAGAAAAAGCACATAACTCGCCAAAAGGCTCAAACAATGTGCTTTTTCTCCATAACGCAGCCAGAATATCTCCAAGTATTTCTATGAACTCTTGCAGATGTTTCTGTACTCGATATTTTTATATATAACAATATTTTTGTTTTGCAAGGTGTGCTCCGGATCGCGCTTCGCGCTGGGAGTTTCCATAATGTCAATAAAATACATTTTACTTATTGAGCCATTGATGGATGGTATCTTCATCTACTTTAAGAACTCTTGCAATTTTTTCAATTGAATCTCCCTCTTTAAAAAGTAATACTGCTGTTTCTTTCGCTTTACTCTCTTCGCCTGCATCAAAACCTGCTCCATATTCTGCTCTCCGGAGTTTCTTTTCTTCCTCTTCTTTGTCATATTCAAATATACTCATCGCGATAACCTCCACCCGGTTCTTTCGTAAAAAATCACTCAGGATTCCCTCTCGAATGCACTCATCTACTGCACGTTCTACAGCTGCATCCAAATTCATTTCTCTTGTGTATTTACGTACTTTTGCCACATATTGCGCATATTCCCTCAGTATCTGGCACTGCGCCATCAACTCTTTATTGTGGCCTTCATTGATATTCAACGTAACCACTTTTAATTCCAGCCTCGGTTCTCCTGTCAGATTTTCATATGCCTCGGACAGTGCATTCTCCCAACGATCCTCTGCCTTCTCAGTTCCGTTATAAAAGACTATAAAATACGGTGCCGGTATCTTTTGAAGTACAGAAGAATACAAAGACTTATGATCAATCACTTTCTGATATTCACTGGATATGTAAAACAAATCCCTCAACGGCATATTCGGATTGTACGTCGACTGATGCTCGTACAAAAATAAATTCGTATCGATGATGAATGCCAGGTCATTCTTCATTCCCATATAGATTGCATTTTCCAGTGTCACAATCTCCAGATCTTCCGGATTTTCATACGCAGTTCCATTCACTGCATTATACAGTGACAATAGATTCTCCCTGTCTGAAAACAGCATCCGGAATATGGTATCCTTGTACTTCCTGTTCGCTGTCGGCATACTCCCCTGTCTTCTTTTCACAGACTGATTTTTCTTTGTTGTGACTTTACGATTCTTTTTGTTTTTTGCCATAGGCACTACTTCCTGTCCCTGCAGGATATGAGAACATAAAGCACTAACAAACATTACCCTCAAAACCCCTGCTTTTCTTGTTTATTTAGATTAAAAGCATGGATTTCTGAAGTGAATTAAGAAAAATAGACGGCATCATCGCCCTGAACTCATAGAAAATATGCTTTGTATTTATAGTACTGTTTGCTCTAACCAATGTCAATAGACTTTATAAAAAATTAATTGATATATAACGTAAGATGGTATCTCCACTTGCAACCACCAGTAGCCTTCACCCTTACCCCAGCTAAAGTACAGTGAGAAAGAGAAAAGAAAAACTCCAGTCAGGGACTCCTGTGATTATCATCTGAAACTGGTTCGCCTGAAAAAATTCGTCCAAGTATCGGAATGTACAGGTTTTTGCGTTGATACAGAAAATGCTGCTGTCTGAGCGTAGCGAGTTCAGTATTTTCTGTATCGTTTTTAGCAAAGTTCTGTACTTCCTGATACTTTAGAATTTTTGAATTGAACCATGTTCAGATGATAACTCACAGGCCTCCCACTGGAGTCTGCTTTTCTTAATTTCTCACCGGGAATCCTTTATCATCTTTTGATCTGTCCATAATAAGCATTTTCGCCATGTTTCCGGTAATAATGCTTATCCTGCAGTTCCTGTGGTGCCGGCTCCACATGTGGATTGATCAGCTCGCATCTACATGCCATCTTGGCTACTTCTTCAAGTACAACCGCATTATGTACTGCCTCATGCGCATCTTTGCCCCATGTAAACGGTCCATGATTCTTGCAGAGTACTGCCGGAACAGCCTCATAATCACGTTTTCTGAAATAATCCGCGATCAGGACACCTGTATTCTTCTCATAAGCTTCCTCAATTTCTTCCTTTGTCAGGTTACGCACACATGGAACTTCTCCATAAATATAATCCGCATGCGTTGTTCCATAACATGGAATAGATCTGCCGGCCTGTGCCCAGCTCGTTGCCCATTCAGAATGCGTATGCACGATTCCTCCGATATTCGGAAATTCATTATAAAGAACCACATGTGTCGGAGTATCTGAAGATGGATTATACTCTCCTTCTACCTTATTTCCCTCAAGGTCTACAACAACCATATCTTCCGGTCTCAGCTTGTCATACTCCACACCACTCGGTTTGATAACAAACAATCCCTTCTCACGATCAATACCACTGACATTGCCCCAGGTAAATGTTACAAGTCCATATTTCGGCAGATCCATATTTGCTTTATAAACTTCTTCTTTTAATTTCTCAAGCATATTTTTTCTCCTTTACGCAGTTCTTTTATACAACGCAAGGGCACTGTGTCTTTCCTTCACAGTACCCTGCTGCCTTATTATTGCTGTTCACAGATGTTCTATTTGAATTTTTCTTACCAGATCTTGGATTCCACTGCTGCCCGTTCAATCGGCAGACCTTTGAGATATCTGTCCATAAATTCATTAAATCCTCTGACGCCTTCCGGTTCCGGATCCAGAGTGCTTCCTTCGTTTCCGGCAAATACACGGTTATCAAGGAATTCATCCAGCGTCTCTCCGTCTTTCTTATCCACGAGATAAGCAGCCAGAAGTGCGATACCCCATGCGCCGCCTTCACCTGCGGTTGACATAACAGATACCGGTGCATTCACTGCATCTGCGAGGATCTGCTGTCCGACACCTTTCGTCTTGAACAGTCCGCCATGACCTAAAAGTCTGTCAATCTTGACATGTTCCTGATCGATCAGGATATTTAAACCTACACGCATCGCTCCAAGGCAGGTGTAAAGATTGGTTCGCATAAAGTTTGCAAGTGTGAATTTACTCTCAGGAGAACGAACAAATAACGGACGGCCTTCCTCAAATCCTGTCATATGCTCTCCGGAGAAATAACAGTAGGACAGAAGTCCGCCGCAGTCCGGATCACCTTCCAGAGCTTTATTGTAAAGTGTTCCGAAAAGCTTGTTCATATCCACTTCCATTCCCATTGCTTCTGCAAATTCTTTGAATACATTTACCCATGCATTCAGGTCAGAAGTACAGTTATTGGAATGTGCCATGGCAACTGCATCACCAGCCGGTGTAGTTACCATATCAATCTCTTTGTATGGTTTGGAAAGTGCTTTCTCCAGAACGATCATTGCAAATACAGAAGTACCTGCCGAAACATTACCAGTGCGCTGTTTCACGCTGTTGGTTGCCACCATACCGGTTCCTGCATCACCTTCCGGTGGACACATCGGAATTCCGGCTTTGAGTTTTCCCGTAGGATCAAGGAATTTTGCTCCCTCTTCTGTCAGAGTACCTGCATCCTGTCCTGCAACCATAACCTCTGGCATAATGTCACGGAGTTTCCATGGGAAACCATATGACTCTACCAGTTTATCAAATTTCTCAACCATCTCCTGGTTGTAATCTTTTGTCTCAGAATCAACAGGGAACATTCCTGCTGCATCACCGATACCAAGTACACGTTTTCCTGTCAGCATACGGTGTACATAAGCTTCCAGTGTACACATGTAGTCGATATCCTTCACGTGCTCTTCTCCATTCAGGATTGCCTGATACAAATGCGCAATGCTCCATCTCTGTGGAATATTGTACTGGAAAAGCTCCATCAGTTTCTCAGATGCCTCTCCTGTGATATTATTTCTCCATGTACGGAATGGTACAAGAAGCTTTCCTTCTTTGTCAAACGGCATATAGCCATGCATCATGGCACTGATTCCAAGTGCTCCAACATTTGTCAGCTCTACATCGTATTTTTCCTGTACATCCTTCACCAGATCGCTGTAGCTGCCCTGAAGACCTTTTGTAATATCCTCCAGAGAGTATGTCCATACACCATTTTCATAGCGGTTTTCCCATTCATAGCTTCCTGATGCGATCGGATTATATTTGTCATCTACCAGAACCGCTTTGATTCTGGTAGATCCGAACTCTATTCCAAGTGCTGTTTTGTTGTTTAAAATAGCTGTCTTTGCTTCATTTACACCCATTGTAAATCCTCCCGACTTATGTGGTATTGTCACATCCGCCTTTTTATTTTCTGAATGCGACCTCATTCCATCTCAGCTCATTCTTAAAGTTGCGGATGGTTGTATCTTTGTCAATGTAGACAGCTTCGATTCCCATTGCTGCTGCCCAGTCACCCATCTGTTCAGCAGTCAGATCATAGGAAAATGCAGTATGATGAGCACCGCCTGCGAGGATCCATGCCTCTGCTCCTGTTGCCAGATCCGGCTGTGGAGTCCAGAATGCACTTCCTACCGGAAGTTTCGGCATCGGTTTCTCTACCTTCTTGCACTCAACATCATTAATGATCAGACGGAAACGGTCTCCCAGATCTACCAGAGAAGTAGCTACTGCCGGACCAGTCTTGGATGTAAATACAAGTCTTGCCGGATCCTCTCTGTCACCCATGGAAAGCGGGCATACCTTAATACCAATCTTGCCATCTGCGATGGTCGGGCAAACTTCCAGCATATGTGATTGAAGAATGCCTTCCTTACCCGGAACAAGATTGTATGTATAATCTTCCATGAAAGAAGTTCCCTTCGCATCCTTCACGCCAGCAGTCATGATCTTCATCAGACGTACCATTGCTGCTGTCTTCCAGTCACCTTCCGCGCCGAATCCGTATCCCTTCTCCATCAGACGCTGCATTGCCAGTCCCGGAAGCTGCTGTAAGCCGCCAAGATCACCGAAATGAGTAACAACTGCCTGGTAATTCTTTTCTTCCAGGAATCGCTCAAATCCAATCTCAATTGCTGCCTGTACTGCTACATGACGTTTGAATTCTTCCGGGTCTCTGCCCTCAAGAAGAATATCATATTTATTATAATATTCTTCTACTAAAACATCAACATCTCCTTTAGAAACATCCTTCACATAATCGCATACTTCATTGATCGGATATGCATCAACTTCCCATCCAAATTTGATCTGTGCTTCTACTTTATCCCCTTCAGTAACAGCTACATTTCTCATGTTGTCGGCAACACGGCATACACGAATATGGCTGCTTTCCATGATACCTACAGCAGTACGCATCCAGGATGCCAGTCTTTCCTGAACTTTCTTATCAGCCCAGTGGCCTACGATTACTTTTCTTTCAATTCCCATGCGGGTAACAATATGACCATACTCTCTTCCACCATGTGCGGACTGGTTTTCATTCATGAAATCCATATCGATCGTGTCATATGGTATTTCTTCATTAAACTGTGTGTGCAGATGGCACAGCGGCTTTCTGTATTCTTTCAGACCAAGAATCCAGGATTTTGCCGGTGAGAAGGTATGCATCCATGTGATTATACCTGCACATTCATCGTCTGCATTAGCCTCATTAAAAGTCTTACGGATCAGCTCATTTGTGATCAGTGTTGGCTTCCACACCAGTTCAAACGGAAGAACACCGGATTTATTCAGTTCTTCAACAATAATTCTGGAATGCTCTGCTACTTTTCTTAAGCACTCATCTCCATAAAGATCCTGTGACCCTGTACAAAACCAAAATTTATATTTTTTTCCTGTAAGCATAATATTAAAATCCTCCATATATTTTTCTTTGATCATTTTTTCTTCTTTGCGGAAGCCAGTACAGACTGGATAACAATGAAGAAGCAAAGCAGTGCGGAAAGTACGATTCGTACCCACCAGCTTGATAAGGTACCCTGTGCAGTGATCAGACTAGAAATCGTTCCTTTGATCAGTACACCAAACATGGAACCGATTGGAGTACCAACACCACCGGAAAGAAGTGTTCCACCGATAACGGCTGAGGAGATTGCATCCATCTCAAGACCTTTGGCCTGCTCTACGAAACCGGCACAGCTGTTGAGGCAGAAAAGGAATCCGCCAAGTCCTGCCAGGAAACCATCCAATACATAAGCACGGAACATTGTTTTCTTGACATCAAGTCCCATCATCAGGGCACTCTGTTTATTTCCGCCGATTGCATAAAGTTTACGTCCGAATTTGAAATATTTCAGAAGAACTGCAATGATCAGTACTACAATGATTGCGATCACTACTGTCGGCGGAATATAAGCCGGAATAAATTTACCTTTTTTGTTTGTTGAACCAAAAGGCATGTAAAAACGATAATTCGCCCATTTCAGGAACAGTTCATTTTTTATAGAGATCATATCCGTACTGATAATAGCTGTCATACCACGGCCAAAGAACATACCTGCCAGAGTTACGATAAACGGCTGAATTCCCATATACGTAACCAGAAATCCCTGTACAACACCAAATGCAAGGCCGATCAGAAGTGCTGCAAGCACTGCAACGTAAGCGTTCACACCTTTATTTTCCATAAGATCTGCCATAACCATACATACCAGTGCAGTAACTGAACCAACGGAGATATCAATGCCACCTGTGATCATAACGATCGTCAGTCCACAGGAAATAACCAGAAGCCCTGCATTGGATACAAAAAGATTCAGAAACATCTGTGGCTTTGCAAAACCTTTGTCTGCAAAGATCACCATACCTGCTGCATACATAACGAAGAACAGAACGATTGTAATCAACAGCAGAAATCCGGTACTCGTCATTTTCTTTTTCTGTTTCATTATTTCTGACCTCCTTCTGCTGCAACGGAAACTTTTTTGCTTCTGTGATTTGCAACAAATTTCTTGAATACATCACTCTGTAAGGTAACGATGATAATAACAACGATGGCCTTGTAAACCGGAAGCTGGTCAGCTTTTACGTTCATCGCATACAAAGTCGTTGTCAATGCCTGAATCGTATACGCTCCAATTACAGAACCGATCAGACTGAATTTACCACCACCAAGGAAGTTACCGCCAAGTGCAACTGCCAGGATGGCATCCATCTCCAGGTTCAGTCCAATGTTATTCGCATCTGCGGAATAAATACGGCTGGAAGCTACCAGACCTGCAATTCCTGCAAGAACACCACAGATCACATAAGTCAGGAATTTGATCATGGTAGAGTTAAGACCGACAAGTCGTGCTGCTTTTCCATTGATACCAACACTCTCAATATAAAGTCCAAGAGCTGTCTTTTTTAAGATCAGCGCTACGATAACTACAGTTACAATTGCAAAAAGGACCGGAGTCGGAACCGGTGATTTTCCAATATATCCACCTGCCATCTGGAAAGAAGGCACACGAATATATGTAATCTGTCCGTTGGTTACCAGCTGTGCGATACCTCGGCCAGCGGTATACAAAATCAGCGTTGCAACCATCGGCTGAATATTTAGTTTTGCTACCAGAAATCCGTTGAATGCTCCACACAGTGCTGCCGCAAGAAGGGCTGCAACTACTGCAAGGATAAGAGAATTCTGATATGCAGTTACCGAAGATGCTCCACCGGATAAGATCTGACAGCACACAGCCGCTGCAACTGCCATAACTGCACCAACACTGATATCCTGTCCGCCGGAAGCTGCTGTAACAAGTGTCATACCAACTGCAAGAATGACCAGCTCTGAAGCACGATTGATAACATCAATAACATATCCATAAAGGACACCATTTCGAATTGTGATATTAAAGAAGTCCGGGGTCTTGATCACATTGATCAGAAGAACCGCGATCAGACACACGATAGGAAGAAAAAGTCTTGCGCTCGTGATCTTTTTTAATTTACTTTTATTCATTCTTATCGTCACCTCCTGCAATTGCTTTCATGATATTGCTCTGTGAAAGCTCATTCTCTTCCAGCTCTCCTACTTTCTCTCCATCTCGAAGAACTGCCATTCTGGAACAGGTACGGAGCATCTCTTCTACTTCTGAAGAAATAAAAGTCACTGCCATTCCCTGATCTGCCAGATCCAGAACGATTTTCTGAATTTCCGTCTTTGTTCCGATATCAATGCCTCGTGTCGGCTCATCCAGAATCAGATATTCCGGATTTGTCAGAAGCCAGCGGCCAAGGATTACTTTCTGCTGGTTACCACCGGAAAGACTCTTGATCGGGGTTTCACGGCTTGCCGTCTTAATCTGCAGCATATCTATATACTTATCAGCTGCTTCTTCCATCTCCTTGCGGCTCATCGGATGGAACATGCCTTTCTTTGCCTGCATTGCAATGATAATGTTTTCTCGTACGGAAAGATCAGCAATGATACCCTCTGCCTTACGATCCTCCGGAAGATATGCCATACCAAGCTTCATAGCATCCAGTGGACTGTTGATCTTTACTTCTTTGCCATTTACCTTCAATCTACCGCTGTCGGCTTTGTCCGCTCCATAAATGGAACGCACCAGTTCAGAACGTCCGGATCCAAGAAGTCCGGTAAGACCAATAACTTCTCCTTTGTTGATCTTGAGATCAAATGGTCTTATTGTTCCTCTATGACCAATACCTTCTGCCTCAATGACCGGAGTTTCGGAGAATACTTTTTTATCTTTATGATCTCCTTTGATATCTGCCAGATCATCAAAATCTTTACCCATCATCTTTGCAACCAGCATAACTCTTGGAAGATCCTTGGTTTCATATTCACCTACCAGTTCACCATTTCGAAGAACTGTGATCCTGTCGCACACTGCATATACCTGTTCCAGGAAATGTGTTACAAAGATGATTCCAACACCTTCCTCACGAAGTCTGCGCATCAGTACAAACAATTTCTCAACCTCTTCATCATCCAGAGAAGAAGTTGGCTCATCCAGGATCAGAACCTTACATTTCATATCTACTGCACGTGCAATCGCGATCATCTGCTGAATTGCAACAGAACACTCATCGAGCATCTGTGTAGGCGGAACATTGATATTCAGACTTTCCAGAAGCTTTGCTGAACGTGCATTCATCTCTTTCCAGTTGATCATTCCTACTTTGTTTCGCGGCTCGCGGCCGATAAACAGATTTTCCGCAACAGTCAGGTTTGGACAGAGGTTTACTTCCTGATAAACCGTACTGATACCATTTGCCTGTGCCTCCTGCGGAGAATGATTGATAATGTCTTTATTTTCACCATTCATATGAATGGAACCGCTTTC
>CAKRPO010000049.1 GCA_934378195.1 uncultured Blautia sp.
GGACATGTCATCGGACGAAGTGCGAATACTTCTTTGTCTGTCTCTTCATCACCAAGTACGAACATGCCGTCTTTGTAATGATCCCAGTGACCGGAAATCTTATAGAGGTCGCTCTTGGCCATCAGAGGAGTTTTTGTTCTTACATAGCCACGTTTTGTCTCCTCATCTTCAATCCATCTCTGCAGTTCCTGCATCATGATAACGCCATTCGGCATGATCAGCGGAAGTCCCTGTCCAATAACATCTACAGTTGTAAAGATCTTCATCTCACGACCAAGTTTGTTGTGGTCACGTTTCTTTGCTTCTTCCATCTGCTCCAGATGTTCTTTGAGCTCATCTTTTGTAGCATATGCTGTTCCGTAAATACGTGTCAGCATGGCATTCTTTTCGCTTCCTCTCCAGTAAGCGCTGGAAGAAGAAAGAAGTTTGAATGCTTTTACAGGTTTTACACTCATCAGATGTGGTCCTGCACAGAGGTCTGTCCAGTCACCCTGTGAATAGAAGGAAATCTCTTCTCCTTCCGGAAGGTCTTCGATCAGTTCAACCTTGTATGGCTCGTTTTTCTCTTTGAAGAATGCGATCGCGTCTTCTCTTGATTTTGTGAATCGCTCAATCTTTGCACCTTTTTTGATGATCTTTTTCATTTCTTTCTCGATTGCATCGAGGTCCTCACGAGAGAATGGTTCGTGAGCGAAATCATAATAAAATCCTGTATCGATAGAAGGTCCGATAGCAACTTTAGCTTCTGGATATAAGGTCTGTACTGCCTGTGCCAGTACGTGGGAAGCTGTGTGACGAAGAACTGCAAGTCCTTTTTCATCTTTTGCTGTGAGAATGTTCAGCTCGCAGTCGCTGTCAAGTACGGTACGAAGGTCTACAACTTCTCCGTTTACTTCTCCTGCACATGCTGCACGTGCCAGTCCTTCGCTGATATCATAAGCGATATCAATGACTGATTTTGCTTCGGAATACTCTTTTTTGGATCCGTCTTTCAATGTGATGATCATAGTTTTGAACTCCTTTTTTTGAATAAAAATTTTAAGTTTTCCACAGGGACGAGTGAAGTAATTTCTTATTACATAAAGAAAGTCCCCTACAATACACTTTGTGTACTGTAAGGGACGAATAATCTACTCGCGGTTCCACCCTGCTTGCTGACTTTTTATGAAAAATTCAGCCACTCTTATAAGATGATAACGGAATCACCGGACCGGATTAGGGCCACTCGGAGATGGTCTTCGACTGTTTTCCACTAAGATACTCTCAGCATATGTATCTCTCTCTGGAGTTTTCCACAGTTTACTCTTCTCGTCAACGTATTTCTTTATTCTGTTACCCATTATATCCACATGATTTCCGTTTGTCAATGCCTAATTTTATATTGGTCAGACCAATATATCATCACAGGCTTTCAAATTTACGACATGAAGAACCATCGTACTACACGTCCGTTTTTGAAGGTTACGCTTCCTCCACTGTAATACCATGTCGTATATCCATAGGATGAATTAGAAATGTGGTATGATTTTCCCAGTGTATATCGTACCTGGTTTGGTGTCATTCCTGTCGTTACCGCACGTGCGTAATATACCACATCATCTCCATAGTAGCATTTGTCACTTCCAATTAGTTTATTCTTATAGTAAACACTGATGCGAGCTTTTACACCATAAGAAAGATTCTTAACTGGTATGGTCACCTTCTTGGCAGATGATGTGATTTTCTTTTTGAATGTACGCTTACCAACCTTTACCTGCACCACTGCACCTTTTGCCGGATTTTTCAGATATACCGTAATATTTTTGGAAGTTCGATATATGGTTGAATGTTTTGTTATATCATAGTTTTGACATCCAAATCCCCCACGTTTCCAACTGATTGACTGCTCTTTATAATAAGTTCCGCAATCGTTGCAGTAAATTTTCATTTTTCCTTTCGCATTAAATGTTGCCATTTTTGTTACTTTCTTAGAGGAAAAACGATGTTTACTTTTGACAACTTTTTTCTGTCCGCAGAAAATACATTTGTATCCACGTGCATGATATGTCTGGTCGACTTTGTAATATTTTGTATCGACTTTCCACTCATGACCCATGCATGTTCCGGATTTTACGACTTTGAGTTTGTTCTGTATTGCATATTTGTGTGCCCGACTTCCTGTTCTGCAATATACGGTCGTATAAGAAGGAACTGCATATTCTCCAATACCGGTTACCCACTGTGACAATGAAATACTTTTCAGATTATTACAGGAATCAAATACATATTTTCCAAGGTTTCTCACGCTGTTTGCAAGAACTACCTTTTCCAGTGCTTTAGACTCATAAAATGCATAGTCACCAATGCTGACAGTACCATCACCTATCACAACAGTTTTGACATAATCTGCGCAGCCCCAGTAACCTAATACTCCGGTATGAAGTCCGTATTCTGATGGAATTTCAAGGAACATGCCATTTCCTATCGTAAGTTTTTCCAGATTTTTACAATATTTAAATGCATTTTTACCGATATCTGTAACACTGTTCGGAATCGTTATGCTTTTCAGACTTGATAATCCATAAAATGCACCTTCAGGAATCGTTGTAATACTATCCGGTACAACAAGATCTGTTACAAGTTTTCCACCTGCATAAAGGTTTGTGCCTTTCTCCGATCCAAATATTCCTTCTGAAAGTTTCAGCCATTCCTCCAGATTCGGGACATAAAGATTTTCCAGATTCACTACATCTCTGAAAGCAGTCTTGTCGACCTTTTTCAGGGTAGATGGAAGTGTCACACTTTTCAGATTTTCTTCCCCAAGTGCATATTGTCCAATCTCTGTCCTGCCCTCACTGAAGACAATTTCCTCTATCTGTCCTGAACAGCCCCAACGATCCATAAAAGACCGAACGTTAGTGCCATAGCGCGAAAATCCGCCTTTCACTTCAAGTCCGCTTCCGACCGTCAGTTTCTTCAGATTCATACAGCCTTTAAATGCATCAAAATCAACTTTTGTCACACTGTTCGGAATCACAATACTCTCAATGGTAGTTATATTTGCAAACCATTTTTCAACAGTAGTCGTTCCATCCGGGATTACAATATCTGTAACAGGATTTCCATTACAGTATAATCCCACTGCTTCCGCATCCTGATTGATACGGCCATTCTTTTCATTATAAACCAGTGCCAAAAAGGACTGGGGATTTTCTATATCAACTCTTTGAATGCTTTTGCACCCACTGAACGCATTTTTTCCAATAGAGGTCACACTTGATGGGATATTGATCTGCTCCAGGCCATAACAGCTACTGAATGCGCTGTCTCCGATAATCGCCAGACCACTTCCGATTTTAACTGTCGTCAGCTTTGAGCATCCTGAAAACGCATATTTCCCGATACTTTTTATTCCATCAGGCAGTTCTATACTGCTCAGACTTCCACAATAATCAAATGCTGAATTCCCTATACTTGTAACTTTCTCCGGGATATTAATTGTGGTAAGGCTGGAGCATCTCCAAAATGACTCCGCTCCTATACTGGTTACTCCAGTTCCCAGTTTAGCCGTAGTTAATCCTTTGCAAGAATAAAATGCCTGTTCTCCAATGCTGGTCACTCCAGCTCCAATTTCAACAGTCGTCAGCGCTACGCAATCATAAAATGCTCTTTTTCCAATACTGGTGACTCCATTTTCGATAATGACTTTTTTCATCGAACGAGCATATCGCTCCCATGGGCAAACATACGAAACAGAATAGTCCGTCATATCCCCCGTACCACTTATAACAAGGGTATCGTCACTGTAATATGCCCATTCAAGATTCGCTCCACAGGCCCCGTCTCTTACAATGTCTCCCGAGCTTTGAGCAGTTCCTGCCCAATCCGCTCCGTCATCAAACACTGTTTCTTCCGTCTCTTCTTCTGTCCCTTCTTCTGTCTCCTGTGATTCATACTCCTCTTCAATGCCTTCTATGACTTCTGCTTCAGGATTCTCTTCTTCAGTAGAGACATCCTCTTCTACGGCTGCATCCTCATCTGAAAAGCTATCCTCTGCATTCTCAGTCTCTGCAACTTCTGCAATTTCTGCAGAATCGCCGTTATCTTCCGACTCCACTGACTCTTCATACACTGCAAATTCTTCTGTTTCTTCCGGCTGTGCATATACACTGGATGCAGACATGCCGATCAATGCCGCTGCTGAAATAAGTGCTGTAAACTGCCGGATTTTTCCCATTTGTTTTTTTCTGCTCATTCTTCCCCTCTTCTCCCACATATCTTCATGCAAATTCATTACTAAAACGTGTGTTTTAATATTAGTATATCTTGTTTCCATAGTTATATCAATAAACTGCCTGCTTAGTTTTTCTAATAATTATCTGCATTTTCACCTGCCTGCCATTACACAAGCAAAGAAGACACCCTTCTTTGTCTGTACCTGAATCCTGTTCAAATACATGATCACAAAGTGGTGTCTTCTTTTATTTTTTGTGCTGAAATTTATTTGAAGTATTCTACACCGGACTCAAAGATCTTAATATCCTGCTCACCGTAGATGTTGACAGCCACACCGTCACCGCGGCGTTCACTGTGTGCCATCTTACCAAGGATACGTCCGTCCGGACTTGTGATACCTTCGATGTTCATGTAGGAACCGTTTACGTTCCATTCTTCGTCTGCACTAAGTTCGCCAGTTGGAGTTACATACTGAGTTGCAACCTGTCCGTTTGCGAAGAGTTTTGCAAGCCATTCATCGTTGGCAACGAAACGTCCTTCACCATGGGATGCCGGGTTGCAGTATACACCGCCAAGCTGTGCTTTCTGAAGCCATGGAGACTTGTTGCTGACAACCTTAGTGTAAACCATCTTGGAGATATGACGTCCGATGGTATTGAAGGTCAGTGTCGGAGAATCTTCTTTCTGTCCGCAGATCTCACCGTAAGGTACAAGACCAAGCTTGATAAGGGCCTGGAAACCATTACAGATACCAAGTGCAAGACCGTCTCTTTCATTGATCAGTTTCATAACAGCTTCTTTGATCTTTGCATTCTGGAATGCAGTTGCAAAGAATTTCGCAGAACCATCCGGTTCATCACCTGCAGAGAATCCGCCCGGGAACATGATGATCTGTGCCTGGTCAATAGCCTTCTCAAAGAGTTCTACAGAATCATGGATATCTTCTGCTGTCAGGTTCTTAAAGACTTTGACATCCACTTCTGCACCTGCTCTCTCAAATGCACGGGTGCTGTCGTATTCGCAGTTGGTTCCCGGGAATACCGGAATAAATACACGCGGTTTTGCAACTTTGTGTTTGCATACATAAATGTTTTCTGCGTGATACAGATCGTCTTTGGCCGGTTTTTCATTTGCTTCACCGGAAGCTGTCTTGAATACTCTTTCCAGAGTTCCTTTCCATGCTTCTTCAGCTTCTGCTTCTGTAATTACAGTATTTCCATAAGAGAATTTGCCGTCATCAGTTACTTCACCGATCAGTGTGTAAGTGATGGAAAGCTCTCCAACTTTGTCTGCCGGAACTTCCATGATGATGTCGCCGAATCCCGGTGCAAAGAAATCTCTTGGATCCAGATTGTGTTCGATCTTCACGCCGAGTGCGTTACCGAATGCCATCTTGGAAACAGCTGCTGCAATACCATGACGATCCAGTGCGTAAGCGGAAACAACTTTTCCGGCCTGGATATCGTTGTGGAGTTTCTCATACTGCTCCATGATTCCTGCGTAGTCCGGCAGATCATACTGATCACGTGGTGCGCGGAGCCATACCAGCTTGTTTCCGGCTTTTTTGAGCTCAGGAGTGATGACATCCTGGATCTTAGCTACGTCTACTGCAAAGGAAACAAGTGTCGGAGGTACATCGATCTCGTTGAATGTACCGGACATACTGTCTTTACCACCGATGGACGGGAGTCCGAATCCCATCTGTGCCGCATAAGCACCAAGAAGTGCGGAGAACGGCTGACTCCATCTCTTCGGATCTTCGGTCATACGACGGAAGTATTCCTGGAATGTGAAGCGGATTTTCTTATAGTCACCACCTGTAGCTACGATTCTTGCTACAGATTCTGTCACTGCATAGGCTGCTCCGTGATACGGGCTCCAGGAAGACAGATATGGATCAAAGCCATAGCTCATCATGGTAACTGTGTCAGTCTTTCCGTTCTGTACCGGAACCTTTGCTACCATGCTCTGTGTCTCGGTAAGCTGATACTGTCCACCGTATGGCATAAATACGCTGCCTGCTCCGATGGAACCGTCAAACATCTCGACAAGGCCCTTCTGGGAGCATACGTTGAGGTCAGCAAGTGTCTCAAGCCATTTTGCCTTAACATCGGCTACATCCGGACGTTCTTCAAAAAGGTTGCCCTCTTTGTTCGGGATCTCAACTTCTACAGTTGTTTCCTGATGTGCACCGTTAGTATCAAGGAATGCACGGGAAATATTTACGATTTCTTTGCCTCTCCATGTAAGTACGAGGCGTGGCTCCTCGGTAACGACTGCAACCGGGATTGCTTCCAGGTTTTCTTCGTTTGCAAAGCCAAGGAATTTGTCAACATCTTTCGGATCTACAACAACAGCCATACGCTCCTGGGATTCAGAGATAGCGATCTCTGTTCCGTCAAGGCCGGCATATTTTTTCGGAACTTTGTCAAGATCTACGCGAAGTCCGTCTGCAAGCTCACCGATGGCAACGGATACACCGCCTGCACCAAAGTCGTTACATTTCTTAATGATGTAGCTGACTTCTTCGCGTCTGAACATACGCTGGATCTTACGCTCTGTCGGCGCATTACCCTTCTGAACTTCTGCGCCGCAGACTTCAATGGATGCCTCTGTATGTACCTTAGAGGAACCGGTAGCACCACCGATGCCATCACGTCCGGTACGTCCTCCAAGCAGAATGATGATATCGCCCGGATCAGAGTTCTCACGGATGACCGCACGTCTCGGAGCTGCACCCATAACAGCACCGATCTCCATACGTTTTGCAACGTAGTCCGGATGATAGATTTCTTTGACATAACCGGTAGCCAGACCGATCTGGTTACCATAGGAGCTGTAGCCATGAGCTGCACTTCTGACAAGTTTTTTCTGTGGAAGTTTACCCTTGAGAGTTTCTTTTACAGATACAGTCGGATCAGCAGCACCTGTCACACGCATCGCCTGATATACATAAGTACGTCCGGAAAGCGGGTCACGGATTGCACCACCAAGGCAGGTAGCAGCACCACCAAACGGCTCAATTTCTGTCGGATGGTTGTGTGTCTCATTCTTGAAGTTAATGAGCCATTCTTCTTCCTTACCATCTACATCTACCGGTACAACGATACTGCAGGCATTGATCTCATCGGATTCTTCCTGGTCAGCAAGTTTGCCTTCGGATTTCAGCTTCTTCATTGCCATAAGAGCAAGATCCATCAGGCATACAAATTTATCATCGCGTCCTTTGTAGAGGACTTCTCTGTCAGCAAGATATTTCTCGTATGTTTTTACGATTGGTTCTTTGTAATCGCCTTCATCGAACTTTACATCGGTAAGCTCTGTGGAGAAGGTTGTATGACGGCAGTGATCGGACCAGTAGGTATCCAGTACGCGGATCTCTGTCATGGAAGGATCACGTTTTTCTTCGTTGTTGAAGTAGTTCTGGATGTGCTGGAAATCCTTGAATGTCATTGCAAGATTCAGGGAATCATACAGTGCTTTGAGCTCTGCTTCCGGCATATCCTTGAAGCCGTCAAAAATCTTGACATCCTCTGGTTCCGGGAATACAGTAACCAGAGTTTCCGGTTTCTCAAGTCCTGTCTCACGGGAGTCTACCGGGTTGATGCAGTGATGTTTGACAGCATCAAATTCTTCGTCTGTTACATTTCCTTCTATTACATAAGTAGTTGCAGAACGGATGATCGGCTGTGAATCTCCATCCAGGAACTGTACGCACTGTACAGCAGAATCTGCTCTCTGGTCAAACTGGCCCGGAAGGTATTCTACAGAAAAAATCTTTGCACCTTCTGCAGCTTCAAATTTCTCGAGATACAGGTCATCAACCGGCGGCTCTGCAAATACAGTTCTGCATGCTTTTTCAAAAACTTCATCTGAAATATTTTCTACATCATAGCGGATCAGCACTCTTACATTTGTTGCGGACTTGATTCCGAGATAGCTGCTGATCTCATGTTTTAATTCCTTTGCCTGTACGGCGTAGGCTGGTTTCTTTTCTACATAAACGCGTCTTACGTTACTCATAAGTAAGAAACTCCTTTCAGATATTTAGTGATTATTCGAGTAAAATCGTTGTTTTCCTACGAAATCTATAGTATCATAAGAAATATCATTAGTAAAATTAATATATCTAATAGTTTTTATTAGACATATTAATTAATAGATTGGAGGTTCTCATGGATATTAATCTTGAATTATATAAAGTTTTCTATTATGTTGCCACAACCTTAAGTTTCTCCGAGGCATCCCGCCAGCTTTTTATCTCTCAGTCTGCTGTCAGCCAGTCGATCAAGACCCTGGAAAAAAAACTCGGTCACACACTCTTTATACGCAGTACCAAAAAAGTTCTCCTCACACCGGAAGGAGAACTTCTTCTGGAACATGTCAAACCTGCCCTACAGATGCTTGATGAAGGAGAATCCCTCCTCTCAGGCGACAACATGCTCAAGGGACAGCTTCGCATCGCTGCCAGTGACACGATCTGCCGCTATTTCCTGATTGAATATTTTCAAAAATTTCACCAGACGTATCCGGATGTCCGGATTAAAGTCACCAACAGTACATCGATCGGCTGTGTCGAACTTCTGGAAAAAGGCCAGGTTGACCTGATCGTATGCAACTCTCCGAACTCCCGGCTCGGAACGCATACCAATGTCAAAGTTCTGAGAGATTTTCATGATATCTTTGTCGGAAATCCAGACTGTTTTTCCTTTCGTCATCTCCCATGCTCACTGGAAGACCTTCTGGAATATCCAATCCTGATGCTTTCATCCAAAAGTACAACCAGCGAATATCTCTATCATACATTCGCTGTACGTAATCTGAAACTGCTGCCGGAAGTCGAGCTCAACAGCAATGACCTGCTGATGGATCTTGCAAGGATCGGGCTTGGTATCGCCTGTGTCCCGGATTATATGCTTCGTCCGGAAAATTCTCTCAAGCCGATTCCACTTACAGAGACGCTTCCCTCCCGCCAGCTGATCCTTGTACAGCATGACAGCCTGCCAGCCTCCCAGGCAGCTGAAAGATTCCTGGAAATGTTTTGAAATTCTGTTTGCTTCTTCCGATCATTCAAAAAAGGTCCCCGGCAGTCACTGGTTTTACTTTCCAGTCACTGTCGGGGATTATCTGTCAGAATTTACTCTGGCATAACCTCTACTGCTTTTGTGATATATTCATTGTTAATCTGATCAAAAGCACCACTGTCTGCCTTAGACGCATATGCCATGTCGATCGGCATCTTGCCTAATACCGGTACATTCAGCTCTGCTGCAATCTCATCAATATGACTCTCGCCAAAGATCTTGATCGGTGTTCCGCAGTCCGGACATTTCACATAGCTGTAGTTCTCTACGATTCCGAGTACCGGAATCTTCATCATCTCAGCCATGTTGTATGCTTTCTTGACGATCATCCTGACAAGATCCTGTGGGGAGCTTACGATCACGATACCGTCAATCGGAAGGGACTGGAATACGGTAAGCGGTACATCACCGGTTCCCGGAGGCATGTCTACAAAAAGATAATCTACTTTATCCCATACGACATCTGTCCAGAACTGTTTGACCATATTCGCAAGAACCGGTCCTCTCCAGATAACCGGGGTGTCTTCTGTAGGAAGAAGAAGGTTGATAGACATAACCTTGATGCCGTTGGCTGTCTCCATCGGATAGATACCATTATCATCTGCCTGTGCTGCTCCGGTCAGTCCATACATCTTTGGAATGGATGGTCCTGTGATATCTGCATCCAGGATACCTACCTTATATCCCCTGGCCGCCATTGCATTTGCAAGGGAGCCTGTCACAAAAGATTTACCTACGCCGCCCTTGCCGCTGACAACACCGATCACGTGTTTTACATCTGAAAAAATATTCTGCTCCGCCATAAAATTCTGCGGATTGCTCTTTTCTTTGCTTGCGCACCCTTCGCAGCTTGATTTGCCGCATGATCCGCTGTTACTACATTCTGCCATTTGTCATACTCCTTTATTTTCCGGTCATACTGTCACTGTCTACCGTGGCTGTATAGCCTGTATTTTCTTTACTTATTTCATAAACCGGTCGATTGCGCGCTCCAACTCTTTGATCGCGTCCTTATCGCCATGCTCCACTGCATCTACGATACAGTGCTCGATATGATCCTGCAGGATGATCTTGCCTGTATTATTGATTGCAGATTTGACTGCCGAAAGCTGGATCAGCACTTCAGAACAATCCCTGCCGTCCTCTACCATACGCTTGATGGATTCAAGATGTCCAATCGCTCTGGAAAGCCTGTTCAGGACAGCCTTCGTCTGGGCGTGGCTGTGATGATGTCCATGTTCACCGTGAGAATGTTCGACTACTGTCCCATCTTCCAGTACATGTACATGGGTTTCTTTTGTATCACTCATGTCTGCTCCTCTCAGGTATCAAATTGAGGCCATATTACTTCAGCCCTGAATTTATATTATATCATAAATTTTAAATCTCTGTAAAGGAACATCTCTGTTTTATCTGTGATGTCACAATATCAAAAATGATGGTTCCGTCTTCCAGAACAGTCTTGTCATAAGTGACATCTTTTCCCTGAAATTTCTGTTTCACATATGCTTCCGGATCAGCAATCTCCACTTCCTCTACAAACACATCCCGCATCTGGTTTCGCGGACACTTATTAAAGATCTCCCAGATTACTTCATATTCTTTCATCGTTTATCACCTTCATCAGACTCTAAATCTCCAAAATCCATTTACCTTCGATTTCATCTGCAAACTCCTGTTCAACTTCTGAAAGCTCTTCCTGTTTTTCAGCCGGGACAGCCCAGGACAGACCGCAGCTTGCAGAAATTTCTCTTGGTACGGGAAGCAGTCTGCCAGGAAGCGCATGTTCTTTGCAAAACTTCTCCACTGCGATTGCTCCACTCGTATTATAAAAGGTCAGCAGATATCTTGGAATCTTCTGAATCATGGCTTCACAACTTTGAATGCCTTTGTCATCGTCTCTACGATATCATACATATTGGTCACTTCACCGACCTGAAGCTTCTCTGTCAGGCCGTAATAATTCAGACAGGTTCCGCATGTCTTGATCTTCACACCCTGTGCTTCGAGACTCTTGAGATCCTCAAGAGAATCCGAGCCTTCTGTAGTCAGTGTTGCTCCACCATTATAAAAAAGCATTGTTTTCGGAAGGGTATCCAGCTGTGTTACAGCAAAAAGGAAACCTTTCATCAGAGCTTTGCCAAGCTCATCGTTTCCTCTTCCCATTGTTGCCGTATCCACTGCAATTACAAAATCCCCTTTTGCATCCGGAATGCAGGAAATTTCTTCCTGTGCACCTGATGCCGGCTGAAAATCTTTTACGCGGATTACAACATGAAATTCTTTGTCACTCTTTTTCTCAGAAAGAACTTCTGCTCCGGCATGCTTTCCCATTCTGGTAAGATTCTGTACCGCAGTCTCATTATCTACAAGAACTGTGATCTCTGCATCCCCCTGAATGCTATCCAGTACTTTCTTTGTCTTAACAACAGGAATCGGACACTGCTCGCCCATTGCATTTACTGTATATTTCTGCTCAGCCATTTTACTGCCTCCTCGTTTTATTCAATTAATCTTATTGTATCAGACCTTATCTCGTTTTGCAATCTATGACTAAAATTGTCCAGTATTAAAAAAAAACACTTCAGCACATTTTGTAACTTCGTATAAAAAATATTGTCGAAAAGAATTGAACTTCTTCGAATAATAGAGTATCATAGATATAATTTTAGAAAAAATGTTTAGAAATCAAAGGAGAGAAATCATGCAGCTTTTAAAGGACCGTATACTGAAAGATGGAATCGTAAAACCAGGTAATATTTTGAAGGTAGACAGTTTTTTGAATCATCAGATGGATATTACTCTCATCAATGAGATCGGCAAAGAATTCAAGAGACGTTTTGCAGACTGTCCGATCACCAAAATACTTACAATTGAAGCATCCGGTATTGGTATTGCCTGTATTGCCGCTCAGTATTTTAATGTACCTGTAATTTTTGCAAAAAAAGCGCAGAGTCTGAATCTTGATGGAGAAATGTACTGTTCCAAAGTTGAATCCTTCACCCATAAGAAAGTCTATGATGTCATTTTATCCAAGAAATTCCTCGGACCAGAAGATCACGTACTTCTGATCGATGACTTTCTGGCGAATGGATGTGCACTGCTTGGTCTGATCGATATTGTCAAAGAATCCGGAGCTACACTGGAGGGTGCCGGAATCGTGATCGAGAAAGGCTTCCAGAACGGTGGACAGAAAATCCGTGATATGGGTGTACGCCTGGAATCCCTTGCGATCGTAGATTCCATGACTGATGACTCCTTAACATTCCGTGAATAATAAATAATTAATAATCACAAAAGAAACTCCTGCAGGGTATAATCTCAATCATACTGCAGGAGTTTTGTATATTTTCTTATATTATTTATGTAATACTATTTCTTTTTGCCTGATTCCTTGAGCGTTACCTTAGCCTTTGGAGTCGGCGTAGCTGTTATTTTCTCTGTCGGCTCTGCTTTCTCCGTTGGAGTTGGTGTTGCCGCTTCTGTCGGTGTTGGTGCAGCCGTCTCTGTTGGCGTCACGCTTGCTTCCGCAGTTGGGGTAACCGGTGCCTCGGTTGGTGTCGGAGTGGCTTCTGGTCTGACTTCATCTTCTGCATAGTAACCATTATCAATCAGAATCTCATAATTTTCACGATCGATCATCTGTGGCTCACAGAGATAACTTCCAATAATCTTCACGCCATTGTCGTACTGTTCATAATCATTGACTTCCGGATCATCTTCTCCATGCAGATAGACATTTACCATCTCTTCACACTGATCTGCCAGTTCTCTGCGATCCATAAAAATACTGAAGGTCTGCTTTCCTTCTGCAATTCTGCGTACACCTTCTGCATTACATCCGACACCTGAGATCAGAGGCCAGCTTTCTGTTCCCGGTGTGATTCCTGCTTCTTCCAGGGCTTCTTCTGCTCCCATTGCTGCATTGTCAAATCCGGCACAGATAATATCAGGTGTATCTCCATCCGGATAAGTGCTTTCCAGAATGTCATCCATCCTCGATTTTGCAAGGTCTGTGCTCCATCTGAGAATTCCGGTATCATCAAACGATGTCTTTCCAGACTTGCATACAAGTGTTCCATCATCCAGGTATGGCTGCAGTGTCTCCATGACTCCATTGTAAAGGAAGAGTGCTTGTGTATCATCCAGCGAGCCCATCAGGAATTCTATGGTACGTGATTCCTTTGCTTCCTGTACTTTATCCAGTTCCTCACTGTCTATGATCTGCTTTGCGATCATCTGACCGACCTGGCGTCCGCCAAATGTCACATAATATTTGACCGCATTGGTATTCATGATCAGATCATCATAAGAAATTACAGGAATATCTGCTTCTTTCACACTGGCAAGGGCATCACTCAGCCCATATGGATCTACCGGTGCGATCACCATCGCAGATACCTCATCTTCCGTCATCTGCTGAATCTGTGATACCTGTCTGGAACTGTCATTATCTGCATAGAGCATAACCGGTTCATATCCATCTCCCTGAAACTGCTGCTCCAGCTCCTTTGCATCTCTCGACCAGTTCTGTTCATCCGGAAGAAGTACCGCTATTTTCTCTTTTTCCTCTTCTGTCGTATCTGCAGTCTCTTCACCTTCCGCTGAATCGTCTGTATCTTTCTGATCTGCGATTTCGTCTTTCTTTTTATCAGACTTTGAATCAGATGACTTACTGTCTTTCTTATCATCAGATGCAGTTTCCTCTGTCTGTTCGCCGGTTCCCTCTTTCTCCGTCTGCGCACTTTCGCTGGCGGCTTCTGTCGCTTCATTTTTGCCACAGCCGGTAAACATCGTTCCAGCCAGAAGTACGCCCAGTAACATACATACTGCTCTTTTTTTCATGCTGATTTCCTTTCTGCTTATATTCCCTTATACTCTTTTACAAGTGATTTCAGATAATCACGATAGGATGCAGCTGCCTTCTTCGGTTTCAGAATGCGAACATCTTTGCCCATCATGGTCAGCCATCCATAAAATTTTGGTCCGACAGCCTGCGGTGCGATCACCTGCAGAGAACCGGAATCTTTCATCTTGTATTCTCCGTAGCTTCCAAAATATGCACGGATTTCTTTTTCCCTGGAACTGCTGCACTGCAGTTTCATCATTTTTTCAGTATCCTGGATTTCTTCTTTGCAAAGAATCTGCTCCACAGAAAGTAGAACCGGTGCCGGGGTCTCCTTCACCTCTTCTGCCTTCTCAGGAGTCGTTGCCGCTGCTTTTTTCTTTGCCGTTACCGGTACTTCAGCTGCCTCTGAACTATTGGCAAGATAATAACCGCCCGGTCTGCCTCTTTTGTACTGTACATCCAGGCCAAATTCACGAAGAGCTTCGATATCATCGTAGATGCTCTTTCTCTCTGCAGTGATTCCATATTCCATCAGTTTGTCAAGAATCTCCTGCATCGTCACGATATGACTCTCACTGGTTCCAATGAGCAGGTGTTCCAGAACCAGGATTTTTCCCTTCTGATTATGTGATTTTGCCATATTTATTCCCTCTTCATTTGTTATTTACTGCCACTCTATTTGCTTTCGTGTACAAAACGCTGCACGATATAATCATTAGCTTCTTTTTCCTGACTGTCATCCAGTGGTGCCAGAACGGTATCTTCACCATATTTCTTTTTAAGCGCTCTCTCGATCAGCCAGTCAGCAAGTTGTGGATTCTTCGGGAGCAGCGGTCCATGAAGATATGTCCCGATCACATTTTTGTAGACAACACCTTCGTACCCGGACTTACCATCATTTCCAGATCCATAGATTACTTTTCCCAGTGGTTTATTGTCATTAATGCAGGTTCTGCCGCCATGATTCTCAAATCCTACGACCGGCATATCGAAAAGGTCGCTCTGTAGTACGATATTATTGATGAGTCGTCCTTCCTCCTGCTCGGTATACATGTCTACCAGGTCCAGTCCTGTGATCATCCCCTGATCGGTCTTGTAATATTTGCCCAGAAGCTGATATCCGCCGCAGATTGCGATCACAACACCATTATCTTCTACATATGCTTTGAAATCTTTCTGAATCATCTTTAGTTTCTCACATACCAGCATCTGTTCACGGTCCGAACCACCTCCGAGGAGTACGATATCAAGCTTTGAAAAGTCAATCGTATCATCAATCTCATACGCGATGGTCTCTGCTTCGATTCCTCTCCACTGACAGCGTTTCATCAGGCACTGGATATTTCCCCTGTCACCATACAGATTCAGAAGATCTGGATATAAATGTCCTATCGTAAGTTTCATTTGTGTTCTCCCTCCAGTTTCTTCAGAATGTTCCTGGTACTGAACAGTGCCGTGTAATTCACCAGTACATAAAGGTTACCGGTTCCATCTTCCACACGATCTCTGATTGCTTTTTCAACATCTGCTTCCAGTACAGACGGGATATCCACATACTTCATTCGCAGACGCATATCCTGACAACGGATCCCGCTGACAGTAATGGACTGGACACTTTCATCGCTGAAACGGTCAAAATCGACATCCCAGAGCCAGGAAATATCTATTCCATCCTGTGCATTGTCATTGATCGCGATGATCACATCTTTTGGGGTACGATCCTGCATGACTGCTGAAATATTCTGGTTAAATCCTGCCGGGTTCTTGGCAAGGTTCAGGATCACGCTGGTTCCCTTGATACGAAACTGTTCCATACGACCATTTTCCGGGTTGAATTTCTTCAGCATATCAGTAAAATGCTCTGCTTTAAGACCGGCAGTACGGATTCCTGCATATGCAGCCAGGATATTATATACATTATAAAATCCCTTGTAATTGGCTGTGATACGTCTATTTTCCACAGTAAATGAGAGCTGGTCACCAACTTTGACATCTTCGGCATCAAAGTCCGGCGTCGGACGCTGGAATCCACATTTTGGACATTTATAGTCCCCCAGCTGACTGTAATGATAAAAGCTGTACTGAAGACGTTCCCCGCAACATTTACAGAAACGGCCTTCTCTGATCTCATTTGTCTCGTTCTTCATGACCGGGCGACTGATTCCATAATAAACGCATGGATTACCGCTGTCTTTAGCAAGATATGCCGAAAGAGCATCATCACCGTTTACGATCAATTTCATATTCGGAACTTTGCGGATCATTTCCTCGAGGATGTTCATAGTGATATCAATCTCACCATAACGATCCAGCTGGTCACGGAAAAGGTTAGTCATGACCATGTAATTTGGGTTGATCTTTGTAAAAATATGTCTGGTTGATGCTTCATCGACCTCGATACAGGCATAATCTGCATTGATGTGTCCATTCAGCCCTGCCCCAAGTGCAAATGCAGCTACAACTCCATTCAGCATGTTCGAACCTGTATGGTTACAGATGACAGTATTACCTTCTGCTTCGAGTGCCGCACAGAGCATGTTGTTGGTGGTTGTCTTTCCATTTGTCCCACATACAACAAAGATTTCTTTTTTTACTTCGGCGGAGAGTTCCTGTAAGATCGGCGGGTATATCTTTAAGGCAATCTTGCCTGCCCAGGTAACGCCCTGACGGCCCAGCATCTTACAACCGGCTCCGGCAGCCTTGGCAGCCCAGATTGCTGCGATTCTTCGTATATTCATATCTTGTATCCTTTTGCTGTCATGAATAACGGACAGCAATTCCTTTTTCTTAAAATAGTATTTGTATGTAATTTTACGCTAAAATGCAAAATTTATCAACCTCATAGCGTAAATTAACAATCTTCTGGAATAAATTGCATGTAAAGATTTATTGGAACAGTACGAAGTAATTTCCTAAAATTTTTATGTAACAGGAAGATTACGGAGTAATTTCCTAAAATAAAAAGAGATACCCTTACGGATATCTCTTTTAAGTAACATAAAGATTATACTAACTCAATGAGTACTTCCATTGCA
>CAKRPO010000050.1 GCA_934378195.1 uncultured Blautia sp.
CCATCGCAGCTTCTGCGTTTTGGTGTAAAGGCAAAAGAAGCAGGAAAGAGCGTCGGACTGCGGATCAATCCGGAATGCTCCACCCAGGAAGGCCATGATATCTATGATCCCTGCGCACCGGGAAGCCGTATGGGAACAACAAGAGCACAGTGGGATGAGGCATTTCAGAAAAACCCGGAACTTCTGGATTTACTCGATGGTCTTCATTTTCATACCCTCTGTGAGCAGGATTCCGATGACCTGGAGACAACTCTTGTTTCAGTAAAGAAGCATTTTGGTGATCTCGCTTCCAGGGTGAAATGGATCAATTTTGGCGGCGGTCACCATATTACAAGACCAGGCTATGATATTGAGCGGCTGGAACGCTGTATCCGGATGGTACAAGAGGAATGGAAGGTCGATGTTTATCTTGAACCAGGAGAAGCATGGGCATTAAATGCAGGATTTCTCCTGACCAGTGTGCTGGATGTTCTGAAAAACGGAGAGACACAGATTGCAATTGTGGATGCCAGTGCAGCCTGCCATATGCCGGACGTACTGGAAATGCCTTATCTTCCACCACTTTTGGGAACTGATGAGACAGAAGAAAGTGGGATCACAGTCCGGCTTGGAGGACCGACCTGCCTGTCAGGAGATGTGATCGGAGAGTATAAATTCCGACAGCTTCCGGAATACGGAGATCTTTTAATGTTTGGAGATATGGCCATCTATACTACCTGCAAAAACAATACATTTAACGGAATGCCATTGCCGAATATCTGGCTCAGGCGTGGTGACAATACTATGCAGCGGCTTACAGATTTTGGTTATATGGATTTTAAGGAAAGACTGGGAAGTCGTGAATAACGGCTTCCTTTTTCGTGTTGAGAGCATGTCATCAGATTAAATATGTTAAAACGGAATATGTCTGTCATAAATAAGAATACCTCAATATCCCCCTGCAGGGCTTATGGAAGCCAGCCTGTTTTGGTATCATTGAGTAAGTTACCAAATTAAAAAAGCGAGGGAACAGATAATGAAAAAGGGGATTTTAACAATTGCCGGAATGCTTCTGACTGTATCACTGGTCAGCGCCGGAACTACAGTGCCAGTATTGGCAGATGAAGAAACAACACTGGTATACGGAAGCGGAGATTATACCAGAATCAACCCGGCTATGGACGAACATGGTGAGATCAATATTCTGATCTTTAACGGATTAACTGCACACGACGGAGACAATCAGGTAGTTCCGGGACTGGCAGAAAGCTGGGAATTTGATGATGCAACAAACACCTATACATTCCATATGGCAGAAGATGCTAAATGGCAGGATGGCGAACCTGTTACAGCAGACGATGTTAAATTTACGATCGAAGCTATCATGGATCCGGAAAATGGTTCTGAGAATGCACCAAACTACGAAGATGTAGAAGAGATCAATGTGGTTGATGACCATACAGTTGAATTCAAACTCGAGGACAAAAACGTTGCATTCCTTGACTATATGACAATGGCAGTTCTTCCTAAACACCTGCTTGAGGGCGAGGATATGCAGACATCTGATTTTTTCCGTAACCCGGTTGGAACAGGCCCATACAAAATTGAATCCTGGGATGAAGGTCAGGCTATCACACTTGCTAAAAATGAAGATTACTTTAAAGGCGAACCTTCTATCGATAAAATCGTATTTAAGATTGTACCAGATGACAATGCAAAAGCTCTTCAGTTAAAATCAGGAGAACTGGATATGGCTCTTCTGACACCGAAGGATGCAGCATCTTTTGCTGGTGATGATGCTTATACATGCTATGATATGAAGACTGCTGATTATCGTGGAATCATGTTTAACTTTGGAAACGAATACTGGCAGAAAAACCGTGATCTGATTCCGGCAGTATGCTACGGACTTGACCGTCAGGCAATCATTGATGCGGTTATCCTGGGACAGGGAATGCCTGCTTATGGTCCTCTTCAGAGAAATGTTTACAACTGTGAAGATGTTGAACACTATGATTACAATCCGGAAAAATCAAAAGAAATCCTTGAAGCTGCCGGATGTGAGATGGGTGATGACGGATTCTACTATCGCGACGGCGAAAAAGTTGGTTTTGTGATCAGCGTAAGTTCTGGAGACCAGGTACGTATTGACATGGCTCAGATTGCAGCACAGGAACTGAAGGAAATCGGAATGGATGTATCTGTAGAAATCCCGGCACAGACAGACTGGGCAGGACAGATGGCATTCCTGATCGGATGGGGAAGCCCGTTTGATGCTGACGACCATACATACAAAGTATTCGGAACAGATAAGGGAGCAAACTACTCCAGCTACTCTAACGAAGAAGTTGATAAATATCTGACAGAAGCAAGACAGTCCGCAGATCCGGAAGTTCGTAAAGAAGCTTATGCTAATTTCCAGAAAGCTCTTGCAGAGGATCCGGCTTATGCAATGATCTGCTATATCGATGCAAACTATGTTGCTGACAGCAATATCAAGGGAATCAATCCTGATACCATTATGGGACATCACGGAGTTGGTATTTTCTGGAATGTTGCAGACTGGACTATTGAATAAATAAAACGAGATAAGGGTTGTGACGGGGGCACGCGGAGTGCCCCCTTTTTACACGAGCGGAAAAAGGGTTGAAAATGGAACATTTATTAGAGGTCAAAAATCTTTCAGTCAGCATAGACGGTCCTTCAGGAGAGGTTCAGGCGGTAAGAGATGTCTCTTTTTCGTTAAAAAAGGGAGAAGTGCTGGCTATAGTTGGAGAATCCGGATGCGGAAAGAGTGTACTTTGCAAAAGTATCATGAAGCTTTTGCCGCCAAGTGCCAGGATCAAAGAAGGCAGTATCAGCGTTAACGGACAGGATATCACCTGTTACAGGGAAAAGGATATGCAGAAGCTTCGTGGAAGAATTTTTTCCATGATCTTTCAGGATCCTATGACTTCCCTGAATCCAACTATTAAAATTGGAAAACAGATCGCGGAAGCAGTGATCATTCACAATAAGAATTATACGAAAGAGCAGGTAGATCAGAAGGTACTTGAGCTTATGGAACTGGTGGGAATTTCGCATCCTAAAGAACGTTATCATCAGTATCCCTGGCAGTTCTCCGGTGGAATGCGTCAAAGATGTGTTATGGCGATCGCATTGGCTGCTGATCCGGATATTTTATTCGCGGATGAACCGACCACGGCACTGGATGTGACCATACAGGCACAGATTCTGGATCTTCTGCGCGAAATTCAGATGAAGCTTGGAACAGCCACCATACTGGTATCCCATGATCTGGGAGTAGTTGCCCGCGTTGCGGACAGGGTAGCAGTAATGTATACGGGAAAGATTGTAGAAATCGGCACAGCGGAGGAAGTCTATTATGATCCGAGACACCCATACACATGGGGACTGATGCGATCACTTCCGGCATTTGCAAATGGAAAAGAAAGTCTGTACACGATTCCTGGCATGCCGCCTACATTGATCGATCCACCGAAGGGTGATGCTTTTGCATGTCGAAATGAATATGCTCTGAATATTGATTATGAAGAAATGCCGCCTATGTTTAAGATAACAGACACGCATTATGCGGCAACCTGGCTGTTGGACCCAAGGGCACCACAGATCAAATCACCTATGGGAGGACAGTACAGTGAGTAAAGAAGTATTATTAGATGTCAGGCATCTGACCCAGCAGTTTCATCTGACTAAAAAGATCAAAGTAAAGGCTGTGGATGATGTCTCTTTCCAGATCCACAAAGGTGAGATCTTTGGTCTGGTAGGCGAATCCGGTTCCGGAAAGTCTACCGTAGCCAGATGTCTGATGAATATCTATCAGCCGGCTAAGGGAGAGATCTGGTACAAAGATGTAAATATCTGTGACAAAAAAGAATTCAGAAAAAACAGGAAAATGCTTCAGACCAGACGCCAGATGATCTTTCAGGATTCTGCCTCCAGCCTGAATCAGAAGATGAAGGTGTCAGATATTATTACGGAGCCAATGAGAATCCAGCATATTACACCACCGAGAGGAAGCTATATAAAAGAAGCAGCTTTTCAGATGGAATATGTAGGGCTTGAGAACAGTTTTCTGGATCGTTATCCATCCGAATTGTCCGGCGGCCAGCGTCAGCGAGTGGCAATAGCCAGATCCTTATGTATGGAGCCGGAATTCCTGGTAGCCGATGAACCGATCGCTTCTCTGGATGTTTCCATACAGGCGCAGATCGTGAACCTGTTCCGCCATCTGCAGGAGGAGCATGGATTTACATTTTTGTTTATTGCTCACGACCTGGCTATGGTTGAGTATCTCTGTGACCGTGTTGGTGTAATGTATCATGGAAAACTGGTAGAACTGGCACCGTCGGAGGAATTGTATTCCAATCCGGTGCACCCTTATACAAAAACACTGTTGTCTGCAATTCCTGTGCCGGACCCGATCAGGGAAAGAAAAAGAGTCCTGCAGTATTATGATGGCGAGGGAATGGAAAACAGTATGTGGACAGAAGTGTCACCGGGACATTTTGCAATGCTCCCGGCTGACGGAAAGGGGTGCAGCGTATAATGAGGCAAAAAAAATTAGTCTACTATGGCAAAAAATGCCTGATATTCCTGATCTCAGTATTTATTCTGTCTGTTGCGGTGTTTTATGTAGCACGTCTGGCACCGGGAGATCCGCTGATTTCTTATTATGGTGACCGTACAGAAAAGATGAGCCCGGAAGAACATGAATGGGCTATGGAAAAACTGGGACTGAACGAACCAATCTCTGTACAGTATGTGAAATGGGTAAAAAATGCTTTTCATGGAGAATTTGGTATTTCATTTAAATACAAACAGGATGTATTAGAAGTGATCGGTGGCCGTATTGGCAACACACTTTTGCTGGGAGGAATCGGATTTGTCATTATGTTTGCAGGAGCATTGCTTCTGGGAATCCTGTGTGCCTGGTACGAAAACCGGCTGGCAGATCGAATTTTATGTAAACTGGGTACAATATCCAGTTGTATCCCTGAGTTCTGGATGGCGTTGGTGCTGATCCTTATCTTCTCTGTAAATCTCAAGATTCTGCCAAGCAGTGGTGCTTACAGTACCGGGAAGGCAGGAGATGTCGGAGACAGGGTGATTCATCTGATCATGCCGCTGACGATCGTGGTTCTGGAGCATCTGTGGTACTACGCCTACATGATCCGAAATAAGATCCTTGAAGAAGTTCGTGCAGATTACGTGCTTCTGGCGAAGGCTAAGGGATTAGATAAGAAAAAGCTTATGTTCAGACATTGTGTTCGAAACGTAATGCCTGCTTACTTAAGTATTATGGCTATTGCAGTTCCTCATGTACTTGGAGGAACCTATGTTGTAGAAAGTGTTTTTTCGTATCCTGGAATAGGAGCTCTGTCTTATGAGAGCGCCAGATACCATGATTACAATCTGCTGATGCTGCTTTGTATGATGTCAGGAATCCTGGTTATTTTCTGTAATATCGTCAGTCAGACTATCAATGAACAGATTGATCCTCGTATGAAGGATGAAGTGATAACCGAGAAATCGGAGGTGGTAGAAGGATGACGAATAATTCATTTGAACTGGCAGGAACCAGAAAAACAGAAACTGTAATTCCAAAATCAAAGAAAAAGTGGTACGAAGGCAAACCAGTTGTTTCAGCAGCAATATTGTTTCTTATTATACTGGGCTGTCTGGGAGCAGAACTGATCATGACTAAGGATCCTACATATATGGATCTTCTCAATTACAATAAGGCACCTGATGCGGAGTTTCTTTTTGGAACAGATACCATGGGAAGAGATATCTTTTCCATGATCTGGTATGGAGGAAGAATTTCAATTCTGATCGGTGGATTGGCTACGGTAATCTCCACTTTTATAGCGGTGGTAGTTGGTGCCTTCAGTGGTGTTGCACCGGCATGGCTTGATGAACTGATCATGCGATTTACAGAGATATTTTTGAGTATACCAACACTGCTTCTGATCATTTTACTGCAGGCTATCCTGGGAAATGCAAACATCCTCAGCCTGTCGTTTGTAATTGGCGTGACCAGCTGGACCAGTATTGCGAAAGTAGTACGTACCGAGGTTCGACAGATTCGAAACAGTGAGTACATCATCGCAGCAAAATGTATGGGAGCAGGTTTCTTCCGTATTTTGTGGAAGCATCTGGTACCAAACTTCTTCTCATCGATCATGTTTATGGTTGTCATGAACGTAAGAACAGCAATGATCTCTGAGGCTACGTTGAGCTTTATGGGAATTGGTCTCCCAATTGAAGTTATTACCTGGGGAAGTATGTTATCTCTTTCGGATAAAGCGCTGATGACAGGTTCCTGGTGGATCATTCTGATCCCGGGGCTTTTCCTGATCGCAACTGTGCTTTGCCTGACCAATATAGGAAATGCCTGCAGAGAGCAGACAAACAGAAAAGAAAGCAATTTCTGATAAGAAAATATTGAGTAAGAAAACATGAGACCGCCATTGGCGGTCTCGTTGTGGTCTGACGGGCAAACAAAAGCATTCTTCCGGGATTTTAAGAAACAAATTATCCCGTGTGTATGTTATAATCAAAATATACCAAAATATAATGATGAATGCGAGGAAAGAAGATGAAAAAGAAATTAATATGTGCATTACTCAGTTTTAGTGTTCTGGCCACAATGACAGGGTATTCTGCCAAAGCAGATGATGTGGTTTCCGAGGAAGAAGGCATCGTACAGCCATACGAATATCAGCACAGAGATATTGGAGAACCGGTGTACAGAGAGGCTGCTGATGCATTTGCAGGTGGAGACGGAAGTGAGAGTTCACCTTATGAGATCAGTTCCGCAGAGGAATTGCAGTATTTTGCGGAGCTTCTTGCAGATCCGGAGAACAGAAGCACGGAATATCGCGAAAAAAATTATATTCTGACAGCAGATATCAGCCTCAATGATGTTTCTGATTATGAAAACTGGAGTACAGACCGCCCGAAGTATGACTGGAAACCAATCGGAACAGAAGCTGCATTTACCGGTGTGTTTGATGGAAACGGGCATACGATCAGTGGTCTGTATCAGAATAGAGACCTGGAAGAAGACAATACAGATGATTCAGGCGATTATTATGGTTTATTTGCATATACACATCGTGCTGTCATTAAGAATCTGAACCTGACAAATATATATATTGAGATATCCGGGGACAGTTCCCGTACAGGAGGTATTGTTGGATATGCAGGCCTGACACAGATTCAGGATTGTACCGTAGATGGTACTGTGATTGGATACGATGGATATTATGGAGGAATTGCCGGAAGTGCATCCGGTACGATCAGTGGCTGTGTATTTAGTGGAACACTGAAGGCCGTAAAGGAATCGGAGAACGGCCACAGTGGTCAGGCTTATCTGGGAGGAATCACCGGAGATTTTTTATCTGTGTTATCTGCTGAAGATGAGGAAAGTGAAGTTTCAGAGGAGTTTGCAGGAATTGTAAACTGTACGAACAGAGGAAGTATAGAGGCAGAAAAAGGAAGTGCTTCTGCCCATGCCCTGGGCGGGATTGCAGGTACGAACTCCGCCAGGATTACAGATTGTGTAAACGAGGGAACGGTTGAAGCAAAGGCAAATGGAGAGGATTCCGAGGGAACGGTTGAAGCAAAGGCAAATGGAGAGGATTCCGAGGGAACTTCCTTATCTGTAGGTGGAATTACCGGAGAGTTTTCGGTAGTGGTTATGGGAGAAGATGGAATTCTCAGTGGCTGTACCAATAATGGAACGGTCATATCTGACAATGCAAATACAGGAGGAATCACAGGTTCTGTATATCTGTCGGATCCGAGATATACAGTTACAATTGAAAATTGTAAAAATGCAGGAAAAGTTTTTTCCACAAATCATTACTACGCTGGCATTGCTGCCGATGCATCTATAAAAACAGACAGCACACTTACTGTTTCTGGATGTGTAAACGAAGTGGACTTCACAGAGGGAGAAGGAACAGGGATTGTTCATCGGCTGGTAATGCCGCGGGGAAATGTAGTTCTGTCTGACTGTATCAATCATGGAAAGATTACTTCATCCGGACAAAATGCCGCGGGTATCCTCTGCTATACAGCAAATATGGGTGATGACTGGAATCTGGATATTGAAAACTGTGAGAATACAGCAGACATCAGCAGTGAAGTTAACGCAGGTGGAATTGCATGCTTTACAGCATATTATAATACAAAAGGAAAAGCGAACACATCTTTTACGATCAAAAATTGTAAGAATACCGGAAGTCTTTCTTCTCCGACCACAAATGGTTATATGGGAGGTATTCTTGCGGTTGACGGTTTCATGCTTACCAGAACAGAAATCGACGGATGTGAAAACAGTGGAACTATTTCATTCACAGAACCGTGGATCATGGGAGAAAATGATCTGAAAACAGAAAATGAAGAAGGCGAAAAGGAAGATGCATCGTTATTTACCCTGTCTGTCATGGGTGGGGGAATTGTTGGCAGGATCGGTGAATCCGTGATGCTTTCTGTTGATGCTGATAAACCGGATGAAGGTGAAGTCAATAAAGATGGTGCCCTTGTCATGATCAGTAACTGCACGAATACAGGAACTCTGAATTATGAAGACCCACAGAAGGGTGAAGGTGTAACAGATGAAGAATTCCAGAAAGCCAAAGAGGAACACTGGAAAGCAAGTATGGGAGGAATTCTGGGGGATTGCTCATGTACAAATGGTTATAGTGTGGATTTTGAAAACTGCACGTATAATACAGAGCGTGGTGTAGGAAATACGGATCTTCCGGATATTGCAAACTAGAAGAAATGGCTGAGGATTAGGGTACTGGGAGGTTACGTTAGTATAATTGAGTCAGAAATCGGTGTTTTTTATGGAAAACTACAGAAAAGGGTGGAATAAGCTATGAAGGTTATGGGGATTGATATCGGCACAACAACAGTCAGTGTTGTGATGGTAGATGCAGAAACAGGAAATCTGCTTGCGAGAGAGACAGTGGAGCACAGATCTTTTCTGCCGGGCAGACCGGAACAGAAGATACAGGATCCGGAGCGGATTTATGAGATTGTCCTTGAACTCCTTACGAAGATGCAGAAGGAGAATGGTTTACCGGATGGAATTGGATTTACGGGTCAGATGCATGGGATGCTGTATGTGGATGCTTCTGGAAGAGCGATGAGTCCGCTTTATACCTGGCAGGACGGAAGTGGTGAGATTCCACTGGAAGACGGCAGAACCTGTGTGGAAATTTTGCAGGGAGTAGGTGCGGCAGCGTCTGGCTATGGTGTAGTGACACATTTTTATCTTCAGAAAGAGGGGAAGATCCCGAAAGAAGCTGTAAAGATGACAACGATCAGTGATTATATTGCCATGCGCCTGTGTGGAAATACTGTTCCTGTTATAGGACTGGACATGGCAGCAAGCTGGGGATGCTTTGATCTGGAAAAACAGGAATTTCTGTATGAAGCTCTGGAGAAGACTGGTGTAAATACTTCTTATCTGCCGGAAGTCAGGAAGGGACATTTTCTGATCGGAAAGACCGGAGATGGAGTACCGGTGATGGGATCGATTGGTGACAATCAGGCGAGTCTGTTTGGCTCAGTCAGGGATCTGCAGAATACAGTTCTTCTGAATGTAGGAACCGGAAGCCAGATTTCTTTTGTGACGGAAGAGTTTGTGAAATGCGGTGGCAGTGTAGAACTTCGCCCGTGTACCGAAAGTAGCTATATTCTTGTAGGAGCTTCTTTGTGCGGAGGCCGTGCGTATGCGATGCTGGAGCAATTTTACAGAGAGGCAGCAGGAACTGAAGAAAGAATGTATTCCCGAATGCAGAAACAGGCCGAAGAATTCATTGAAAAATATGGAAAAGAAGCCGCATGGAAAGTGGATACAGCGTTTTCCGGGACAAGAAGTGATCCATTACGCCGTGGAATGATCACAGAAATCGGGGTAGAAAATTTCCATCCGGGTGCGTTGACGGTCGGTGTGATCAGTGGAATCCTGGGTGAACTGCATGAGCAGTACGAACAGATGTGCCAGCTTACCGGCAAAAAAGCCACCTGTCTTGTTGGCTCCGGAAATGGAATTCGTCGGAATCCACTGATGAGGAAACTGGCAGAGGAAATGTTTGGAATGCCGATGGATGTTCCTGCATATGAAGAAGAGGCGGCATATGGAGCGGCACTCTGTGCGGGGAAGGCAGTAGTTGAGCAGCAGTAAATAGGAGTCTCTGGATGTTCGCCTTGAATTGAAGTATAACTATATCCTCCAGGATGATCCGGAAGAGGATCACTATAATGCTGATACGGTTGTAACATTAAAAGATTTTTCCATATTTCTATGACATTGGCAGAGATGTTTGAGAATGTAGAATGAACAGTATGAAAGCCCCCGGGAGTTAATCCTGGGGGTTTTTCTGATTCATAAACTCGGACTCATAAATTCAATAAAAACGTGAATTATCACAAAATATACGCTCATAAAACGTGAAAAACAGGTTGACATATACTCATAAAACGTGATAGCCTTGAGAAAAGGAGGTGACTCTATGTATTTAAAAAGAAAAATAGATGAGTATCTGCTGGAGTGGAAAAAAAATGAAGAAAGGCTTCCGTTAATTATAAAAGGTGCAAGACAGATTGGAAAAACGGAATCTATTAATCATTTTGCAGAACAAAATTATAGTAATATTGTAAGCATTAATTTTGTTCTGGAGCCTAAATATAAAACGATATTGAGCGACGGATATGCTGTCGAAGATATTATAAAAAATATTTCCATGATTGATACATCAAAGAAATTTATTGCAGATGACACACTGATTATCTTTGATGAATTACAGGAGTTTCCAGATATTGCAACTGCGCTTAAGTCATTTAAACTAGACGGAAGATTTGATGTTATATGCAGCGGTTCTTTGCTTGGAATTAATTACAGAAAAATCCATAGTAACAGCGTGGGGTATAAAACAGATTATGAAATGTTTTCGATGGATTTTGAAGAATTTCTGTGGGCGAAAGGATATTCAGAGATGCATATTGAAGATATACTGAAACATATGCAGACAGGAACTCCATTTTCAGAAACAGAATTATCAGTTTACAAGAAATTATTTCTGGAATATTGTGTACTCGGTGGAATGCCTGCAGTAGTGAAAGTATATATTGAAAAAAATATTTTTACTGATACGTTGGAAATTCAGCGGCAGATACAGATGGATTATGAAGAAGATATCAGAAAATACGCCGAAGGTCTGGATCAGACTAAAATCGTAAGTGTCTATCGGAACGTACCTGTACAGCTTGCAAAAGAAAATAAAAAATTTCAATTGAGTAAAATAGACAAAAAAGCCAGAAGTCGAGAATATATGGGATGTATAACATGGCTTGAAGATGCAGGCGTGATTTCGGTATGTTATTGTCTGCAATATCCAGAGCTTCCATTAAAGGGAAACTATGATGACACAAAATTTAAAATCTATTATCCGGATACAGGATTATTGATTGCTTCATTGGACGAAGAGGCACAAGAAGATCTTCGGGCGAATAAAAATCTTGGAGTATACAAAGGCGCTCTATATGAGAATTTTGTAGCAGAGGCATTTGTGAAGCAGGGACTTGGGCTGTATTATTATAAAAAAGAAAATGCTACTTTGGAAGAAGATTTCTTTGTAAGAACAAAGGATGAATTGGTCCCAGTAGAAGTGAAGGCAAACAGAAACCGTTCTAAGTCATTGAGACAATTGATATCCAGTGATTCTTATAGCGATATCCATTGGGGAATAAAACTTGCAGATAGTAATGTGGGAATAGAAGACGGAATTTATACATTTCCATATTTCTGTACATTTCTATTAAAACGATATCTCAGGGAAAAAAAGAACATGGAATAACAGTAGAAGATGTTTGAGCATATTAAACACATGGTAATAATGCCTAAAAACATAAGGCACTTTTTTAGTAAAAACTGCTTTTGAAACCAGGGTAAAATAGTTTTATAATAATCATAACGGCGAGTAGCGTAATCATGCAGCAAAGCAAAAAATACGTTACTCGCTTTTATAAAATTAATTCCAGGAGGAAGAGCATATGCATGAGTATGAAATTTTTATTGAGGATATAAATCCATGTGGAGGAGAACAATACAGTAAAAAAACACTGATCGAGGCAGAGGCAGCCAGCCCGGAGGCTTATGTAAAAGAAAATGGAAGATTCCCAATCCTGGAAACTACATCTAACGAGAATGGAGACGTTGTAATCATAACAGGAGATAATAACGGCTCTTTTGTACGTTATACTTTTACGGAATAAAAGTGCCGGTCAGTAAGGAGCGAGTTTTGTGAAATATGAAATTGGAGATCTTGTCAGTAAACCAGTTACAGGCATCTGTAAAATAGAAGATATTTTATACTTGAATCTGACGGATGAAAAAAATAATAAATTGTATTATTTGATAAAGCCAATAGAAGATGAAAAGGATAAAATATATGTTCCGGTTTCAAACTCAGATTCAAGATTGAGATTATGCCTGACAAAAGAAGAAGCGTGGAATCTGATCAAACGAATTCCAGAAATTCCGACAGCATGGGTAAACAATGAAAAACTGAGGGAACAAAATTATAAAGAAGCAGTAAAAGCGAATGATCCTGAAGCATTAGTTGCTATTATAAAAATGATTTATCAGCGAAAACAAAAAAGGCTTGCACAGGGAAAAAAGTGTACCGCTACGGATAACAGGTATTTCCAGATAGCAGAAAATCTGCTATATATGGAACTGGGGATTGCTCTTGGAAAACCAAAACAGGATGTATGTCAAACGATTATTGATTACATTGCGAACAACTGTCAATAAAATTTTTATTTGACTTTTTGAAAAACAGGAAATATAATTCGAGTAGCAAGTATGCGTAAATCCAGTTTACCAGCTACTCGTTTTTGTTTTGCTAAAAAATATTATATTCGTCATGAAAAAAGTGTGTAGCCTGTCAGCGTAAGTCCAGCTTATAAGACAGGATGCGCACTTTTTTTGTACAAAAAGAGAGGAGTTAAAACAAAATGGCGGAAAGTAACAAGATGAAAGATATGCCGGTGAATAAGCTGATGATCCAGATGGGAATCCCAATGATCTTATCCATGGCATTGCAGGCGGTCTATAACATTGTAGACAGTGCATTTGTAGGAAATATGAGAGTGGGCAGTGAAGCGGCATTAAATGCTTTGACACTGGTATTTCCGGTTCAGATGCTTATGGTGGCAGTTGGGATTGGAACCGGTGTCGGAACGAACGCACTTCTTGCAAGGACACTTGGACAGGGAAACAGTAAAAAAGCAGCAAAGGTAGCAGGAAACAGTCTGTTTCTGGGCGTGATCATTTATGTGGTCTGCTTATTGTTTGGTATCTTTGGAGTGAAAGCATATATTTCATCACAGACAGTAGATACTGAAGTACTGGAGATGGGAGTCAGCTATCTGCGGATATGCTGTGTGATCTCTTTTGGTATTATCTTCTTTTCATTATTTGAAAAATTACTCCAGGCAACAGGTCGTTCTCTTTATTCTACGATCGGTCAGGTAGTCGGTGCAGTTGTAAATATCATCCTTGATCCGATCATGATCTATGGTATTGGTCCCTGTCCTGAAATGGGAGTGAAAGGTGCTGCTTACGCAACCGTAATTGGACAGGTAGCATCAGCAGTTTTATTATTCATTTTCCATATGAAACTAAATAAGGAATTCGAGCATGGAGCAAAATATATGAAGCCGGATGGCGGAATCATCAAGGAAATCTATGCAATTGGACTTCCGGCAATTATTGCTCAGGCGCTGATGTCCATTATGGTTTATGTAATGAACCTGATCCTGAAATTCAATCCGTCAGCACAGACAGCATATGGTCTCTTCTATAAGGTGCAGCAGTTTGTTCTCTTCCTTGCATTTGGACTGAGAGATGCGATCACCCCGATCATTGCATTTGCTTATGGAATGAGAAGCAAAAAGAGAATCCAGGATGGAATCAAATATGGTCTGATTTATACAATTGTATTAATGATCCTGGGAATTGCAATCACAGAGATTTTCCCTGGAGCATTTGCCACTCTGTTTAATGCGGGACAGTCAAGAGAATATTTTATCGGTGCGATGAGAGTGATCTCAGTAAGCTTCTTATTTGCCGGAATCAATGTTGCTTATCAGGGAATTTATCAGGCACTGGATGGTGGTATGGAGTCACTGGTTATTTCACTTTTGAGACAGCTTATTATCATCCTGCCACTGGCCGGAATCTTTTCTATATTTGTCAGAAATGGTCAGATGGGAGTTTCGCTGATCTGGTGGGCATTTCCGATCACTGAAATTATTTCATGTCTTGTAGGATATGTGTTCTTAAAGAAAATCAGAAAAAATAAAGTTAATGTTTTGAGTTGAGGAGGAATCAGAGATGGAAAAAAGAATCATTACGATCAGCAGAGAATTTGGAAGTGGTGGACGTTTTATCGGAGAAGAAGTCGCAAAGAAACTGGGAATCGCTTATTATGATAAAAATATTATCAATGAGATTGCAGAAAAGTCCGGATTATCACCGGAATATATTCAGGAAAAAGCAGAATTATCTCCTAAAAAAGGTCTGTTTGCATATGCATTTGCCGGACGTGACATCACCGGGAAATCAGTAGAAGATATAGTATATGAGGCACAGAGAAAGGTCATTTTAGATCTGGCTGAGAAAGAACCCTGTGTGATCATTGGAAGAAATGCGGACTATATCCTGAAAGACCGTGATGATGTGCTGAATGTATTTATTCATGGAAACATGCCGGAAAAAATACAGCGTATCACTCGTTTATACAATGTAGAAGAGAAGGAAGCTGTCAAAATGATGGCAGATACCGATAAAAGACGTATGACAAATTATAACTTTTACACAGACCAGAAATGGGGAAAGGCCAGCAATTATACGTTGTGTCTGAACAGTTCGCAGCTGGGATATGACAGATGTGAGAAGATAATTATGGAATGTATTGGCATAAAATAGATATTGACAAGGGATCATTTCATTCAAATTTACTGAGTGAAGGATCCCTTTTTCTTTGAGAATGCGACCAGATAATGGAAAAATGAAGAGTCGTTTTATATTTTTTTACATTTTTTTACATTTCCTTTCCAACAGTTCATGCATATATACCATCAGTGCAAGTAAAATCAGTAAATATACAGGCAACAATTTGATAGATATATGATTTGCAATCAGGCCAAACAATGGTGGCATAAGGCATGTTCCAACGTAAGCACTTGCCATCTGCACACCGATAATTGCCTGTGAGCGTTCCGCACCAAAATGTGACGGTGTGGAGTGGATAATGCAGGGGTAGACGGGTGCACAACCCAGTCCGATCAATGAAAACCCGATTAGTGAAACCGTCTTTCCAAAAGGAAGTATCATCACGATAATACCAGTAAGAATGATGGCCTGTCCCATTCGGATCATCTGGCAGTCCTTTAATTTCATGGCAATAAAACCATTGATTCCACGGCCAATGGTAATACCGATACAAAACATACCGGCAAAGGAAGCTGCTGTTTTGGCATCTACGCCTTTTGACAGGTGCAGATAACTGCTTGCCCATAACATGGTTGTTGATTCAATTGCACAATAGCAGAAGAAGCAGATCATAACTGCCTTTGCACCCGGAATTGCGAGGATTTCTTTCAGAGAAAGAGCTTTTCCATGGACTGTTTCACCAGATGATGTGTTTTGTCCTTTCCATTTTGGAAGACTGAATATCAGAACCGCTGTAAGTGCGATTTGTAATACAGAAATGATCCGATATCCTGTATTCCATGTGGCACCGCCAGTCAGTACGGCACCCATGATATAAGGACCGAGTGTAGCTCCGATGCCCCACATACAATGCAGCCAGCTCATATGTTTGCTGGAATAATGCAATGCAACATAATTGTTTAAAGAGGCGTCTACACTTCCGGCACCAAGACCATATGGGATTGCCCATAAGCATAAGAGGATAAAACTATGGCTGATGGAAAATCCCCACAGGGCAAGTGCAGTAATACCAACACTTACGGCAGTTACTTTGCCTGTTCCAAATTTTCTTGTGAGGCGATCGCTTTGCAGACTGGAAATAATAGTTCCCAATGCAATGATCATAGAGATTATTCCCGCGTAGGATACCGGAACCTGAAATTGTGGATACATATTCGGCCATGCTGCACCGAGCAGAGCGTCCGGAAGTCCGAGGCTGATAAATGAAAGATAAATAATTGCTAATAAAAATACCATTTTTCTTTACTCCTGTTTCTTTATGTAACGATATTATATATCATAATGCCTTTCTTGGACAGCTTTTTACACATTTGGGGCATAGAAGATATTCCAATAAAAGAATAAAAAGTTTAAGATAAAAAAATAATTCTAAAAGGTATATGTTTATAATGCAAGAGTATGATACAATTGGTTTTGAATAAGAACTAAGGAAAAACCATGTATGCTAAATAAAAAAGATTTCTTAAAATATGCTTCAAAACTAGCCTTTCCGATCATGATCCAAAATCTGATCGGAACTCTGGTAAACATTGCCGATACGGTAATGCTTGGATATGTAAGCCAGACTGCCATGTCGGCCTCATCTCTTGCGAATCAGTATACGTTTATTCTTTTCTGCCTATATTATGGTATGGCCACGGGTGCTTCAGTTTTATGTGCACAGTACTGGGGAAAAGGGGATAAAAAGACAGTAGAAAGAATTCTTGGTCTGGCGGAACGAATCTCACTGATCGTTTCCCTCGTGTTTTTCGTGATTTCCTTTTCTATGCCAACTACGATCATGAAGATCTTCACAAGCAGTCCGGATACGATTGCTGCCGGCAGTGAATACTTAAGGGTAATTTCATT
>CAKRPO010000051.1 GCA_934378195.1 uncultured Blautia sp.
TAGTCAACATGTATGTAGTTTTGAAGGTGTGATAGAATTTCAGGAGCAGAGTAATCTGCTTCTTTTTTTGTATCTTTCTTTTTACATGTTTGTTATACTATAAAGAAGAATGCCGAGGCATTCTTGAACAGTTTACACCGACTAGGATTACCTGGCAAGTTTTGTGTACCTATGGTTTTTGATTTATAAAAAATTAGAGAGCTATTTGCTTTATAAGCTGGAAAAATAAATATTTTCGATACTCAGTAACCAGCTTCCATGTATCGGAGCAGGAACACCAGCGAGGCTTCCGGAATTTCGGCTGTGCTAGCGATGACTGCTGTGCTCTGTCTGAGCGAAGCGAGTTTGCAAAAGCAGTCATCTATAAGCGCACGGTCGAAAACCGGAAACACAAGCTTTGTGTTCTACGATCCGATATATGGATAACTGGTTACGTAAAAGAATAATTATTAAGATATTAAGATAAGAAAGGATACTCCCATGCCATCAATCACCCGAATCAACCGTGAAGATATGCTCGAACTTACCCGTCGAATGACCATTTCCCGAGCTTCTATGACCCGAATAGCCGGCAGTTATATGGACGCAGACGGTTTTATTGACGGAACCTTTAATATCAACTTCCTTAAACTCAAAAACTCCGATAAAGAGAAGAATCTCGCCATAGCTAAAACTATCCCATTCTCACCAACGAACCAGAATATCAGACGATATAAAATTCCAAAAGAAGCATATATTTCAGGTGGAATCCGTCAACTCCTTCTCGGAATCAAATCCTGCGGTCTCAAAAATGATGCCCTTTTGGAAGCATTTTATGAATATATTGCCGAGAACTATCATACAAATCACGACTATGCCGTATATCTCTTCCACAATACATACGATATCCCACTCAAAGCGGCAGACCATGAAAGTCTTTGGGAATCCGAAGAAATATACGAATATATCATTTGCGCAATCTGTCCGGTAAGCGGTGACTATGAGCCAGGTAAACCAGAATGTGGTTTCCTTTTTCCGGCGTTCAATGCCAGAACAGAAGATCCGGACTACATTGACATCTATCAAAGCAATCCGGATCTTCCGAAAAAGGACTTATTAAAAATACTACAACTGTGCGATTAATATTCCTGAATCAAAGCTTTTTCGACATTTTCAAAACCGATTCGTTCAATGGTCTCAGCGAAACGCTCACCTTTTTGTCCGTTGTCACGGAAGAAAAGAATTGCTCTTTCAATAACATCCAGAGCTTCATCTTTGGAGGTGAAAATTTTGCTGAGTGCTCTTCCCTGAGAAATTTTCTTTCCCCAGCGTCCACCGATATAGATTTTATATCCATAAGCCCCATCTTCAATTGTGTGGAATGGACATTTTCCAACACAGCGGCCACAATGTTTACATAGAGTTTTATCAATCTGAATTTTTCCATCGACAACTTTGGCAACGCCATTTGGACAGGATGCCTCAATTGCACATTTTTTGCAACTCTTGCAGATTTCACTGTTTATTTCAGGAATGCGCTGACCAATGATTCCAACATCATTCAGATTCGGCTTGACGCAGTTGTTTGGACATCCACCGACAGCAATTTTGAATTTGTGTGGCAGCGCGGTATCACGAAATCCTTCATAAAAGCGCTTGTAGATTTCTTCGGAAAGAGCATAGGAATCAAGGAGTCCATATTGACAGGTTGTTCCTTTGCAGGAGACTACCGGACGTACTTTGGCACCGGTACCGCCGGTCACAAGACCTTCTCTGGAAATGAATTCCTGAAATTCATTGATTTTATCATATGGAATTCCCTGAATTTCAACTGAAAGACGGGTCGTGTACAGCAGATTTCCGTTGCCATATTTTTCGGCAGCATCTGCCATACAGCGATGCTGTGCAGCGGTCACTTTTCCATTTGTTGTGAGAACACGTGCAGAAAAAAGATCTGTTCCACGATTGTTGAGAAATCCCATTCCTTTTACTCGTTTTTCATCTTCTTTACTTACTGTTAATGCTGACATTTATAAATTCTCCATTCTTTGTTTGATTGACTTGAAAGATAGTAATTTGTGATTGCAAATCATAATATACCACTTGAGTATGTATTTGAAAAATGATATTATTTTATAGAAATAATAGGAATTACCTATATAAAGATGCTTTACAGGAGGAGATGAAGATGACACTCAGACATCTGAGCATTTTTGTTGCAGTAGCAGATTACGGTTCGATGAGTGCGGCGGCAGCACATTTATATCTGTCTCAGCCGACAGTAAGTCAGGCAATCCGTGAGTTGGAAAAGCACTATAACGGACTTTTGTTTGAGCGGCTTGGTAAGAAACTGTTTCTTACTGAAAGAGGTGAGATTCTTCTTCCAAGAGCGAGAGAACTGGTCCATCAGTTTGAAGAGACAGAAGAATTGATGCTGAATCAGGGACAGTCTTCGACATTGAAACTGGGTTCGACGATCACGGTCGGGACCTGTTTGACCCCATTTCTGATTCCGGAACTTCAGAAAAACTGTCCGGAGGTAAAGGTTTCCTCTTATGTAAGTAATACACGGGAGATTGAACAGAAGCTATTGCGTTCCGAGTTGGATGTGGGTATTGTAGAAGGTGAGATTTTATCCTCTGATCTGACGGTGCTTCCAATCGTTGAGGACTGTCTGGTGCTTGCAGTCGGAAAGGGGCATCCTCTTTATGAGAGGAAGATTCTTAAGGTACAGGATCTTAATGATCAACAGTTTGCCATGCGCGAACAGGGAAGTGGAACACGTCAGTTATTTGAAGATTATGCGGCACACCACCAGATTTTATTTCAGACAGTATGGGAAGCCAACAGTCCACGGACACTGCTCAATGCAGTGCTTTATGACCGGGTCCTTTCCGTGATGTCGTTGCGCCTGATGTATCACGAGATTCAGCATGGGAGTATTCATGTTTTTCGGAATGAAAACGGGGAATGGAACCGCAGATTTAAATTGGTATATCACAAAAATAAATTTCTTACACCGGCAATTCATGAACTGGAGAGAATCCTGCATTCCTATCAAAATGTAGGAATACCGGAAAATGCCGGAATATTAAAGTGACAGACCGGTATAGAATGGCAGGAGAGATTCAGGACAATAATAAAGAGAGTAACAAAGAGAAATTCATATTTTTAAGGAAGTTTATGGAGAAATATCTTACTATAGCAGCAGAAAAAACTATGCAGGGAATGACCGTAGAAAAGCTTCTTCGAGAATATCTGGGACTTACGAAAAAGCAGATCAGCCGTGCTAAATTCCGTCCAAACGGAATCTGTAAAAATAACGTACAGTGCAGAGTGACCGAAAAGGTTTCCTGTGGGGATGAGATTAAGGTCTGTCTGGAGACAGAAGAAACACAGTCTGCACAATTGATCTCGGGTGAAGGGGCAGAAGCAGGTCTGAATATTTTATATGAGGATGAGGATGTTTTGGCAGTAAATAAGCCGGCAGGAGTGTTGACACATCCTTCCGGTGTACATTACAGTGACAGCCTTTCAAACCATGTTGCTGCATATTTTCGGGAAAAGGCTCTTTCTGTCTGTATACGTCCGGTGGGACGCCTGGATAAAGAAACATCAGGAATCGTCCTTTTTGCAAAAAATCAGGTAGCCGCACAGAGATTGCAGGAACAACGTGAAAAAGGAATTTTGCAGAAACAGTATCTTGCACTTGCAGAAGGTACTCTTTCCGTGGACCAGGCAACAGAATGGCATACAATAGAATTTCCGATTCGAAAAGTCGGAGGACATCCACTGCGGATGGAAGCTGTAAAAGACAATGGCAGTTTAAAGGTGGATTCCGAGATTGCCGGACAAGACATTGAGTTCACGAACTGTCTGAGGGCAGTCACGCATTATCAGGTACGTTACAGTACAGAAAAATGGTCGGTCGTAAGTTTAAAACTGGATACAGGACGTACGCATCAGATACGGGTGCATATGCAGGTATCCGGACACCCATTGCTGGGTGATTCTCTGTATGGTACATCGCAGGCAGGAAAAAAACAGTATCCTATTTATCGTGCAGCATTACATGCAGGAAATATGACTTTCAGACAGCCATTCAGCCAGGAAGTGATTGTACTGGATGCACCGCTCCCAGAAGATTTTCGCCATATATTGGGTAATATAACAGTTTAAAAAGGTAGAAGTATGGAGGGTTTCATGTCAGCACAGATTCGTGATATGACAAAAGATTCTCCGGCAAAACTGATTCTGCTTTTTGCAGTGCCATTGATGCTGGGGAATATTTTTCAACAATTATATACGATGGTAGATACGATCGTTGTCGGCCAGGTGGCAGGTGTGCAGGCACTTGCAGCACTTGGGGCTGTAGAATGGATTATGTGGATGGTTCTTGGAGTTTCTACCGGTGTTACGCAGGGATTTTCCATCCTGATCTCACAGCATTATGGGGCAAAGAAATGGACGGATCTGAAAAAGACAGTTGCCCACAGTTATCTGCTTACCGCAGTGACAGCTATACTGCTTTTTCTGATCAGTCAGCTCGCTGCCAGATGGATTCTTATTCTGTTAAATACACCGGATAATATCATCGGAATGTCATTGATCTATCTGAGAATCGTATTTTGCGGGATTCCAATTGTGGCGGCCTATAATATATTTGCATCTGTTTTGCGGGCTCTTGGAAACAGTAGGACACCGTTGATTGCAATGATCATTGCGTCTTTTATTAATGTAATGCTGGATCTTGCGTTTGTTGCAGGTTTGAAATGGGGTGTTGCAGGAGCCGCACTGGCAACGGTTACTGCACAGGCTTTTTCGGCTTTTTACTGTTTCTTTATTGTTCGTAAAATTAAGATTGTACATACAGACAGGGATGATTTTGCAAAAGTTCCTGGGTTGAATCGAAAATTATTTGGACTTGGGGCACCAATTTTGTTTCAGGATGTGATCATTTCTGTAGGTGGGCTGGCAGTTCAGTTTGTGATCAATGGATACGGCTTTTTATTTGTTGCCGGATTTACTGCGACCAATAAGCTCTACGGAGTGCTGGAAATGGCTGCAATTTCCTATGGCTATGCAGTGGTTTCTTATGTGGGACAGAATCTGGGAGCCGGGGAAATCAGACGAATCAAAAAAGGAGTTCATGCAAGCGCGTTTCTTGCTTTTCTTACATCTGCATTTATCAGTGTAATGATGTTTCTCTTTGGAAAAACACTGCTTTCGATGTTTATTTCCGGAAATCCAGAACAGACAAATCAGGTACTTGCAATCGCCTGGCATTATCTTTCTATTATGGCCTCCTGTCTGTGCATCCTTTATTTTCTGTATGTGTACCGTTCTGCACTGCAGGGACTTGGAAATACCATGATTCCGATGTTGAGTGGAGTGGTAGAGTTTTTTGTCAGAGTCGGTGTGGCACTTTTGCTTCCGAAACTGGTTGGGCAGAATGGGATTTTCTATGCGGAGATTGCGGCGTGGACAGGAGCTGCTGTTTTACTGGTGATCAGTTATTATCTCAGTCTTCGCAAATTTGCCTGACGGATGCAAATTTGCTATAATAGCAACAGAAATTTTGATGGGATCGAGAGACAAAAATATGAAACAGAAACAAAAAGATGATATCATTAAGAAACTGATTGATACACATACGACGATTTCTACGATGGAGAGCTGTACGTCCGGCATGATTGCATCTACGATCACAGATACCGAAGGTGCATCTGCAATCTTTCCGGGAGGATATGTGACCTATCTGAATGAGACAAAAATTTTTATCGGAGTGGATGAAGAAATCATACGGAAATATGGTGTATATTCAAAAGAATGCGCCGAAGCGATGGCGAGAACCGTGCAGGAAAAATTGCATACAGATATTGCTATTGGGATAACCGGGACAACAGGAAATATTGATCCAAATAATGTAGACAGTGTACAGGGAACTGTGTACTTTTGTATTCGTGTTAAAGATAAAGTCAATATTTATGAGGTGCATGCGGAGGTTGCTGGAATGAACCGCCATGAGATCAAGCAGATGTATACGGATAAGGTATTCGAAGAGTTACAGGTACTTGTGATGTAGGACAAAAAAGTGTATATTAAAGTAAGACTGCCAGAACAGATGGATTTTAGCAGGAAAATGTGATTTGGAGGAAATGATAATGAGCATCAAAGAAGAAATTCATGGATTAACAGACGAGATACTGACAAATCTCGGAAGACTGGTTGCGATTGATTCACAGATTGGAACTCCGTCAGAGGGAAAACCTTTTGGAGAAGGCCCTGCAAAGGTACTTGAGGAAGCACTCAAGATTGCAGATGAACTTGGATTCAAGACTGTAAACCTGGACAATTACTGTGGTTACGCAGAAATGGGAGAGGGAGAAGAAATCGTTGGTATTGCAGGCCATCTTGATATCGTTCCGGTCGGTGGTGACTGGACTTATGACCCGTTTAAACTCACCAGAGAAGGTGACCATGTTTATGGACGTGGAACTACGGATGACAAAGGACCGGTTCTGGAAGCTCTTTATGCAATGAAACTGCTTCGTGATTCCGGCGTAAAACTCAATAAGAGAGTTCGTCTGATCATGGGATGTAACGAAGAAACAGGTTCCAAATGTATGGAACACTATAATGAAGTTGCTGAAGAAGTATCCTGTGGTTTCACACCAGATGCGAACTTCCCGTGTATTCACGGCGAAAAGGGAATGGTGATGATGACCGCGTATTCCAAGAATACAAAGATCATTTCTATGAACGGTGGTTTTGTTTCCAACGCTGTGTGTGATACCTGTAATACAGTTGTTCCGGCAGAAGCTGGCTTGAAAGAAAAACTGGAAGCAGCTCTTGCTGAAACAAAACTTCAGGAATACAAAGTAACAGAAGAAAATGGTGAAATCTGCATTTATGCAAAAGGTGTTCCGGCACATGCCAGCACACCGACTCTCGGTGTCAATGCAGCAGGTGTGACATTTGAATGTCTTGCAAAAGCCGGGTTCGAAGATGACTTCGTAAAATTCTATAATGAACATATCGGCACTGCCTGCGATGGATCTGGACTTGGACTTAAATTTGAAGATGAATATGGTGAACTGACTCTGTGCAATGGAATCGTTAAGACAGAGGATGGCGTGATTTCCAGCACGATTGACATCCGTGTACCGGTCACACTTAAAGCAGATGAAGTTCGTAAGATGTGTGCAGACAGACTGGAAGATGAAAATGGACATATTGAGATTCATATGGTCGGCGATGCGCTGTTCTTCCCACGAGAATCCCCACTTGTAAACGCTCTGTATAAAGCTTATGTAGATGTGACTGGCGATACAGAAAACAAACCAATGGTAATCGGTGGCGGAACTTACGCGAAGTCACTTGAGAATATCATTGCATTTGGGCCGGAAATGCCGGGAATTGATTATCGTATCCATGGTGCTGATGAATTCATTCTTGTATCAGGAATGGAAGAAGCAGTGCAGATTTATATGGAAGCAATTAAGAATCTTCTTGCAATTTAAGGATAACATGGATTTTCTGTTATGCAAAATGGTGCTGCAATTCAAATTAGAAAAAGTTTGCCGAAAAATTATTCGGACAGGAATTGATAAATATAGCTTGCAAATTTTATGAAAATTATATATAATATACAAAATTTGTTTTTTGAGTGAACTGGGGGCACCACTTTTCACAGAGTATTTCAGGCGCCGGATAACACTAGGAGTGTGTTGTCCGGTGCCTTTTTGCGTATATAAACGCGGTGTTAAAAAGTAAAAGGAGTGTATCAATGGTACAGATTAATGGAGAGGCAAAAGACATTGCCGGCAAAAATCTTCTGGAATATCTGAAGGAGGCGGGATATGAAACGGAATGGGTGGTAATAGAACGCAATTTTGAGATTATTCCAAAAGAACAGGTGAGCAGTATAACGATGCAGGATGGCGATGAGATTGAAGTCTTGCGATTTGTTGGAGGGGGCTGAAAAACTGTCGGCGGGAAGAGCAGCAGGTTATCTGACAAATGAATCCAATAAAGTCCTGCAGAAGGATTATGCAGGAAAAATACGATTAAGAAAGAGAGAAGAAAATGGAAGATAAATTTGTATTAGGTGGAAAAGAGTTTAAGAGTCGATTTATTCTTGGTTCAGGAAAGTATAACATGAATCTGATCAAAGCAGCTGTTGAACAGGGAGGAGCAGAAATCATTACGCTGGCTCTCAGACGTGCTAATACACAGGAGAGTGAGAATATTCTGGATTTTATTCCAAAGGGAGTTACGCTGCTTCCAAATACATCGGGCGCACGAACAGCCGAAGAAGCTGTCCGTATCGCAAGACTGAGCAGAGCGATGGGATGTGGGAATTTTGTAAAAATTGAAGTTATGCGTGACGCAAAGTACCTTTTTCCGGACAATTATGAGACAGTCAAAGCGACAGAAATCCTGGCAAAAGAAGGATTTGTTGTTTTACCTTATATGAATCCGGATCTGAATACAGCAAGAGATCTTCAAAATGCCGGAGCGGCAGCAGTCATGCCGTTGGCTGCACCGATCGGAAGCAATAAAGGTCTTGCAACCAAAGCTATGATTCAGGTACTGATCGATGAGATCGATCTGCCGATCATTGTGGACGCCGGAATCGGCAAGCCATCCCAGGCATGTGAAGCTATGGAGATGGGAGCAGCGGCAATCATGGCAAATACAGCAATTGCCACTGCAGGAAATATCCCGGAAATGGCATCTGCATTTAAGCTTGCTATTGAAGCAGGAAGAAAAGCTTATCTTACCGGAATGGGAAGAGTGCTTGCCAGAGGTGGAAGTGCGTCCGATCCGCTGACAGGATTTTTACGGTAAGGAGGAAGTAGAACGATGAATGAAGAAAATCAGGTGTATTTTGTAGACAGTGATAAACTACCGCCAGCTGCACTGGAGCGAAAACACAGACTGGAACAGGATCCTTCTTTCCGTACGAATCATATGGAATATATGGAAGGAATGCAGGTCATTAAATCCGATATAAAAGATAAAGTGCTTCAGGCAATGAATGAGTATGATTATGATTCTTATACAGCTGCAGATGTGGAACGTGCACTTTCTCATGAATCATGTTCAATTGAAGATTTCAAAGCACTTTTATCTCCGGCTGCAGCACCGTATCTGGAGCAGATGGCAAGAAAAGCAGAAGAGCTTACAAAAAATCATTTTGGAAATACAGTTTATATCTTTACCCCGTTATATATTGCAAACTACTGTCAGAACTATTGTATTTATTGCGGATTTAACTGTTATAATAATATCCGACGCAAAAAACTGACAGAGGAAGAAATTGAACATGAAATGCAGGTCATTGCAAAGACTGGTATGGAAGAAATTCTGATACTCACAGGCGAGAGCCGTGCATATTCCGATGTGAAATATATTGGTGAAGCCGTAAAAATTGCAAAAAAATATTTCAAAAATATCGGGATTGAGATTTATCCGGTGAATGTGGATGAATACAAATATCTTCACGAATGTGGGGTAGACTATGTAACTGTTTTCCAGGAAACTTACCATACAGATAAATATGAGACACTTCATCTTATGGGGCATAAACGTGTGTGGCCATACCGCTTTGATTCTCAGGAACGTGCAATCATGGGCGGTATGCGTGGAGCAGGATTTTCGGCACTTCTGGGTCTCGACGATTTCCGAAAGGATGCGTTGGCTACAGCACTGCATGTTTATTATATTAATCGTAAATATCCACATGCAGAGTTGTCATTAAGCTGTCCGCGTCTTCGCCCGATCGTGAATAATGACAAGATCAATCCTCGCGATGTCGGAGAAAAAGAGCTTTGTCAGGTATTATGCGCATATCGTATCTTCCTTCCGTTTGCAGGAATTACAGTATCCAGTCGTGAGAGTGCCACGTTCCGAAACGGAATCGCAAAAATATGTGCGACCAAAGTTTCAGCAGGTGTTTCTACCGGAATTGGCGATCATGAAGAAAAATATGAAGGCAAAGAGGATGTGGATGTCGGAGATGAACAGTTCGAGATTAATGATGACCGTTCTTTTGAAAAAATGTATAAAGATATGGAGCAGGGCGGCCTACAGCCGGTTCTGAATGACTACATTTATGTGTAAGCAATATGAACATACCATTGTGATTACAAATCGTGCACTGGTACAGGGAGATTTTTTTAAGCAAATGCAAAAAGTGATTCAGTTGCATCCACATGCAGTGATCTTGAGAGAAAAAGATTTGTCAGATGAGGAGTATGAAGTGCTGGCAGAAAAACTGCTTAGTTTGTGCAAAGAGGAAAAAGTGGATTGTTTTCTGCATTCCAGAATTTCTGTAGCATACAGACTGGGATGCAAGAGGATTCATCTGTCAATTCCGTCACTTGAGGCAATGGATGAAGAAAAATACAGCCAGTTGAAGAAAGAATTTCAGGAGATCAGTGTCTCCTGTCACAGTATGGAAGATGTAGAGATGGCTGTAAAAAACGGAGCTACACAGATCATTCTCGGGACGATTTTTGAAACAGAATGCAAAAAAGGTCTGAAGGGAAAAGGGCTGGACTTTGTCAGAGAAATCTGTAAAGCCTGCCCGGTGCCGGTGTATGCAATTGGTGGAATCAATATGGAACGTCTACAGATGGTGATGGAGGCAGGAGCAGCGGGCGGCTGTATGATGTCCGGTTTTATGCGACTGTAACAAATAACTCAAAAATGATATCCTTACGGATGGAAACATTCGGAGGATATCATTTTTTATTTTGTAGAAAATTATTAGTTGAGTGAAAAGAATTTATGATAAAATAAGAGTAAGTAAAAACTAACCAAAATGAGTATATACTATCAAAAAAGGGGAAAACGATGAGTGAACATATGAAATTAAACGATATGCCGGACTTCTGCCAGGCAGTAAAAGACTGGCTGAATGCGCGATATGGAAACGATGAGGGCGGCAGAATCTGGGATGCGGTCAGCCGCCAGTATGACAAATATTTAGAAGAAATCCCGGATTATGGCGGGAAAAAGAATATGCATGCGCTTGCAATCTACGGCAGTATTGTTATTTTTTCCATGTATCCGCTGTTGCCGGATCACCCGCCTGTAGAAGAATTGCAGGAGTTTGTCACAAATCTGTTTATGGCTGGTTTTGTAAAAATGGGAAGGGTTTTCAATCTGAACCGAAGCTTTGACATGTGGCTGATAGACAAAGTTTTCCACATAATAGGAAAAAAGGACCGAAAACAGTATGAACAGTATCCGGCGACATTCTGCAATATATCAGAACCATACGACAAAAAGAACCACGCCGCCAGATATCATTTCTCACAATGCCCAAATGCAGAATTTGCCAAGAAACATGATCTGATGCATGTGCTGCCGCTTTTCTGCAATTCCGACTACTGGGGAATCAGTCAGATCCACGGCACTCTGATCCGCCGCGGAACCTGCGGAAATTCTGACAAATGTGACTACTGCGTGGTTGGCTCCGAGAATCCGCTGGCAAAAAAATACGAGATCATAAAAGACAAAAAAGGATACCTGGTGAGCCGGGAATGCCATGGGAACGTACAACATTGACAAAATGATTAGTGTATGCTAACATAACGAGTGTTATGAATGATGAGCGCAGAAAACAAACCGAACAAAAATTAATCAGATCTGGCAGAGCAGAGTTCCTTGAGAAAGGTTATGCCAAGGCGAATCTTCGGGACATCTGTAAGGCGGCGGGAGTTACGACGGGGGCTTTTTATTTTTCCTTTGAGAATAAAGAAGCACTGCTGGCGGCAATCCTGGATCCTGTAATCACAGATTATCAGAGGAGATTATACTGTGGAAGAGAGAATAAGGCTTGTAAGAGAAATCGGCATCCATGCGGATGCAGGAACGATGGCGTTAATTAAATATCTGAACGGACAAAAAGAAGTCTATCGCAAATAATGCGGTAGGCTTTTTATATTGCAAAACATAATTTTTTCGGATTTGTTATGTGCTCGCACAGACAGTACTGGATAAACCTGTGGTCACGACAGTGTCCGGAGTGCTTTGCGTAGTGGCACTTATCATGGCTGTCTACATGTTGATCTGCCATGAGACATTTGCATTTGGAAAAGGAAATATGATGGCGGGTGTGCATGAACATCTGGTAGAGCATCTTGACCGGAACGGAGAAGGAAGACTGCTCGACATCGGATGCCGGGGCAGCTGCGCTTACGGTTCGCTGTGCCAAAGCTTTTTCAAAGGCACAGATCACTGCAATGGACTACTGGGGCGCAGAATGGAATTACGCCAAAGAACAGTGTGAAAGAAACGCACAGATAGAAGGTGTTGCAGACCGTATATCTTTCCAGAAAGGAGATGCTGCGAAACTGGATTTTCCAGATGAAACGTTTGACGCGGCAGTAAGCAACTTTGTATTCCATGAAGTACGCACGGCAAAAGACAAACGAGATGTTGTAAGAGAAGCACTCCGGGTAGTAAAAAAAGGCGGCGTTTTTTCTTTCCAGGATATGTTTTCTCAGAAAGCACTGTATGGAGATATGGAGCAGTTTGTCCGTGAACTGAAAGCGGAAGGCATTTCAGAAGTACATTACATAGGAAATCTGGAAAAGAAACTGGATTTTATCCCGCGCTTTGTAACAACACCATGGATGATCAGTGGAATGGGGATCATTTATGGAAAAAAATAAGTGATGGGTTCACAAAAACGCCTGTACAGCTGACTGCCGCAGGCGTTTTTCAATGAGATGAGCTACTGTTATTTGCGTGCAACGAGGTGGGCACGGAACCCTTTCTGTTTTTCTATGGTCAGGACGGTAAATCCGGCCTTTTCTGCCATGGCGATGAATTCTGAAGCTTTGTGTATTTTCACATCGCCGTGGCCGCACAGATTTGCCAGAGGCATTTCCAGATGGTTCATCATCCAGACAATGAAATCCGAAGAGGTATAGTCGCGCAAAACAAGTCGGCCGCCCTTTCGCAGGACACGGTATGTACTGTTGAAAAATGCCTGAGGATTCGGATAGTGATGAAAACTGTTGGAGCAGATAACCGCATCAAAAGAATCCTCAGCAAAAGGAAGATTTTCGCTGTCGCCTACGATAAATTCCGTGTTGGAAAGGTTCTTTGCCTGAGCGACCTTGATCATTTCCGGAGTGAGGTCAAGTCCGACATAATGTTTATCCGGATATTTTTGATGAAGCAATTCAATCATCGGTCCGGTTCCGCAGCCGCAGTCGAGCACATCGTGGAAGGGTTCCTTTTCTAGTTCGGCCAGAATCGGCGGGTAGTCATCCTTGCACATTTCATAAATGCCGGCATGTCCGCTGTCGTAGATTTTAGCTGCTTGTGTGAACTCTTTGATAGAAAGCTGTTTATATTTTTCAGGTGTCATAGAGAGGACCTCCTTAACTTGAAATTTTTTAAATAAACGGTTAGGATATGCTAACCAGACATTACCATAAATGCACAGAAAAGTCAATTAAACGGGGCATGTCTGTGTATTTTGGTTTGGGAGTATGCTATAGTTATTAGAGATAGGAATGTATGAAAGAAAGGAAATCTAGAATGACAACGACTACTTTATGTTACATAGAAAATGATAATAAATATCTGATGCTTCACAGAGTAAAAAAGAAAAATGACATGAACGAAGGCAAATGGATTGGCGTTGGCGGGCATGTGGAAAGCCAGGAAACGCCGGAGGAATGTCTCGTGCGTGAAGTAAAGGAAGAAACAGGACTTACGCTCACCTCATATAAGTTTCGTGGGCTGGTAACGTTTATAAACAGTGAATGTGAATCTGAGCTTATGTGCGTGTTTACAGCGGACGGATATACTGGTGAACTGATCGTATGCAATGAGGGTGAGCTTTGCTGGATCGACAAAGCCAGAGTATCAGAGCTTCCTGCGTGGGAAGGGGATAAGGTATTTCTTGATCTGCTTCTTTCGGGCGAAGAACGTTTTTTCTCTGTGAAACTGCAGTATGAAGGTGACAGACTTGTTGAAACGAAGATCAATTTGTATTGAGGAGGGAACTTACAAGATGGATAAAAATAAACAATGGATCGATCTGATCGTGGAACTGCAGAGTCTTGCACAGGCAGGGCTTACCTATGGAAAAGATGTTTATGACAAAGAACGTTATGAACGCATCCGGGATATTTCTGCTGAAATGATGGCTGAGCTTTCCGGTCTGCAAGTGGAAAAGGTAAAAGATCTTTTCTGTAATGAAACCGGCTACCAGACACCAAAAATAGATACCCGTGCGGCGATATTTAAAGAGGGAAAAATCCTGCTCGTTCACGAAAACAACGGAACCTGGTCACTGCCGGGGGGATGGTGTGATGTAAATGTATCCGTGACAGAAAATACAATAAAAGAAGTGAAAGAAGAATCAGGTCTTGATGTTTCTGTCAAAAGCGTGATCGCCATTCAGGACAGGGAAAAGCATAATCTTCCGGTCTATGCATACAGAGTCTGCAAGATATTCATGCTCTGCGCGGCGACTGGCGGAGGTTTTGAAGAGAATATCGAGACTACAGGTTTTGACTATTTTGCAGAGGACGAACTTCCTGAACTCGCAGGCGAAAAGAACAATAAAGAACAGATCAGAATGTGTTTTGATGCATACCACGCAGGTGATAAATGGAAGACATTTTTTGATTAAATGATAGAGGTGTTTTTTTCATAACATCTGGGAGCACGCAGAGTCAGGAAATGTCTCTTATATTTTGCTAGACTGTAATCACCAGGAAGGGAGTGAAAGAATGAACTGGATACAGGGAATACAGAGAGTGATTGATTATGTGGAAGCGAATATAACAGAAGAAATTGACTTCGAAGAAGTGGCAAAACAGGCGTATTCGTCTTCGTTTCATTTTCAGAGAGTCTTCGGTATTTTGTGCGGATTTTCGCTTGGTGATTATATCCGTATGCGCCGCCTTTCTCTGGCAGGTGAAGAACTGTCAAAGGGAAATGCAAAGATCATTGACATAGCAATGAAATATGGATATGATACGCCGGAAAGTTTTTCCCGTGCCTTTACCCGATTCCATGGCATTACACCAAGTGAAGCAAAACACAGCGGCAAAGTCAGAATCTTTACTCCCCTGTCTGTAAAATTAACTTTAACAGGAGGCAGTAAGATGGATTACAGAATTGAAAAAAGAGATGCATTTCAGGTTGTCTGCAAGAGAAAAAGAGTTGATAAACCGCAGTCGGCAAATGCTACGCCTGACATTACCGCAATGTGGCAGGAGTACGGTGCGGACGGAACAATGGGAAGGCTGATCGCCTGCATGCCGGAGAATCCGGTGATGAAAGGTCTGCTTGGAATTTGTTTTTCCTCTGAGCTTAATGCGAAGCAGTTTCCTTATGGGATCGGTGTCGAGTATGATGGAAGAAAAGTTGACGACGACCTGGAGATCGTGACGATCCCGGCGAATACTTATGCGGTCTTTACAAGCAAAGGAAAGATGCCGGATGCTTTTATCGAGACTTATCATAAGATCGTCACAGAATTTTTCCCGCAGAGCGCACAGTATGAATATGCGGAGAATGTGGAGTTTGAGGTTTACTCATCACAGGATGTCTCAGATCCGAATTACCAGTGCGAGATTTGGATCGCGGTGAATGAGAAAACAGAATAATAAGAATTTCAAAAAGTGGAACGACTTCTGATGAGCAGGAGAAGTTCCACTTTTTTGCGCTATATTGCTGTAGAAGGAATTGGATTCCTGGGGATAAAATGATATAATAAGAAATCATTTACGTTCAGATAAAAGTAAGACTTATTATATTGGCAGATATTCTCTTTCAGGGCTGTTTTCATTATGGGTGTCCTGCCAGACGGTCATATTTTCTGGTGTCGCGGCAGCATCACCGTCTGTCTGGTTTCCGGGATTTATAGATTATATGAAAGTGCGAGGGATAAAGAGCCGAAATGTATATTTAAGTCTTGGAAATAAAGAAGAAAAGACACGAAATCCTGTTATGGCAA
>CAKRPO010000052.1 GCA_934378195.1 uncultured Blautia sp.
TATTCGGGAGGCTTCTATCCATATAAAACATTGGAAAAACACTGGGGATACTGGTGCAGATATATCTATATCAACCGTTATATGGATGCGCCAAAACCGGTATATCAGAACCTGTATGAGCTGGTGAAAGAAAAAGATTATTTTGTACTGACGACAAATGTGGATCATTGCTTTCAGAAGGCAGGATTTGCTAAAAACAGAATCTTTTATACACAGGGAGATTATGGCCTGTTTCAATGTAGTGAGCCTTGCCATAAAGAAACCTATGACAATGAAGAAACTATTAAAAAAATGGTGCTGAGCCAGGGATTCCAGATTAAAGACGGGGAATTGCAAAAACCGGAAGACGGAGAAATAAAGCTTACGGTTCCGACGGGTCTGATTCCATATTGCCCGCGCTGTGGCAAGCCGATGAGTATGAATCTCAGATCGGATCAGACATTTGTTGAAGATGAGGGATGGCACCAGGCTGCAGAACGGTATGAGAAATTTATACAGGATCATAAAAAGCAGAAAATAGTGTTCCTTGAACTAGGTGTAGGATATAATACTCCTGGTATTATAAAATATCCATTCTGGCAGATGACAAACACATTTCCGCATGCATTTTATGTGTGCCTGAACCAGGGTGAAGCATATGCACCGGAAGAAATAAGGAGAAAGTCTGTGTGTATGAATGAAGATATCGGAGAAGTTCTGAAAGAACTGTAGACATGACAGACAGATTTGATTGGAGTTTTAGCTTGGAAAAATTTTTTGTTGATATTCTGATAAAACCTGTCTATAATAAAATAACAGTTTAGTTTGGACGAATATTTTGGTTGAATAACTGTGCGCCGTATTCTCGTTACTTCAGTGACGAGTTAGACGCACTATTTTTTTAAAAATGAACGGAACAAATGTTTGTAAATTCTTATCTCAGTCGGAGCTTGGATTCCTACTGAGACAAATTTGCTATTACTCACCTAAAAGAGGTGAGAGTCTTCTCGACTGAAATATTTTAAAGAATAAGACAATCCGGAGATATGTATCAGACAGAGAAATAAAGGAGCAGGTATTATGAAAGCATGGGAAAGACTGATCAACTATGTGACAGTGCGTACACCGAGTGATGAAGAGAGTGAGACGGTTCCGTCTTCTGCATGCCAGTTTGATTTGGCAAGGAAGCTTGAAAAAGAAATGAAAGAACTTGGCATGACAGATGTAGTCCTTGATGACAAGTGTTATCTGTATGGGAAACTTCCGGCAACGGAAGGGCAGGAAAATATTCCGGTGCTTGGATTTATCGCACATATGGATACTGTTTCTGATTTTTGCGACCATGAAATTCGTCCGATGATTACAGAAAATTATAATGGTGGAGAGCTTGTGCTTGGGACAAGCGGCCTGGTCTTAAGCCCAAAAGAATTTCCACATCTGACAGAGCTGAAGGGACGTACGCTGATCACGTCGGATGGTACAACAATCCTGGGTGCAGATGACAAGGCCGGAATTGCGGAGATTCTGACGATGATTGAAAGAATCCAGGAGGAAAATCTGCCTCATGGAACGATCTGTATAGCATTTACTCCGGATGAAGAGATTGGAATGGGGGCAGAGCATTTTAATCTGGAACAGTTTGGTGCAGAGTATGCATATACACTGGATGGGGACACTGAAGGAGAAATTCAGTATGAAAACTTCAATGCCTGCAAGGCAGAATTTGAAATCAGAGGATTTAATGTGCATCCGGGCGAAGGAAAAGATACAATGATCAATGCCAGCCTGGTTGCGATGGAAATCAATAATTGTCTGCCTTCCATGGAGATACCGCGAGGAACGGAAGACTATGAGGGATTCTATCATCTGATCAGTATGCAGGGAGAAGTTGGAGAGGCGAAACTCCATTACATTGTCAGAGATCATGACCAAAATGGCTTTGAAGAGAGAAAGAAAACTCTGCGTTTGATTGAAAAGAACTTAAATGCAAAGTGGGGTGCGGGCACAGTAACACTTAAGATTACTGACCAGTACCGTAATATGAAAGAAATTGTGGAAAAACATATGCATCTGATCGATCACGCGAAAAAGGCATGCGTGACAGCAGGAGTGACACCACTGATTCTTCCTGTTCGTGGGGGAACCGATGGCTGCCAGTTGAGCTTTAAAGGGCTTCCATGTCCGAATCTTGGAACGGGCGGACATGCTTTTCATGGACCTTACGAACATATCAGTGTAGAAGGAATGGAGAAGAGTGTAGAGATTCTCCTTGAACTGATTCATGAATATGTTGTGTGAGGGAAATATATGCAAAATAAAAACAAAGGTTTTACACTTGTAGAGCTTATAGTGGTTGTAGCGATTCTTGCGATTCTTATAGGTGTTCTTGCACCGACATATACCAAATATGTGGAAAGGAGCCGGGAGTCGACCGACCTTGCAAATGTCAGGGCGGCGTATGACAAAGTGGTGATGGAAACGGGAATAGAGGGAAATGAAGACGTAAAGGAAATCGTTCATCTGAAGCAGAAAATAGCCAAATGGCAGTCTTCAGATACGGTGACAATTGCCGGAATCTCTCATTCCAATGATGATCCGGATACGGCTAACTGGAAAGGGTATCCTGTTGCCGGTGGAATATGCGAAGTTTCTATGAGACAGGACACAGGTATCTTGTTTGAATGGAAAAAGGGAAATGGAAGCAATGTAAATTCGTATTGGCCTGAAAGTAATGAGAATTTTGAAAATATACTGTGGGATAGTGGGACGTTGAAGGATGTGAAGAACATTTTTGAAATTGATTCGAAGTGTCCAAATTCGAAAATGGTTCCTTCGATTAATAATCAATTGAAAGAAGACAGTCTGCTCAGGAAGGGGACATGGGCGTATTATGGAAGTCCGAGGAAGGATGAGAAATCAAAGCGCTGGTTTGTCTGGACATCTGTGGACACAAATGAGGTTGGTGCGAACACAGTAATTCCTGTCATTGTCTGTGGCGCTGATGGCAAGTTCTATGTTTCTACGTCAACGACTGCGACACGAAAGAAAGATAATCAAAAATACATAGCGATTGCAGATTCTGTATCAAGGGATATTACGGTGATGACGACAATGATAAAGAATGCCACATCATGCAGTACCTTGCAGGATGCGTATGCAGCGTATGAGAAGCTTCTGACAAATAGCTATCCAACGTATAAGGATACTATTTCAGTAAAATAATTAAGAGTTGACTATGAAATTACATAGTAGTTGCTTTTATCTGACCAACAAGCTATACTAATCAGACAGATAAAGTATGAATTGGAGGGCTTTTACATGAAAATTGCAGTAACTTATGATAATGGAAACGTATTTCAGCACTTTGGAAAAACTGAGAATTTCAAAGTCTATGAAGTAGAAGATAACAAGGTTGTTTCCAGTGAAGTGATCGGTTCAAATGGAACAGGACATGGTGCACTGGCAGGACTTCTGGCTGAGCAGGGGATTGATGTGCTGATCTGTGGTGGCATCGGCGGAGGTGCACAGACCGCACTTGCGGAGGCCGGCATTCAGTTATGCTCCGGAGCTCAGGGAGATACAGATGAAGTAGTAGAAGCTTACCTTAAAGGTGAACTGGTATCTGCAGGAACTACCTGTGACCATCATCACCATGAAGAAGGACATTCCTGTGGAAATCATGAGGAAGGGGAGGCCTGTGGAAGCAGCTGTGGCGGCTGTGGTTCACATAAACCGGCATTTTCAGGACCGAATGTAGGAAAGACCTGCCGTACACATTACAAGGGAACATTCAACGATGGTACACAGTTTGATTCTTCCTATGATCGTGGACAGCCGCTGGAGTTTGTCTGCGGAGCAGGACAGATGATCAAAGGTTTTGATGCAGCTGTTGCAGACATGAAGGTCGGAGAAATCAAAGAAATCCATCTGATGCCGGAAGAGGCTTATGGACAGCCAAATCCGGATGCAATCTTTACTCTTGAAATTGAACAGCTTCCGGGTGCTGAGGATCTGACCATCGGACAGCAGGTATATCTGTCCAATCAGTATGGACAGCCTTTCCCGGTGAAAGTAACTGCTAAGGACGAAAAGACTATTACTTTTGATGCCAACCATGAGATGGCAGGTAAAGAACTGAACTTCAAGATCGAACTTGTTGAAGTAAAATAAAATATGCAGCGTACACATGCGGTGGATTATTTAAATTCCACCGCATGTTTTCTTTTCCAGATGGGAAACAGATTTCGCTGGCAGATATAATTCTTTCGCTGTTCAATGCTTATTGCATGGAAGAAGGTCTTCCACATATCGGTATATTCATCCTCATAAGACTCGGTTTTACGCAGGGTGTCAAATTCTTCATCCGTCAGGTAACGCAGATAATTCTCACCGTCTTTTATGTGAACGCAGGCAGTCCTGCGGTTATCGTCAATGATCATCCAGTGCTCAGAGGGCATACGGTCTGCAAAATGATTGCCGACCAACATAATTACATCATTTTGGGGTTCCAGGTGACTGACATAGACCCTGGACTCCAGACTCTGAAAGCGTGCAAACTCACGAAAATGATGAGCTTCATTCGATACGCGGCGGCGAATCTCAAGAAGTCTCATTACATGTGGATTTGTATACTGTTCAAGTGCAGTGCTGCCGAGAGCAAATCCCACTCGCAGGAAGTTATAGACTGCCTGTAAAGCATCTTCCTCGGCAGACAAGGTAGCATAGTAGACAGTCTGGTATGCTGCTTCTGAGATAGATCTGCGGATGGAACGAATCACCTTTTCTGCTTTGGAGGTGTCTCCATCTATGTGAATGTACTCATCAAACATGGTTTGTTGAAAGATGGGTTCTTTTCTTAATTGGATCTGGTTGTGACCGACTTTCAGGGCGTCTGACCATGCATCATAGATACAGGTCATGATATCCGTTAACCGGTCCTGACAAGTGTATATCTTCATATTGTTATCCTTATAAGGTTATCCGATTCCGAAATCGGCAAGTGTCATCTGAGTATAGGACTCATTGGAATGCTGAACTTTCCAGGAGTCCTTCGCATCTACATGCACCAGCTGACGGGTAATGTATGCTTCTTCGACAGGTGTACGATACATCTGTCTGCCACCACAGGTGATAAAATAATGCGCCCGTTTCAGTACTACGCCCATTTTCTTGAGACTTTCGAAATTCAGACGCCCATATCTTCTGGCATAGGTAATGCGGCTGGCAGATTTGGGACCGATACCGGGAACACGGAGCAATGTGGCATAGGAGGCGGTCTCTACTTCTACGGGAAAGTGTTCCAGATGATGTAAAGCCCAGTCACATTTCGGATCCAGTAGTTCATTGAAGTTTGGCTGGGTTTCAGATAACAGTTCATCAGCCTGAAAACCGTAGAATCGGAGGAGCCAGTCCGCCTGATATAAGCGATGCTCACGCAGGAGTGGAGGCGGAGTCCCAATCTGCGGCAGGATGGAATCTTCATTCAGTGGAATGTAAGCGGAGTAGAAAACTCGTTTCAGATCAAATCCCTGATACAGAGCCTGGGTAGTCTGTATCAGAGTATAATCACTTTCACCAGTAGCTCCGATGATCATCTGGGTACTCTGTCCTGCCGGAGCAAAGCTTCGCTTCAGGTCTGACATGTCAAGAGGTGCCAGCTGGCAGGCATTTTCCCATGTCAGGGCATGCTTTGGTATCTGAGCTTCTTTCCGGTAGAAGAAAGTCTGCCCGTCTTTTCTTACAGGAGTGCTGTCATTGAGACGGATGTCAGCGTTTTGAACATTCAGCCGTTCTTTAAATGTCTTCTTGGAATCATCTGAAAAAATACTGCGATTTAAAAATTGATTTCCACGACTTCGCTCCATGTATGCCGATTTTCCGATTGCAATGCGGTGGGAGGCAATCGTACTCTGTACCTTGCCCATGGGATTCAGGATGTTCTGCATAGTTTTATTAGGAGCCAGTGAGTGCAGTGCTTCTTCTGTAGGGAGTTCCATATTCACGCTGATACGGTCCGCCAGGTATCCGGCAGCGGCGAGCAGTTCATCAGATGCACCGGGAATCGTCTTCACATGGATATATCCGTTAAAATGGTAGCGGGTGCGGAGAAGCAGGAGAGTCTCGCACATTTTCTCCATTGTATAGGTAGGGTTCTTCAGAACGCCGGAACTCAGGAACAGCCCTTCAATATAATTTCTTTTATAAAATTCAACAGTTAATTCGCAAATCTCCTGAGGCGTAAAAGTGGCCCGCGGCACATCATTGCTGGAACGGTTGATACAATATTTGCAGTCATAAGCACAGTGATTTGTCATCAGGATTTTGAGAAGAGAAATACATCTTCCGTCAGCTGCAAAACTATGGCAGATACCGCATGCTTCTGCATTGCCGAGCTCTCCTTTCTTTCCGCGCCGGCTGGAACCGCTTGAAGTACATGCGACATCGTATTTTGCTGCATCTGCCAGAATCTGCAGTTTCTCCTGAGTTGTATAGCTGCTGTTTATAATTTGTGATGTCATGACTCTATTATACAAACATACGTTCTTGAAATCAAGAACTTTTTAGAACATTCGTTCGACAAAAATCCAAAAAGCTACCCATTGCAATGTCAGGGTGAGGAAGATTATAATAAGATACATACAAATATTGGGACTGCAATAAATCAAATATCAGGATAGAAGATAAGAAATGCTTAAATGAAAGCGAGGCATATAAAATGGCAAAAATTAAAGTAATTAAGAAAAATGACGAATATTCCATGGATTATCAGGTAGGAGATATCCTGGAAGTGACCGGCACATGGTATGGAGGAATCAATGTCAACAGCAAGACAGGTATTCCGCTTTGCCTGGACAAGGATGAGTACGAGGAAATCCCGGAGAATACAGATCTTTCTCATGAGGAATACGTGCAGGCGGCAAATTACTGGAAAGAAAAAGACGCACAGTCTGTGAAGATGCAGCCGGATGCACTTCTTAAGGCGATAGAAGAATATATTCGTGCAAATAATACCTGTGCACTGGCGACATCGGCAGGTGATTTTGTCCGCTGTACACCGCTTGAGTATGTGTATCACAAAAAAGCATTCTGGATTTTTTCAGAAGGTGGGGAGAAATTTTATGCACTTGAGAAAAATAAAAATGTATGTCTTGTAATCTTTGATAAATACGAAGGCTTTGGAAAATTAAAAGGCATGCAGGTAACCGGAACAGCGGCAATTATGGAACCGTTCTCAGATGAATATACAGAACTGGCAGGAGTCCGCAAGATTCCGCTGGAAGCACTGAAAAAGATGCCGCATCCGATGAACCTGATTAAGATAACGCCGAAGAAGATTGAATTTTTGAATTCCGATTTCAAAAAAGAAGGTGCAGATTCCAGACAGGTACTGCATTTTTGAGCTGGCGGTATTTCCCCGGAAAAGTACAAAAAGAGAGGAAAAGACTGTTATGAATGCCAGATTTACCGGCAAAAAACATAAAGAAAGATTTTATTATTATGGGATATATACGGCTGTTTTCGCAGTGATCAGCTTTCTTGTATTCTTTCTTTTTCTTAAAGATGGAAGGTCATTTGTCTATGATGCAGGTGGCGAAGATGGGATTTCACAGCATTATATATCACTGGTCTATCTGGGAAATTATCTGCGTGATATCATCAGGACACTGCTGACAGAACACAGGCTTGTCATTCCGCAATGGGATACAACACTGGGGCTGGGAGCAGATGTGATCACGACCATGAATTACTATGTGCTGGGTGATCCGCTGAATCTGCTGGCTGTATTTGTGTCACCGGAGAAAACCGAATATTTATACGCATTTCTAGTTGTTCTGAGAATTTATCTTGCTGGTGTTGCTTTTTCTGTATATTGCAGATACTGGAAATTTAATCCATTTTATGTCCTTCTTGGAAGTTATATATATTGTTTTTGTAATTATGCATTGTATACAGGAATCATGCATCCGTTTTTCCTGAATCCGATGATTTATCTGCCATTGCTTCTTCTTGGCATTGACAAAATATTTGATAAAAAATCACCGGTGCTTTTTGCAGGTTCTGTATTTTTATCGGCAGTCAGCAATTTTTATTTCTTCTATATGCTGTCTGTTTTTATGTTTATTTATGCCGTGTTCAGATATTTTATGATCTTTGGCAGGATTCATATAAAAGAATTGTTTGGATGGCTTGGGAAATTTATTGCATTTTATATACTTGGAACCGGACTTGCCGGATTTCTGTTTTTGCCAAATGCAGCGGCCATTCTGTCATCATCGAGAATCGGGGTAGAGCATTATGTGCCATTGCTGTATCCGCTGAGTTATTACCAGAGATTTTTATCTGCTTTTGTTTTTAATAATTGTGGTTATTATACACTTCTAGGATTTTCTTCTGTAGCCTTTTTGAGTATGGTCATACTTTTTATGAAGAAAGGAAATCTGCATCTGAAACTTGGAACAGGGTTTCTGACAGCATTTTTACTTATTCCGTATATGGGACATGTGCTGAATGGATTTACATATGTATCAAACCGCTGGAGCTGGAGTTTTTCTTTTCTGGTAGCACTTATATCGGTAAAAATGCTTCCGGAGCTGGCTTTGTTGACTCGCAGGGAAAAAGTGAAAGTGTGCATGGCACTTCTGGTATATACGCTGGTGGCATTGCTTCCGGCGGCTGCACGGGACAAGGGAAGGATCGCAGCGATTTTGCTTATCTGGGTCTGCCTTGTGGTGCTGTTTGTGACACTTCGCTTGCGGCCGCATCTACGCAAAATGGGAACAGCTGTTTATATGTTGGTACTCATGGGATGTACGGTCGCCGGAATGCTGTTGAATGCATATGCAAGATTTGCTTCTTTTGGTGCAAATGTGGTGGCAGACTGTGCAGAAGCCGGAAATGTGCTTGCATATGTAGAGCAGGATGCGATACATCTTTTGGCAGACAGTGATGCAAATAATAAAGAGACTCGTATAGATACCTCGGACCTCCGCTACAGAACGGATATCCGTAATGCAGCCTGTATACAGAATGTAAACAGTACAAATTTCTATTTCAGTACGGCAAATACTTCAGTTGCGGAATATATGAGGGAAATGTATCTTAATACACCATATGAACAGAGCTATCTGAATCTTGACGGTCGCTTTGTGCTCAATGCACTCGTCGGATGTGGATATACGGCTGTTTACAGGGATAAGGAGCAGTATCTTCCATATGGTTATGAGAAAAAAGTGGCAGAAGATGATTCCTATACGATGTATCAGTCCGATATTTCACTTCCTTTTTCTTATGTTTATGATTCATTCATGGACCAAAAGACTTATGACGCACTTACTGTGACACAGAAGCAGCAGGCAGCTCTGCAGGCATGTGCTGTGGATGCAGAGAATCTCTCCGGGCTTAAGAATGTGTCAGATACGGTGCGTTACACAGATCAGATAATGCCGTATGAGATGGAGGTTCCGGATACCATACAGGTACAGGACGGGACCTTTACGGTGAAAGAAGCCGGAAGCAGTATAAAACTTCGGTTTGATGGGATGGATGACAGTGAAACTTATGTGATTGTTGAAGGAATGGAGTATCAGGCGCTTCCGGGAGATGATGAGGAAGAGCGGATTTCCGTCAATCTTCAGCTCAGTTATGAGAATAACAGAAAAAATATACATTATATCACCAACAAAAATAATTTTTACTGTGGAGTAGATAATTTCCTCTGTAATATGGGATATCATGAAAAAGGGGAAAAGGAACTGACGGTTTCGTTTCCATTTGCGGGAATTTACCAGATCTCGGATCTGAGGATTGTATGTCAGCCGGTCAGTGAATTTGCTTCTATGACCTCAGAGAGGAAGCAGAATGGACTTTCAGAAGTTTTATTTAAGGGAAATACGATGACAGGAACAATTACGACGGAAAAACCACAGATGCTTTGCGTGACTATTCCGTATGGTGAGGGATGGAGTGCTTATGTGGATGGAAATGAGACGGAGTTGTATCAGCTGAATACAGTCTATTCGGGCATTTATCTGACTCCGGGAGAGCACGTAGTGAAGATGGAATATCATACGCCGTATTTCCGGACAGGAGCAGTGGTAAGTCTGGCAAGTCTGGTTATACTTGTGGGAATTATGCAGAGATATCATGCAAAAAGGAAGAAGGTATTTTGAAATGAACATTAATGAAATTGCGAAGCTTGCGGGGGTTTCCCGTGCGACGGTTTCCAGATATCTGAATGACGGATATGTCAGTGATGAAAAAATGGAAGGGAGTCCAGCACCATTCACGTTGTAAGTGAAGATGGAAGTCACTTTGGAAAAAAAGAAGTTGCGATTCATTGCAGCGAATATCCAGAAAAATATACCTGCCATATCCGTGACCCAAAGGTATGGAAAGATGAAAAGGGTTACCATATGGTTCTCGGCGGGAGACAGAAAGGTGATCATGGAGCCGTGCTTTTTTACAGATCACAGGATCTCAAAAACTGGGAATTTGACAGAGAGCTGACTACGGAAGATGCTTTTGGATATATGTGGGAATGCCCGAATTTCTTTGAACTTTCCGGAGAAAAAATTCTTTCTGTATCTCCACAGGGTCTGACAACAGAAGAAGATCGTTTTCAGAATATTTATCAGTCCGGATATTTTATCCTGCAGGACGGAGAAGTAAAAGCAGAATGTTTCCGCGAGTGGGACATGGGATTTGATTTCTATGCACCTCAGACATTTGAGGATGCAAAAGGCAGAAGAATCCTGATCGGATGGATGGGTATGCCGGACGCAGATGATGATTATACTAATCCAACGGCAAGTGAAGAGAAGTGGCAGCATTGTCTGACCGTTCCGCGTGAAATAACAGTAAAAAATAATATGCTTTATCAGTGGCCGGTAGAAGAAATCAATACCCTTCGAGGCAATCACACAGAGCTGACAGAGGAAAGCCCGGAAGCAAAGGCAGATACATGGCTTTTTGGTGTATCTGCCTGCTTTTCTTTTGCCAGAGAAGATCAGATTGCCCGTTTAACATTGGCTGTATGTTCGGAAGGAACTTCTGTCATCAGGTATGGGTCAAGAATCTGTGCCAAATCTTTTGCGGAAAGCAAGTTTTGTTCTAATACAAGAGAGCGAACAGTTTTTCCTGTTTTGACAGCAGTTTTGGCAATAGAAGCAGCAGTTTTGTATCCAATGTAAGGACAAAGTGCTGTAGCGATGCCGGCACTGCTTTCAAGAAGCTCGCGACAATGTTCTTTGTTTGCGGTGATACCTGTGATGCAGTTGTCTGTCAGTGTGGTGACAGCCTTTTCGAGAGTAGTGATGGATTCAAAAAGATTACAGAAAACAACTGGTTCAAACGCATTCAGCTCCAGCTGGCCGGCTTCAGCAGCCATCGTAATGGTAGTATCATGTCCTACAATGTGGAATGCGACCTGACTGACAACTTCAGGAATGACTGGATTTATTTTGCCGGGCATAATAGAGGAACCATTCTGTTTTGCAGGAAGATTGATTTCACCGAAACCTGTCTTTGGACCAGATGACATCAGTCTTAAGTCATTACACATTTTGGAAAGATCAACAGCACATGTTTTGAGAACACCTGATACTGCAACGAAACCGTCAAGGTTTTCGGTAGCGTCAAACAGATCGGCAGACTGAGACAAAGGATATCCTGTAAGTATTGAAAGATTTGGGACAATTTTATTAAAATAGGAGTCGGAAACATTGATGGCGGTTCCGACTGCAGTTCCACCAAGGTTTACGGTATACATTTCTCTGCGTGATTTTTCTATACGTTTACGGTCTCTGGAAATCATAGAAGCATAGCCATGGAATACCTGACCGAGACGAATCGGAACAGCATCCTGAAGCTGGGTACGTCCCATAGTGAGTACATCATCGAATTCATCCGCTTTTGCACGGAGGGCAGTTTCGAGATGGAGCAATTCTGTGATAAGTGGATGAAGAAGATCAAGAACTGTTAATTTTCCGGCAGTTGGAATAACATCGTTTGTAGACTGTGCCATATTTACATGATCATTTGGATGAACGCGAGAGTAATTTCCCTTTGCATCACCGAGGAGTTCACCGGCTCTGTTTGCAAGTACTTCGTTCATATTCATGTTTGCACTTGTTCCGGCACCGCCTTGAATGGCATCAACGATAAATTCGTCAGAAAATTTTCCGGAAATCACCTCGTCGCAGGCAGTTTCAATTGCATCTGCAACATCTTTGGACAGAAAACCAGCGGTATTGTTTGTGAACGCGGCAGCTTTTTTGATCAGAGCCAGATTTTTAATGAAAACAGGATGAAGGCTGGTTCCCGTGATCGGGAAGTTCTTTTTGGCCCGCAATGCCTGTACTCCATAATAAGCTTCAACAGGTACTTCCATAGTTCCGATAGAATCTGATTCAAGACGCGTTTTCATCATAATAAACTCCTTTGCTTTTCGTTGAGATCATGTTGTGGTTACTGGTTATTGATGTTTAACAGCTGTCGTTTTTGATGAGTACAAAACTAGCACTTTAAAAGATAAATGTAAATACTTTTAAGAAAGTACCACGATAAAACACAAATAACGTGCATGTGTATTTAATAAAATAAATAAATTCATACATTTACTTAAAATTATTAAGCTGTTGCTTGACCGTCCAGAAACAGAGTGCTATACTTGCCGCAAATAAAAGAAGCGGAGGCTTACGGTATGGAACATAAGCTTGATAATATAGACAAAAAGATCATAGAAATACTTCAGATAAATGCACGTACTCCGGTCAAGGAAATCGCAAAAGAAGTATTTCTTTCTTCACCGGCAGTTTCGGCAAGAATTGACCATCTGGAAAAAAGTGGTGTGATCACAGGATATTATGCACAGCTGAATCCGGAATTTCTTGGGTATCATATTAAGGCCTTTATTAACCTGGAGGTGGAGCCTTTTCAGAAAAAAGAGTTTTATCCATTTATTCAGGATATCCCGAATGTGATTGAATGCAACTGTGTGACGGGTGAATATTCTATGCTGATAGAGGTGGGGTTTCAATCAACAGTAGAACTGGATCATTTCATAAATGTATTGCAGAAATTTGGAAGGACAAAAACGCTGATTGTATTTTCTACATCGGTAGAACACAGAAATCTGCCTGTGAGCTGATTTTCATGAAGAGGTTATTAATGAACGAAAATAAGATAAATGGAATATCCATGATTCCATTTGGATTGCTGGCGGGGTTTGCCGATGATAAAGAGATTCGAATTACGGAGCTGGCAGAAAATGGATTTCAGTTTCGAACGGTGTGGGATTCGAAAAATGTCGAGAAATTTCGAATTTGTTTTTATAACGATAAAAAAGCTGCATATCATGAAATTTTTGTAACAGAATTCACGATTCAAGAAGAGCGAAAAGAACAATTTTATACAGTATATTCTGTATTTGCAGAGCAGGAAGATTTCAGAAAAGAAGTGCAGGGACTTGCCGCCCGTTACAGTAGATATATTCGTCTGAAAACAGAATGTGATGATGCAGAACTGGCCGAAGAACTGACCGGTTATCCGGCAGAGCAAGATGAAATTTTTGCAGAAAGTCTGGAACAGCAGAAGAAAGAATGGTTTCAGGATGTGCCGGCAGATCTGCTGGCCAAAGTGCTGCATCATGTTCCGGAATTTGCACTGGAGCTGGACTGTCCGGAATTATATCAGGCATATCTGAAAGAAGATATTTCTATATTTATGAGAGATTATTGGAGACGAAATGGTTTCCCGGAGATGAATACAGATTGCATCCCAGACCGCTTGTATATAGGAAATCAATTCTGCCATCTGTTATTTCCGGAGGAGCAATGTCTGTTTGAACTGATGGAAAAAGCCCACAGGGAGAAACACTCCATTACACTTGTATACACATATGTCCGTGAGGATATGTTGAAAACAACGGAAGAACTGCTGGAAAAAGTGGATAACTGGTGTCAGAAGAAGCAGATTTTGGTAGAAATTATCGTAAATGACTGGGCGATGATCAAAATGCTGGAAATTTATCCGGAGCGATTGATTCCAGTCCTGGGAACGCTGCTTAATAAGCGAAAAAAAGATCCGCGCATGAAGTACAAGAAAGGCGACAGAACGTTGTATGAAAGGAACAGCCTGAATGCGGATTTTTACAGAGAATTTCTCGGGACACAATGTAATATTTGTCGCTATGAATGGGAATCCTGTGGATATGCACAAAAATTTCCGACTTTATTAAACGGGAAAAACAGTCTGCATATTCCTTTTTATCAGACGAATACCTCTCAATATTGTCCTTTGTACGCTGTCTGCGCAGAAAGAGAAAGGGGAAAACAGAAACTGGTGACGAACTGTCCCCATTTCTGCGAACAGAAGGTGTTACTATATCCGAAGCATCTGCACATGGTGGGAAGATACAATTCGCTGTTTGGCGTAGATACGGAAATGCTGCAGCATCCTGAAAAACTGGAAGCATATGTGACAGCGGGAATCGACCGGCTGGTACTGGGATTGTCATAAGTGGTGTCGGACCAGATGGACAGGAACAATGATGAGGAAAATACGAATGAAGATTACAGCGGGACTGGGCTCGGTAGAAGAGTACGAGCGTTTTGTGCGGGACGGAGCGGACGAATTTTTTTGTGGATATGTGCCTTATGAGTGGTCAGAGAAATACGGGACAGTCATGCCACTGAACCGAAGAGAAGTACTTTCTTATAATGTGCAGATTGGTTCGTTCAGTGAAATGGAGATTCTTTCTGCTATGGTGAAAGAATATGGCAGACCGGTACATCTGACTTTTAATTCTCTGCATTATCTTCCGGAGCAGTATCCGGAGATTGCTGAGATCATAAAAAGATGTATGGAGATTGGATTTCAAAGCTATATCATCGCGGATCCGGTGCTGATCCTGTATCTGCGAAAACAGAAGATTGACTGTGAAATTCACTTAAGCGGAGAAGCGGCAGAAGTGAATCATGGTATGGTGGATTTTTTTCAGAAGATGAAGCTGAAACGTGTGATCTTTCACAGAAAGAATACACTGGAAGATATGCAGAGTATTATTGCACGACAAAGAACAAAAGAAAACATGCGGGCAGTATCCATAAAGACAGACTGTACGCGGGAAATGACGGCAGAATGTGGAGAGATGGAATTCGAAGCGTTTGTCCTGAATGAACTCTGTCAGTTTACAGGTGCATTTTGTAATTCTCTGCACTGTGATGAGATGGGATATCTGTGCCGCGTACCATATCAACTGGGAGATGTAAAGACAGAAAAAGTACAAGAATCGACAAAATTCGATAAATATAGACAAGAGAAAAATACAGAGTCAGACGGTTTTGCAGAAGAATTGCCGGAAGATATTTTAAGAGACACAGACGGTTATCTCTGTGGTGAGACCGGCTGCGGTCTGTGTGCGCTGTACCAGTTGCAGGAGGCCGGGATCACACACCTTAAACTGGTTGGAAGAGGAAATTATACAGACTTTATGGAAAAAGATATCCGAAATCTTCGAAAAGCGCTGGATATCCTGGAACACTCTGATTCAGAAAAAACCTATCTGAGCAATCTGCAGAAGGTATTTTTTCCAGATGGATGCAGCGGGAACTGCTATTACAGATAAATTGCATTCTTGAAAAAAACACTATAAACATTATAAATAAGAAGAAAAAGAAACCGGAAAAAGTCGGAAAAATTAATATTGCACTCGTAAAAATACAATATATTGATAAAAACTTTCAAAATACAACTACAAATTGTACAAAATTAAAAGCAT
>CAKRPO010000053.1 GCA_934378195.1 uncultured Blautia sp.
GCTGCTGCTGTAGGCTCGTTGATGATACGTTTTACATCAAGACCTGCAATCTTACCGGCATCTTTGGTTGCCTGACGCTGAGCATCATTGAAGTAAGCCGGAACTGTGATAACAGCTTCTGTTACGCTTTCTCCAAGATATCCTTCTGCGTCTTTTTTCAGTTTCTGAAGGATCATAGCGGAGATTTCCTGCGGAGAGTATTTCTTGTCATCGATTGTTACACGATAATCTGTACCCATCTCTCTCTTGATGGAAGAGATTGTTCTCTCTGCATTTGTTACTGCCTGACGTTTTGCAGGTTCACCTACAAGACGTTCTCCTGTTTTTGTAAAAGCAACTACAGACGGTGTAGTTCTTGCTCCTTCTGTATTTGCGATAACGGTCGGCTGACCACCTTCCATTACAGCTACACAACTGTTTGTTGTACCTAAGTCAATACCAATGATTTTTCCCATGATAATATTCCTCCTGAATTAAATATCTAATATTATTAAATTCTTGTCCTTCCAGAAAAAGTAAATGTCTGCTCCGCAGCCGCTTCCTTTTTCTTTGAGTACGATCAGTTTGCAACTTTCACCATACTGTGGCGGACTACAAATCCCTTGTAGGTGTATCCTTTCTGGAGTTCCTCCACAACAATATTCTCTCCAACGGATTCATCCTCTACATGCATCACTGCATTGTGGAAATCCGGATTGAATTCTTTATCAACAGCTTCGATCTGCTCTACTCCCAGCCCCTCCAATGTGGTGGTCAGCTGCTTGTAGATCTTCTGCATTCCATCTGCAAACGGATCATCTTCCGGAGCCTGTGCAAGACCTCTTTCGAAGTTGTCAACCACCGGGAGGATCTTTTCGATAATTTCCTTTGCTCCGATGATGTACATGCTGGATTTCTCTTTTTCCGTACGTTTGCGGAAGTTATCGAATTCAGCCATGCTGCGCTTCAGTCTGTCAGTCAGCTCTTCAATCTGCTGTTCCATTTTGTTTTCTTTTTTCTTCTTGCCGAAAAAAGAAGCTTTGCCTTTGGTTTCTTTATCTGCTTCTTTATCCTCTTCAGCAGCTTCTGCTTCTTCGAAACTTTCTCCTGCTGTTGCTTCCGGTGATTCTTCTACTGGTTCTGTTACAGTTTCATTTTCTGGAATTTCCTTCTCAGTTTCATCCTGTACGCCAGTTACATCTTTGTTTGTTTCTGACACGTTTCTTCTACCGCCTTTCCAGTTTGACAGCTAACTGTCTTGGTTATTTTTATTTTTCTTGAATACCTCATCGAGTTCGACCTTGAGGGTCTTCAGACTATTTACTACATTTTCATAATCCATTCGTTTCGGTCCTACTATACCGATCGTTCCATGCATTCCATGACCAAGTTCATATGTTGCAGTAACAACACTGCAATCTTTCATGGTCGAGATTGGAAGTTCATCTCCGATATATACCTGAACGCCGGTATTGTCGTCTGCCATTCGCTCTTTGACCAGATCCACAAGCTGCTGTTTCTCTTCAAAAGTAGAAATCAGCTCTGTCGCCTTTGTCTTATCGGACAGCTCCGGATACTTAAAGAAGTTCGTAGCACCTGACGTATAGATTTCCAAGTCGTCTTCATCAACATGAATGGTTGCTGCTACTGCATCCAGTACTCTTGCTACCAGTCCGCTATGAATGCCTGCCTGTTCTTTCAATCTGGCAATCATGCCAAGATTGATATCCTGAATCGGCAGTCCGTTCAGATTAGTGTTAAGAAGAAGGTTGAGCTTCAGGAGTGTCTCGTCATCCATCTCTTCATCCAGATCAATGATCTGGTTACGAATCACATTACCCTCGCACACAACCACCGCTACCAGCTGCAGCTCATTGACACGGGACAGCTGAATGAATTTCAGCTTATTGCCGCTGTACTGAGGAACCGAAACCATCGTCGCGTAATTCGTATTGGAAGCCAAGACACGTGCTACATTCTTAAGCACCTTCTCCATCTTATCAGTCTTCTCAATCATCAGATTACGAATCTCTGCGATCTCGTCTTCCTTTTCTCTCATCAGTTCATCCACATAAAGGCGATAGCCTTTATCAGAAGGGATTCTTCCTGCCGATGTATGAGGCTGAACGATGTAACCCATATCTGTCAGATCAGACATTTCATTTCGGATTGTTGCTGAGCTGACATTCAGGTCTGCATCCTTGGATATCGTCCTGGAACCGACCGGCTCGCCTGTCTCCATGTATGTCTTGATGATCGCCTTAAGAATTCGCTTCTTACGATCTGTCAATTGTTCATCCATGTACTCAGCTCCTTTCCGTTTAGTCTGTTAGCACTCATTAATGAGGAGTGCTAACATCTATACTGTTAAGATAGCACTGTAGTAATTGTTTGTCAACATCTAATTTATATTTTTTAAAAAAATCGAAAAAAATCACAGTACAGACACAAATCGGGGGACTTCGACATTTTCCCCTGTCATTTTATGTCAATACTGTGATTTTTACAGCTTCTGCACATCGCCGGATATTATAACCCACTCTTACGGATCGCTTCTACTACTTCTTTGATTTTTTCCGGTGGAAGCACCAGTGCAAAACGAACATATCCTTCACCATGCGGTCCAAAGCTTGCACCAGGTGTCACAATGACCCCCGCCTTTTCCATCAGTTCCATACAGAATGCCATGCTGTCTGTACGCCCTCCCGGGATTCTCGCCCAGACAAACATGGTTCCCTTACCATTCGGAAGATCCCAGCCAATCTCACGAAGGCCATTACAAAGAGCATCTCTTCTTTCCTGATACATTCTGCATTGTTCCTGTACACTTTCCAATGGACCGTTCAGTGCTGCAATCGCCGCCTTCTGGATTGGAAGGAACATGCCGAAATCTATCTGGCTTCTCAGCTTACGAAGTGCCGCAATCACATCCGGGCGACCAACCAGGAAACTGATCCTTGCACCTGTCACATTAAAGGATTTGGAAAGGCTGAAAAATTCTACACCGATTTCCCTGGCTCCTTCTGTTGCAAGAAAGCTTCCGCCATGTGCCCCATCGAAGATAATATCACTGTAAGCATTGTCATGAATAATGAGAATGTCATATTCCTTTGCGAATTCTATGATTTCTTCGTAAAGTCCCTGCGTAGCAATGCTACCGACCGGATTAGATGGAAGCGAAACGACCATGTATTTGGCTTTCTTGGCAATTTCCTCCGGAATATCCTTTACATATGGAAGGAAATCATGCTCTGCTACCAGTGGATAATAATATGGTACAGCTCCTGCCATCAGACTGCCTGCAGCAAATACCGGATAACATGGATCTGGCAGGAGAACAACATCCCCCTCATCGCAGAGCGCCATTCCCAGATGTCCCATACCTTCCTGGCTTCCATAAACGGTCATGACCATATCCGGTGTCAATTCTACATCAAAACGTTTCTTATAATAAGTACATACTGCTTCCAGAAGCTCCGGCAGATCACGAAGACTGTACTTCCAGTTGTTGTCATCCATTGCCGCCTCTGCAAGTGCTTTCTTAATGTGTTCCGGCGTCTTAAAATCCGGGGTTCCAACACTCATATTATAAATTTTCATGCCCTGTGCTTCCAGCTCCATACGTCTGTCATTCAGGGCTGCAAAGATTTCTTCTCCAAATCTGTCTAATCTTTTGGAAAACTGCATATTGATATCCCTCTTTCGTTTCTTAGCATCCTATCTGCTCTCATACTCTCAGCCATACCTCTGTTTCTTCGGCGTGCTGTTCGTTCTATTTTAGCACTCTCTCCACTGCTGTACAAGAGTAAAGTGAAACTTTTTACAATCAGGATAAAATTCTCTTGAGGCTTATAAAGCTTTATCTATTCGTCCATCTCATCAAGGCTCTTTTTCAGCTCGATCATCTTGTCACGCAGTTCTGCCGCCTGCTCAAAGTTGAGGTCTGCTGCTGCCGCGCGCATCTGCTTCTCCACCTGTCCGATCAGTTTCGTCAGCTCTTTTCTTGTCATGGATTCCGGATCCTTCTTCAGCTTATCTTCCGTCTCTGCAACCGCTTTGGAAACAGTAATCAGATCACGAACTGCTTTCTTGATCGTGGTCGGTGTAATTCCATGTTCTTTATTGTATGCTTCCTGGATTGTTCTTCTTCGCTCCGTCTCCTGAATGGCCTTGCGCATGGAATCCGTCATCACATCAGCATACATGATAACATGCCCTTCGCTATTACGGGCGGCTCGTCCAATCGTCTGTATCAGAGAAACCTCCGAACGCAGGAAGCCTTCTTTATCTGCATCAAGGATTGCCACCAGTGTGATCTCCGGGATATCCAGTCCTTCTCGAAGAAGATTGATGCCGACAAGTACATCAAAAACATCCAGACGCATATCACGGATGATTTCTGCACGTTCCAGTGTATCGATATCAGAATGCAGATAACGGACGCGAATACCAACATCTTTCATATAATCGGTCAGGTCTTCTGCCATTCGCTTGGTCAATGTCGTGATCAGAATCTTGTGTCCCTGATCGACTTCTTTGTTTACCTCACTGATCAGGTCATCAATCTGACCTTCCACCGGACGTACTTCCACTTTCGGATCAAGAAGTCCCGTTGGACGGATAATCTGCTCTGCACGAAGAAGTTCATGTTCTGCCTCATACTGTCCTGGCGTTGCAGAAACAAACATGACCTGATCGAGTTTATTCTCAAACTCGTCAAAACTCAGCGGACGATTATCTTTCGCGGATGGCAGACGGAATCCATAGTCTACCAGTGTCTGCTTACGGCTCTGATCACCTGCATACATTCCGCCAACCTGAGACACAGTCTTATGGGACTCATCTATAATAAGAAGAAAGTCGTCTTTAAAATAGTCCATCAATGTATATGGAGGCTGCCCCGGAGCAAGCCCGGTAAGGTGTCTGGAGTAGTTCTCAATCCCAGAGCAAAAGCCGGTCTCTTTCATCATCTCCACATCAAAATTGGTACGTTCTGCGATACGCTGTGCCTCGATCAGTTTGTCCTCACTCTTGAAATAAGAAACCTGTTCTTTCATTTCTGCAAGGATAGCATCTGCTGCACGCTGGATCTGACTCTGTGGAACAACATAATGAGATGCCGGGAAAATTGCAGCATGTTTCAGTTCGTTACGTATTTCGCCAGTCAGTACATCCACTTCTGTAATCCGGTCAATCTCATCTCCAAAGAATTCCACACGAATTGCCCGGTCAGAATAGTTGGCCGGAAAGATTTCCAACACATCACCACGCACACGGAACGTACCTCGGTGAAAGTCCATCTCATTTCTTGTATACTGAATATCGATCATCTGTTTGATGACATCATCGCGATCCTTTTCCATACCAGGACGCAGAGAGATCATCATATCAAAAAATTCTTCCGGTGCACCCAGTCCATAAATACAGGATACGGATGATACCACAATGACGTCTTTACGTTCACAGAGTGCCGCTGTTGCCGAAAGGCGGAGTTTATCGATTTCATCATTCGTGGATGCATCTTTCGCAATATAAGTATCGGTAGATGGGACGTATGCCTCCGGCTGGTAGTAATCGTAGTAGGAGACAAAGTATTCCACTGCGTTATCAGGGAAGAATTCCTTAAACTCACCGTAAAGCTGCGCTGCCAGTGTTTTATTGTGCGCAAGTACCAAAGTTGGCTTGTTTAACCGGGCGATGACGTTCGCCATGGTGAAGGTCTTACCGGAACCTGTGACACCCAGCAAAGTCTCGAACTGGTTGCCTTCTTTGAAGCCCTTGACCAGTTTTTCGATTGCCTGAGGCTGGTCGCCTGTTGGCTGGTATTCGGAGTGTAATTCAAAATGATCCATAGTATTCTCCTGTTTAAATCAAATTTCATTTATCAAAAATGAGATATGTTTCTTTTAGTATGATTGTATTTTCAGTATATCATTCTATATAAAGAAAGTACAGAGCAAACCGAATGTTTGTTCTGTACTTTTGTACCGCATTTTATTGCTATGTCACTTGCATCATTCAAACTTCCACCTCAAACGGCAATCTGTTGAGGATATCTTTCTGCATATCCACACCCGGATACACTTCAATCAGTTTCAGACCCTTTGGGGTGAGGCGGAACACACAGCGTTCTGTCACGTAGAGGACTTTCTGTCCGTTCTCGATTGCGCGTTTGGCGGAGAAGCTGACACTGGAGACATTCTCTACAAATTTTGAGATCTCACCTTCTTTGTGAATCGTTACGACACCTTTTTCCTGGGTAACTTCCAGACCTTTGGCATTGAAGGTCATACAAAAAACGACTGTCGGAGTTTTTGCAGTAATATTTGCAAAGCCGCCAATTCCTGCGAAAGCACCTGTGCCCCTGTGGGCATTGATGTTTCCGTAACGATCAACTTCCAGCGCACCCATAAAACAGATATCCAGGCCACCATTGTCATACAGGTCAAACTGGTTAGCCATATCATAAACAGACGCTGCACCGATCATCGCACCAAACGCCTCTCCTGAAACAGGAAAGCCGCCGATTCCACCGGACTCTACTGTCAATGTGATCATATCAAGCATACCGCTCTTTCTGGCAAATCTGGATACGGTTTCAGGAATTCCTATACCGATATTTACAATATCATCCACACGCAGTTCCTGTGCGGCTCTTTTTCCAATGATGTTTGCCGGAATATTATTTTTGCGCTGTTTCTGAGCAAGATCATTGATCTTCTCATTCCAGGTGTGCCATTCCTTATATGGAATTTCAAAACTTCCGGTAAGTGCTGTATATGCTTCGTTTCGCTTCTCTGGCTCTGCCACAACGATCGCATCGACCAGGCAGCCCGGAATGATGGCATTACGTGGACGGGACGGTGTATCTACCAGTCGGTCCACCTGCACGATAACCTTTCCGCGGTTCGCCTTGACCGCCTGACAGATAGACAGTGCATCACCGGACATAAACATATCGTCAAACGTGATATTTCCCTTCCTGTCCGCGGCAGTTCCCTTGATCATAGCAATCGTGATCTTTGGTAATTTATAATAAAGGAATTCATCTCCATCTACTTCTACATGCTTCACCAGTGAATTATCAATTGAAATTCTATTGATTCCCGGTCCCTCTCTTCGCGGATCAACAAAAATGTCCAGTCCGACCTTTGATAAAGCTCCCGGAAGCCCACCCGCCTGTGCGCGGATTGCATGGGAAATACATCCAAGCGGCAGGTTATATGCCTCGAACCGGTCTTCCAGTACCAGTTTCTTGGTGTTCATCATCGCTCCAAAGTGCCCGCAGATCAGCTTGTCTACCGCACCTTCGCGAATATATCCTTCCGCATTGTGTTCGTCATCCCAGACACCAAAACCGGCACTGGATACGATCGTCAGATGCGTCGGCGACTGCATTTTCTGATACCTCCGATATAACGCTTCGTGAAGTTCAATCGGATTCTCGATTCCTACAAAAGAATTCACGCAGATACAGTCTCCGTCACGGATCAGACGGATTGCTTCATCTGCACTCATGATTTCATACATATTGTGTTCTCTCTTTCAAATTTCTCTTTCGCACGTAGCTTTCTTATCTCCTGTTTGACAGGAACACGCTGCAAAAGTTTTTCATTCAGTATAGCATATCCAGATATTTATATCCAGCCACCTACTCTTATGACACAAAAGAAGTGCAGAACAACTTAACTGTTTATTCTGCACTTCTACTTATCTTTTCTTAAATTATTTCAGTCAAATTTACTCTACTTCTTCCGGCTCCATACTTATTACATGCTCTGCATTATCAACCACATCGTATTTCTGCCTGTATTCATTGAAGTAAGTATAATACTCCCAGCTGTCTGTCGGATAGACTTTGGAATCGTGGATGTGAAGATCCGTATCCTGCTCACCGCTCTTTAAGAGTGCGGTCATTGCACTTGCACTGTGCGCTGCGATACGTCCAAAGCTATTCAGGATATCGTTGAATACGGTACCCTCTTCCAGTCCACATTCACCTTTGCTGAGTCGCTCTACATGATGCATCTTCAGCTCATCGCAGAGATTTGTAATAACTGCTCCCAGTGGGGCAACTCTCTGTGCTGCTTCTTTATCATCCTTCATAAACGCATTGCATGTCACATTGATTTCTTCACGAACCGCTCCCATAACGACATTCAACTCATCCCAGGCAGCCTGAGAAAATTCGGTATGGTTGTCGTGCATCTCATTCGCCATATGCGCAATATAGGATGCATGGTCGCCGATTCGTTCAAAGTCGTTGATCGTATGCAGATACAGGGAAACCTGTCTGGTCTGCGCAGTGTTCATCTCACGCTTGGTAAGCTGAATCAGGTAATCGCCAAGACGACTCTCATACTTGTCAATGAGGTCTTCCTTACGCTGAACCTTGTCATACTTGTCCTGCTGATATTCATTCAGAAGATTCATCGCACGGTTGACATTCTTACGAAGCTTCTTGGACATGCCATTCATCGCACGATGACACTGAGCGATTGCAAGCGCCGGATAGTTGATCAGACGTTCTTCAAGAAGATCGAAATCTGCCTCATCTTCCAGCTCTTCTGCGCTGTCTTTAACAAGCATGCACACCAGTTTTTCAAGTTTCGGAATGAACGGGAACAGTACCACGACAGTAGCTACACGGAATACAGTATTGAGTGCTGCGATCATGACTGGTGTCATGATCGTGTCCATAAATCCAAAATGAATGATTGCATTCAAAGTATAGAAGATCACGGACCAGAGTATCAGACCAAAAAGGTCGTTCATCAGGTAGATCAGTGCAGTTCTCTTACCATTCTTGTTGGCACCGATTGCTGAGATCAGAACCGGACAGGCCGCACCTACACCGATACCAAGGACGATCGGGAACGCACTTGCAAATGTCAGGATTCCTGTAACGGAAAGGGCCTGCAGTACACCGACTGTCGCAGATGCACTCTGCAGGACTGCCGTAAAGGCAATACCTACCAGAATACCGGCAATCGGGTTGGAAAACATCGTCACCATATCGATAAAGACTTCGCTTTCACGAAGAGGAGCAACTGCCCCACTCATGGTCTGCATACCGGTCATAAGAATCGCGAAACCAAGCATGATGTTTCCGATGTTCTTATGTACAGATCTTTTGCAGAACATACGAAGAATAATACCAATGACTGCTACTACTGCTGAAATCGTTGCAGTAGAAAGAATACTTGCAATTCCACCAGATCCCTGAATATAGGAAAGACAGAGAATCCATCCTGTGATACTGGTTCCGATATTTGCTCCCATGATGATACCGATTGCCTGCTTCAGCTTCATCATACCAGAGTTAACAAAACCGATGACCATAACGGTAGTCGCTGATGAAGACTGGATGACACTGGTCACACCGGTACCAAGTGCAACACCTTTCAGCGGAGTGTTGGTCATACGATAGAGAAATGCCTCAAGTTTGTTACCGGCTACCAGTTTCAGGCCATCACCCATCAAAGACATTCCAAACAGAAATAATGCTACTCCTGAGAGCAAAGATAAGATCATTGAAAATACTGCCATTTTTTTCTCCTCTGTGTCCATTCCTTCAGTTCTGCATTACCTTCGGAATGGCTCCTTCTGTAAAGTATTTTTTACGTTTTCTTAACTTTGTTTTTTGTTATTTTTTACATTTCCTCATCTATTATGCCATATCAACGGCATGATTACAATATTTGATTAAATTGTTTTTTCTAAGATACCGGAACAGTATTTTCTCATCTTATATAAATACCATCGCTTCCCATATGGGCTCCCTCCGGGCATTTCTCTTCCTGTACTTCTCTTCTGTGCTTTGTAACTGCTGCATAATCCTCTTCCATCAGATAGCTCAGCAGCTTACGTGAAATTCCCAGACAAAGCTTACGTTCGTCCTGTTCTTTATATTCTTCTGTAAAATATGGCAGATTCAGAGAGACTTCTGCATAATTCTCATAGAGCCTGAGATTGCTGCTTTTATCCAGAAACAGTTCGCAGATTGGCTTATAATATGCCTTAAAGAAATCTTCTTCACTGAATTTCAGCTGTTCTCCTTCGGTGTCTCCCTCTGGCTCCCGTAAGATTCCACACAGATATCCATGATCATAATACGTCATACACACTGCGGCAGGATCCGGGCGTACACCATTCAGTGTGCCGATTGCCTTCAGCTGATCAGCTCCTTTTTTCAGCGCCTGCTCTCTGTAGTTACTTCCGCCCTTCGCTTCCCAGGCACTCCAGATCTGCTCTTTTGCTTTGTATCCAATCATCTCCGGACGCCATTCACTGGCAAAGAAATCGATAAATTCTTTGTGGTCCGGTGTCTCGATCAGATTCAGGTTGGTCAGATATTCTGATTCATATAATCTGTGACTGATCATCTTGGTAAAAAACATTCCCATATAATAAGAAACCACACTTTTTTCGGAAGAATCCAGATAAGCGATCTTCTTGGACTTTTTTAGCCGATCCCCTTCTGCCTCCAGTGCCGTTTCCACCAGAAAGAGCTTATACAGAAGTTCCAGGCGTTTCTTTTCCGGAAATGCAGCTGTCAGTCTCTGAATCGGCATCCCACATGTCACGATTGCATGCAGCAGTTCTTTATTGGTAAACTCCATCTCAATCGTATTATTTGTCAAACCACTGTCACTGTTACCGCCTTTTGTTTCCAGTGACATGGTATATACTTTATCATCTGTCAAGATCATGTCCATTCTCCTCATTTGCACGAAAAATTCTATACTATTATAGCATCACTTTCCTTTTCTGTGCAACGGATTTTGGCAAAAGAAAAAGCCGGTCTCCAACGAAACCGACTTTTATATTCTCTTTTATCCTATTTCATGTATGTACGCAACCACTGGTATACTTTTGCCTGTCGTGTCTTATACACGCCGACCTGATTGCCTGTATCTGTCGCAAGGGCATTGTATACATTGATCAGATTGTATGGTTTCTTTGTCTTGGCAAGGACTCGTGTAACAGCACCATATCCACCCTGGTGACGGATGTTGATAAACATTCCGACTGCCTGAACATCTGTAACTCCAAGCTTGCGAATCTGTGCTTCGTATTCTTCAATCTGCTCATACATCATCTGATCCTGACATTTCTTTCCGACATCTGAGCTGATAAGTTTTACAATAATATTTTTGTATGTTGTACTCCGGTATGTAGACCAGTTTTTATTGCATACATCCTTCCACAGGCCACCCTTGGTATCATACTTTTTCCATGCGGCATCTCCCATGGTCTGATGGATCAGCTTGAGAAGTTTCTGTGCCTCTGTTGCATACCACTGCCCGGCACCGATCGTGATTGCGTGTTCTACGCTGCTGTTGCTATATGCCTTCGTAAAGTCTGCATAGTCCTGCTTGCCGTAAACCTGTCCACCAGTCTCTACCGCATACAGGATTTTCTTCATGACATCCTTCTGTGAAGCTGTAAATTTAGAATTGCTGACTGTATTGTTTAAATTATTGTTCGATGAGTTACTATTCGCTGCTTTCGGTGTCGTTACCTGATTGCTCAGACGCATCGCAGACATATATTTTGCGCTTCCGCCCTTTTTATACGGGCGAACAGTATATACATATTTTGTATTTGCACTGACTTTCGTATCAGAATAAGAAGTCTGCGTCTTCGGTACATCTGCAATCAAAGTCCAGTTTCCACCAGACGCCTTCCTATAAATACGATAGCCATCCAGTCTTGAAACTTTATTCCAGGACACATTTATCGTTGAACTGGAAGCTGCTTTGATCGTAGACTTCGTCGTCGATGGGCGGGTTGCTCCAATCACTGCAGTAAATTTACTGTAGACATCTCTGCCATTTTCTCTGCGATATGCACGTACTGCATACTGATACGGCTTACCTGAAATCAGCCATTTGTCAAGATAGCTTGTCGAACCTGCACCAACCTTTCTTATTCTGGTATATGGCTTTCTGACAGATTCTCTTCTATAAATAGCATAGCCACTGGCAAGAGAATCTTTTGTCCAGTTGATCTTTAATGCGGTAACACTGGATGCCTTAATCTGTGTCTTCACCGTAGATGTGCGAATACTTGTCGCCGCATTTACCGGAACGTCAGCTGAAAGTAATGCTGTCACTACCATAAGAAGCGCCAGAACCTGCATAATATATTTCTTACACTTGCCTGTAATATTCATAGTATCAATCCCTTTCCGCAACAGTCGCTGCCCACCCCACAGGCAGTAACTTTCAAACATAATCTTTTTATATTTTAAGAAATAATTGAATAAAAAGCAAGCATTTTTTACATTTTTTTTAAAATTATTAATTTTATCTTACATTCCAGGTGTTATGTTGTATCGTTCCCCTCAATCTTCCAATGTTTTTAGAGCTTCCTGAAGCTGATTATCTTCTTCATGTGTAATCTCCGTCTTATTCAGCAATTCTGCTGCCAGTTTGACTTCCACATCCGGCTTGATTCCTACTTTATTAATTGAATTTCCCTTAGGTGTGTAATAATTAGAAACGGTAAGTTTTACCGCACTTCCGTCACTCAGCTGCTTCAGTTCCTGTACGACGCCTTTTCCATAAGTAGTCGTTCCGACAATCTTACCAATTCCATAATCCTGTACTGCCCCGGCAAAGATTTCCGACGCACTGGCACTGCTCTCATTTACCAGTACTGCCAGCGGCATGTCCAGTTCCTTCTTGCCATCGCACTTTTCTTCTTCTCTGTTTCCATACTTATCTTCTGTATATACAATCAGTCCTTCCGGCAGAATTTCTCTAAGGATCTCGCATACAGAAGTCAGAAGCCCTCCCGGATTATCCCGGAGATCCACCACCAGGCGCTGCATCCCCTGTTCTTTCAGATCTGCAAAAGCATCTTTGTACTGTTGTGGGGCAACACCGGTAAACTGTGTGATCTGTATATACCCAGTCTTATCATCCAGCATTTCACTGAATACTGCCGGAAGTTCCACATCTGTCACTTCCACAGTAATCTGAAGTGGAGTTTCTTCATCCTCTCTTTGCACAGTCAGAACAATATTTTTGTCTTTGTTTTCCCTGATCATACTCACTACATCAGAAAGCTCCATATCTGTAACGTCTGTGTCATCGATTGCGGTGATCACATCACCAACGATCAGACCGGCTTTTTTTCCAGATCCGCCTTCATAGCATTCTGCGATCTGTACGCCTCCATTTTTATTTTTCTGGATAGATACGCCGATTCCCACATAAGATCCATCTGTCGTCGCAGTCTCCTGTGCATATTCTTCGGCGGTATAATATCTCGAATACACATCGCCCAGTCCATATACCAATCCGGCATAAACACCTTCTGCCAGTTTGTCTTTATCAATATCACCCAGATATTCCTGATCAATCAGTTTCTCCAGATACTCTACTTTTTCTACATTCGATGGATCTGACAATACACTATTGCTCAACTTCCCGTGAACAAAATTCAATCCACCCGCCGCCAGTGCAGTGATCAGTACTCCTGTCAGGATTCCCGTTGCATATTCTTTATGTTTCATTCCCGCTGCCTTTCCTTTTGTTCTGATAATATGATATCCGTGTCTTATTTCGTGCTTTCACAATTCTCTGCTTATCGCGGAGCGTTTTTCTGCAATAGGAACATTACGGAGTAATTTCCTATTGCAGAACATAAGCGGCACAGAACGAAAAGTCCTGTGCCGCCTTTAATATGTTACTTTTTATACTCTTAAATGCTTTCTTGTTGTCAGCAGACTTCCGATGAAACCAATTCCGATTCCAAGTGCCAGGCCGATTGGAAGAAGAATCTGATAGATCTGTCCTACTGGAATAAATGCTACCACGCCAGTAAGAACACTGAATTTATTCAAAATATATTCCACAACTGTATTGTACAGGAAATACAATGCTGTCAGTGGAATCGCTGCACCGATCACCCCAAGTACCATACCTTCGAGAAGGAATGGTGCGCGGACAAATGCATCGGTTGCACCAATATATTTCATGATTCCAATTTCTTCTTTACGAACAGAAATACCCACAGAAACTGTATTGCTGATCAGGAAAATAGAAATAATCAGTAAGATTGCAATGATCACAATGGATGCATAAGAAACCAGTTTGTTAAAGCTTCCTAATGTGTTTGCTGCCTGTTCTGACTGATTGACTTCGCGGACATGATCCAACCCCTGAATATAATTTACCAGCTCCGTCTGTTTCTCGATCTGATTCAGATATACATGATAGTTTGCTGAATTTACCAGTGGGTTATCATCTTTGAATCCCTCTGCCGCATCAGAGCCCTGAAAATATTTGTCCTTAAAATTTTCCCATGCCTGATCTGCAGATTCAAACTCAATTCGCTCTACCTCCGGGCGTGCCTGAATCAGATTGCCGACTTCCTGCATCTGTTCTTCTGTTGTTCCCTCATCAAAGAACACAGTGACCGGTACTTCCTGTTCTACTTTCTGTGCAATATTATCTACATTAGTCACCAGAGAATAAAACACACCCACCAGAAAGATACAGGCTGCCATGGTCAAAATGGATGCAATGGAAAACATCCAGTTTCTCTTAATATTTTTGATACCCTGTTTGAGGGTATACCAGATTGTACTAGGCCTCATGATATCCTCCTTCTTTCTCATCGCTGATGATCACACCATCATGCATGGTAACAACTCGTTTCTTCATTGCATTTACGATTTCTTTATTATGCGTAACTACAAGAACAGTCGTACCACGTTCATTAATCTGTTCCAGAAGCTTCATGATCTCCTCAGAAGTCTTCGGATCCAGGTTACCGGTCGGCTCATCGGCCAGAAGAATATCCGGACGATTAACAAGAGCTCTTGCAAGTGCTACTCGCTGCTGTTCACCACCAGAAAGCTCATCCGGGAAAGATTTGTATTTCTCTGCAAGTCCGACTTCCTGCAGTACTTCCGGAACTCGTCTGCGAATCACACGGGTTGGTCTGCCGATAACACGTTGGGCAAATGCTACGTTTTCGTAGACATTGCGATCTTTCAGCAAACGGAAGTCCTGAAATACAACACCAAGCTTACGACGATATTTTGCTACACGACGGTGCTTCATTTTCTCCAGACGCTCACCGCTGACAATCATCTGCCCGCTTGTGCTGTCAAGCTCCTTCATCAGAAGCTTGATCAGCGTGGATTTACCTGATCCACTGCTTCCTACTACAAAAACAAATTCTCCTTTATCTACGTGCAAATTTGCATGGTTCACTGCCGGAAGGCCTTTGCCATACGACTTTGTCACATCAATCAGATCGATCATCGTTTCCATATTGTCCTCCTCTGTCTATATCCACTTTATGGGATAAAAAGCATTCTGCCCTGAACTCCATAAAAAGTGCTGCCAGAATCCCGGCAGCACTTCATTACACATTCACTGCATCCTGCGGTATAGTTTATTAACATTTCGTAACAATGTTGTAACATATATCATGTTGGAATGCAAGCATTTTTGTTGAATTCACGAAAATTTCATATTAGTACTCAAGCGTTTCCATGTACTTCATA
>CAKRPO010000054.1 GCA_934378195.1 uncultured Blautia sp.
TTACAAAAAACATTGGAAGCAGACCGGCTGGAAAAAGAAAACCTTCATCAGCAGATTGAATATCTCACGAAGAAACTGAGTATTCCAATTCAATAGTGCATGCTTTCCAAAGATTCAGAGCACCCTTTTCCGGAAAAATAGTGCATATCTTTCCGGAGCAGAGTGCAATCATTTAGTTAGTATTCATCAGGAATAGCTATTCCGTGTTCTATAAGAAGTGCTTGTAAACGGTCAATATATTCTCTTAAGTGCTGGATTTCTATCCAATTATCATGACACAGTTCATCGGCTTCCTCTAATTCGTGGCGGGTTATTTCATAATCCGTAAATTTAATGCATTTACGGTCTTTGCTGAAGGCACAATAGTCAGTCATGGACAGCTCCTTTCCGGGAAGCGTTAATGCCATGGCGTTCCCTCATGGATACACAGCCATCAATCATCACCTCATAGGAATTATGAATGATCCATTTTATTCCAATATTCATAAAGAAGGGGTAGTTTTGTATGGGGTAGCATAATCAGGAAATTGGTACCAGACGGGATCTGGTGTTATATCGTCTGGAAACAGCCTGAACAGCAAAAGGAAAATTAAAATGAATGAGGATGTCCCTCAGGGTATGAAGCCCTGAGGGATAATTTTATGTAAATGCATATTATCCTAATAAGCGCACCGGATGCTCCCCATACCACAAACGGTATGATTGTAGAACAAATTTAACATGGTCTCTGATAGCGTAGAAATTATGCATATCACAGTTATAGAGCATACCATTAGTCAAATCTATTGTGTTTACAAGGATATGGATGTGAAGATGGCTGTTATTTTCATGAATAGAAAAGATAACCTGGTACTGCGCATCTGCAAAAATTTTACAAACTTTCTTGGCAATATGATATGCCTGAAAAGGTGTAATATCGTATTCATAATACGGATCAAAGGGAAAAATCTTTGACTGTGTGAAAGCACTGAAAGGGATCGAAGTTCCGGCACCTGTTCATATTGGAGATGTGATCCTTGAAAATGTGGCAGATACAGGTGTGGATATTGTAGCAACAAAAAATGTAGAATAAGACAGAAATCACCGGAAATACAGCTTACATATCTGAGAAAAAAAGAGACTGAAAGAGCTTCAAAAAAGAAGATTTTCAGTCTCTTTTTTGTCAGAAAATACCATAAATGATAAAAAGTAACAAAAACGTGCGCAAAAATGCAAACGAAAGTAAAAAAATGCCCAAAAAAAGTATTATTGTGAATTGACCCGTCATATACAAAAAAATTATAATAATGACACTATTGATAAGAGCAAAAACATGGGTGAATTAAGAGAACCCGGAGTTAGAACATGAAGAAGAAAAATAACAAGAGAAAGAATGACTTGAAGCATTTAAGCAGAAGCGAACTGATCGACCTGATCTGCGAGATGAGGAAGACAAATCCTTCCATGGACGTCCCGGAGATAGAGGAAGCCGAGAAAGAACAAAAAAGGTTAAGACGTCGTGCGGCTTATCGTCAGACCTTTCGCGGAACAGTTGCGGTGCTGATCGTTGTGGCGGCAGTTTCTGTTCTGGTGGCGACCTTATGGATGCCGGTTCTCCAGATATATGGTTCTTCCATGTCACCGACCCTGGAACCGGGGCAGATTGTGGTTTCCGTAAAGAACAGGCAGCTGAAAACAGGAGAGGTTGCTGCGTTCTGGCAGGGAAACAAGCTTCTGATCAAGCGCGTGATCGCAGGTCCGGGACAGTGGGTTGATATTGATGCGAACGGAGTGGTAACAGTCGACGGAGAGACATTTGATGAGCCATATCTTAATGAAGTGTCACCTGGAAACTGTGATATTGAGCTTCCGCATCAGGTGGCAGAATCTCACTGGTTCTTTATGGGAGACAACAGGGAGACATCGGTCGATTCGAGAACAGCATCGATAGGCGATATCTCAGAGGACCAGATTGAAGGACAGATCATATTTCGGATCTGGCCGCTGAAAGAAGCAGGCAGGATAAATGCAGTAATCAGGTGAGAAAAGTGGACTGTGAGTATCCAATTTAAAAAGGTATCGAAGGAGAAGACTGAAAAAGAGAGGCATCAGATACACACCAGAAAAGAGAAGGTGGAACTGTGCAAACCAGGGGAACGGATTATATAAGAAAAGTATTAAAGGACAAGGCACGACTGAAACGATGGAGAAAAGTAATGCTGTGTCTTTCGTGTATAGTCGTTTTCTGTACAGTATATGTACTGATTCTTCCGGCGATCACGCTGGAGAGAAAGACGACTTGTGGACAGGAAGAACATGTCCATACAGAGGAATGTTATTCCGTGGATGGCCAGCTGATCTGTGGCATAGAGGAACATCTGCATACCGAGACGTGTTATGCGGCAGCTGACAACATTCCGGACATCCAGTCGGATGCGGCGGAATGGGAGGAGAACCCGATACAGGAAGAGGACGGAAATACGGTTCAGGACGAAGGCAATGCCGGAGAGATAGAATTCATGCCGGATGAGCCATCAGATCAGGCCGCTGACAACATCGAAGGTGCAGAAGACGCGACAGAGGATATGGATGCTGATTTCACCTCCGGAGACGAGAACAGCATCGCGGATACGGCAGAGCCGACAGCAACACCGACACCGGCTCCGAACTCGGCAGACGGATTTGATCTGAGTGCGGAGACCAGTGCAAACAAACGTGAGTTTGTCAAACTTTCTTATAAAAAAGAGGATGGAACATGGCAGGAATTTGGCGAGAACAGCGATAATGTTCCTGAGGTATCTGGAAACCCTTCAATTAGATTGGAAGTCAAATATAAGGATGTACAAATTCAGAATTTGCTAGATTCATATAATTGCACACTGACATATCAGCTTCCGACTTTGCTTCGTAATGCAAAAACAGCAGGCAAAATTATGGAAGGAAATCAGCAGGTAGGAACCGTTACCTGTGAGAATGGAAAAGTTGTTGTCAAGTTTGATGAGTCCTATCTCCAAGGATTACTGGCTAAGGGAGAGACTACAATTGCCGGCGATTTTTATGTAGAAGGCAATGTGGATTTGAGTAAGCTGGAACAGGATGGTAAAGCAACAGTGTCAACGGCAGATAAGACCTATCAGTTAAATTTTGGTCCTGATGCCGTTGCGAAGTATGGAAAGATAAGTGTAGAGAAAACATGTACCAGTTCTCAGGTGATATCCACAGAGAGTGGAAATTACCTTACTTATACCATCACCGTGACAGCAGGGGAAGATGGCTGCCCGGATGTTTCGGTGGTTGATACGATTATGAGCAATTCGGATTGCGTGGATTCTTATGCGGGAATTGGTGCGACAGCAAAAACTCTTGCAACCGGTCAGAATGCCCAGAATCCATATGAGACGATTGCAGAAGGCAAGAATCATGGAACAGTCTATCTGGGAAATGCGACGGCTGATTCAACAAATCCTGTTCCAACGCCAGGAGCGGCAAATATCACTGCACCCGGAAGTATGGTCTGGAAAATTGGTGATATGGCAGTAGGTGAGAGCCGCACGCTTACATATTATGTCAAACTGAAGGATAATGTCGGTTTGGACGGCAAAGAGATAAAAAATAAAGCAGACGTGTATTCCAAAACTTATGAGAGAGCTTATCATGAGGCATCCTTTACACCGAAAATTGACTATGCTATGTCGAAGAGTCAAGATGGAAATATTGTCCGGAACAGTGATGGAACATATACCATCAAATACAGACTTAATTTTACGCTGAAAAAAGACACAAGTAATTACGCATTGAAGAATTTTGAGTTCAGAGATTTGCTGGATGCGTGGGATATACGGACAGATCCAAAAGCTCTTCCATATATCAGTTATAATCGCAATTCTGTAGAGTTATATGTAAAAACAGATGAAGCTTCAGATTATACTTCATTATCATCTGAGACAGATTATACTGTAAGCTGGGCAAAAGCCAACGATAACTATGTAACGCCCTGGAATGATTCAAATGGTAATCCAACTCGATTTAAGATTACAGGGGCAAATGGTAAACAGATAACCGTAAAACCGGGCGATTCTTACTATGTGACTTATACAGTCACAGTAAAACCGGAAGCACTGGCAGCAATGCAGGCAAACAATGTAGATGTGAAAAACCGGTATTATGTATATGCATCGAATGCAAAGTCTGACTCTGGAGATGCTATTGACCAAGTTTGGCATGGAGCAAATGTCGGAAACTATAAATGGGATGAGAAAATAGTCGGAACCGGAACTGCGACAAACCAGACGTTTGAAATGGAAACAGATGCGAAATATGATCTGACATCTGGAACTGTTAAGTCAGATACTTCGACAGATACCTCTTTCACCGTCCCTGCCGGAAGCTACCCATATACCGTAGATGTCAACCAGACACTGGGTGAGTGGAATGCGACAAATGTGTTAATGAAAGATGAGCTTACTCCCCGTGATAAGATGCAATATATCGGATATGTAAAAGTAGATGCCTGTGAGTACAATGCAAATACGAACAAATATGACGTAAAAGGCACAAAATGGGTGAAGATTGCCGGTTTAAGTTCGTTTAAACTGAAACCGAGTGAACTCGGTTGGAGTGATAAGAACTATGCTTACAGATTTACATACTATGCAATGCCGACGAACGCTAATTTCAGCAGTGCTAAGGTAAATAATAAATTTTCACTGTCAGGAAAGGTAGTGAAAAATGGTGTGGAATTTGATATCAGCAATATATATTCCCAAAAAGAGATAACCGTCTCCGGTTCTTTCAAAATGAATGTCAAAAAAGATTCCTGGTATTATGAGGAACCAGAAACAGGCGCGGCAACCTGGCAAAATGGAAAACTCTACTGGGTGATCGAAGTATCAGGAACAGCAATCTTGAAGGATACATATTTCCGGGATGCCATATCAACGGATCAAGGTCTGACAGACTCTTATCTGCATTCAGATTCACTGGCAGGAATTTATATGGGAATTTTGCCGGATGATAAGACAATCATCGGGTACGGCAGTCTGGAAGAACTTCAGAAGACTGGAGGACTTAAAGATGTAACTGATAAGTTTTCGACGGAACTGACTAACGGTAAAGGCTTCACAGGTACTGGTAATTACAGTGAACTGTCATTAAAGGCAACGGAACAGATTACGCTTGGAGAGGCTAAGCTTTACTTCATTGTAAGGACAGAACCACAGTCGCTGCCGACAAAATATCGTGATGCTTTTACATATAGAAATCATATCAGTACAAGCGACAATGGCAATACCTGGATTGACCATGGCAGTGCGGATAAGCTTCTGTGTGGAGGCGCAGACATCCTGAAGGAGCTTGGACAGACATTTACCTATGATGGAACAACAGTAACCAGCAAGAACGACGGTGCAGATCAGGGAAATAATAGCAGGATTGTTACAACTGCACTGCCGGGTGCAGGACAGTATGCGGCCTGGGCATTTAAGGTGAATTATGCAGGGGAACTGTCAGGAACCTATCGGGTGCTGGAGACGATACCGGGTGGTATGGAACTGGCATATATTCGAATCAAATGGGTTGGAGACAAACAGAACTTTCATACAATTGACTCAAAAGGAATTCCAAAACTCAAGTCAGACGGATGGGAAGAAAAAAACATTACGGCAGGTACAGATAATGGACGTGAAAAGACAACAACCTATTATGTCAAGGGCAATCAGGCTATAGTTGAACTGGGCGATTTTACGGCAGGGAAAAAGAGAGATGATTATTCTGTTGACGTTCAGGTTGTATGTAGGGTGACAGATCCTAATGTACTGCTTGGAGGAGAAACAAAGAGATTTATAAATCAGGTTACACTCCAGACAGCAGATGGACAGGATATCAGCACAGCGACTTCCCCGGCAGAAATAACACCGAAGAAAATTGCAAAAACATTTACGACAACAAGTGAAAAAATAAATTTCACAATTGAGGCAAATCAATTCGGAGCGGCACTTTCGACAAAAGATGGCACGACACTTACATTGATTGACAAATTGAGTTCCACGCTGATTCTGGACACGGAAACGATCGAAGTAATTAATTCAAAAACGAAAGATCCTGTTACGGATTATACAGCTTCGCTTGATGCGGATAATACGCTGAAAATAGTGATTCCCCGTAACGTGCCGGTTACAATCACCTATACTGCAGCAGTGAATGCACCGCCGGGACAGACAGTAAGCTTCTCAAATGAAGCATACTGGGAGAAGTATTCTCCATCTGGTGGAACCAAGGTGGAGGAAGGAAACTATTCCTATGCCGCAGGTGGAACAGTAGCAACCGGAAATAATATTAAACTGAAGATTGTCAAAAAGGATCAGAACAATCTGTCAGCTATATTGCCGGGGGCTGAATTTAAGATGGTTCCGTGCACAGTGGAAAATGATCAAATTATAGATGACGATACTAAGGCGTGGACAGGAACGACAGATCCAAAAGGGGAAATTCTCTTTGGAGCAGGATCAAATCTGAACCATGCAATGAATTATAACACCATCTATAAGGTGACAGAGACAAAGGCACCGTCTGGATATGTGGCAGATAGTAAACCGATTTATATTATGGTTCCGAGAAAAGCTAATGGTGCGTCAGATTATCCGGATGCCGTGAAAAACTGGATGCAGATGAAAGATCTGGAAACAGGGAATCCATTGATCAATATACAGTATCAGTCAATCTATGAACTGACTGTCCTCAACCACAAAGGTGAGATCACGGTGGAGAAGAAGTTCAAGGATCCAGGTGGTCAGGATGCGAATCCGGTGAGTGGAACGTATAAGTTTGGACTGTATGAGAAGAATCCAGACGGAACTACATCAACCACAGCACCGCTTCAGACGGTCACTATTACATACAATGCAGCAGAGACAGGTTCCAGGACAGCGAAATTCACGAATCTGGATCTGACAAAGACATATTATGTTTTTGAACTTGATGATGAAGGAAATCCGATTAAAGATTCCACCACAGTTGCGACTGTGAACAAAATGGAATACTTTACATCGTATGAGAAACCAAAGACTAGAGGTACGGCAACAGAGGGAAACGATGCAGTCAGTGGAGACACGGTGACGGTTACCAATCAGATCCGTGTGAAAGAACTGCCTTCTACAGGCAGTTATGGATCCCTTATTTACAGACTGGCAGGCGCGATATTAATACTCTTCGCGGGACTGCTGATGCTGATCAACATAAAAAAATATACCTGCAGAAACAGGTAATAAAAAAGGGGTACTGTACCCTTCGGAAAAGCAGATTTTTCCGGGGGGCAGTAATGCGAAAACAAGGAGGAAGAAAATGAAACTATTGAAAAAAATCGCCGCAATAATGCTCTCCATTATGATGGTACTGGGAATGGCAAGCGTGGTAAGTGCAGCAGGAACAACAAGTGGTACATCTGCTGCTACAAGGGGAAAAATTACGATTAATAGTGCAATAGCAGGACAGACTTATAAAATTTATAGAATTTTAGAGTTAGAGAGTTATAATGCAGATACAAAAAGCTATGCCTATAAAGCGACAACTGAGTGGAAATCTTTTATTGAGAGTGGGGATATAAACGATCACTATGTGACTACTGATGCTAATGGTTATGTGACATGGAAAGATGGAGCTAATGCTGGTGATTTTGCACAGAAAGCATTGGCATATGCTCATAATACTTCAAATAATATAAGTAATAATGGCTCCAAAACAGTTGAAGAAGGAAGCAGCACTGTAACATTTGACAATCTTGATCTTGGTTATTATCTTGTGGAATCCAGCGTTGGTGCGCTTTGTGGTCTTACTACAACAAATAATGAAGTGACAATTGCCGAAAAGAATGGTGTTCCTTCAGTAGAAAAGAAAGTTCAGGAAGACTCTAAAGTAGGGAAAACTGATGAATGGGGTGACAGCAACACAGCTGACATCGGACAGACTGTAAACTTCAAGACTACAATCACAGCACGGCCAGGTGCACAGAACTATGTACTGCATGATAAAATGGATGCAGGATTAACATTTGATACAAACTCTGTGCAGGTAAAATTAAAGAAAAAGGATGAAACAACAGAAAGTGCAGTAGCGGTTTCTAAGTATAATGTGAAGACTAGCGGATTAGAAAACTCAAATTCTTGCACATTCCATGTTGTATTTATTCAGGAATTCTGTAACACACTTGAAGACGGTGATCAGATCATCGTTACTTACTCTGCAACTCTGAATGATGATGTAGAGTCTAAAAAGAATTATAAGAATGAAACATGGCTGAAGTATGGGGAAAGCAATGAAACAAATCATGATATAACAACTACAAAAACCTTTGAACTTCCAGTATTCAAATACACAACAAAAAATGGTAATGAAATAAAACTTGCAGGTGCAACTTTCACATTAAGTAAGAATGCTAATGGAACAAATCCAATTGAGCTGGTAAAGACCTCAGAAGAGAATGCACCAGAAGACATCTACCGTGTAGCAAAGACTGGTGACGCAGACACAGTGACATCAGTAACTACTCCAGATTCAGGTAAATTCACAATCAAGGGCCTTGATGCAGATACATACTACCTTACAGAGACACAGCAGCCAGACGGTTATAACAAACTGTCTGCACCAATAACAGTAGTCATTGCTGAAAACGGAAATATCACTGTTGACACAACAACTGTAAATGAAGTTAAAGTCGAGAACAAGACTGGTTCCATCCTCCCATCCACAGGTGGAAGCGGAACAACCCTGATCTACATCCTGGGTGCAATTCTTGTACTTGGATCCAGTGTGGTACTGATCACAAAGAAAAGAATGAGATAATCATTTTATAGAAGAATCAGGTTATTACAAAGAGCAACATAATTTTGCTGTACAGGGAATATTTTTATTCCCTGTACAGCAGCAAGGAGAGGATTGTAACATGAGAAAGCATATTTCGACAATTATTACAGTAATTATCTTTCTTACAGGTCTGTCCTTGCTGCTGTACCCGACAGTAAGTAATTTTTGGAATTCAAAGCATCAGACGCAGGCGGTTGCAGAGTACTCGGACCGCATCGAAAAGATGGGAACGCAGGAGAAGAAGCAGGCTCTGGAGCAGGCAGCGCAATATAACCAGACGCTGGTTTCAGATGCAGGGCGTTTTAATCAGTCAGAGGAGCAGGATGCTTTGTACAAAAGACTTCTGAATGCAGACGGAACAGGAATGATGGGTTATATCACCATACCTGAAATCAAATGTAAGCTTGCCCTCTATCATACGGTGGATGATTCCGTCCTGCAGGTAGGCATCGGTCATCTGGAAGGTTCCAGCCTGCCGGTAGGAGGAAGCGGAACGCACTGTGTTCTTTCCGGACACAGAGGACTCCCGAGCGCGAAGCTTTTTACGGATCTTGATAAGCTGCAGAAGGGAGATGTTTTTCTCCTTCATATCTATGATCAGGTTTTTACATATGAAATCGATCAGATCCGTATCGTGGAGCCGGAGGATTATGGTCCGCTTGAGATCGAAGAGGATAAAGATCTGTGTACGCTTCTTACCTGTACGCCGTACGGGATCAACACGCAGAGACTGCTGGTGCGGGGGCAGAGAATTGCGAACCGCGCGGGTGATGATTCCAGGATCACCTCAGATGCCGCAAAGATGAATACAGTGGTTGTCGCGACAGGCATCGCCATTCCGCTGCTTGTTATCAGTTTTATTGCAGTGGATATGTCAACCCGGCGTTCCAGAAAGAAGAGAAAGAAAAAAAGTAACCGTACGAAATAGAAACAGCCAGTTCAGTGGGAGAAGAAGATGGAGTATCGAAGGAAGAAAAACGGTCACAGACAGGTCAAAAACATAATATTTATGCTGGCGTTTGCCGCTGTCCTTGTCGGGATGATGACGAGGGTGCCGGTTCTGGCGGCGGATCAGACGAGGGGCAGTATTTCGATTGAATGTCCGGCAGAGGGAATGGAGCTTTCTCTGTACCGTGTGGCAGACTATGAAGACAGTTTTACGCTGACAGGAAAATTTCAGAATTACCAGGTTTCCCTGGATCAGAAGGATCAGGATGGCTGGAAGGGAGTAGCGCGTACTCTTGCGGACTATATCGGACGTGACGGGATCGAGGCAGATGCGGTGGCGAAGTCAGGAAGTGACAGGAGTGCACGTTTTGAGGATCTTTCGAGAGGGCTTTATCTTGTGAGTGCGAAGGAGATCGAGGTGCAGGAGAATGGAAAGACCAGGATCTACACTCCGCAGGTCTCTCTGGTTGCACTTCCGGATTCCACGCAGGAAGATCCGTATAACATAGAAGTTTTTCTGAAATATGATGACAGGGAAAAGCCGGAAGGTTCCCGGACGAGGGTTCATGTGCTGAAGGTATGGAAGCAGGACAGGGAGGAAAAACGCCCGGCTTCTGTGCAGGTCGAACTTCTTCGGACGGATTCAAAGGGAAAGACAACGGTTGTTGACAGGCAGATTCTGAATTCGGAGAATCAGTGGTCTTATACCTGGGAAGATCTCTCATCGCAGGCACGCTGGAGTGTGACAGAGCAAAAAGTGCCGTCCGGCTATACGGTAAGTACCAGCCGGCAGGAAAGTACTGTTGTGCTGACCAATACGGCAAAGGAGCCGGGAGGATCCGGAGACAGTGAAAATAATTCCGGAAACACAGGGCAGAAGCTTCCACAGACAGGACAGCTCTGGTGGCCGGTTCCGCTTCTTATGATGGCGGGGGTGATGTGTCTGCTGGCAGGTAAGGCACTGCGAAGATCCGGAGATAAAAAGAAGAAAAATGATGCGAGATAAGAGAAAGAATCGACTTGGAAGATTTTTTACAGAGGCAGGGCTGATCCTGGTGGCATCGGCTGTGCTGCTTCTGATGTATAACCTGTGGGACAGCCGCCGTGCAGAGGAGAGGCAGGAGGAGATCCTGGCAGAATATCTGTCGGAAAACAAAAAAGCTTCAGAGGTTCCGTCGGATCCTGACGGGGAAGCGGCGGACAGTCAGGACATACCGGACTATATGCTGGACCCGGATATGGAGATGCCGGAGTTTACGCTGGGCAGTCTTGGTGATATATCATGTATCGGGATTCTGGAGATCCCGGCTCTTGATCTGCAGCTGCCGGTTATCAGTGAATGGAGTTACCCGGCTCTGCGGCTTGCACCGTGCCGATATACAGGAAGTGCCTATAAGGGTGATCTGGTGATCGCAGCACATAATTATCAATCCCACTTTGGACGACTTAAGACGCTTTCAACGGGAAGTGAAGTAATTTTCACAGACGCAGTCGGAAATCGGTTCGTGTATCAGGTGGCTGTGATAGAAGCACTGACACCCTGGAGTGTGGAGGATATGACGAGCGGAGAATGGCCGCTCAGTCTGTTTACCTGCACCCTGGACAGTCAGAACAGGGTTACCGTGCGCTGTGAATACAGCGAGCAGTAACATTCAAATAGAATCCAATATAGCATTTTTGGAGGCTGATTTCAAGAATACTGTGTGAGGTGAAAGCAGATTCTAAGGGGAAATGGATGAAACACAGGCTTATGATACTTTTCGCAGTGTAATGAACCGTAAAGATCCAGAAGAAAAAGCAACGGTGGATTTTGAAAATGAATATTCCATTTCACTGAACGATAGAAATGACCGTGATGCAGCATCTTCCATTTTAACTACGATCAGAGAAGAAAATGATGCACAGCTGGCTCTGGCACCATATTATTATTTCACTTCTTCTATGTATAAAGGAAAATGCACCAATAGCCGGGGTGGCATGATGACAGCGAAGAGTTCAGATACAGCATTATATTTTGCGAAAATTAATGGTAAACAGATTTATGAACTCGTGGAAAATTATCTCGCCGATGCTGATGAGAATTTTTATGTAACCAATAAATACGAATTACCAATTGCATCCGGTATGAAAATGATCGTCAATCAAGCGGAAAGTGGATTTTCGTTAAAGGACTTAACAGTTAATGGTAAGAACATAGACAAAGAAAAGGAATACTCTATTCTTCTTACAGATACCACAATGTCTGTTTTGAAAAAAATAAATCCGAAATGTGAGATTGAGCAGCTAAAAGATGCAACATTATCAAGTGCATGGATCGAAGCAATGTCAAAAGGACAGCAGCCGTCGGCACCGGAAGACTATATAGAGGTTGAATAGTAAAAGTGGAGATAGAACAAACGGTAAATAAAAGAAAAAAATAACAAAACTGTTGCTTATACTACTTACAATTCTTTTAAGCTTAGTCTGTATCAAGTATCTTATAAGTAAGTCTAAGAAGTATATCAGCGAAAATGGAAAAGGCAGTATGGGAGCTGTCCTTTGAAACGGATACGAACAAAAGTTTCTTTGAAGCATGGGAAAAAGAATCGGAAAGTACCCTTATATTTCTTCAGGAAAATGGTCAGGCAATATCCGCAGATGGAACAAAAATGCGGATTGATATGCCAAGTAAATTTCTGCTGGACTTAAAGAATGGATACAATATTGGAAAACTGGTGCGTCTTGATTATGATCAGAAGAAAAAAGACGGTTATCTGGTTGCGATTCCATGTCAGGAATACACGATCAATGGGGAAACTTATACGGCAATTGGAACTGTGTATGATCATTCGAAACTGGATTCCATGTTAAAACTGAAAGGTTATGATGGGAAAGCATATTTGTTCATGCTGGATGATGACGGAAATATTACGTATACGAACCAGAGTGGTGATAAATACCTGCGTAATTATTCTTTGCTAAAACATTTAAAAGGGGAACAGGCTATTACAGAAGAAGAGGCTGATTTGTTCAAAAAGAAGTTTGATAACAGAGAATTCGGAGTTGCACTTTTGGGAAAACAGAACCCCTATTATCTGGGGTATTGCCCGATAGAAAGCAACAACACCATTTTGGTATGCATTGTAGCAAAGGGAGTTGTTGACAATGTGCTGATGGATTACCAGAAAACGGTGCTGTTTACAACAATACTCATGGCAGGTTTTATATTTTTGCTTTTTGCCGGATTATTCTACAGTATTTCCAGACTTAGTCTTACAGATCAAAGAGCAGAATATGAAAAAAGAAATAATGAACTTCATTTGCAAACAATGAAGGAAATGGAAGTAGTCAATCAAAAACTGAAAAAGGCAAAGAACGTTGCAACAGAGGCTTTACAGACAGCTGAAAATGCAAATAAGGCGAAAACGGATTTTCTGTCTAATATGTCACATGATATTCATACTCCTATGAATTGGAAAATAAAAATTTTGAAGGTGCTTTCCGCGGTGCACACACTGAAAGGGGTGTGTCAGAATCTTTCCTTTGACCGTCTGTATGAGGTTAGTCATGAGTTGACAGAACTTTTGAGAGATAGGACCGGAGAGCAGCCGGGGATACCGGAAGCAATGGAAAAAGTAGCAGAAGTATATGAGATGACGATTGGAGAAATAAAGAAGAGACTGTAGTATTAAGTGATGCAACATGACTTTCTGCCTTGGATCAAGTGCTTGGAACTTCATAAAAAGTGTTGGACAAGGACGGGTATATGAAAGAACTGGAAAAAGCGACTTCTCGTATTTCAGAAATCACTTTGCAGATAACAGAATTGGAGAATGAGATTGCCATAGCGAAGAAAAAATGTGATGAAGCAACAGGAAAAGAAATGGAAGTAAATGAGATTGCAGCATTGCAGGATTTTGACAAAATACAGCTGTCGAAGATTATTGAGAAAGTCTTTATTTATGGACCAGGACGTATGGAGATAAACTGGAAGATGGATGACATTTTCTACAAAGAAGAAAAAGCATAAACTGAATAAGATTGTTCGCAGGGAGCATCACTGGATGAAAACAGTGGTGCTTTTTGCGAATTAAAAGCAAATTTTTTTTAGACTTATATTGACAAAAGCAGAAATCTTAGGATTGAAGTTTGATGATTTTGATACAACAAGTCATACGCTTACAATTTCACGCCAGATAACAGCTAATCCACTTGTGGAAAAAGGAAGTGGTAAAATTCTGAAATATCGTATTGCTGAAAAGGAGCCGAAAACTGAGAACAGTTACCGGACACTTAGAGTTCCAGAAGCAATACTGGAACAGGTTCACGAGCGAAAGAAGGAGGTTGAAAAACAGAAAAAGAAATTGGGAAAAAACTACATTGACAGAAATTATGTGTCATGTTCCGACAATGGTCTTCCACATTCAACGTCTGCATTTAATAATGCATTGACGAAACTGTGTAAAAGAAATGGATTTCCACATCTTACGGTGCATAGTCTCAGGCATATGTATGCCAGTATTTTGTTGGAACAAGGCGTGCCATTAGTAAAGATTTCAGCACTATTGGGACATTCTTCCATTCATACTACTTTTGAGTTCTATTGTGAGACAATGAACGATGAAGATTCTATTCGTGACTTTATGAACATGAAATTTGTACCGGGAGGTGAGGCTTAATGATTGATCTGCCAAAGGCAAATTACATTGGGTGGAATGTAAAAAGTACTATAAAACTGAATGAAAGAGATACTTATGCATATCGTGTCGTCCTGAATTATCAGGACGGCACAAATACTATACAACAAAAATCTGGATTTAAAACAAAAAAAGAAGCGGAAGCAGCCAGATTACTGCAAGAGAGTTGATAACCATGGATGTGTATGGAGATAATGGAAATATTATAGCTGAGGAGATCCCGCCGGAATTGCTTTCTTATATGGAAGAAGTATTACCGGAAAAGAAGAAGGATAATACAGAAAATGTTCTGAATACGATTATAAATGTAGAAAAATTTTTAAAGAACTAATGTTCGCCTTGTATATACAATTCCATATTTCCATGATATAATATCTCTTACATTTGAGTGTTAATTCGTCCACGTCAGTTTTACTACT
>CAKRPO010000055.1 GCA_934378195.1 uncultured Blautia sp.
CATCAGAGAGCTCTGACTGTTGCTGTTAAGAGAGCACGTCATCTTTCCATGATGCCATACGTTCAGGACTAATCTGAGCGATATAGCTTATTGAATTTTGAGAGCCATATCCGGATAGCAGAATTGCTTTCCAGATATGGCTCTTTTTTCAGTTTGTGGGAAATAGGTAGCAAAATCTATGGATATCTGGTATAATAGTAGGCAGCATTTAAATAACTAAGAAAAAGAATGGTAAAGAGTGTTATGAGTGGAAAGTTAAGATTAAAAGGCCATCTGAAACATTTAGCCCGTTGGCCGCTGTATTTATCCGTTCTGCTGATTGCATTGAACATTCTGGTATACGTGATCAATATCAAAGCAGGTGTGGTTGTTACAATGGGAAATGTACTGTATATTGTAGCTGCTATTGGACTTCTGCTTTATCACAGACCATTGATGTTCAATGATCTGATTGCTTTTGCCAGCCAGTATGAGTTTCTTGAAAAGAGAGTTCTTGAAGAACTGGCACTTCCATATGCAGTAATGGATATGCAGGGAAGAATGATCTGGTCCAATCGGATGTTCTCTCAGCTGACAGGCAAAGATCCGTTTTACAGAAAAAATGTAAATACGATCTTTCCGGATATTACAGCAAATAAACTGCCGGGACACGACGGAAAGGATATTACAGAACTCAGTACGCAGTTTGGAGACCGTATCTACAGGATCTCCATGCAGAAAGTTATGCTGGGAGAATCTGTCGCACCATCGAAGCTTTTGATGGATATTCCGGATACGACAAGCCTCATCGCAATGTATCTGTACGATGAGACTGAATTAAAAGAATATATCCAGGCAAATGAAGACAATAAGCTTGTTGTTGCACTTGCTTATCTGGATAACTATGAAGAAGCACTGGAAAGCGTTGAGGATGTCAGAAGATCTCTCCTGATCGCATTGATCGATCGTAAGATCACGAAATATTTTTCCAATTATGATGGCCTGGTACGTAAACTGGAAAAGGATAAATATTTCCTGATCATGAGGCAGAGTTCTTTGGAAGCACTCAAAGAACAGAAATTCCATATTCTGGAAGAAGTTAAGACAGTCAATATCGGTAATGAGATGACAGTAACTTTGAGCATCGGTATTGGACTGAATGCACCGACATATCTTCAGGATTATGAATATTCACGTATCGCAATCGAGATGGCTTTGGGTCGTGGTGGAGATCAGGTTGTTATCAAGAATGGTGACAATATTACTTATTATGGCGGCAAAGCGCAGCAGATGGAAAAGACAACACGTGTCAAAGCCCGTGTTAAGGCACAGGCGCTGAAGGAATTCATGAGTACCAAAGAGCGTGTCGTTGTCATGGGACATAAGATTACAGATGTCGATGCACTGGGAGCTGCAATCGGTATTTACCGTGCGGGCAAGACTTTGGGAAAACCGGTTCATATTGTAGTGAACGATCCATCCACATCCATACGCCCACTGATGGCTGGATATATGAACAATCCGGATTATGAACCATCTATGTTCATTGACCGTAATCAGGCAATGGAGCTGGTGGATGATAATACAGTAGTAGTTGTTGTAGATACCAATAAGCCAAGTTATACAGAATGTGAAGAGCTGTTGTATATGACTAAAACAATTGTTGTTCTGGACCATCACCGCAGAGGTAATGAAGTGATTCAGAATGCAGTATTGTCTTATGTAGAACCATATGCATCCTCTACATGTGAGATGGTTGCGGAGATCCTGCAGTATTTTTCAGATGATCTCCGTCTTCGCAATATGGAGGCAGATTGTATTTATGCAGGTATTATGATCGATACCAATAACTTTATCACAAGAGCAGGTGTACGTACATTTGAGGCTGCTGCATTCCTGCGCCGTTCCGGAGCGGACATGACCAGAGTACGTAAGATGCTTCGAGATAATATTGATTCTTATAAGGCGAGAGCGGAGGCTGTCCGTACCGCGGAGATCTACAGAGGCTGCTTTGCAATTGCCAAATGCCCGAGTGAAGGGCTGGAAAGTCCGACAGTTGTCGGAGCACAGGCTGCAAATGAGCTTTTGAATATTGCAGGTGTCAAGGCATCTTTTGTACTGACTACCTATAACAGAGAAGTTTATGTCAGCGCCCGTGCAATTGATGAAGTCAATGTACAGGTGATGATGGAGAAACTTGGAGGTGGCGGTCATATCAATATTGCCGGTGCACAGGTGAAACGCCCGATCGATGAAGTACAGAGTATGCTTAAAGACATCATAGATGAATTGTATCAGGAGGAAGAAAGCAAGAAATGAAAGTAATTTTATTAGAAGATGTAAAAGCACTGGGTAAAAAAGGTGCAATCGTAAATGTCAGTGACGGATATGCAAGAAATATGATTTTGCCAAAGAAACTTGGAGTGGAAGCTACACCGAAGAATCTGAATGATCTGAAGCTTCAGAAAGCAAATGCAGAAAAGGTTGCTCAGGAAAATCTGGAGGCGGCGCAGGCATTTGCCAAGGATCTTGAGACAAAAGAAATCATTCTGACACTGAAAGTTGGAGAAGCTGGAAGAACATTTGGATCTGTTTCTTCCAAAGAAATTTCAGAGGCAGCCAAAGAGCAGCTCGGACTGGATATTGACAAGAAGAAACTTCAGCTTTCAAGCCCGATCAGAAATCTTGGTGTGACTCAGGTTCCGGTCAAATTACATCCGAAGGTAACCGGAAGCCTGAAGGTATGGATAAAAGAAGCTTAAGTAAGGAGTACATGCGATGGAAGAAGCGCTGATAAAAAGAATACCGCCTCACAGTATTGAGGCAGAGCAGTCTGTCATCGGCGCAATGCTCCTTGACAGAGATGCAATCCTGGTCGCATCAGAGATTCTGACAAGTGATGACTTCTACCAGAATCAGTATGGTATTATTTTTGATGCGATGGTGGAGCTTTGTAATGAGGGGAAACCAGTCGATCTGATCACATTACAGAATCGTTTGAAAGAGAAAGATCTTCCGCCGGATATCAGCAGCATGGAGTATGTACGTGAACTCATTGAAGCAGTTCCTACTTCGGCAAATGTGAAGTATTATGCCAATATTGTCAGCGAGAAAGCTCTTCTGCGTCGACTGATCAAGGCGACAGAAGATGTAGCTAATACCTGCTATCTTGAGAAAGAAAGTACAGAGATGATTCTTGAGGAATCTGAGAAGAAACTGTTCAATATCCTGCAGAGGAGCATTGGTGGTGATTACGTACCGATTCAGCAGGTTGTCCTGAATGCTATCAATAATATTGAGAAAGCATCCAAACTGAAGGGCAGTGTTACCGGTATTCCGACTGGATTCATCGACTTGGACTATAAGACGTCTGGTATGCACCCATCCGATTTGGTCCTGATTGCGGCCCGTCCTTCTATGGGTAAGACAGCGTTTGTTCTGAATATTGCACAGTATATGGCTTTTCGTAAGGATGTTACTGTAGCTATATTCAGTCTGGAAATGTCAAAAGAACAGCTGGTGAACCGTCTTCTGGCGATGGAATCTCACGTAGATTCACAGAACATGCGTACCGGTAATCTGAAAGATGAAGACTGGACGAAGCTTGTTGAGGGTGCAGATATCATCGGACGTTCTAATCTGATCATAGATGACACACCGGGAATCAGTATTGCAGAAATGCGTTCCAAGTGTCGTAAATACAAGCTGGAACATAATCTTGGAATCATTATGATTGACTACCTGCAGCTGATGAGCGGCAGTGGTAAGAGTGATTCCCGTCAGCAGGAGATCTCAGATATTTCCCGTTCACTCAAGGCACTTGCCAGAGAGCTGAGTGTGCCGGTCATTGCACTGTCACAGCTGAGCCGTGCAGTTGAACAGAGACCAGATCACAGACCAATGCTATCGGACCTTCGAGAGTCTGGAGCAATCGAGCAGGATGCTGATGTTGTTATGTTTCTGTATCGTGATGATTATTATCACAAAGACACAGAAAAAAAAGACATTGCTGAAGTGATCATAGCCAAACAGAGAAATGGTCCGATTGGAACCATTGAACTGGTATGGCTGCCAAGATATACACAGTTCGTAAACATGAAAAAATAATGAAATTGCAGAAAGCAGGTATCTACCGCAGAATAAACAGAGTTCAGTGGTCAGATACCTGCTTTTTTGTCGAACGTTTTTTATTGAATTCAAGAAGATTACTTTTTATAATATATTTTAATGAAGATCATAAGGAGGTGCGTGATGGAGACACGATATACAGTCAGACAGGCAGTTGAGATGACTGGAGTCAAGTCGTATGTCCTCAGATACTGGGAAGAGGAGCTGGAGCTTCGGATCCATAGAAATGAGCTGGGACATCGTTATTACACCGGATATGATATTCAACTTTTTCTGAATATAAAGGAACTGAAGAAAAGAGGACTGCAGCTTCGGGCAATCAAAAATCTGATTCCGCAGATTACTGCATCCATGGGTGGTTTTGGAGAGAATACGGCCACACTTCTGGAGGGAGAGATCGTAGAGGCGAAGACCCCAAACGTGGAACGGGATGTAGCAGAAAACGTTGCCGTTTCAGGGGGAGAGAAAGACAGAACGGATAACAGGATTTTAGAATTTCAGGCAATTCTGGAAAGACTGATCATGCAGGAACTCAGATTTCAGAATGAAGATGAAGAACGATGCCGGTCACTCGATTATGCGATTCGCAGGCAGCAGCTGGCAAGAAAGGAAGCTGCCGCAGCGACAGCGAAACGGCAGCACTCCAAAAGGAAACAATGAGACTCATAGAAAAGAAGACAAAAGAAGCTGCAGCAGATGCTGCAGCTTCTTTGAATCATGAATGGAATTATTCAGCTGGATGAATAGCCTCTGTAGGACAGGCGTCAGCGCATGTTCCGCAGTCAAGGCATGCATCAGCATCGATCTCGAAGTGCTCTGCACCTTCAGAGATAGCTTCAGCTGGACATTCTGCTGCGCAAGTTCCGCAGCTTACACATTCGTCAGAAATTACATATGCCATTATGATATCCTCCTTTTTTCTCGTTAGTACCTTATAGGTTCTATATCGTTATTCTAATATATATCTTTGTGGATTACAAGTATTAAATTGTGAACAAATCATTTTTTTAAATATTTAGGGTTGACCGCTTCTAACTTTTATATTATAATAAATCATAGTCGGGAATTTTAAGAGTTCCATATAAAAGGAGGAAATTACAATGGCAAAAGTTACTAAAGATATGCTGATTGGCCAGTTAATTACATTAGATCCTAATATTGCACCGATTCTTATGAGAGCTGGTATGCACTGCCTTGGATGCCCATCTTCACAGATGGAATCTCTGGAAGAAGCTGCTATGGTTCATGGAATGGACGTAGATGTTCTGGTTCAGCAGATCAACGATTTTCTTGGTGAATAATTCACACATGCAAAAGACTGGCTTGAGTAGCCAGTCTTTGTTTTTTGTGCAATAGGAAATTACTCCGTAATGTTCCTATTGCATGAAAAATTATAAGTCATGATTATCAAAGCTGTGTAAGCTGTTGAAGAGCTCTGGTGGAGATCAGTTCTCCGTGTTCCTTCAAATGTGCCTCGCCGGCTGGAGAAAATGCTCTGCTGCTACCATATTCGGAAAGAATATTGCAAACCTTGTTGAATTCTTCCGGTGAATATTCGGACTGATGAAGAACCAGTTGATAAAGACCCTCAGAAGAATCTTTGTAAAGAGAGTTCTCGCCAGTGAAAAATCCATTTAGTCCATGAGAAGCAGCGATAACATCATCCAGACGATAGAAGGTAAACAATCGGATCAGATTCACAGATGGTGTATCTGGAGAAACTGATGCTTTATCAGGATTTTCTTTCTGAGAAGACTGTTTACGAGAGTTACCTTTCATCTTGGCTTCGCATATTTTCTGGAAAATATCGATAATGTTGTCAGCACCGTCAAGCTGAAGCGGTTCTGCCTGTGTATTATCCTTATATGGTGAAAATTTGGAAAAACGGGTATCCAGTTCTTCCGGATCTTCTACTTTGGTGACAATGAGGATGACACTGTCCAGATTGACTGGAATTGCTTCGATCATCAGTGGAATATTATCAGCCTCAAAACCAAACTGTATCTGTGCCTGCTGCATCATATCACGGAAAAGCTTCTTGGCCTTCTCGGAACCATAGGCCAGTTCTTTCAGGTTGACCTGATGACTCTCAAGGTCTTCGCGGGTTAACGTGCAGCGAATCTGATTGTCATTGATTTTTTCTATTTTCATTATGATCACATCCTATTCTTATGCGCCTGTCTATGTTAGTATATGAATAACTATTTCAAGTCGAACATCCGACAGGATATATAGTCCATGACTTATAACTAATATGACATATTATATAACACAAACATAGAAAATGTAAAGAAATAGAACCTGCCTATTTATAAAATCTTTAGAAATTAATTCGAAAATTTTGGAGAAAGTGCCAAAAAAGCTTGCATAAGAAGAGGAAGTCTGTATAATGAAGGGTAAGAAAAAATATTTATCATATAGTTGAAGAACAGAAGTTACCTGTGAAGGTAACGGACAGACTGATACCAGAACTTACACAATACGAGTTTTTATCTACACCTGTCATTGCCGTTCTATACATATCATGCAGCATTCTTGCTGTGGCAGTGATCATTCCCACCATAAGATTAAATTCAATTATACGAAGCAGTATTTTTTCTTCAACCTATCAGGTGTTTTCTAAAATCATTTTCAAGAAAGGAGGGCAGAAGAAGTGAAATATGTCACACAGTAAACACAGGAAAAAGTCTCTGAAACCGTTGAAGGATGAGTTAAAAGAATACCGGAAACGAGGAATCAGACTTTATCTGGAAGGAAATCCCAGTACTCCCAAGGATATTGCGAAAGCCTGTATGATCGCAGAAGATGGAGGGTATATGCGGGATTATACAGAAGATGCAAAGGGCCGGATCGCGAAAGTGAATTTTGATCATATCAGACAGATTCCGGGAAGTAAGGAATTGTAAAGCCTTTCGACATCCCTTTTGTACAAAAGATAACAGGCAGGGTTTTCCGGTATAAGTGCAGTTTCCCCTCTCATACTTAACCAGGCCGGAAAATCCTGAAATAAAGTATATGGAAATTATGCCATTATTTATATATAAAATTTTAATTAAAAAAAGGTATTATATAGGAAAATATGTTATACTGAAACAGTATATCAGAGATGCGCAGATGTCAGCTTATGTTGACCAGAATCACGCGCCAAGTCTCACGGATGTTCAACTTAAACTGAAACAAAAGGGAGAAACAGATGAAGCATCAGGCTAGGAAACAAACGAGAAAACAGCGCATGCCTGTGGTGATTGTCTGCATATTGATTTGCGTGCTGGCAGTTATAGGGCTGGGAACACATTTCATTAAGAAATATATTCCAACAAAAGAAAGAATGAATCTTACAGAATATTATGGACAGCCAGGAGATGGAGAGATGGCTGTTGTTCTGGGGACAAGTATCATGGAAGAGCGGGCACTGATGTCCGGTGACCAGATTTATCTTCCATTGGATATGGTGGATACATATCTGAATCAGAGGTACTATTGGGACAGCACAAATCAGCAGATTCTGTATGCAACACCATCAGAGTTACAATATTATCCGGCATCAGAATCTGGTGACGGAGATGTATGGCTGAAAGATGGAAGTGTATATCTGCGTTTGGGATTTGTACAGAAGTTTACAGATCTGGATGTATATGTATATGAAAATCCGGATAGGGTCGCCATCCAGTACAAATTTACAAATATACAGACAACAACTGTTTCCAGGGATTCCTGTATTCGTTATCAGGGTGGGATTAAGTCTCCGATTCTGACAGATGTAAAGATTGGAGATACGCTGATCTATCTGGAAGAACTGGAAGACTGGGCGAAAGTTGCTACGATGGACGGATATATTGGTTATATACAGAAAGATAAGATTTCGGCAGCAGAGTCACAGGATTTTGAGAGATCTTTTGAGAAAGAAACATACAATTATCTCACGATGGATGGCAGGGTAAACATGAGCTGGCATCAGGTAACCAGTCAGGATGCCAATGCTTATCTGACAGATATGATCGCAAATATCAGCGGTGTGAATGTAATCTCGCCAACATGGTATTACATTCAGGATACAGCAGGTAATATTGGCAATATAGCATCTGCAGATTATGTGGCACAGGCACATGAAAAAGGATTGAAGGTCTGGGGACTGATCGATAACTTTACAGCAGAAGTCAGCACGACTGAGACACTTTCACAGCTTGCATCCAGACAGAATATGATCCAGCAGCTGATTCAGTCTGCAACATCTGTCGGCCTGGATGGTATCAATGTGGACTTTGAAACACTCAGTGAAGATGCCGGACCACATTTCCTGGAATTCTTAAGAGAACTTTCTATCGAGTGTCATAAGAATAATCTGGTACTTTCTGTAGATAATCCGGTACCGGAAGATTTTACCAGTCATTATGATCGGAAAGAACAGGGACTGGTGGTTGATTACATTGTAATCATGGGATATGACGAGCATTATGTTGGGTCTGATGCAGGTTCTGTAGCCTCTCTTCCATGGGTAGAGCAGGGCGTACAGGATACGATTGCAGAGACCCCGGCGGAGAGAACAATTCTTGCAATTCCATTCTATACAAGGCTCTGGAAGACGACAGGCGGCGCACTGACAAGTGAAGCAATTGGTATGGATGAAGCACAGAAGGTGCTTGCGGAAAACGGAGTGGAGTCCGTATGGGATGGAAGTGTCGGTCAGAATTATGCGACATTTGAGAAAGATAATTCTACATATCAGATTTGGCTGGAGGATGCGCAGTCTATTGCTGAGAAGGTGAAACTGATTCCGAAATATAATCTGGCTGGTGTTGCTCAGTGGAAGCTTGGATTTGAGAACAGCAGTATCTGGCAGACAATCAGTGATAATCTGCAGACTGCATCATAAGAGCAAATAAGGATAAACAGAAATGCCCGACAGTGTAAGCTGACGGGCATTTCTGTTTATATAAGGCTGTGCGTAAAAAACAAGGAATAGATGATACGAATAAAAAATCATCATAAATAAAAAAAAGCTCTATAAATGGAAGGAGGCCGGTACTTTCGTACCGGCGCGTATGAAAAAGAAAAATATTTTATAGAAGACGTTTGCCTTCTATGTATATTACTATAACCAATAAATGTGAAAAAAATGTGGTGTAAATTTGAAGAAATTGTGAAGAAAGTAAAAAAATCCTCTGGTTTATTATTTGTAACCAGAGGATTGTAAAAGAATGATCAAAAATCAGAATTTCTTCCAGGTTCCTTTAAAGAAGAGAAGAATCAGAGGGAAGATTTCCAGTCGGCCGGCAAGCATATCAAAAATCAGTATACATTTGGAAAGGTAGGAGAAGGAACTGAAGTTTCCCATAGGACCTACGATTTCCAGACCAGGACCGATATTATTTAAGGTAGCAGTGACTGCTGTAAAGTTCGTGATAAGATCAAAGTTATCCAGTGAGATCAGTAAAACGGATGCGGCAAAGATCAGAAGATAAACACTGAGATATATATTGGTAGATCTCAAAATGTCATGTCCGATCGTCTTTTCGTCCATTTTGATCTTTTTGATTGCATTTGGATGCAGGTATAACTGGAATTCTTTTTTGGCTGCTTTGCACAGGATAAGAATTCGGGAAACTTTGATACCGCCACCGGTACTTCCGGCGCAGGCACCCACAAACATCAGAAGAACAAGGATCGTCTTCGAAAGTGACGGCCACTGGTTGAAATCTGTGCTCGAGAAACCGGTGGTCGTGATGATCGATCCAACCTGAAATGCTGCCTGCTGGAAGGCTTCGCCCAGGTTTCGGAACAGGTGGGCGGTATTTAATCCGATAATCAGGACTGAGGCAAGGATGATTCCAAAATAGTAACGAACTTCTTCAAATTTGAATGCCTGTACAAACTTTTTGGTGAGAATCAGATAATATGCAGAGAAATTAACACCAAAAAGAATCATAAAGATGGTTGTAACAATCTGGCAGTAGGTACTGTAGCTGCCCATACTGTCATTGACAATACCAAACCCGCCTGTACCGGCTGTACCAAATGCAATGCATAAAGTATCAAACAGAGGAATCTTACCGATCAGAAGAAGGATGATCTGGATCAGTGTCATTCCGATATAGATCGTATAAAGAATCTTGGCAGTCTGCTGAACTTTTGGTACCAGCTTGCTGACGGAAGGTCCCGGGCTCTCTGCTTTCATAAGATTCATATGATAACCGCCTGTCAGTGGAAGCAGTGAGAGCAGAAATACCAGTACTCCCATACCACCGATCCAGTGTGTAAAACTTCTCCATATGAGGATGCAGTGCGGAAGGACTTCCACATCTGTCAGGATACTGGATCCGGTTGTTGTAAAACCGGATACGGTTTCAAAAAAGGCATCAATCGGATGTGGAATCGCACCGCTTAAAACAAACGGGACTGCACCGAAGATACAGAGGGCAAGCCAGCTTAAAGCAACCGCAACGCATCCGTCTTTTGTGTAAAAAACTTTGTTCTTGGGCTTTCTGATAGTCAGAGGGATTCCAACGATCAGGCAGATCACCATAGAAATCAGGAAAGCGAAAAAATCCTGTTCCTGATAAACAAGGGCAGTAATACATGGAAGTACCATGAACATAGCCTGGAAATTACATACCCATCCGACGATATAAGAAATAATTCGAAAATTCATCTGTATGCACCTCTCCTAAGCAAGAATATCGCGGATGTCGCGAAGTCCCTTATGAGTAGTGACGATAATGACATTATCACCGATCTGAATGGAATCCTGTCCTCGTGGAATACGTACATTACCTTCACGAGTCAGGCAGCAGACAAGAAGATTGCTCTTCAGATTAAGCTCAGAGAGCGGGATTCCGACAACCGGTGAATTATCACGGATGATAAATTCGAGAGCCTCTGCCTGGTTGTCCAGGACATGATAAAGTGTTTCCACATTACTTCCAATTGTATTCTGCATCGCACGCACATAGCGGAGAATAGAATCGGAAGTGATATATTTCGGATAGATCACACTGCCAATATCAAGTTCATCGATTACATCTTTGTAAGGAAGACGGTTTACTTTGGCAATCAGCTTGGCCTGTGTCAGGTTCTTGGCAGACAGGGAAAGAAAGATATTTTCTTCGTCCATATTTGTCAGAGTGACAAAGGATTCCACTGTAGAAAGACCTTCCTCCATAAGCAGTGAGCGGTCTGTACCATCACCGCAGATAATCGTGGCATCTGGCAACATCTCGCTGAGTTCCTCGCATCGTTCTTTATTTTTGTCGATGATCTTGACGTTGATCTTCAGATCAGACAGGGCTTTGGCGAGATAATAGGAAATCGTACCACCGCCGATGATCAGTGTATTTCTGACCTGATGAGTCTTCAGACCGATTTTCTTAAAGAAAAGTGCGGTATTCTTCGGGGTTGCAATAATAGAGATAAAATCACCATTGTGTACCAGATGGTCACCACCCGGGATACTTAAAGTTGTCTTACTCTCAATCGCACAAAACAGAACATCACAGCGATATTTATCTGTAATCTGGGAAACAGACATTCCATCCAGTCCGAATTCCGGCAGAACCTTGAATTTGAGCAGTTCCACACGGCCCTTGGAGAAAGGATCGATCTTAATCGCTGCCGGAAAACGCAGAAGTCTTGAAATTTCTCTGGCAGTAGCCAGTTCCGGATTGATGATCATAGAAAGACCAAGTCGTTCCTGGATAAAACCAATCTCTTTGCTGTAAATAGGATTACGAACACGGGCAATTGTCTGACAATGTCCGGTCTTCTGTGCGATCAGACAGCAGAGCAGGTTCAGTTCATCAGAAGCTGTAACTGCGATCATGATGTCAGCAGTCTTGACGCCGGCCTCCATAAGTGTATTGATGCTGGCTCCGTTGCCGACAATTCCCATCGCGTCAATATCTTCGGTGAGATTGTTGATCACATCAGCATTTGTATCAATCAGAGTAAGATCTGTATCTTCTTCCTGCAACTGTTCTGCAAGGGTGCTTCCAACTTTACCGCACCCGACAATGATAATATGCATGTTTTCCTCCGTAAATAGAATATAATATTATAAGCGTTTCTATTATATCACTCTGTATTGGAATTTTAAATATTTAAAATAGTTTTTGCCGAAAAATCATGGTATATTAATAAATACAAAAGAAATTTTTGAAGAGGTATTCTTGAAGCAAGTACAGAATCAGAAGAAAGAAAGGGTTTTTTATGGATACAGTGAATGAAACTGTCAGTAAAGTGGATGAAAGTCTTCAGGAAATGGGAATCGGCAGTGTAAAGGACAGTCTGAAAGATCTGCTGGATTTTAAGCAGTATATAGAGAATCAGATACCGGCAGTCATGGGATTCTGCATAAAAGTGATTCTTTCTATCATTGTATTTTTTGTAGGAAGGAAGATCATACACTGGATTCTGAAGATTATGAGGCGTTCGCTGGAGCGGGCGAATGTGGATGCTGGTGTGATCCAGTTTGCTTCTTCGGCAGGGAAGGCTGTTTTGTATATCCTGCTGATCATCAATATTGGCGTGAGCCTTGGGGTGAAGGAATCATCGGTAGCAGCATTGCTTGGTACGGCAGGTGTGACGGTAGGTCTGGCACTGCAGGGCGGTCTTGCGAATCTGGCCGGAGGCGTGTTGTTATTGCTGTTCAAACCATTTGTGGTAGGCGATTACATCATTCAGGATCAGGCGAATGGATGTGAGGGAACTGTTGCCAAGATTGAAATCTGTTATACGACACTTCTGAGTATTGACAATAAGAAGATCGTTGTGCCGAACGGAACGCTGTCAAACAGTACGATCATCAATGTAACAGCCAAGGAGAACCGGAAACTGGAGATTAAAGTAGGAATTTCTTATGAAGCAGATATTCAGAAAGCAAAGAGAATTCTTGAGAGAATTCTGAAAGAAGATCCGGATACAAAGAGTGATACAAAAGAAATGGTTGTATTTGTGGACGAGCTGGCAGACAGTGCAGTAATCATGGGGCTTCGTGTCTGGGTACCTACAGAACGTTACTGGCCGACAAAGTGGCGTTTAAATCAGAGAATAAAGGAAGAATTTGACGCCAACGGAATTGTGATCCCATATAATCAGATGGATGTTTACGTGCATCATAAGAACTAATGCAGAGGTTTACATTTTGGAATAAAAAACTAAAATGTAAACCTTTTTGATAGTTGGGTTGACAATTAAGAGCTTTATGTGTTAAATTGTTAACCAGTTAATAAACGAACAGTAATGAACTGGCAGTACGAGGAGGAGAAAAATGAGTACAGTCACAGCAACAAGAAGTAAAACATATGATATCGTTTATATTGCCGTGTTTGCAGTTATCATGGCAATCTGTTCCTGGATATCCATTCCGGCAGCAGTACCGTTCACACTGCAGACATTCGGTGTTTTTGTAGCAGTCGGAGTCCTTGGGGGTAAACGTGGAACACTTTCTGTTCTGGTATTTATCCTGCTGGGGGCAATCGGAGTACCAGTATTTGCAGGATTTTCCGGAGGTGTTGGAGTTCTTGCCGGAACAACAGGTGGATATATTATCGGATTCCTTTTTTCTGCACTTGTTATGTGGGCAATGGAGAAACTTCCGGGTAAAAAATCTGTTATGCAGATCGTATCTATGATCGTAGGGCTGATCGTATGCTACGCATTTGGTACTGCATGGTTTATGATCGTTTACAGCAGAGCAAACGGAGCAGTTGGCCTTGCAACTGTACTTGGATGGTGTGTAATTCCGTTTATCATCCCGGATATCATTAAGATTGTTCTGGCTTATGGACTTTCCAGAAAGCTTCGTAAATTTGTAGCATGATCCGTTTAAGACCGCATCATGGAATGTGTCTGGCATATTTTGAGGGAAAAGGATACAGTGACAGTTTTACCGTTAATATGCAGCAGATGCTGGATTTTTTTGAAAAAGGTACAGATGTGGAGCTGACAGTTGCAGGTGATGAGATCTGCAAGGCATGTCCGAATCTGAAAGAAGGATCCTGTGTAAGTGCAGGACTGGTTGAAACATATGACCGGAAAGTGCTCGAAGTTTGTGGATTAGGTGAAAAGGAACATATAACATTCCGGGAATTTGTGGATAACGTACAGAGAAATGTGATCGAATCAGGGAAACGGATGGAAATCTGTGGAAACTGTCAGTGGAATGAAATCTGCAGTAATAAAGAGAGCAGATGGAAAAAATAATGTTTTAGGT
>CAKRPO010000056.1 GCA_934378195.1 uncultured Blautia sp.
GATGGGGAGACAAACGACGGGAAGAAAGAAGAAGACACGAATCCCTTGGAGGATGGCAGTGAAGAAGTTACTGCACTGATGAACAGCTACTACAAGGCTTTAGGGGAAAAAGATATTACAACGTTAAGAACGCTGGTAAATAATCTGACACCTTCTGATGAATCCAGAATTGTAAATGCCAAAGATTATATCGAAGGATATCAGGTTAGTAAAGTTTATATGAAGAAAGGTCTGGATGACAATTCGTATGTTGTATATACGAAAGGTAGTTTCATCTGTAAGGGGATTGATACACCGGCACCTTCTCTGTGGAGTTCATACGTTGTAAAGGACAGCGATGGCACTTATAGAATATTAGGTGATCTGGAGCAGAATACAACCGTTTCCACGTATATGGATTCACTGAAATCAGACGATGATGTAAAGAAGCTTACAGCTGAGGTGCAGGCAGAATACGAACAGGCACAGAAAGAGGACACTGCTCTTGCACAGTTCCTTGATGGACTGGGAGAGGAAGTGGATACATCTTCTGAAACAAGTGCAGATGGCACGATGCTGACAGTTACAGAAGGGTGTAATGTCAGAGCTGAAGCGAACAGTGACAGTGAGATCATAGGCGGTCTTGATGAAGGGGATCAGATTCAGAAACTGGGTCAGGAAGGTGACTGGATTCAAATTGAATATGATGGTCAGACTGGATATGTGTACAGTGGATTGCTTCAGTAGTATAGTTAAGTAAAATAAAAGGCACAGGATGTTGTATCCTGTGCCTTTTTCAGCCCCGTGCGTGAGATGAAGGACTATTTCTTAAGTGAACCGTCAGACTGAAGCTCATAATCCTTGCCATCAACGGTAACTATTCCGGTCTGCATGATTCCGTCAAGATCCATGTAATAACGTTTGCCGTCAACGTCAACCCAACCGGTCTGCATAATTCCGTCTTTGTTAAAATAATAATGTTTGCCATCGGTATCGATCAGCCATCCAGTATAAGGAACTCCATTTACCATAAACATCCAGTTGCTTCCACTTGCACTCCAGCTTCCCTTGCTGGCCTGAGGAGATGCTTCTTTCTGAAGCTGTGTCTCAGTTGGAGCTGCTGTCGGACTTGTACTGGCAGATGACGTTGCTGTTGCCGTGGGTTTTGAAGTAATAGAAGGCGCTGGCGTGGATTTGGCCTTTTTTATGGAAACAGACTGTCTGGAAGGAATCTTGTAATTCGGATCGAACGAAGTCCGGTGGAATAAAAATCCGGCAGACAGACACAATAAAACCGCAATCAGAAGCAACAGGGGATTGAGCTGTCGGTTGTCATCAGACATGATTCTTCCTCCTTTGCAGTGTCAGATGTATTGTTTAAAAATTCTGTGAACAATTATCATGATACAATATGTGATAAAAAAAAACAAGCTCTCGGTTGCGGATAAAAAGAAAAAAATATATAATGGAATAATGGATGAAAAAAAGGTGACAATGAGTCAGAATAATAAAAATCAGATTAAATTGAATCAGGAAAATACTATACGGATCAATAAATACTTGAGCAGCGCAGGTGTTTGCTCAAGAAGAGAAGCAGATCAGTTGACCGAAGCTGGCAGAGTCACTGTAAATGGATGCATGATTGGAACGGGCGAGCGTATTCCGTCTGATGCAGTTGTTTGCCTGGATGGCAGACCGATAAAGGCAGAGAGCAGGCAGATACTTCTGCTTTTTTATAAACCACGTGGAATCGTGTGTAGCACAAAGAAGCAGCGACAGGAGACAACGGTTACAGAATATCTGGATTATCCGGTGAGAGTATATCCCGTAGGGCGGTTGGATAAAGAGTCGGAGGGATTGCTTTTGATGACGAATCAAGGTGACCTTGTCAATCGAATTATGCGGGCAGGAAATTACCATGAAAAAGAGTATGTAGTAACAGTAGATAAGGCAGTTACGGAAAGTTTTATAAAGAAAATGAGTAGTGGGGTGCCCATCCTTGGTACAGTGACACGCCCATGCATTGTACGAAAAACTGGAGAGAAGAGCTTTTCTATCATATTGACACAGGGGCTAAACCGACAGATTCGAAGGATGTGCGAGTATCTGGGATATCATGTACGGACACTGAAGCGCACCCGGATCATGAATCTTACACTGGGAGATCTGAAACGTGGGGAATATCGCGAGATCAGAAATGAAGAATGGATGAAATTGCAGGAACTGCTCAAAGGTTCGTCAAGTGAAACAGTAAACAGAACAGGAGGACAGCATGGAAACATCAGCCGTAAAGCAAATGAAAGAACTGGTGCAGAGGCTAAACGAAGCGGCAAAGGCATATTATCAGGAAGACCGGGAACTCATGAGCAACAGAGAGTACGATGCTCTATACGATCAACTGGAAAGACTGGAAAAAGAAACAGGAACCGTTCTGGCAGACAGTCCGACTGTTAATGTAGGATATGAGGCAGTTGATACACTGCCAAAAGAAACACACGAATCACCGATGCTCTCGTTGGACAAGACTAAAGATCGGGAGACACTGCGGACATTTATCGGAGCACATCCGACACTGCTTTCCTGGAAAATGGATGGACTCACGATCGTTCTTACTTATGAGAATGGAGAGCTTCAGAAGGCAGTTACCAGAGGAAATGGCGTAGTGGGGGAAGTGATTACCAACAATGCCAGAGTATTTAAGAACATTCCGCTGAGAATCGCGTATCAGGGGAGACTTGTCCTGCGTGGGGAAGCAATCATCACGTATTCTGATTTTGAAAAAATTAATGCGACGATCGAAGATGTGGATGCAAAGTATAAGAATCCGAGAAATTTATGCAGCGGTTCTGTGCGTCAGTTGAATAACCAGATCACTGCAGAACGAAATGTACGTTTTTATGCGTTTGCACTGGTATCCGCACAGGACGTAGACATGCACAATTCCAGAGCATATCAGATGGAATGGCTGAAAGGCCAGGGCTTTGAAGTGGTAGAATACCGAATGGTCACAGGTGAGAATCTGGATGAGGCAATGGATTACTTTGCACATGCAATTGAGCAGAATGATTTTCCATCAGATGGTCTGGTGGCATTGTATGATGACATTGCTTATGGAAATTCTCTTGGAAGTACAGCGAAATTTCCACGAAATGCATTTGCATTTAAATGGGCGGATGAAGTGCGTGAGACAACACTTCGTGAGATTGAGTGGAGCCCTTCCAGAACTGGTCTGATTAATCCAATTGCGGTGTTTGAACCCGTGGAACTGGAGGGGACGACCGTCAGCCGTGCCAGTGTGCATAATGTGAGCATAGTGAAAGAATTGGAACTTGGAATCGGGGATACGATTCAGGTATATAAAGCTAATATGATCATTCCGCAGATTGCAGAAAATCTGACACGAAGCAGTAAGGTCGAGATTCCAAAAATCTGCCCGGTATGTGGGCAGGAGGCAAAAGTGCTCAGGGAAAACGATGTAGAGTCGCTTTATTGTATGAATCCGGACTGCGTTGCCAAAAAGATCAAGGCTTTTACTTTATTTGTGAGCAGGGATGCGATGAACATTGATGGGTTATCAGAGGCAACGCTGGAGAAATTTATTGCGAGAGGATTCATTCACAGCTTTGGAGATATATTTGAGATAGAGAAACACCGCAATGAAATCATACAAATGGATGGATTTGGAGAAAAATCTTTTGATAATCTGATAAACAGCATTGAGAAGGCGAGAGAGACGACACTTGCAAAAGTAATCTATAGCCTGGGAATCGCCAATATTGGCCTTTCTAATGCAAAAGTCATATGTCGTCATTTTGATGATGAGCTTGACAGGATTCGTACAGCTGACGAAGAAGAAATCAGTGCGATTGATGGAATCGGTCCGGTTATCGCCAAGAGCCTGACAAAATATTTCAGTAATCCGGAGAATAATCAGAAAGTAGATCATCTGTTGCGGTTTCTTCATATTCATAAAGAAGAAATCAGCGGTGAGCAAATTTTTACAGGAATGAATTTTGTGATCACCGGCAGTCTGGAGCATTTTGCTAACCGTGGGGAAGCAAAGAATTTAATTGAATCGCTTGGAGGTAAAGTGACCGGTTCTGTAACCGGCAAAACAAATTATCTTATTAATAATGATGTGACATCTAATTCGTCAAAAAATAAAAAAGCACGGGAACTTGGAATTCCGATTCTGTCAGAGGAGGATTTCCTGAAGCTGACAGAAGTATAAAAAGGGACGAGATAAAGGAGGAACGGGAAATGCCTATTAAGATACAGGGAGACTTACCGGTAAAAGAAATTCTTGAAAGAGAAAATATATTTGTTATGGATGAGGGAAGAGCGGTACATCAGGATATCCGTCCGCTTCAGATTCTGATTCTGAATCTGATGCCGCTTAAGGAAGAGACTGAGCTGCAGTTACTGCGCTCACTGTCCAATACACCTTTGCAGGTGGATGTAACATTCATGGCAGTTGAGAGCCATCAGGCAAAAAATACATCTGTCAGTCATTTGAATAAATTCTACCAGACATTCTCAGAATTGAAAGATATGAAATTTGATGGAATGATCGTGACCGGTGCACCGGTAGAGCAGATGGAATTTGAAGAAGTGGATTACTGGAGTGAGCTGGTAGAGATTATGGACTGGACAGAAAGTCATGTAACTTCCACGATCTTTTTATGCTGGGCTGCTCAGGCAGGCCTTTATCATTTTTATGGCCTTCAGAAACGCCAGCTGGATCACAAAATGTTTGGCCTTTTCTGGCATAAGGTTCTGAATCGTAAGATTCCGTTGGTAAGGGGATTTGATGATGCGTTTTTGGCACCACACTCCAGACATACGGAGGTACCGATCGAAGACATACGTGCATGCAAAGATATTACGATTCTTGCAGAATCAGAAGAAGCGGGTCTGTTTCTGGCAATGGCACAGGGGGGACGTAGAATCTTTGTGATGGGACATCCGGAATATGACCGTGTGACTTTGGATGGAGAATATAAAAGAGATATGGGAAAAGGGCTTATTATTGATCTGCCAAAAAATTATTATAAAGACGATGATCCGGAAAATAAGCCATTGCTTCTCTGGAGAGCACATGCCAATAACCTGTATACAAACTGGCTGAATTATTACGTATACCAGAGTACGCCGTTCAATCTTATGGGAACACCGGATTTTGACAGCATCGCGACGGAAATGAAGTGAATTTTGTATCATTCAGAAAAATAAATTAAGATGAATACAGAGAGAATCTTTCGGGATTCTCTCTTACTGTTATTCACAGTAATCTTCTTTTTTGCCTTTGGCAGGAATTATGTACTTTTTTGTGTACATAGGAAAGACCTTAGTGTATAATAGTTTAAAGTATTAAAAATATGCAGGGGGAAATGAAATGGATGGTTCAATGTTTATTGGAACGTGGTGGTCACTTGTACCGCCGCTGTTGGCAATCGTGCTGGCATTAGTAACAAAAGAGGTTTACAGTTCGCTTTTTATCGGGGTAGCAGCCGGTGCACTGTTGTATACCGGATTTCATCCGTGGGATGCATTTGTGGCATTTTTTGATATTATGAAGAACAGTATGAATCTAAATATCCTGATCTTTGATGTGCTGCTTGGAATGATTATTGTATTGATGTCAAAATCAGGTGGTTCTGCGGCTTACGGTAAATGGGCAGGAAGCAAGATCAAGACCAAAAAGAGTGCCATGCTTGCGACTACCGGACTTGGTGTGCTGATTTTTGTAGATGATTATTTTAACTGTCTGACTGTTGGATCTGTTATGAGACCGGTCACAGACCGTTACAAGGTATCCAGAGCGAAACTGGCGTACATTATCGATGCAACCGCAGCACCGGTCTGCATCATTGCACCAATCTCAAGCTGGGCGGCTGCAGTAAACTCTTATGTGCCGGATGATGCGGGAATTACAGGATTTCAACTGTTTCTTTCAACAATCCCGTACAATCTGTATGCGATTCTTACGCTGGCAATGGTGCTCTTTGTCATCACAGCGGGATTTGATTTCGGTCTGATGAAAGTACATGAAAGAAATGCGGCAAAAGGGGATCTTTTCACTTCCGGCGGAGAGGAATTCGACCAGGTAAAAGAAGAAGAGATTTCAGCAAATGGAAAGGTTATCGATCTGGTACTTCCGGTTCTGGTACTGATCGTATCTGCAATCGGCGCGATGATCTATACGGGCTTCCTTGGTGGGGCAACGGATATTGTAACTGCTTTTTCCGGATGTGATGCAGAAACAAGTCTGATTTTTGCAACAATGATTACAGTATTTTTTATGCTGCTTCTTTATCTTCCGAGAAAAGTGGTCACATTCAAAGGATTTATGGATAGTTTTGTAGAGGGATTCAAGATGATGATTCCGGCAATTGCAATACTGATCTTTGCATGGTCACTGAAGGGCATGGGTGATGCACTGGAAATCAGTACTTTTGTAAAGAATATTGTGGGAAGCAATACATCGGCCAGTGTGATCCTTCCGGCAATCCTGTTTGTTGTTGCTGTGTTCCTCTCTTTCTCAACAGGAACAAGCTGGGGAACTTTTGCAATCCTTGTACCGATTGCAATCGCAATGTTCCCGGGCTCTGAGAATCTTCAGATGATGATCATTTCTGTATCGGCAGTTCTGGCAGGTGCTGTATGCGGTGATCATATTTCGCCGATTTCAGATACGACAGTTATGTCCTCGGCAGGGGCACAGTCCAATCACATTAATCATGTGACAACACAGATGCAGTATGCGGCAGTTGTTGCTGTGATTTCTTTCATTGGTTATATTATTGCCGGCTTTGTGCATATCTGGTGGGTTGTTTTGGGTATTAGCCTTGTTCTGCTTCTTATAACACTGACAGTGATTAAGAAGATCAGTTCTGGAAAAGGAGAGGACGTGGAGTCACGTGCATAAGATACAGGTGCCCTATATAGATCAGAGTGTAAAGTACCCGACGGGCTGTGAAAGTGTATCAGCAGTCATGCTGCTCAGGTTTTTGGGATATGAGATGACAGTGGATGATTTTATCAGGAACTGTCTGGAATGCAGGGATATGGAAATGCGTGATGGCGTGTTATATGGCCCTGATCCGAATGAATGTTTCTGTGGAAGTCCTTATGATGAGGATTCTTTCGGAATTTATGCAAAAGGACTCAAAAAGGCGTTGGAGCGGGCTGCGGGAGAAAGTTACTGGTTTCTTGATGAGACTGGTACATCGATGCAGGAAATTATTCATAAATATATTGACCGGGATATCCCCGTGATTTTCTGGGCATGTATCAATATGCGTAAAGAGATTCAGGGACCGGAATGGAGGCTTCTGGATACTGGCGAAAAATTTTGCTGGACGTCAAATGAACATTGTATGCTGCTTATTGGTTATGATGAAGAGATGTACTATTTCAATGATCCGTATGAGAACAATGGTGTGGTCGGATATCCAAAGAAACTTGTGGAGAAACGGCATGCTGCACAGCATAGTATGGCGCTTGGCGTGCAAAAGAAGTGAACAGAGAGGATATGACCTGATGCTTGGAATATCCAAAAACTGTCAGGATTTTACAAAAACTTTATTTGAATAATAGAGACAAATCTGCTATAGTAGATGTGGTTATGGAAAACTGTTTTTATCAAAGAAAGAAGTGTTTATTTTGCGTAAGAAATCACACATACTGTTAGCAAGATATCTGGCAGACCAGATGCCTTCTAATGTAAGTCTTCAGTCACACAGAAAAGCATTCTGTTTTGGAAATATACTTCCGGACATTCAGCCTTCTTTCGTGACAAAGAGACATGAGTATTTTGGAACATTTGATGAAGTACAGGGAAAGATCCGACGCCTTGTTCAGGCAGGAGCAGGATATAATGACAGGGTATTCTGGAGAAGAGCCGGAGAAGTGATGCATTACATAGCAGATTATTTTACTTTTCCGCACAACAGAACATTCGATGGGACACTACGGCAGCATAATACGTATGAGAAGCATCTGAAGAATGAATTGAAATCATTTGTTCTTGAGGGAAAAGCGGATGTATATACGGAAAACGAGATACACTTTGAAACGTTAAATCAGTTACTGCAGTATATTAAAGAACACCACCGGAGATATCTGAACTGTAAGAGAAATATAGATGATGATATTCACTATATACTCAGTGTATGTTATCAGGTGTTTCAGGGAATCTTTCAATTGTGCAGGGGGAAAGAGATTACGAGATATTCTGCTGTAGTCGTATGAAATATGAAAAAAATGTGAATTTTATCCAAAAACCGCTGGGCTATGTGTCCCAGCGGTTGATTTTTTTGGTACTTTATGCTAAACTGACCACAGTTATTGTGTGAGTTAGTCATAAATTACTGTTGAGCAAACAGTTACAGCAATAGGAAGCATACCTTTATAAGGGGAATAAAGATATGTTCTTTCCGGAAGGGAGCAATTTTACCAGAATGAAGAACAAATATCTGACCAGAAGTTTATGTGTTACAATTTTATCTGCAATGGTTTTATCCAGTCCAATGTCTGTTATGGCTGCGGATGAAGAGATAGAGACGGTAAGTGATTTTAACGATGGCAGTGGCGCAGATCTTTCTGATGGAAGTGATGCTGCAGATACGCCTGCACCAGATACGCCTGCACCAGATCCGGAGCCAGATACGCCTGCACCAGATCCGGAACCGGATACGCCTGCACCAGATCCGGAACCGGATACACCTGCACCAGATCCGGAGCCAGATACACCGACGCCAGAGCCGGATACACCAACACCAGAACCAGATACACCAACACCCACACCAAGTACACCGACACCAACAGTGACACCGACAGATCCGACAGCAACACCAACACCGGCACCGACAAATGTAACAGAGTCTGAGACTGCGAAGAAACTTGTTGCCAAGATCGATGCACTTGCAAAAGAAACTCTTACAGTGAATCATGCAGCCAGAGTCAGAGAACTTCGGGCTGAATATAACAGTCTTCCGACAGAACAGAAAGCATTTATTACCAATTATAATCTTCTTGTAGGTTTTGAGAGTCGTATTGCAGATCTGCAGAAGAATCAGAAAGATGGAGGTAATACAGATATTTCTGATGGAAGTAATACAGATGTGACCGGAAAGACTGGAACTCCGGTTTATTATGTGTCAAATCTTCATGCAGGAAAAGAATTTTATCTTGATAGTTTGAAGAATAATTATCAATTATCTTTTTCGGATGATTTTTCTTCTGTGATGGATGAAATTGAGAAGGAATATAAAGAAAAAAATAAGCTGACAGATGCAAGCGACAGCAGATCAGACGGACTAACGACATCTGCAGATTCTCTGTTGGTTCGAAACTGGCAGGATATTCTGGCTATTTATGTTTATGAACAGAGTCAGAAAGGCAAAACAGAATTTACAATTGATGCATCAGCGAAAGAGGAGCTGGCGAAGATTTTTGCACAGATGAATCCGATCGTTCGCGATAAAGATAATATTACACATGTTTCCTATGGAAACTACCATATCAATCATTATATCAAACAGAACAATATTTCGCAGGAAAACAGGACAGTACTCAAGAAATATACTGAGACAGACTGCAAACTGCTCTGTGCGATTGTTACAGATGCGAAGGGATTTGTACGTCAGAGTGTAGGAGATGATGTCTCTGAAGAACGTGTAAATGTAATTACTGCCGCATATTCACTGGTAGGTGAAGTTGGATATTTCTGGGGTGGTAAGTCCACGCAGATTGGTAAGGATTCAAGTTGGGGTTCTGCAGCTAAAGTATCTGCCGCAGGAAGTCCGAGCAGTGGAACTGTTCGTGCATATGGTCTTGACTGCAGCGGTTTTGTTACATGGTCTGTGATCAACGGATATCTGAATCAGGGAATGCAGAGTAGTGTCGGAGATGGTACTTCAGAACAGTGGGAAAACGCGAATGTAGTCAGCGAACAGGATGCACAGCCGGGAGATCTGGTCTTCCAGAACGGACCGGAAGCAGGAAGCAATAATCATGTGGGAATCATCTGTGGTAAGACGGATGCAGGTGACTGGATTGCAGTGCATTGTTCTTCCAGCAAGAATGGAGTGACCGTTGGTGAAGCGTATGGAGCAAGTTTCCGCTATATCCGCCAGCCATCGTTCTATCCAACACAGGCAGAAGTGGATGAAATGGAAAATGAGGGAGCAACTGCAGACAATACAGAGATGACCGTGACGACAGATACATCGTCTGGCACATTTACAACCGAGACAAAGACATCACTTAGCGATGGATTAGCAGAGGCTAATGCAGACGATACGGAAGCAACAGACAGCATATTTGATGCTGCGGATGATACGACAGAGCTGGAAGTAACATTCGAAGATCTTGAGGATTCTTCTGAGGATCAGCTGGGTGGAGATTTTTCATCAGGCAGCGTAGAAGTGACAGATACTTTGCAGGATATTCTGAATCAGAATGTTTCAGTCAGTACAGATTCTGCGGTGATTCTTCCACAGAGACCGGATAACAGTGATATAGAAGTTACTTTTGAAGACTAATAAGAATAAGGCCGGACGATTCGGAGGGATCGTTCGGCTTTTTTGCAACAGACTCTTTTGCGGGAGAGGAAAGTCTGATAATATAAAAATATATGATGACTACAAGAGGGAAAAGGAGGGACGGATGAAAAAAAAGAAATTTATACGCAGGTGTATTTGTATTCTGGTGATCGTATTTGTCTGGAGTATCTGTCCGAAAGATTTTTTATCATCGGAACCTTCAGAAGTACAGGCATTACGCAAACAGGATGTGCAGCAGACTGTGGACAGTTTCCGGGAATATTATTTCGGTCTTCTGGGAGAAGAGGAGCAGCGGATATACAGGCAGATGTTGGAGGGCATTCAGAAAAGGCAGGATGAATTTTATCTGACATCAGCAGACGAGAAGATGATCAGTAAGGTGTATCATGCTTTGCTAAAGGATCATTCGGAATTGTTTTGGGTACATAACCGGGAAGACGTATATACAACTTCGTATAAAGGAACGGATTATTGTAGATTTTCACCTGGATATACTTATACCGATCAGGAAGTCGAAGAAATCAATGCTGCCATACAAAAAGCAGTGACAGAAGTGAATACGGAAATTACACAGGAGACTTCTACTTATGATAAGGTCAAGATGGTCTATACATATCTGATTGATCAGGTAGAATATGAGGCGTCAGATGATGATCAGAACATAGCGGGTATTTTCTGGAAAAAGAAGGCGGTCTGTGCAGGATATGCAAGGGCAACGCAATATCTTCTGGAACAACTTGGGATTCCGTGCATCTATGTGGAGGGAAGTACCCGTGACAGTGAGGAAGGACACGCATGGAATATCGTAGAGATAGATGGAAAGCAGTATTATGTAGATGCAACGAATGGAGATCAGCAAAGCTTTCTGGAGGGTGGTGCTGTACAGCTTGAGGAACATAAAACAGTAATCTATGATTATCTCTGTCCGTTTCCGGAGGAATATGAACAGGTATATACGGCGTCAGAGGAATTTTCCGTGCCGGAATGCACTGCGACAGACCTTAATTTTTATGTATTGAACCAGGCATGCTTTGAAACTTATGACACGCAGCAGATTTATGATTTTTGCTGTATGCGTCTGGATAACGGTGCAGCAGTGGTTCGCTTTAAATTTACATCTCAGGATGCATTTGACAGTGCATATCGACAGTGGATACAGGAGGGATATATTCAAAATGTAGCAGGATATTATCTTCAGATGTATGGACTCAGTACAGTAGAGTACCATTATGGAATTCTGGACAATCTGAAAACGATGTATTTTATGTTTTAGAGGAGAATTATTATGAATGATATTTTGCAGCAGATTATGGATATGATTGAGACAACGCGGACGATTCCGTCTGTTTCCAGCATTTCTATGATCGGATTTGCAGTTTTACTGATTTTTGGAATTATTAATTGTGTTTTAGGATACCGGCTTTTGCGTTTTTGGATGATGCTCTGTGGTTTTGTGATTGGAGCCGGGATTGGTTTTGGAATTGCATTTTCCAGTGGCGTAACAGAAAAATATATGTATGCTGCTTTTATGGTAGGCGTGGGCATTGTGATTGCAGTGATCGCATTTGTGAGTTATAAGATAGGCCTTTTTATCCTGGGCGCAGGAATTGGTATTGGATTGGGAATTTATGTGTTTCATCCGACAACATCACTGGTATTCTTTTTCTGTCTCCTTCTTGGGGTAGGGCTTGGTGTACTTGCGATGAAACAGGCAAGAGTGGTGCTGATCGTTGGTACCAGTTTGCTTGGAGGTGCGATGTCCGGATTTTCGGCGGCAAAACTTGGAGGGCTCGCAGATATTCCATATGGCCTTGGATTAAGTGCTGGTTTTGCGCTGCTTGGTATGGTGATTCAGTTTGCAACAAACAGGCGGGCTGATGACGATGAAGACGAAGATGATGATGCAGAGTATGCAGATTCAGAACAAAGTTCAGATTATGTGGATTTCCGGGATTACGTACCACAGAAAGCAGACAGAAAAGCGGGAAGAGAATCTCAGAGAGAAACAAAGAATGCGCGCAGAGAATCGAAGGAGCAGAAACAGAGAGAAAGAGCCAGTCAGAAACAGCAGAATACTTATCGGAAAACTTCACGGAATAGCCAGCAGGTGGATTTTAAACTTGAAAAAAATAATAAACGCAGGCATCGGAGCGATGATGTGGCACCGGAATCTGAGAAGACAATTCCGTATCGTCCGAGAAAGAGCCGACAGAAAGAGATAGATCTTCCATTAGGTTCTTTTGACTATGAAGATGCATATATACCAGAAGAACCGTATGAAGAACCGGTTGAAATTGATGAAGATGAAATTGATGAAGAGGTTCTGCGTGAAATGATGGAGGATGATGACAGAGAAGGAGAAGAACTCTGGAAAAAGATCTCCAGGCGTGACGCTGCACGTAAGAAACGAAACAAAAATAAGCGCAAATAGTGTGACAGAGCAGAAAAGAGGGACAACATGGCAAAAGAGGCAAAAACAAATGCGATGAGGATGCTGGACCGCCAGAAGGTAAAATATGAAGCGTTCCCGTATGAATGTGATGAATTTATTGACGGACTTCACAGTGCAGATCTGATCGGCGCACCATATGAACAGTCATTTAAGACACTGGTCATGGAAGGTAAGAGTGGTGGTTATTATGTCTTTGTGGTACCGATTGAGAAAGAAGTGGACCGTAAGGCTGCGGCAAAAGCTGTTGGAGAAAAAGCAGTTGATATGATACATGTCAAAGATATTTTAAAAATTACGGGATATGTCAGAGGTGGCTGTAGTCCATTGGGAATGAAAAAAGCATATCCGGTTGTGTTCGATGCATCAGCAGGTGCATTTGAAGAAATCTATGTGAGCGGTGGCCGCATTGGTCTGACCCTCAAAGTTCCGTTAGATGCACTGCTGAAAGTGACAGACGGTAAGCTGGCAGATATCACTATGAAA
>CAKRPO010000057.1 GCA_934378195.1 uncultured Blautia sp.
TTCCCTTAACTTTATTAAAATCTATAGTTTTTAATAAGGTACATCCTTTGAACGCTTCATCTCCAATATAGTCCATTCTATCTGGAAATTTGATACTTTCAATATCTTTATTTTTAAAAGCTCCATTTCCTATTTTTTGTACAATAAACCCGTCAATAGAATCAGGAATTACAACATTCTTTTCTGCTCCTGTATATCCGGTAATACTCACATAACTTCCATTTAACTCTTCATAGGAAAAATCTGAAACGGATGCACCTGTTTCTTCTGATTCTCCCTCTTCAACATCCACAAAAACCTCATCGGAATCATCATTTTCTGATAAATCGCCATCTGAAAATTCTACCGCCGGATCTTCCTCTTCATAATCATCGGTTATTGTTAATTCTTCTTCCCCATCTTCCTGATCTACAGAATAATTTTCTTCTTCGTTCTCTGTATCAATTTCTTCTTCAAATGTTATGCTCTGAAAATCATTTTCATCCATTGCATACACAGCAGCACTTTGCATACACAAAGTAAAAGCCAATGTCATTGCTATAATCCGTTTTGCTACTTTTTTCTTCTTCATATTTTCCTCCATTTTTTCAGGTTGAACATCTGTGAGACTTGATCTTGTACATTACCGGCATCATACTTTGCATATCTGATCCCATGTATTCTGCTGTATATGATTCTGGCAACAAGTTTGAAAAAAGCATACGTCCGCTATTATAAAGAACTGCTCTAAGATGTGAAAGAATGAATTGAAAGGAATTACATTCGTATTTAAACGGATGTAATTCCTTTTTTGTTTTCTCTTATATTTCTTATTTTGCGATAAATAGTACACCCAGTGTTCCTGGTCCGCAGTGACTGGAGACTACACCTCCTGCACGAGTCTCAAGGATCTCATCAAATACTCCAAGACTTTGCAGATATGACTGCACATCCTCAACAATTTTACGATCACATCCGGAATGGGTAATAAATACTCGCTCCGGACGAGCTTTCTTCAGTTCATCTTCCATATCTCTGACATAAGCCATAACTACAGAATGTAGTTTACCTCGATATTTCTTAGATGCATCCATAGCTCCATTTTCTACAACGATCTTCGGATGCAATTTCAGAACACTTCCAGCCATAGCTGCTACTGCATTGCATCTTCCACCACGATACAAATATGTTAAAGTATCTACAACAAAGCTTGCACGCACTTTAGGCTTTAAGATTTCTATTGCTGCCGAGATTTCTGCAGCATTTTTTCCGGCCTGCGCCATCACAGCCGCCTCAATAACCAGAAGACCAATCCCTGTTGAAAGATTTGCTGAGTCTATTACTGTCACAAGATCGGATGCCTCCAGTTCCTCTGCTGCCAGGCGCATCACATTTCCTGAAGTCGACATACTTCCTGAAATTGAAAAACAGATGACTTCTCTCTTCTGTTCAACATATGGACGTATTATTTCCATCGCATCTGTCAGAGACGGAGCCGAAGTTTTCGGAGTGGTCTTATGCTCATCTGACCATGTAAAAATTTCCTCTGGAGTTATATTTTTGCCATCTTTGTATTCATCTTCTCCCAAAAGAATATGAAGCGATATGATATCGATATCATATCTTTTTATCAGTTCCAATGAAAGATCACATGTACTGTCTGAAATTATTTTGACCATTATACTTCTACCTCCTGTTGTTCTGTTGCTCATATTTTACCATAAATATCTCCTGGACACATCATTTTTGTTGATATTCTTCTTTAAACAACCGTTTCATTCTCGCCGGATACAGACAGTAAATACAGATGCAGAGTAAAGTATTCGTTGCACCCATAAGTGGCCGGTTGGATTCAATCGTCATATTCAGAAAATCTCCGACAGAATAATCTTTTACGGAACTTTCCTTTCCATTCTCATCAACAACTGTGATCCATGGATACTTCCGGTCATCCGACCACCAGACTTTCAGTTTTTCCTTTCTTGCACAAAACATATTCTTTTCAAACCGATCACAATAGAGTTCTGTAAATTCCCTGTGCAGTTCTCTGATTCTCTTATAATTTACAAGCGGAAGATTCCCATAGTCGGAGAATGTCAGATTCATTGGAAAATACAATAATTTCATCCAGGATCCCTGTGGCGTATCCACTGGATACTCTTCGACAAAAAGTTTTCGTTCTTTCAGAGTTTCTGCTACATCTCCTGTAACTTTAAAATCCTTACCAAAAATAGCTGATCCTGTCTGCATTCTCATTTCCTCTTCATAAAGATCGGCGGTTCGCCATTCAGCATTCCACTGTGGATACGGATATATTTATCCCCCCTGCTCAGCATATCGAAATTGTACGATTCATTGCATATTTCTTCCACAATGTTTGCGACTCCACGGGCTCCCAGATTCTGTTCTATTATCTTGTCTACAATCTTATCCGGCATATCCTCATCCACGATCATATACAGATTATCCTTTTTGAAAGCTGCTTTTCTTATCTCCAGTGGTCCCTCCTTGCGTAACAAAATATCTTTAAAATCATCTCTGGTAAATTTATCCAGTTCAACGATGGAACCAATACGCCCCAGCAACTCTCTGGACATTCCAATACTGATCAGATCATCTCTCAGGGAATATCTTTTATCCAGTGTCTCTTCATTTTTATTAAATCCAAGTGCATGATGATTTGCTCTCTTCTGTCTTATTGCCTGAAGATCTTCAAAAGCTCCTCCCAGAATGATCATGATACCTTCTGTTTCTGCCATAAATGTCAGAAGTTCTCCCTGACACTGAAGTTTTACATTACTGCCTTCTGCATCAAAACTCGGTCTCACCAGTTTGCATACCTCATCAAGATACAGGATTATTTTTCTGCTTTGACGGTGCAGCCTTGTTCTGTCAACCAGATTTCGAATCTGTTCCATGGAATCGCCGGTGAACCCGGCAGGTGTCAGCTGAGACAGATCATAGGAAACTACCGGAACATTTATTTTATTATCTTTCAAAAAGCGGTTTAATATGCCGATAGAATAATTCTTTCCACTTCCTGTATCCCCAAGCATAAGCATTGGTTTTACTTCCTGATCATTCAGAAAATGATAAGTTTTCATAGCGAGAATTTTCTTTAATTCATCCTGTCCAACCATATACTTATCCATATATGTTTTTAATTTCAAAGGAAATCTTTTATTTGGCCCTTTTCTTTTGGCTTCTTCTGACTCGGGTTTATCTTTTGACGGAATTTTTTCTTCTACTTTTTCTTTCATTTCTTTTTTGACCGTCTTTCTCTCCGGTTTCAGGAACTCCTTTACTTTTATATCAAATTCAAAACCATATGCCGGATCATTTTGCTGCATGAAAAAATGACTGAAATAATACAGATATTTTCCAGCTAATGGAATTGCTTCTTTACTCGCCAGACATCGTTCCTCAAATTCCTCATAAAGAACCGAAGACTCAAAAATTTCCGGTCCAATCAGGAAACGGTATTCTCCTTCCCGGATAATGAACAGACAGTCTACGACCTTATCCAGTGTAGGGCTTTGAAAACCTCTCACATAATTGATTGCAAGACCAAGTAAGTATATCGCTGCTTTGTGAAGTTCATCATCCGGATGGGTTCCATTTTTTTCATAATAAAAAGTTTCTTCTACTTCTTCCCGTGTATTTCTAAAAGCATCCATAAGAGTCTCTGTATCATAACTGAAAAAGTCATTCATCTTAATCTCCATTCCTCCAACATTGAAATTCAAATTTGCATAGGGAAATCACTATTTGAATCTTTATCAATATAATTTAAAAAGTTCTCTTGCATTTCCTGTCGTGGCCTCAGCTACTCTCTGCACCTCTATACCCTTTATATACGCGATTTCCGTTGCTATGGCCGGAATATTAAGCGGGCTGTTTCTGTTGCCTTCCAGACATGTTTCCGGGCGTAAAAACGGGGAATCTGTCTCCAGAAGGATTCTCTCTGAAGGAATCTCTTTTACCGCAGACCTGAGTTCAGCATTTTCTTTATAGGTGACCAGCCCTCCAATTCCCAGATGAAAGCCCAGCTCAATAAATCGAAAAGCATCTTTCACATCCCCGGTAAAACAATGCAGCACTCCTTTAAACGCGCGACCATATTCTCGCAAAATCTCAAGAGCTCTCTGATAAGTTCCCGTTCCACGCAAATGAAGGATCAGTGGTCTATCATACTCCACTGCCATTTGAATAAAGATCCGGAAATATTTTTCCTGTACTTCGTATTCGGCGATTCTGATATCCAGTCCTGTTTCCCCTACAGCAACGGTATTCCGCATAGTCACCAGCATTTTTAATCGCTGCAGAGAATCTTCGCTTTCTATCATCACAGTCTTTGAGGGATGCACCCCAACAGCAAAATACCCCTGCTGAATCTTTTCACGCATATTATAATTAGACTCAAAATCTATGGGAACTTCTATAAACGCCTCGATTCCATATACTCTCATCTGTTCCAGAATCTGTTCCCTGTCTCTGTTAAACTTTCTATGATGCAAATGGCAGTGTGTATCAATATACATTGTTCTTCCCCCATCATTCGCTGTAACTTAAATAGTTCATTCGCAATCCAAACATACATCCGCTGGATTTCGTTTTTGTTCCTCTGTCCGTTCTTTCTATATATTAAAAATAGCAAATATTTTATACACATTTGTCCTGATTTACCAACATAACGGAGTAATTTTCAATTACATAAAAAAATCCCTTCTTACAATGATAACTCTTTGTTTGTTGTCATTATAAGAAGGGTTCAAACCCTGTAAATATGATTAAGCCATGTTATTGTTTCAGTTCAAAGAAGTCTTCCACTCTGTTTTTGTAATCTGTAAGATCATTATACTGCAGGATTGCATATTCCTGAATCAGATCATAATATGGGGATTTCTTATCATCCAGATCGTAAAATTTACCATCTGCACCCCAGTAACCATTACTGGTCAATACCGGAATCTCTTTCTGGATATCCTGCTGGAACTTCTGGAAACCTGTCAGATCTCCTCCAATCGTCTCCATAAGAATCATCTGCAGATAATTCATACTGGTCTTCTCGATCGTCTTTCCGTCAATATCATAATTCGCCCAGATTACAAATGGTACTGCATATCGACGCATCATTTCCTCATTGTTCCATTTGTGCCATTCACCTTTTGTGATCGAATCCATAGATTCATCATGAATTCTCGGCTGATGGTCTCCAGTCAGAAGAATCACTGTCGGTTCATCTACATTCTCATAATATTTAACCAGATTTTCAAATGCATCATCCGAATACTTGATCAGACTGAGATAATATCCGACATCCGGTGCATCTGCATTCTCAACCGTAATTCTCTTATCATCAAAATTATCAAATGGAATATCATAAGAACTATGATTCTGGATTGTCATCGTATATGCCAGATACGGTGCATCCGAGTTTTTCCTGTTTTCCTCATAATCCTTTATGATATTATCATATGTACATTCATCGGTTGCCTGTGTTCTCATCTTTACATAAGGAACCAGAAGATTTTTGTAATCATAAAATTTATCAAATCCAAGCAGTGGATATACATTATCACGATTATAGTTTCTTGCATTCTGAAGATGAGTCGCCGAATTTCCTATATACCCCTCTTTCTTCAGTTCTGTAACAACAGACGGCATTTCATGTCTCAGGTATAACTGAAATGCAACTGCTCCTTTTGGAAGAAAAGACATAGAATTTCCTGTGAGAAATTCATACTCGGTATTCGCTGTCTGACCGCCTACAATCGATGCATAAGAAGTTCCACTTACACATTTCCCTGATTTCATCAAACTGTGAATAAATGGCATATAATCTTCATTTGTCTCAATATCCCCCAGAACCTGCGGATCTGAAAATGCTTCATTGATCACGGCAATCACATTTGGACGCTTTTTATTTTTATCAACGGTATCTGAAGTATATTTTGAAGTAATCTCATTTACTTTCTCCAGACTGTATCCATCCGGCTTCTCTGCAACAGAAAGCTTAATGCTTCGTGTAAAGCAGGCCACGCTCCCATACATCTGGTAACTTTTCAGCGGCTGAAACAGGCTTAGATAAAGTCCTCTGTGGCTCACAAAATCACTCATGATGACCTGATTGAATCCAATCGTACACACTACTGCCATCACTGCAATACCACATAACTGATGAACACCTTTTTTGAAAAAATGCTCGCATTTTATCATCTGTCCAAAGAGGATAAAGTCAAACAGCAGCACCACTGCCAGCGCCGTATAAAAATCAAACTGGATCTTATATCCATCAGCAACATCCAGTGCAGTTCCCACCGTTGCGATATCAGTTGCCATAACCGGTGTTCCCCGGAATTCATACACAAAATGATTTACAATACTGAACAGAACACAGATAAAAGCACAGATATCTGCTCCCAATCGTACTCTGTTTGTCAGTACAATAAATATAAGCTCAAGAATTCCAATCAAAAGAAAATTATACAAAAGTATGGTTAAATGCTGTCCTGCAAAGCTGTAACGTTTATTATAGACTGCAATTTCTGTGTTAAAAAAAATGAAACACGGGGCAAACAATATATATAAAATATTAAATACTCGATTCCATTTCTTTCCAAAATCCAGTCGTACAAAAATAAGTACGACCCCCAAAATCCATAAAGCTGCAAGAATCACTGCTTTAAACTTCGTACTGATCTCTGTATTGTCTTCTACAATAGAAATTCGATTCACATAAAAGAACAGCAGAATCAGAAATGAAATGAACAGGCAGAAATAATCACGCCATCTCTGCCTGTCTTTATTTAAATTTGTTTTTGTAAACACTTGTATTTTCCTCTATTCTAAAAGTGTATCTGGCCCTGAAGCCATATAGTACCTTTAAATCTTCTTCCCACTGCCGGATCTCCCAACAGATCGGCACGATTTATACAGACATCAAATTGAATATTATTACATTCCAACGTCATCTGAATAAGCTCTTCATCTGTAATATCATTCTGAACCGTATGATATTCTATGATTTCTCCCAGAATACTATACTGATCACACTGAATTCCGTATGGCATAAAATATGAATCTACAATAGACAGAATATCTTCATGTACGATTCTGTTGGAAATCATGGAATACGTATCCATCTCTTCCATCGTAAGATTTTCCATTGCTTCTTCATCACCATTACGTGCTGCTGCGATCAGTGAACTTCTGTTCTTACTGCTCTCCTGTTCGACTTTGACAGCCTCTTTATCTTTCAGTACCGGAAACAGGATCTTACCTTCTCCCGCAAGCCCGGAAAGTGTCAACGGCTGATTCCCAATTGACTGTTTGGTTCGTTCCTTCATATATTCCGCTGCGTTCTGAAGATAAAAAATCAATGTGATTCCAATTCTCAGATCATCACAGGCGGCAGAAAAGGCATCCTTGTCCGCATGCCTCTCTACTGTCACCTGTTCCTGAGTTGTAATTCCTGCACCTCTGAAAAAAGGATAATAATATTCTACATGAAATCTGTTGTCGTCATCATACTGACCACATACAGTAACACCACAGTTACTTCCGTAAAAACGTGAAAACTGGGCAAAAGTACCATCTGGATGATCTTCAACTACCGTTTTTTCATCGTAGTTTTTGATGACATCCAGAATGTATCCTTTCATTTCTTCCCGTTTATTCACTTTAGAAAAGCCAACTGCTTTTAAAAAGCTGTGCAAAAGTACACCTCCATGCCCTTATGCGCGGGTCTTTTTCTCAATCTTTTTCATGCCGCCCATGTATGGCTGCAGTGCTTCCGGAATATTAACAGATCCGTCGGCATTCAGGTTATTTTCCAGGAATGCGATCAGCATTCTCGGAGGTGCTACTACAGTGTTATTTAAGGTATGAGCAAGATATTTCTTACCGTCTTTGCCATTTACACGGATTCTCAGACGACGAGCCTGTGCATCACCAAGGTTAGAGCAGCTTCCTACTTCGAAGTATTTCTTCTGTCTTGGGGACCATGCTTCTACATCAAGAGATTTTACTTTAAGATCTGCCAGATCACCGGAGCAGCATTCCAGGGTACGTACCGGAATATCCAGAGAACGGAACAGATCTACTGTGTTCTGCCACAGTTTGTCAAACCACATCGGGCTTTCTTCTGGTTTGCAGACAACGATCATTTCCTGTTTTTCAAACTGGTGGATACGGTATACGCCTCTCTCCTCCAGACCATGTGCGCCTTTTTCTTTACGGAAGCATGGAGAATAGCTTGTCAGAGTTTTTGGCAGCTCTTCTTCCGGAACAATCTGATCTATAAATTTTCCAATCATAGAATGTTCACTGGTACCGATCAGATACAGGTCTTCTCCCTCAATCTTGTACATCATGGCATCCATTTCAGCAAAACTCATAACACCTGTTACAACATTGCTTCTGATCATGAAAGGTGGTACACAGTAAGTAAATCCACGGTTGATCATGAAGTCACGTGCGTATGCGATAACTGCGGAATGCAGTCTTGCGATATCTCCCATCAGATAATAGAATCCGTTACCTGCAACACGTCTTGCACTGTCCAGATCGATTCCGTCAAAATTTTCCATGATATCTGTATGATATGGAATTTCATAATCCGGGACAACCGGCTCACCAAATTTCTCAATTTCAACATTTTCACTGTCATCTTTACCAATCGGTACAGATGGATCAATAATGTTCGGGATAACCATCATATTTTTGAGAAGCTCTTCTTCTACTTCTTTTTCTCTTGCAGACAGTTCATCAATACGTGCTCCGGAAGCAGCAACCTGTTTCTTAACTTCTTCTGCTTCTTCTCGTTTTCCCTGTCCCATCAGTGCGCCGATCTGTTTGGAAGTTTTGTTTCTCTCTGCTCTCAGTGCTTCTACTTCCTGTTTGATCTCTCTGTTTTCTTTGTCCAGTTCGATAACTTTATCAACCAGTTCCAGTTTGCTGTCCTGGAATTTATTTCTGATGTTCTGTTTTACGATCTCCGGATTTTCTCTCACAAACTTAATGTCTAACATAATTTCTCCTCCTGACAGTTTTTCTGTCTTTATATTTTACATAATTCTTATTTTGTTACTGTTCATCTGCACTGATATCAGCAAGTCCGAAATTGACAGCCTTACGAAGTGCTTCTACTTCTTCCTGACTGAGCATTACATAGGATTCACCTTTGACAATTTCTTTCAAATACAGGAAACAGTTGTCACTACTGTGTACTGCATTCAAAATAATACCTGAATTATCTTTATCCAACAATGCAAGAGCAAAGCTGAGCTTTCCTCCTACATCATCAAATGCATCATATTTTTCCACACCATATTTACTAAATATGATCTTAAAATGCTGTTCCAGGGTTTTAATTGCATGTTCATGATCCTCTTTTGCTTCATAGAGGCGATCAATCTGTGCAAATTTACGTACAAAGGTTTTTTCCAATGATTGTGCATCGCTTCCCTTCATAAACATCCTATATTTACGTTCCAGACGTGTCAGCCGCATACCATTACTGATCATGACTCCGACTAAAATCACGACTATGATAAGTAAAATAATAATGATGATTCCAGGATCGATACCTATACTATCAAAAATTGTACTCATATCATACCCCTTTTAACCAATTGATTCAAACAAATCAATGATTCTGTCCAAATCATCTCTGGAATAGTATTCTATTTCTATTTTTCCTTTATTGTTTTTCTTTCTGTGAATAAACACACGTGTTCCGGTGATACCTTTCATCTTTTCTTCAAGACTTTCGTAAATCGCATCTTCAGCCGGATTTGATACAACCTTTTTCTTTTTCGACGGTGTCAGAATGCTCTTCACAAGTTTCTCCGTCTCACGTACACTGAGTTTTTCATCAAAAACTCGCATTGCAACGGTATATTGCTTCTCCGGATCTGAAATTGCAAGAATTGCCCTTGCATGTCCTGCTGAGATCATTTCATCTACCATCATCTGCTGTACACGAGAATCCAGTTTCAAAAGTCTCATAGAGTTTGTTACTGCTGTACGACTCTTTGAAACTCGTTCTGCAATTTCATCCTGTTTCAAATGGAATTCATCAATCAGCCGTTTATATGCCATTGCTTCTTCAACCGGATTAAGGTCTTCTCTCTGAATATTTTCAATAAGAGAAATTTCTACGATTTCCTGTGTAGAGAACTCTTTGACTACAACCGGAACTTCTTTAAGGCCTGCCATCTTGGCAGCTCTCCAGCGTCTCTCTCCTGCAACAATTTCATAATAGTCCTTCTTATCGGACACAAGTAAAGGCTGTAAAATTCCATACTGTTTAATGGACTCTGACAGTTCCTGTAACGCATCCTCATCAAAATTTTTACGCGGCTGTTCTCTATTTGGCTCAATCATTGATATTTTCATCATTCTCTCGCCATTTCCGGTTTCCTGCTGACTGGATTTTTTTGCTTCTACTGAAACCTTTTTTTCTTCTTTCACAGTTTTCGGTTTACTCTGCACTGTTTTTTCAGGAAACAATGCGTCCAGACCTCTTCCAAGTCCTGACTTCTTTCCAGCCATCATTCACCCTCCCTGTTAATTACTTCTTCAGCAAGAAGGCGGTATGCCTCTGCTCCTGCTGATCTCGTATCATACAATGTAATCGGCTGTCCATAGCTTGGAGCCTCTGCCAGTCTTACATTTCGCGGAATGATCGTCTTATAAATATTCTGCTGAAGATTGTCTTTAACATTTTCTACAACTTGCAGTGAAAGGTTTGTTCTTGCATCGTACATAGTAAATACGACACCTTCCATAACAAGTTTTTTGTTCAGACGTTCTTTCACGAGATCAATTGTATGTATCAGCTGTGATAATCCCTCCAGAGCATAATACTCACACTGAATAGGCACCAATACAGAATTGGCTGCTGTCAAAGCATTGATTGTAAGCATATTCAGAGACGGTGGGCAATCCATGATAATGTAGTCATATTTTCTGCGAACTTTATCAATGATCTTCTTCATGATGTATTCTTTATCCTCTACACCGATCAGTTCAATCTCTGCTCCGGATAGGTTTACATTTGAAGGAATCAAATCAACGTTCTCGACCACGCCTTTAACAATAGTATCTTTTGCTTCTGCTTCACCAAGGAGCAACTCATATAATGTATTTTCTACATTGTTCTTATCTACTCCAAGTCCACTTGTAGTATTTCCCTGCGGATCAATATCTATCGCAAGAACTTTTTTTCCTTTTTCAGCAAGACAAGCAGAAAGATTGATTGCGGTAGTTGATTTACCAACGCCGCCTTTCTGGTTTGCTACTGCTATTACTCTTCCCAAGATTCATCCTCCCTTCGGGATTTCAAGACTATACATTAGATAATTTACAAGTATAGCGTACTGATGATATTATAACACTTTTAATATTATTGTTCCACAAAATGTTTCACGTGAAACATTAAAATTAAAGAAATTTTTGAATGGAATATTGGTTATATTCGCCAAAGATTTAGAAGGACTTGGGTATGCGTAACGTAATGCTTAAAGAACTGTGTATGGCAACGGCTCTCGTAGACGGGCTCGGGTATGGTTTACGCAATGTTTAAAGAACTGTGTATGGCAACGGCTTGCTTAGATGGACTCGGGTATGCTTTACGCAATGTTTAAAGAACTGTGTATGGCAACGGCTTGCTTAGACGGACTCGGGTATGGCTTACGCAATGCTTAAAGAACTGTGTATGGCAACGGCTTCGTCGTTCGGATGTTCTATGAGATAACCTGTCTGCTAGGATCATTCATAATAATCACAAACTCGCTCCGCTCAAACAGTGTGATTATTATGAATTACGCAGTCAGAACATCTCTAAGAACTTCCATGAACTCCTGCAGAGTGTTGCTGCACACAGTTCTTTTTCATTGCTGTTTATACCGGTTTCTACGTGGGTTCACGGCGGCCAGAGGTCTATTGTTTTATAACGGGGATTGAGCCGCCGTTGGTGAATATTTTTCTGCAGAATCTAATCAATACAGTGAATGTTTCACGTGAAACATTTTAAGAAGTAATATGTTTAATCATCAAATTTCATGCACTTAGATATCTCGTCATGTTCTTATACGTAGTTATCCTACTATCCTAGTTATAAGATTTACAGTAGTCATATAATTATAAAAGTCAAAAGCTCTACTAAGCGAAATATTTCACGTGAAGCATCTTATTGTGAATCATTCAAGCATCATTCATTTTTACAATATAATATAGAAGCATAGTAAAAGTAACACATTACAATATGCAATCTCAAATTTTAGAGCGGCTCTATTCAAGAATGCCTCTGCATTCTTGCTGCGAGATGCGCAGAAGATCTGGTAGCAGAACAGATATCGAGAACCCAAGAGAGATTCCGTTGCGAGGACTGCTCTAGCTGGTGCCACCGAGAGCTCTGTCTGAGCGCAGCGAGTTTGCTCGAATGGCACCTGATCAGCGAGCGGGACAAGCAGGAATCTTGACGCGTTCTCGTAGCTGTTCCTGCTAGCCAGTCTGCGTGACTTTGCAATAATTAGTTCAGACACTCGGGTATGGCTTACGCAATGCTTAAAGAACTGTGTATAGCAACGGCTTGCTTAGAGGGACTCGGGTATGCTTCACGCAATGCTTAAAGAACTGTGTATGGCAACGGCTTCGTCGTTCGGATGTTCTATGAGATAATCTGTCTGCTAGGATCATTCATAATAATCACAAACTCGCTCCGCTCAAACAGTGTGATTATTATGAATTACGCAGTCAGAACATCTCTAAGAACTTCCATGAACTCCTGCAGAGTGTTGCTGCACACAGTTCTTTTTCATTGCTGTTTATACCGGTTTCTACGTGGGTTCACGGCGGCCAGAGGTCTATTGTTTTATAACGGGAATTGAGCCGCCGTTGGTGAATATTTTTCTGTAGGATCTAATCAATACAGTGAATGTTTCACGTGAAACATTTTGCTATAAGTCATCCGCAGCTGATATAGAGTCATGGCAAAAAACGCTGTATTGCGGTATATAGTTGTGAAAGGAGACGCTATTTAGCCCTGCAATTCTCAGCAGATCTGATAGCTGAACAGATGTCGAGAACCCAGGAGAGATTCCGTTGTGAGGACTGCTCTAGCTGGTGCCACCGAGAGCTCTGTCTGAGCGCAGCGAGTTTGCTCGAATGGCACCTGATCAGCGAGTGGGACGAGCAGGAATCTTGACGTGTTCTCGTAGCTGTTCCTTGCTAGCCAGTCTGCGTGACTTTGCAATAATTAGTTCAGACACTCGGGTATGGTTCACGCAATGTTTAAAGAACTGTGTATGGCAACGGCTTCGTCGTTCGGATGTTCTATGAGATAACCTGTCTGCTAGGATCATTCATAATAATCACAAACTCGCTCCGCTCAAACAGTGTGATTATTATGAATTACGCAGTCA
>CAKRPO010000058.1 GCA_934378195.1 uncultured Blautia sp.
CGCCTGAAAGAAATCGGACGCCTTGACGCACTGAAATGCCCGACACAGATTCATAATTTTGCGACAGATGATGAAGTAAAATAATTAGTTACTGTTCACAGGTAATATTCCGCGAGGTGTTTTGCCATGCATATGGCAAAATCCCGAGACATACGGGGCAAAATCCCATCACCGAAGGTGATTTGGAATGGATTTTGACCAAGTTGCTGTGAACGGAGTGAACAGTAACAATAATTAAAATGTCTGGTAACTATTTAGTTACGAAGCCTGATAAATTATAATATTATAATGATTGGAGCAATGTACAATGAAAATGAAAGAATTATTCGACCGTGGTGAATTTGTAGTTTCAGCAGAAGTGGGACCGCCGAAAGGAATCCATGTAGATGAACTGGTAGAGGAAGCCAAAACATATCTCAAAGATGTTCATGCAGTTAACGTAACAGATAACCAGTCTTCTGTTATGCGCCTTGGTTCTCTTGCAATGTGTAAAGTTCTCAAAGATGCAGGAATGGATCCGATCTTCCAGCTTGCATGCCGTGACAGAAACCGTATCGCTCTGGAATCAGATCTTTTAAGTGCTGCAATGTTTGGCATTGAGAATATCCTTTGCCTGACAGGTGACCATACAAAGATGGGCGATCATCCGCAGGCAAAACCGGTATTTGACCTTGATTCCGTATCTCTTCTTCATACAGTGAAGCTTCTGGAATCCGGGGTAGACCTTGGTGGAAACGAACTTGTTGGTGAACCGCCAAAATTCTCCAAAGGTGCTGTAGTATCTCCGTGCAGCGATTCCGTTGATGCACAGCTTGCAAAGATGGAAAGAAAGGTTGCTGCAGGTGCAGATTACTTCCAGACACAGGCTGTATTTGAGCCGGAGAAATTCATCAAATTCATGGAAAAAGCAAAACAGTTCGGTAAACCGGTACAGGTTGGCATTATCATTCCGAAGTCCGTTGGTATGGTAAGATTCATGAATAATAACGTTGCCGGCATTCATGTTCCGGATGAAATGATCGAAGAACTGAAAGCTGACAAAGAAAAGACAAAAGCAGGTATCACAGGTGTTGAGATTGCTGCACGTATCATCAAAGAGTGCAAGCCATACTGCCAGGGTGTACATATCATGGCACTTGGCTGGGAATCCAAGATTCCGGATCTGTTGAAACTGGCTGAGATCTAAAATATTCAGTTTTAATAAAATGAGTTTATAAGAAGAGGCGTCTGTCTTTCGGGAAACCGAAGGCAGGCGTCTTGTTTTGAATGTAAACCAAAAAACAATTAGGGTTGACAATTATGCTTCTTTACCTTAAAATTGTAAACCATAATACATATGGAGGTTTACAAAGTGACAAAGACAAAGAGTTTGATTTATTGCGGCCTTTTTACTGCGCTGATTGCAGCAGGTGCATTTATTAAGGTTCCTGTACCAGTGGTTCCATTTACACTTCAGTATCTGTTTACCATGCTGGCAGGTTTACTTCTTGGATCAAAAAGAGGAACAATTTCAGTAGTTGCCTATATGATTTTAGGATTGGCAGGACTTCCGATTTTTACCGAAGGCGGCGGATTATGGTATGTATTTAAGCCAAGCTTTGGATATATCATTGGATTCTGTCTGGGAACTTACGTGACCGGACGTATTGCAGAGCATCTTAAGAAAAAGACAGTATTTCGTTATCTGCTTGCAAACCTGGCAGGACTTATGGTTGTCTATGCCTGTGGAATGATCTATTACTACGTTATCTGTAATTATGTGATCAACACACCAATCGGAATCTGGCCGCTCATCCTTTACTGTTTCCTTTTAGCAGTGCCTGGAGACATTGCACTGAGCATTCTTGGAGCAGTAGTTGCCAAACGTATCCGACCAGTTGTAATGCAGTACCTTACAGACCCTAAACCTATCATCTCATCAGTATCGGAGGAAACCGTAAAATGAACCCACTTAACTTAGCTCAGGAAATTATCGACGGACGCAGAATCACAAGAGAGGATGATCTTTCTTTCTTCCTTACCTGTGATCTGGACGAATTATGTGAGGGTGCAGACCGCATCCGTGAAGCTTGTATCGGCGACAAAGTAGATCTTTGTTCCATCATTAATGGTCGAAGCGGCAGATGCCCGGAGGACTGTAAATATTGTGCACAGTCAGCACATAATCATACTTCCTGCGAAGTTTACGATTTTCTGCCGGAAGAAAAAATCCTGGAAGCCTGTAAGATGAATGAGGCAGAAGGTGTAAATCGTTTTGCCATTGTAACAGCCGGCAGGGCTTTAACCGGAAAAGAATTTGACCAGGCAATCCATGCTTATGAGACAATGAAGAGAGAATGCAAAATTGATCTCTGTGCATCCATGGGCTTCATTTCAGCTGAACAGCTTCATCGTCTTCATGAAGCAGGCGTGACCAGCTATCATCACAATATTGAGACTTCACGCAGAAATTTCCCGAATATATGTACAACCCATACATATGATATGAAGATCGAAACCTTAAAGAAAGTTAAGGCTGAAGGCATGTGTGCATGTTCAGGAGGCATCATTGGAATGGGTGAGACCTGGGAGGACCGTCTTGATATGGCCATCAGTCTTGCTGAGCTTGGAATTGATTCTATTCCGATCAATGCGCTGATGCCGATTCCGGGAACTCCGCTTGAAAATCTTCCTCGACTTTCTGAAGCAGATATTCTTCGTACGATTGCGTTCTTCCGCTACATTAATCCGGAAGCAAATATTCGACTTGCAGCAGGACGCGCACTTCTCACCAATGACGGCGAAACAGCTTTTAATGCAGGAGCATCTGCAACGATCACCGGAAACATGCTGACAACTGCCGCATGTGCGACGATCAGAAGTGACCGTAAAATGCTTGAAGATATGGGAAGAGATGTGACACCGGAATATTGGAAGGAAGTGTAGATCATGAGTAAAGCAGTATTTCTTACCGGAACAGGGACTGATATCGGTAAAACCTATATCGCTGGACTGATCGTAAAAAAACTTGCGGAGGCTGGTAAAAATCCGGCTTATTACAAAGCTGCCATGAGCGGAAATGATCGAAGAGAGGACGGAAGCCTGATTCCGGGTGACGCACTTTTTGTTCAGAAGACATCAGGGATTTCACAGTCTCTCGAAGAAATGTGTCCGTATGTGTATGAAAATGCATGGTCTCCTCATCTGGCTTCAAGAGTGGAAGGAAATCCGGTAGATCTTGAGGTGGTTCGTAAAGGATTTCTGGAAACTGCAGATAAATATGATTTCATTACAATGGAAGGCAGTGGCGGAATCTTATGTCCGCTCTGCTTTGATGAACGCAGAATTCAGCTTGAAGATGTGATACGTGAATTTGAACTTTCCAGTATCCTTGTGGCAGATGCCGGACTTGGCACGATCAACAGTGTTGTTCTGACTGCTGAGTATATGAAAGCCCATTCACTCCCAATCAAGGGAATTATCTTTAATCATTATCATCCGGGAAATATTATGGAAGATGACAATATCTTTATGTGTGAGCATATGACAGGCCTGCCGGTCATTGCAAAGGTACAGGATGATGCGACAGAGCTTGAGACAGATGCAGATGTGCTGTCTGCACTTTATGACGAGGTGAAGATCAAATGATTTGGTATCCATATGAACAGATGAAAACAATGAAAGAGCCATACAAAATTCTGGATGCAGAGGGCGTGCATCTTTATACAAAGGATCAGAAGCTGATAGATTCTATTTCTTCCTGGTGGTGCATGATCCACGGCTACAAACATCCGGAGCTGACCGAGGCTATCAAGGAACAGGCAGATCATTTCTGCCATGTAATGCTTGGCGGACTTACCCATGAACCGGTAGAAAAGCTTTCAGCAAAGCTTCAGGAATTTCTTCCGGGCGATCTGGATTACTGTTTCTTTTCAGATTCCGGAAGCGTTGCAGTAGAAGTTTCTCTTAAAATGGCGCTTCAGTACAATACAAACCAGGGTCGTAAAAGACCATTGGTGCTTGCACTTGAGCATGCGTATCACGGAGACACTTTTAAGGCAATGGAAGTGGGCGATGATGAAGATTATCATTTCGCCTTTGATAAAAAAGAAGGCGTTGTTCATATCCCAACAGAGATTTCTGCACTTGAAGAGGCATTTGAACTGTACCATGACCGTCTGAACTGCTTTATTGTAGAGCCGCTTCTCCAGGGGGCGGGCGGAATGCGGATGTATGACATTTCATTCCTGAAACGTGCAAGAGAACTCTGTGACAAGTATGATGTCCTTTTAATCTTTGATGAGGTTGCCACAGGATTTGGCCGTACCGGAAACCGCTTTGTAGCAGATCTTGTTCTACCGGATATCCTTGTTCTTGGAAAGGCTCTGACCGGAGGATATATTGGTCATGCAGTTACGGTGGCAAATCACAAGGTATTCAATGCTTTTTACAGTGATGATGACAGACTTGCCCTGATGCACGGACCAACCTTTATGGGAAATCCTCTTGCGTGTGCAGTGGCATTAAAAGGAATTGAAATCTTCGAACGTGAAGATTATATGAGCAAGATCCGGCATATCGAGCAGATATCACGCCGGGAGATGGAACAGTTCACAGATCCACGCGTCAAAGAAGTACGAATCATGGGCGGATGCACCTGCGTGGAAGTCCGTGATCCGAAATACCTGGAAGGTTTCCAGCAGTTTGCCTACGAACGGGGCGTGTTCTGCCGTCCATTTTTGAGCTATATGTACTCTATGGTGCCGTATGTGATCAGAGATGAGGAACTTATAAAAATCTTTGATGTGATGAAAGAATGGTTTAAATTTTAATAAAGCAAAAACTCCCTCCTGCTGTGGCAGGAGGGAGTTTTTGTTTATACGGTATTAGAATATAGTAAAATTGCATAAAAAATATGCTTTAATATTATAATTATTGTCAATGGATTTTTTGAGAACTCAGATATATACTTAACTTACAGTTAAGATATAAACATAAGTAAAAAACATAAGAGAAACATATAAGTGAATTAAAGGAGGATTTAAAAATGAAATTAACAATGGATGGAATCAAAGATCGTGCTGCATGGGAAGAAGCAGGAATTACACTTCCAGGATATGATGTAGAGGCTGTTTCCGCAAAGGCCAAAGAAGCTCCGGCGTGGGTACACTTTGGAATCGGAAATATTTTCCGTGTGTTTATCGGTGGCATTGCAGACGGGCTTCTGGAAGAAGGGGTACTTGACAGAGGCATTACCTGTGTAGAAACATTCGATTATGATGTAGTAGATAAGATTTATAAACCATATGACAACCTGGGATTAAGCGTTATCCTTCATGGCGATGGAACACGTGAGTATAAAGTCCTCGGTTCCCTGGCAGAAGCAGTTAAGGCGCAGGCCTCAGATGAAGCACAGTGGAAACGCCTGAAAGAAATCTTCAGCAGCAAATCTCTTCAGATGGTTTCCTTTACGATTACGGAAAAAGGCTACGCTTTGCAGAAAGCAGATGGAAGCTGGTTCCCGTTTGTTGAGGCTGATATTCAGAATGGACCGGACAAGGCAACCGGAGCAATGGCAGTTTTGGTCGCAATGCTTTATGAGAGATACAAAGCAGGCAAGTATCCGATCGCACTGGTATCCATGGATAACTGTTCACAGAACGGTGCAAAACTTCGCGAATCTGTATTGACTATGACAAACGAGTGGAAGAAAGCCGGATATGTGGATGAAGGATTTGTGAATTATGTAAGCGATGAAAAGGTAGTTGCTTTTCCGTGGACAATGATTGATAAGATTACACCTCGTCCGAGTGAACAGATTGCAGCAGACCTGGAAAAACTTGGTGTGGAAGATATGCAGCCAGTGATTACAGGAAAGAAAACCTATATTGCACCATTTGTAAATGCAGAGAAACCACAGTATCTTGTAATCGAAGACAGTTTCCCGAACGGACGTCCGGCACTGGAAAAAGGATTTGGTGTATACATGGCAGACAGAAATACAGTAAATCTGTCTGAACGAATGAAAGTAACCGTTTGCCTGAACCCGGTACATTCCGCAACAGGACCGCTTGGTGTGGTTCTGGGATATGATTTGTTTGCTCATATGCTGAACACAAACGAAGACATGATGAAGATGGCGCGTATGGTTGCTTATGATGAAGGTCTTCCGGTAGTTGCGAATCCGGGAATCCTTTCTCCGCAGGCGTTTGTAGATGAATTGTTCAATGACCGTTTTCCAAATGAATATCTTGGAGACACCAACCTTCGTCTGGCAGTCGATGTATCTCAGATGGTAGGAATTCGTTTTGGAGAAACAGTAAAAGCATATGTTGCCAAATTTGGAGATGCCTCCAGACTGACCGCAATTCCGCTGGGAATTGCAGGATGGCTCAGATACATGCTTGGAGTTGATGATGAAGGAAATAAATTCGAACTTGCACCGGATCCGATGAATGAAGAGCTTCAGGAACAGTTCAAAGATATTGTTGTAGGAAAGCCGGAAACCTTCCAGGATCAGCTGAAACCAATTCTTTCCAATGAGCGTCTGTTCTTTACAGACTTATACAAGGACGGTGTAGGCGAGAAGATTGAGAACATGTTCCGCGAAATGATCGCAGGACCAGGAGCTGTTAAAGCAACGATTCATAAATATGTAAATGCATAAAAATGATCTGATAAGAAATAAAAAGTGCGGAGGAAAAGAAAGATGACAGAAGCGGTATTTGCAGCAGAGCCAACAAGACTTCTGATCGCAGCAGCGGCAGGTATTATTTTATTATTACTGCTGATTATCAAATTTAAGATCCATCCGGTATTATCTCTTCTGATTTCTGCATTGTTTATCGGACTTGGAGCCGGAATGCCGGTTCCAACCCTGGTAAGCACAGTGGAAAAAGGTGCAGGGGAGACATTACAGGGAATCGTATTGTTGATCGGTCTGGGTTCTTTATTTGGAGGAATTCTGGAAGTATCCGGAGGAGCACAGTGTGTTGCACAGACTCTTGTAAATAAATTTGGAGAGAAAAAAGCCGGTATTGCACTTGGAATTACTGGTCTGGTAGTAGGTACGACCGTATTTTTTGAAGCCGGTGTGGTAATTTTGATTCCACTTGCATTTGGACTTGCGAAGAAAACAAAGAAATCCACGTTATATTATGTAATCCCGCTTCTTGCCGGTCTGGCAACCGGTTTTGCGTTTATTCCTCCATCTGCAGGATCCGTACTTGTTGCGAATATGCTGAATGTTGATTTGGGAGTTATGATTGCAGTAGGTGTTCCGGTAGGAATTTTATCTCTGATCTTTGCCGGTATCCTTTGGTCAAAATATATCGGCAGCAAAATTGATACAGGACTTCCGTCCAATATTCAGGAAGTCAGAGAGGCAGACGAAGCAAATCTTCCGAAGTTTTCTACGGTATTATGTATCATTCTTGTTCCCCTCGTACTGATTCTCTGCAGTACAGTATCGGAATATATTCCGGGAATTGATGCAGCGCGTCCGGTATTGGAATTCCTTGGAACACCGTTTGTTGCCCTGATCATAGCAGTATTATTCGCAATGTATTTTCTTGGTAAGAAACAGGGGTATGATGGCGAGCAGTTGAAAAAGATTCTGGACCGTTCCTTACGGCCGACAGGACAGATTCTTCTGGTTATCACTGGTGGAGGAATCATTCGCTGGGTTCTGCAGGACTGTGGAATGGGAGATATTATCGGACCGGCACTTGAGAAGAGTGGACTTCCGCTGGTACTGGTAGCATTCCTGATCGCGGCATTGATCCGTGCATCAGTAGGTGCAGCTGTTGTAGCAATGACAATGGCTGCCGGAATCATGGCTGCCATGCCGGGTGTGGCACAGTTGTCACCGGTATATCTGGCTGCAATGGTATGTGCGATCAACGGAGGCGCGACCGCGTTCAGCCATGTGAATGATTCCGGATTCTGGCTGGTAAGCTCTTTACTGGAAATTGATGAGAAAACAACCCTGAAATCATGGACCATGATGGAAACAATTATTGGATTCACAGGACTGATCTGTGCGATAGTGATCAGCCTGTTTGCTTAGGAGAGAGACAGATGATTGTAAAAGTAGTTTTGGGAACCATGTAGAATGCAAGAAAACTGGTTAGTATTGCCGAGTCCGTTCCGTATGAGGCAGAACTCTGTTGTGGACGTTATGTTGTAAATGCGAAATCCATGCTTGGTGTGTTGAGTATGCCGGAGTTTGACAAAGGTGAACTGCATATCCACACCGATAATGAAAAAGAATGCGAAAAGATATTGTTCCAGTTATTAGAAGCGGAACTTCTGATGGATACGAATGATTCTGTAAAACGTTCGATTTATGACATTACAACATTCGGAGAAATTTTAATCGATTTTACTTCACAGGATCTGAATGAAGATGGACAGATGCTGTATGCAAGAAATCCTGGCGGTGCACCGGCGAATGTTGCAGTGGCAGCCAGCAGACTGGGAGCACATACCGCGTTTATCGGTAAAGCAGGAAATGATATGCATGGAGAATTTCTTCGTTCAGTATTGCAAAAAGAAGAGGTAGATACAAAAGGACTGATTCTGGATGATCAGTATTTTACTACACTGGCATTTGTAGATGTAAATGTTTCCGGAGAACGCACTTTTTCTTTTGCAAGGAAACCGGGAGCTGATACAAAAATCCAGAAAGAAGAAATTGATGTTGATGTAGTGGATCATACAAGTATTTTTCATGTAGGCTCTCTGTCATTAACAGATCAGCCATCAAGAGATACTACGTTTTATGCAGTAAAACGAGCGAAGAATAAAGGAAGTATTATTTCCTATGATCCGAACTACCGGGCATCTCTTTGGACAAGTGAAGAAACTGCCATGAAACATATGAGGAGTCTGATTCCATATGTAGACATCATAAAGATTTCCGATGAGGAAACAGAGCTTCTGACAGGATATAAAGAAGTAGAGAAAGCTACAGAAGCATTATTTCGCCAGGGGGTAAAAGTTGTTGCGGTTACACTTGGAGGAAATGGTGCCTATGTTTACTGCAAAGAGGGCGGCAGCATAATTCCTGGATTTACAGTAGAACATGTAGCAGATACGAATGGTGCCGGTGATTCTTTCTGGGGTGGATTTTTGTATCAAATAAGTAAATCGGGAAAAGCCCCGGAAGACTTGACAAAAGAAGAAATTGCAGAGTATGCTGAATTTGGAAATGCAGTGGCAAGTCTCTGTGTTGAGAAAAAAGGCGCGATTCCGGCTATGCCACGTTTAGAACAGGTGAAAGAAAGGATGGCGGGTGAATAATGGAAATGAATTTAAAAGAACAGTTAAACGGAGTTCAGCATATAGGAATTCCAACAAATGACATTGAAAAAACAATAGAATTTTATCAAAAACTTGGATTTGAGATTGCATTTCAGACGGTAAACGAAGAAGCAAATGAAAAAGTTGCTTTTCTGAAATTGCATACACTTGTCATTGAAACGTATGAAAACAAGGCAGCTGCGATGCAGGCAGGCGCGGTAGATCACATTGCAATTGATGTGAAAGATATTGAGAAAGTTTATTCTATGATCGATCGGGCTGGACTGAACAGCACACAGGATACGATTCATTTCCTGCCGTTCTGGGAAAATGGAGTGAAGTTCTTTACAATTGAAGGACCGAATAAAGAAAAAGTAGAGTTCAGTCAATATTTGTAATATATTCATCATAAAAGCGCATTTCATATCTGGTGTGATATGAGATGCGCTTCGTTTTATGGAGAAAATCAGAGTTCTCCGTTATTTTTTATATAATCTCTGTACCAGTAAGCAGAATCTTTCATAATACGTTTCTGTGTCGGGTAATCGACATAGATCAGACCAAACCGCTCAGAATAGCCTTTTGACCATTCGAAGTTATCCATCAGTGACCACTGGAAATAACCACGGATGTCAGCAAAAGTAGCAGCCTTTTTTAATTCACCAAGGTATCTGGCAAGAAAATCAATTCTGTTTGGATCATGTACTTTGCCATCCATAGAAATAACATCGTGGCAGGACATTCCGTTTTCTGTAATATAAATCGGTGTCTTATAACGTTCATACAGGAAACGAGGTCCCCAGTTCAGACATTCCGGTGTTACAGGCCAGTCGATGGCTGTTTTTGGAAAGCCTTCATAGCGTCTGACGTATTCAGGATGTCCATCTTTACCCATTCGAATACACTGGCCATTGTAGATATTCTGACCATAGATATCAATTGGTTCAGAAATAAGCTTCATATCATCATCTGTGATTTTGGGAAGATATTTTTCATATTTCTGCAGACCTTCCTCAGGGTATTTGCCAAAAAATACAGGATCTGACCACCAGGAAACATTCCAGGTCCAGTTGTGTGGATCATCTGGAAGAGAAAATAATGCTTTTTTTGCAGCTTCAATATCTTCTACACGTTCGGTTTCCGGATAACACATGGAAGCAGTTGGAGCAAAACCGATCGTCAGTTTTTGCTTTCCATAGGTACGAAGCATCTGTACAGCTCTGCCGTGAGCTTTGAGAGCATTATGTGCCATTTCGAAAGTATCACGGAGAGGTGCATGGACTCCCGGTGCATGTTCTCCGATCAGAAAGCCAAGTCCGACGAAGCATTGCGGTTCATTTAAGGTGAAGAAATTTTTTACTCTGTCACTGAAACGCTCTGCGATAAGACGGGCATAGTCACCAAACCACTCTACAATCTGTGGATTCATCCATCCGCCTCTTTTGTACAATTCGTACGGGAGTTCCCAGTGATATAAAGTTACATATGGCTCGATATTGTTGGACAGAAGCTCGTTGATCAGGGCATCATAAAAGGCGATACCTTTTTCATTTACCTGTCCATATCCTTCTGGAAGAACACGGCTCCAGTTGATGGAGAAGCGATAGGCATGAATGCCCGTTTCTTTCATCAGTTTCACATCTTCCTTGAAACGATGATAATGGTCACAGGCTATTTCTCCGGTGTGATGTTCAAAAATGCGATTGTCCTCTTTGGTAAAAATATCCCAGATATCTTCTCCTTTGCCCTCTTCACTGACTGCGCCTTCAATCTGGTAGGAACTGGTTGCAGCACCCCATACAAAATTGGCTGGAAATTTATAGTTTTCTGTAGACATCATGTGTTCCTCTTTCTTTCGTGTGTTTTCATATCTAAAGTATAATTTAGACGGGATGATTAATCAATTAAAAAAATAAAAATCATTCATTTCTAAAATAAATAATTTTGGGCTACTTTTTCTCTTTTTTCAATATCGAATTAAACAATGCAAAGAAGGTAACAGTGGTTACGGTCGCGGCAATAATATCGCTCACCGGTTCGGCGAGGAAAACAGCAAATACTTTATCTGCGAAGAAATGTGGCAGGATAAAAATCAGTGGAATCAGCAGAATAATCTTACGCAGGCAGGCAAGCAGCAGACTTACTTTGGCCTGTCCGAGTGCCATGAAACTCTGCTGGCAGCTGATCTGGAATCCAATGGAGAAGATGCCGGCCATATAAATGCGAAGTGCCCATGCAGAATAGCTGACAAGTTCCTTATCACTTGTAAAGATTGTCGCGAAAGCCTGTGGAACAAGCATAACTATGAGCCAGAAGAGCACTGTATAAACGATACATGCACAGAACTGAGTGAAGAAAGCTTTTTTTACGCGTTCCGGTTTCTCAGCGCCATAGTTGTAGCTGATGATTGGTTGTCCACCCTGACAGATTCCCTGAATTGGCATGGTCACGAGCTGACTGATGCTTGTGATGATCGTCATGGCACCGACTGCTACGTCACCGCCATATCTGGAAAGACTGCTTGTAAAGCTGATAGACAGAAGACTTTCTGTAGACAGCATAACAAATGTAGAGATTCCAAGAGCAAGACATGGACCAAATACTTTGGCATCCAGATGCATATTATTTTTCTTAAGATGCAGGATCGTTTGATTTCCAGTCAGGAAACGCAGAATCCAGATGGCACCAACAGCCTGACTGAGAACAGTAGCCAGAGCGGCACCTTTTACGCCCATTCCAAATGCGAAAATGAAGATTGGGTCGAGGATGATATTGATCACAGCTCCGATGATAGTGGTCAGCATACTGATTTTGGCAAAACCCTGTGTGGTGATAAATGGATTTATGCCAAGTACGATCAGTACAAAAAAACTTCCCAATATATAAATTCTTGCATATGCAGTGGCATAGGATAAAGTCGCACTGCTGGCACCAAAGAGTTTCAGCAGAGTTGGAGCACTTGCGTAGAATCCAATAGTCAGTATGACTGTAAGTCCGACTAATAAAGTAAAACAGTTTCCGACGATCTTTTCTGCAAGATCATTGTCTTTCTTTCCCATTGCGATTGCAGCACGGGGCGCGCCGCCGGAGCCGACAAGCATGGCAAAAGCATTCAACAGCATCAGAATCGGTGTGAACAGACCAACTCCTGTCAGAGCAGCAGCACCGATTCCCGGGATATGCCCGATATAAATTCTGTCTACAATATTATAAAGTAAATTGATGATCTGAGCGACAACGGCAGGAACTGCAAGCTGTGCCAGAAGTTTGGGGATACTTCCCGTTTCCATACGGTTTGTGTTACTTGGTTGATTCATAATGATCGTCTCCTGAAATGATATAAAAATGATTATATATGAAAAATGAACGCCTTGCAATGGATGGTCGCATAATCAGGAGAGGAGCAAAACGTCAGGAAATCAAGTAAACTTGCCCTGTTGAATGACCATGAGAAGAGTAAGTTATTGAAAAGTCTACGGAATATTGGCGGTAAAATGACCATGAGAAGAGTAAGTCATCAGAAAGTCTACGGAATATTGGCAGCAAAATGACCATAGAAAGAGTAAACTTTCAGAGAGTCAACCAAATTTGAAACGTTGAATGACCGTAAAAGTGGTAATTCACCAGGAAGTCCACAGAAAGTGCAAAAATCAGATGACTTGCAGAACAGTAAGTATCATGTGAGCCAAGAAAATCGGAAAAAATGGATGGTTTAAATGAGAGATATAGGAAACAGAGTCAATGAAAAGCCTGAAATCGAATGACCTTGCTTACGGTAACTTATGTAAGAGTCAATAAAATAATATCAAATCCCTGTTAACTATGATAAAATATAACCAGAAAGCATGATGAAATCCGACGGGAGACACAAAAGCTCGAAAAAGACTGTCCCTGTTGGAAAAATGACAAAGGAGC
>CAKRPO010000059.1 GCA_934378195.1 uncultured Blautia sp.
AGTTTTTCATATAGATTAGATTATAGTTCCGGGCGAATTGGAAATTCTCCCTGTTTTATATCTGTTTGACGTATTTCCTTTATTCCACATTTATTCCTCAAATTCTGCAGTTACAATAAATCCTCTTGGTGTATGTTCGATGTTTTTTATGATTCCATGAGTCGCCTTGATTCGTTCTGAGTTTTTATAACATCCGGACATGGCCACAGCCGGCTCAATAATATAACTATAGTTCATGTAAGACTGAAATTCTGAGATTTCAACTTCATCGCCAATATTGATCAGTCCCTGACGTTCCATTTTAAATTTTTCCTGACGCATAAAAATTCTTCTTTCTATAGATTTTCTCAAACATTTTTATAAAATCTTTTCATCCAGAATGATTGTAAACGGTCCATCGTTGATCAATGAAACTTTCATATCAGCTCCAAATATTCCATGTTCTACAACCGGTACCGTTTTTTGGGCTTCCTTGATCATATATTCATATAATTCCTCGGCCATATGAGGTTCGCCCGCCTCAATAAAACTTGGACGATTTCCCTTCTTACAATTCGCATAAAGTGTAAACTGCGAAACCATCAGAATCTCCCCATTTACATCCTTCAAAGACAGATTTGTCTTTCCGTTCTCATCTTCGAAAATACGCAGGCCAAGCAATTTTTTGAGATATTTATCCGCAATCTCTCTGGTATCTTCCTGTCCTGCTCCAACAAAAACCAGCAGTCCTTTATTGATCTTTCCAACTGTATCTCCATCTACCTGCACCTCTGCCTGAAGTACGCGCTGTATCACAAGTCGCATTTCCGTTCCTCCAAAATCACTATATTCTTTTTATTTTCCTGACTATTATATCATCTATCAACAATCAGGAAAAGCCCCGCAGAGATTGAATACTCTCATGTATTCACCCCCTGCAGGGCCTGAATGATTCCCAGTTTACTCTTACTTACTCTTTATACTGTCAAAAATCTTAATTGACTCAATCACCATTTCGATTGCATGATCAATGCCGAGTTTACTGCTGTCTACACAAAGATTGTAGCTCTTTGCAGCTCCCCATTTCTTATTGGTGTAATAATTATAATAACTTGCTCTGCTCTTATCTGTCTTGGTAATCATATCTTTTGCTTCCTTCGGAGTCTTTCCATGTTTGGAAGCAATTCTGTTGATTCGCCAGTCAATATCTGCATGAACAAAGATACTAAAACAGTCGCTCCAGTCCGCCAGGGCATAATCGGCACAACGCCCTACCATTACGCATGGTCCTTCACCTGCCAGTTTCTTAATGGCATCAAACTGTGCCAGAAAAATCTTGTGGTTCATCGGCATATCTGAGAATCCGGATGAGGAATATCCAAAAGAATATGTATCCATTACAAGAGAATACAAAAAACTATTGGTCGGTTTTTCATCATGATGTTCAAACAGCTCTTTGCAGATACCACTGTCATTCGCAGCGTGTTCCAGAAGTTCTTTATCATAACATTTGATTCCGAAATACTTGGCAACTTCCTGTCCAATCTGTCTTCCGCCACTTCCATATTCACGTCCGATTGTAATAATTGAGCTTGTACTGTTCATAATATACACTCCCTTCTGCAAAAATCATGATACTATTATACAATGTTTCCAAAAAAATTCCAACTATTTTCTCAATTTATCCAAAAGTTTTGAAAAATATTCCGGTATCGGTGCTTCAAATTCCATATATTCCCCCGTAATCGGATGTATAAATCCGAGGATCATTGCATGAAGTGCCTGCCCCTGCAAATGGTATGGGTTCTTTGAAGAACCATAAACGGTATCCCCCAGAAGTGGATGTCCAAGACTTGCCATATGCACACGAATCTGGTGTGTTCTTCCCGTTTCCAGTCGGCATTCAATATAAGTTGTCTGTCCGAAGCGCTCCAGAACCTTATAATGAGTCACTGCATTTTTTCCATTTTTGTGATTAATAGCCATTTTTTTTCGATCGATTGGATGACGTCCGATCGGTGCGTCCACCGTACCCTCATCTTCTTTGATATTACCCTGTACAATCGCGCGATAACGTCGCTTAATACTATGCTCTTTAAGCTGCTCGGCAAGATCTCTGTGCACCATATCATCCTTACAGATCAAAAGTGCACCTGTCGTATCTTTGTCAATCCGGTGAACGATTCCGGGACGAAGAACCCCATTAATTCCAGACAGATTTTCCCCACAATGTGCCATTACTGCATTTACAAGCGTCCCCTCCATATGTCCGGCACTCGGATGCACGACCATATCTTTGGGCTTATTTACAACCATCAGCCACTGATCCTCATACAAAATATCCAATGGAATATTCTCTGGTTTAATATCCGGGGTCTGCAGATCCGGAATATTTAAAATAATATGATCACCTGACTGTGTCTTATAATTTGCCTTAACAATACGGGCATTTACAGAAACAGCACCATCTTTCAGAAGCTTCTGCAGATACGACCTTGAAAGATCTGGACAGCCGTCTGCCAGATAACGGTCAATCCGGACACTGTTCTCTGAAGAATCCACATCAAATTCTAATATTTCCATAAATAAATCCTTTATCTTTATACATTCTTTATATATTTTTCAGTCTTTTGTAGATCCGGTTATTTTGCATTTCTGATAAAATCAAAATCTTCATCTTTATAACGAAAAAGAATCAATACCACCAGAACAATTCCCCCACAGACAACATAAATATCTGCCAGATTGAAGATTGGAAAGTCAATCAGCGACACATAAATGAAGTCTACCACATATCCTCGAAATGCCCGGTCAATAAAGTTTCCTGCTGCACCACCAGCAAGAATTCCACTTACCATAATGAGAGGAAAATAATACCCTGTCTTAGGCACTTTGAAAAAGAGCCATAGTAATGCGATACAGAAAATAATACACAAAATGAGAAAAAGCATCTGACGTCCCTGAAGCATGCCAAATGCCATTCCTCTGTTTTCCAGATACTGTAATTCCAATACACCCGGGAACAGCGTGATTCCGGCTGTTCCCTTTAATCTGGAAACAGCCCAGAATTTTGCAGCCTGATCTGCCAGTACCAACAAAAAGATTCCCCCAAGCCAGCCCATAAACAGACCGCAAAAAGAATATTGTTTCTTATTCATCGAAAAATCTCCTGAATGCCTTCCAGCATCTCCTGATCTGTCACAGTGCGATCAATAAAACTGCCTCCGATTCCCTTCATAAGAACAAATTTAATCTGTCCCCGTTCCATCTTCTTATCCTTTTTGGTTGCTGCTAGAACCGTCTTTGCATCCAGCCCTTTAACATATGTCGGAAGCTGATACACTTCACATCCATGTACGATCTGCTGATATTCTTCCTCTGTAAGAAGTCCTCTGCTTAAAGAAATCTTTGCAGCTGCAACCAATCCGATTGCAACACACTGTCCATGTAACAGTTTAAAATCCATAAGCTTCTCAACTGCATGACCAATGGTATGTCCCAGATTAAGCAGTACACGTTCTCCCTGTTCTTTTGGATCACGCTCAACAACCCCTGCCTTAATCTCACAGCAACGGCGAATCATCTTTTTCAGGAATTCTGTATCCAACTGCTGAATTTTTTCCTGCTCGGCACATACAAAGCGATAAAAATCGCCATCACAGATAAGTCCCGTCTTCAAGACTTCTCCCATGCCACAGGCAAATTGCTCTGCCGGCAATGAACGCAGCGTATGCAGATTCATATAGACCAGACGTGGCTGATGAAATGCTCCGACCATATTCTTATACTGATCCAGATCTACTCCTGTTTTGCCCCCCACACTGCTGTCTACCTGAGAAAGAAGCGTTGTAGGTACCTGAATGAAATCAATACCTCGGAGATAAGTAGCTGCACCAAAGCCGGCAAGATCACCTACCACACCACCACCAAGCGCAACTACCAGGCTTTTGCGGTCCAGTTTTTCCTCGATCAATACTTTATAAAGCTGTTGTACTGTATTCAGATTTTTGCTTTTTTCACCTGCTGCAAATGTAAACACCGATACTTTGGATGCCACTGGCGCAAGAACCCTTTGTACCTCTGCCGCATAAAGCGGTGCTACATTTGTATCCGTCACAATACAGAAGTTCCTGTTATCCAGATGTTCCGTTCGGATTGCATCTGCAAGTTTCTCAAAACCATCTTCAAAATAAATTGGATAATAAAAATCTCCGTTTCTTTTGACCTGTAATACATCTGTGTCCATATTTCAGTCCTCCTGGTCTTTACTGGTAACGCAACAGCCTTACACTGTTTCGTCCCTTTTTTGTCTGTCTGGAAACACCCTCATAACGGAATCGTCCCTTCCCACGTACAGAAATGATATCCCCATCCTTTGGCTCATAGCCATTGGAAGTGATCAATTTTCCATTTACAAATACCTGACCGCCTTCTATATATGAGACCATACTGCTTCTCGAACTCTGAAATGCCAGACCAATCAATGCATCCAGACGTACAGAAGCACATGTTCCATTGATCTCCTGGAATTCTGGTTCTGGAATCTGCTCCGGATTATCTACTATGGAAAGTTTCATAGTCGTATGACGCACTCTGGTAAGATTCTCCACAATATAATCTGCAATCTTTTCATGACAAAAGATCCATGCTGTATGTTTCTGGACAAGAATATCACCAATCACGGAACGCTCTATTCCAAGATTCAGAACAGCTCCGAGAAAATCCCTGTGTGTCAGGTCTTCAGAAAATTTTGCTGCCAGTGGCTCAACCTTCAGACATCTGATCGGATACTCCCAGGAAAACAAAAGAGCATCAGGATGAAATGCTACCATCTGACGCTCTGCCTGTTCGTAACCGCCAAAGCATTCCATAACCACGCCTGGCATCTGGTTTTTACGGTCATTTATAATGTTTTGTTCATTTAAATTAAGAAAATCCGAAAAAGTGACAATATCTCTCTGATAAGAGAGATTTGCCAGCTCCCGGATTCTCTTGATAAAGAATTCGTCTTTTTCCATTGTTGATCAATATCCTGCTCTTACAGACGGTACCGGATTGCTTCCAAGAATATTCTGAAGATCTCCAGTGATATCTACATTATATGGTCCAAGAATAAAGATATAACTGGATACCTTCTGCAGGCTTCCACCAAGTGAATAACATGCACCAGATGTAAAATCAATGATTCTCTGTGCAAGCTCCATATCGATTCCTTCAAGATTCAGTACGACTGTAGAATTATCTACCAGAGTATCTGCAATTTCACGGGTGTCTTCCATAGATGTTGGTCTGATCACACATACTTCCATATTTGCTGCCTGTGCTCCCCTTCTGCTACTTCTCATCGGAGTAATCTTGGATGATGTGCTGCGTACCGGCTTGTCCTGCTTAACAGAAACTTTTGGTGCAGAAGCAGACTTAACCGGCTGCTTCGGAGCAGATGCAGCTGGCTCTTCGTCAAAATCATCAAAATCATCTTCTTCTGATTTCTTGGAGAATTTCTGGAAGAATTTCTTTACAGGTTTCTCTTCCTGGTCATCATCCAGGAAGTCCTCATCATCACTATCCAGAAGATCATCATCTAAATAGTCTTCTTCATCATAATCATCGTTAAGTTTTACAGCATCTAAAAGTTTATCTAAAACACTCATTTTAATCTCCAATCTTATTTGTCGTATGGCTCAGCGTATGTAATTTCGTTCTCCGAAAATACCTGTTCCAACCCGAACCATCGTAGCGCCCTCCTGAACTGCTACCTGATAATCACCAGTCATACCCATACTCAAGACGCTCATATTAACATTATTAATGTTTTTGGCTGCAATGTCAACACTTAATTTCTTTAATTCACGGAAAATTTCCCGGTTCTCTTCCGGATCTTCGACATATGGAGCAATTGTCATCAGTCCCTTTATATTTATATGCGGCAAAACTGCTACTGATTCCACAAGTGAAAGAACTTCTTCTGTTTTGAGACCAAATTTGCTCTCCTCCTGCGCTACATTTACTTCAATAAGAATCGGAACTGTCACATTATGTTTTGCAGCCTCATTCTCAATCGTCTCCGCAAGTCTCAATGAATCCACGGAATGGATCAGTGCAACCTTATCCACGATGTATTTTACTTTATTTCTCTGCAGATGCCCGATCATATGCCAGTGTATATCCGATGGCAACTGTGGATATTTATCCATGATCTCCTGCACCTTATTCTCTCCAAAATCCCTTGATCCTGCATCATACGCTTCCTGCAGCATAGACACTGGTTTGGTCTTGCTGACAGAGATCAGTGTTACTTCACTCGGATCACGGTTGACCGCCTTACACGCTTCCACAATATTTCTGCGGACTTGCTCAAGATTTTCAGTTATCATAATTTGTAAGCCTCCTGATTTGTATAAAACTGAATGAATATTAAATTTTCTTAATACAAAATCTCTTCTTCATCTACTTTATCAGCATTTCGGACAATGTGATCATATCTCGCCAGCCCATATGCTGTATTCTTAGATACGATTGCATATTCCTCATTCTGATCCAGTATCTCAATTCTTCGAAATACGGCATATCCCTGATTAATACAGTAAACACCCTCCAATACTCCGACATCACTGACAACATAACGACTCTGGTCCTTCTGACTGATAATTACATCGCCTTCTTTGAATGATTTTTCATCCACATAATACAGATATTTTTTCTTACTTTCATCATCTGTATCCTGGCTGCCATCTTCTATGCTTGCATAAATAGACGGACTCACAAATGTACGCGTCTCATTTCCGCTTTTATCTTTGCCCAGAACCATAAATCCTGTTTCCTGACTGTCTTCATTCGTTGTCGCATATGTGGACGGAATCAGATAAAACTCTTTTGTTACAATCGATGACAATGGAATCTTAAGCCCTGTAACAGTATTAGTTACAAGCTCAATCTCCAGAAAACGATCCGACGCATAACGGATCACGCCTTTGTTAAAATCAATTTTACCATATTTGGCTCCATCGATTTCGACAATGCTGAAATCTCCTGTCTGGGTCATATCATCTTTCAAAAATTTCACACGAACAACCGTACGGTCAGCCAACTTCACAGCCTGCTTTTCACTTAACGGAATCATAAGACTCCAGTTCTCATCTGCAACCAGTGTATATAGTTTATCTCCGGCAGAAACCGCATCATGTGTTTTCAGATCCGTTTCGTGATACGCATTCTGGTCAAAATCTTCTGCAGTAAGCGTATCCACCGTTTTGTTTTCATATCCGTCCGTAGAATACAGAACAATTCCATCCTGATCTGCTTTACTTAATGTCTGTCCTCCATAACTGACAACACCAGAATCTGAAGATGATCCACTCACACCGGCATACTGAAGGATACTGCCTTCAAGATTATATTTGAAACTATATGTATTATTAAATTTACTTGGATTATATCCTTTGGAAAAGCTCAGCATCTGACTGCGGATTGCAGAAAGATCTTCATTGCTCAAATCTGTTGACGTTTCTGTCTTCTGTGAACTGCTGATTCCATAAACAACCCCATTGGCATTGACCTTGCTTCCCTCACGGGCATAATAGCTGACATAACCGCCTGTCTCTGCCTTGTAAACCGTCTCTGTACGAATTGCAAGTCCTGTATAGGTTTCATTTCTGGACAGTGGCCCTGCAATTACAAGATAGGATTCTATGTTTGAAGAAGTCAGATACAGTACCACACTGAACAGCATGTAAATAAACAGAACACCAAACAACATCGTTCCGATATTCATACTGAACAAATTTCTAATTTTTTTTAATATTCCTGGATTATCTGTTGAATATTTATCTTTATCAGGCAAAAAAATGCCTCCTTTATTTTCACTAAATTACATACCAGAATATTGTACCATTTTACCCGCTGTCTGACAAGGAACAATTTGCTACCGTATACAGCAACAATAATGTTACTGTTTGAGTGAACAGTAACACAATAATTTAGTGCGAACATATTTTCCGAATATTTGTTTGCTATTACGAAAAAGGTATGTTATACTTTTTTAATAAGCAGAATGATCGTGAATCAGGAGGTGTTCTATATGTCATATGGCAGAATCAGTAAGAAGCAGCAGGAGATTCTGGATTATATAAAAAATGAGATTCTTAACAGAGGATTTCCCCCTGCAGTAAGAGAAATATGTGAGGCCGTCAATCTGAAGTCGACCTCTTCCGTTCACTCCCATCTGGAAGCACTCGAGAAGAACGGCTATATAAGAAGAGATGCTACCAAGCCAAGAGCAATCGAAATCATCGATGACAATTTTAATCTTGTCCGCAGAGAAGTTGTTAACGTTCCGTTAATTGGAACGGTAGCTGCAGGACAGCCTATTCTCGCAGTCGAAAATATTGAAGGATATTTTCCTGTACCGGCAGAATATATGCCAAACGCCCAGAGCTTTATGCTCAAAGTAAAGGGTGACAGTATGATCAATGCCGGAATCTTTGATGGTGATCAGGTTCTGGTCAGACAGCAGACGTCTGCTTCCAATGGAGATATTGTTGTTGCTCTGGTAGAAGATTCTGCCACCGTCAAGACTTTTTATAAAGAAGATGGCTATTATCGTCTTCAGCCTGAAAATGATTCGATGGAACCAATTCTCGTGCATGATAACCTGACGATTCTTGGCAAAGTATTCGGCGTTTTCCGTTTATATCAGTAAAAAACGGGGGCATATCATTTGGTCGATTCTGATATGCTCCCGTTTCTTTGGTTTCATTTTGTTTACATAATTATTTTATTGTTAATCTATTTCAAGAATTCAGATGTATCAAGTTCTTTTCCATCTCTCCAGATTCTTTCCAGGTCATAGAAAAGGCGATTCTCTTCATCAAATACATGGATGATGAGGTCACCATAATCCATAAGAATCCAGTTGGAATTTCTCGTTCCTTCAATCTGTTTCGGCTCAAATCCGGCTCTTCCGAGCTGCTCTTCAACATTATCTACAATCGCCTGTACCTGGTTCAGATTACTTCCGCTTGCAATCACAAAATAATCTGCGATAACAGAAACTTCTCTGATATCGATCACCTTTATGTCCAGTGCTTTTTTGTCGTCAATTGCCTTGCAGGCAATGCTTACCATTTCCTGTTCTCTGTTCATAGAAATCTGCTTCCTTTCCGGATCAGGCTTCTTTTGTATGCTGCCTGTCCTCATGTATCGTTGTATAATAAGCATACGCATCCTTGGTTGCAGCATCCACATCATTCGGATTTTCATCCAGATAACTCAGTGTATCTTTCAGAATCTGATACATACATTCGTCCAGATCTTCAAATGCCAGCCTGCGAATCTCTGCAAGTCTTGGTGCCTTATTCCGTGCCGGTTCAATATAATCCGCAATATAAACGATTTTTTCCAGCATCGTCATATCCGGCTTCCCGGTTGTGTGATATGTGATTGCAGAAAGAATTTCTTTATCTGTAACATTGTACTTTGCTTTCGCAATATACGCTCCCAGTTTTGCATGAAGAAGAAACGGATGCTCTTTTTCAAAATCGCTGACCGGGATATGATGTTCTGCACATATCTTTAATTTCTTTTTGTTTGGAATGCATTTCGCACTGTCATGAAGGAGACCGGCAACCTGCGCATCTTTCAGATCATAACCATGTACCATAGCAAGTGAAGCACAGGTAAACATGACTCCTAACGTATGCTCGTAGCGGTTTTCATCCAGATATTTTGCAAGCTTTTTTTGCATTTTTATAAAATCGTAATCAGACATTACTTTGGTTAACTCCCTCTGTTGTGTGATAAATTTTATTTTTATCTATATAGTCAATTACTGCATCCGGAACATAATAGCGAAGGCTTTTGCCTTTCTGATGCCATTCCCTCAGCTGCTGACTGGAAATATCTATATTCAATGTATTCAGACTGATAAATCGGCCTTTATACAGTTCTGACAGATATTCCATCTGTTTATCAAGCTTTTGCTCCGGCACGTGATCACGTACAGCCGTCACAATCGTACATGTCCGGCAGATTCTTGCCGGTTCGCGCCATTTTGTAAAATCATACAGAGAATCCGCACCTATGATAAAATAATAATCTGTATCCGGATTTTGTTCTTTTAATGTTTCAAGAGTATGATAGGTATATGTGAATCCCTTGTCATTCATCTCAATCAATGACAGTTCAAAATGTGGATTCCCGGAAATAGCTCTTTCCACCATAGCTACTCTCTGGGCATCTGTAGCTCTTCCGACTCTGTTCTGCTTATGAGGCGGATTTCCTGCCGGCATGAACAGAATTTTATCCAGATTGAGCTGCTCATATGTTCTCTCACCTAATATAAGATGGCCTATATGGATTGGATCAAACGTTCCTCCCATAATGCCGATTCTCTTACGTCTGGTCTCCATGATTCTCTGTATTCCTCTCTATATTACGGAAGGACGATTTTTTTCTTATTGTCCTTTCCTTCACGGTAAAGAATGATCTTTCTTCCAATCACCTGTACAACCTGAGAATGTGTTCTTTCTGCCAGAACCTCTGCCATCTGACGCGGATCATCCAGGCAGTTCTGCAGTACACTGATCTTGATCAATTCTCTTGCAGCAAGTGCTTCATCAACAGCAGATGTATTTTCCGGTGTAACAGAACCCTTGCCAAGCTGCATGATCGGTTCCATTTTCATTGCAAGACCCTTCAGGTATGCTCTCTGTTTGCTTGTCATAATCTCAGACCTTTCTATTTATAATAATCAAAGTCAAATCCGTACATACGGACAGTATTTCCTTCTTCAATTCCGGCTTTTTCCAGTTCTTCAAGGATACCACCCTCTTTCAGGAAACGCTGGAAGAAAGCAAATCCTTTCTCAGAATCCAGATTGGTATATCCAAGCATTTTTTCAATCTTAGGTCCTTCCACAATAAAGATATCCGGATCTTCCGGATCTCTTTCAACGGTAAATGGAAGATTTTCGGTAAATAATTCATCTTCCGGGAAGAATTCCTGTTCAAATACGATTCGTTCTGCCGGAACACTGTCCAGAAGCTCCTTGATTCCATAAAGAAGTTCTTTGAGTCCCTGTCCTGTTACTGCTGAAATCGGATATACTTTAATTCCCTGTGGTTCAAAGGCTGCTTTAAGGCGGTCGATCGGATTTTCTTCTCCGTCATCAAAAATGCAGTCGATCTTATTTGCTGCGATCAGCTGCGGTCTTGCCGCAATTTCCGGATTATATGCTTCCAGCTCTTTGTTGATCTTATGGATATCATCTACCGGATCACGTCCTTCTGTGGATGCAGCATCTACAATATGAACGAGAACACGGGTACGCTCAATATGTCTCAGGAACTCATGTCCCAAACCAACGCCTTCTGATGCACCTTCGATCAGTCCCGGAATGTCCGCAATAACAAATCCGCCATTTGCAGTGTCTACCACACCAAGATTCGGGCTCAGTGTCGTAAAATGATAGTTTGCAATCTTCGGCTGTGCATTGGTGACTCTGGAAAGGAATGTGGATTTACCAACATTTGGAAAGCCTACAAGCCCAACATCCGCGATCACTTTCAGCTCCAGCAGAACTTCCAGCTCCTGTGCCGGCTGTCCAGGCTGTGCAAATTTAGGAACCTGCATCGTAGGTGTAGCATAATGCTGGTTTCCTTTGCCTCCACGTCCGCCTTTCAGAACGATCTGACGACGATTTGCGCCAGACATATCTGCAATGACCTTGCGTGACTGTGCTTCCATAATGACCGTTCCCTCAGGAACTTTCAGAACTATGTCATCACCATCTGCTCCATGGCAGCGTTTCTTTCCGCCTTCCTGACCGTCCTGTGCTTTAAATTTATGTTTATGACGATATTCGCCCAGTGTATTCTGACCTTCATCTACTTCAAAGATCACATCTCCGCCTCTTCCGCCATCTCCACCGTCAGGACCGCCATTCGGTACATACAGTTCTCGGCGGAAGCTTACATGTCCATCTCCGCCTTTTCCTGAACGGATGATGATTTTTGCTCTGTCTGCAAACATATGTCGCTCCTTTATGAAATAATTCTGAACTAATTTTTAATCTAAAGAAAGGCTCCAAACCTGAACGATTTGAAGCCTCACGCTGAACTTGATTATTCTGCCTCTACCGGAACGATAGAAACCTGTTTCTTATCGCGTCCTTTTCTGGTGAATCTTACTACACCATCTGTCAGTGCAAATAATGTATAATCTTTACCACAGCCTACATTTTCACCTGGGTGAATCTTTGTTCCACGCTGTCTGTAAAGGATGTTTCCAGCTTTAACAAACTGTCCGTCTGCTCTTTTGGCACCTAATCTCTTGGATTCGGAGTCACGGCCGTTCTTTGTAGAACCAACACCTTTTTTATGTGCGAATAACTGAAGGTTCATTTTCATCATGTCGTTACACCTCCCTGACTTTTACTTTTAAATAACGTTTAGAATAACTATTCTCAATTTCTGTCAGTCCGAGAACAAGAGAATCCATCAAAAGAGTTCCCTCTTTTGTAACAGGTTTCACGAAAGAGAAAGAAACAAATCCATCACTCTCTTCTGCCTGAATCTGATCTCCTGTCAGCTGTTCCAGGGAATTCACCGTATTGATTATCAGAGCAGAGACAGCGGCACATATAATGTCGTATCCCTCTTCTGCATATCCGGCATGCCCTTTGGATGTAAAACTGACATATGAATTGTTCTTCTTACTGACTGTCACTGTAATCATGCAAACACCAGATTAAGCGTTGATCTTTTCGATTTTAACTTTTGTAAACTGCTGTCTGTGACCGTTTTTCTTGTGATATCCAGTTTTTCTTTTGTATTTGTAAACGATAACTTTTTTAGCTTTTCCGTTTTCAACTACAGAAGCGGTAACACTGGCATTAGCTACATCAGCTCCAACTTTTAAACCTTCGTTGCTAACTGCAAGAACGTTATCAAAAGTAACGGTTTCACCAGCTTCAACACCGAGCTTTTCAACTCTGATTACGTCGCCCTCGGCAACTTTGTACTGTTTACCACCTGTTGCAATAATTGCGTACATCTGTGGCACCTCCTATAA
>CAKRPO010000060.1 GCA_934378195.1 uncultured Blautia sp.
AGAGATGCGCAGAAGAAGTATGTCATGCATTGCATGACGCGCATCTCGCAGCAAGAATGCAGAGGCATTCTTGAACAAAATAAAGCGAGTGGGGGAATGTGCCTTCCCCCGCTCGCTTTATTTCTTCTCGATGGCTTTCTTGATAATCTCTATAATTTCTTCCTGACTGAATTTACTGCTGTCAATACACAGGTCATACTGTCCCATATCCAGCCATTTCTGGTCTGTAAAGAATTCATAATAAGCACGACGCTCCTTATCCATTCTCTTAACCAGCTTTCTTGCACTCTTTTCTTCCCGGTCAAGCCGTGCCATCACGGTCTGTATACGTGTTTCAAACGGAGCATAGATAAATATACGTAATACGTTGTTGCCTGACAGTACATGATTGGCACATCTGCCGACGATAACACAATCTTCCTTCTCGCTTAACGAAAGGATGATCTCCCGTTGGATTCCAAACAGAACATCATTCATCGGAATCGGATAGCGGTCAACCCCAATCTGCAATTCACTGTCAATCGGGAATCCCCACGGACTTGGACGCTTCTCGTCAACTTCTGCAAACTGATGAAGCGGAACCTGCTTCTGATTACTTGCCAGTTCGATCAGCTCACGATCATAAAAACCGATTCCCATATCTTCGGCAAGAGCTTTTCCGATCATACGTCCATTGCTTCCATACATACGATTGATTGTGATAATACGTTTACTCATATAGGTTCCTCCTCTCAAAGAATAGATTTGTTTATTTGTCTTTATCATAGTACAATATTTGGATAATTTCAATAAAAATATAAAATAAATTAAAAATATTATATGCAAAATTGATATATCTGACAAATAAATGACAAAAAATACTTTTTTTAAGGTATATTTAAGGTTAATTCATTTGCCTTTCACAGTTCTCTCAAGAAGTCAACACAACTTTTCCGTAAAGTATTTACCAGAAACAGAGAATTTCAAGTAAGTGTGAACAAGAAAGTCCACATAGAAATCTGGAGGAAAAGGATGTTTGGAAAGAGGCAAAAAGGAAAGAAATCCCAAGAAAGTAAGAAAAAAGGCAGAAAAAAGAAAATTGTTGCCGGTGTGATGACTGTGGCAGTGCTCGGAACAGCAGGAACCGTTGTTTATAGCAAGACACAGAATAAAGCCGGTGACCATTCAGAAACAAGAGAAGCCAAAAGTACAGAAGTAACACTTGGAACGATTTCCAACACGATCGTGGGAACCGGAAACCTGGAGCTGGATGAGGCACAGGCTGTAACGATTCCATCCGGGCTGACAGTAAGTGAGGTTTACGTTGAAAGCGGAGATCAGGTTTCGGCGGGAACAGTACTTGCATCAGTAGATAAATCTTCTGTATTGAGTGCAGTGGAAACCGTGCAGGAAGAAATTGATGAGTTGGATGAAAAAATCAGCGAATGCCAGAGCAATAGCACAGCCAATACAGTTACCAGTACCGTTGCCGGAAGAGTCAAGGCAATTTATGTAACAGCTGACGCAGAAGTCACAGATGTTATGCTGGATAAAGGTGCATTGCTGGAACTTTCAATGGATGGACTTATGGCAGTGAAACTTGAAAGTGTGACTGGAGTGACCGCAGGAGACTCTGTGACAGTTACAATTTCAGATGGAAGCACCGTGGCAGGAATCGTGGAAAGTACGGAAGAAAACACCTGTATCGTGACGCTGACAGATAATGGAACGACATTGGGAGATACCGTCACGGTCACAGATGCAGACGGAAATACGATTGGAAGCGGAACTCTTTATATTCATGAACCTTTTGAAATAACAGGAACTACGGGAACGGTAGATTCTGTATCTGTATCTGAGAACGAGAAAGTGACATCAGGTGAAGAGCTGCTTGTATTGAACGGCGTAGAAAGTGATTCGGAATATGAAGAACTGATGGTAATCAGAGAAGCAAGGACCGCAACCTTGAAAAAGCTTTTGAGTCTGACAAAAAATCCACAGATTACGGCAGAGCAGGATGGAACGATTCAGGATGTAAATGTCAGTGCCAGCCAGACGGCAGAAACGTCCACCTCATCAGAAACCTCAAATAATACAGGCGTTTCTCAGATGTCGTATACCAGAAGTGTAAATATGACATATGGAAACAGCGCAGTTTCCTTCCAGAAACTTTCTTTTGATGACGGAACTACATCAGAAGTACAGGAGTCTGTGAACACAGAAAATGTTTCAGATGAAGGTTCTGATGAAGAAATAGATCCGAATGTTCCGACCGCGGATACCCAGATTGCTTTTTCAGTAGTGAATGAAGGAACCTCGGACAGTACACAGGCAGTGATCACAGCTCCGGCAAAAGGAAATACACCAGTTACAGAACTCAGTGCATCAGATGGAAGCTATACCGGTGTGATCACGTGGAATCCAAATGACAGCATATTTGCAGCGGACACAGCATATCAGGCACTGGTTCTTCTTTCGGCAGCAGATGGTTACTGTTTTGGTACAAACAGCATTAAGGGAATAGAAATTGGAACCATATCCGGTATACAGGTATTGGATAATGGTAAAACACTGGAGTTCCAGATCGCGTTTCCACAGACAGCATCCGATGATACAGATAACAAAAAAGACAATGACGATAATAAAACAGATAACAGTAAAACAGATGATAATGGAAATACAAAGACTGACGGAAACACAACAGAAAATGGTGACACGAACAATAACAGCCAGAACAGCCAAAACGGCCAGACTGCTTCCGGAGGTACAACATCCGGAAATGCAGCGTCAGAGAATACATCATCCGGAAATGCAGGAGGCAGTACAGGACAGAATGCTTCCGCAGGAGCAACAGGCACATCTGCGCAGCAGAGTGCAGAAACTTCCGATTCTTCGGATAGCAGTTCCAAAACAGAATCCAGTCAGTACAGTACAGATGTAACTGCTTTTACAATTTCACCGGATAAAAACATGTGTCTGTCCGTCAGTGTAGATGAACTGGATATCAATTCGGTGGAAAAAGGACAGACAGCGGTTGTTACTTTTGATGCGATTGAAGACAAAGAATTTGAAGGTGAAGTGACAAAGATTGGAAGCACGGCAAGTGTGAATGGCGGCGTAGCCAAATATACCGTAGAAATTACAATTTCAAACGACGATGAGATGAAACAGGGCATGAATGCATCGGCAACGATTACTACAGAAGAAAGAAAAGATGTCCTTACGCTGCCGATGAATGCATTGCAGGAGCAGGGCGACAGGACTTTTGTTTATACAGAACAGGATGCAGAGGGAAATCTTTCCGGTGAAGTAGAGATTCAGACAGGGCTGACAGATGGAAATACCGTAGAGATCACGGATGGTCTTGAAGAAGGCGATACTGTTTATTATATGCGCTCAGAAAACAGCCAGACGAATAGTAGCAGCAGTGACATGCCGGATATGTCCGGCGGTCCGGGAGGTAACGGAGATATGCCGGATATGTCAGGATTTGGTGGAAATTCTGACGGAAATTCCGGTGGTGGTCCGGGTGGAAATGCAGGTGGGGCTTCTGGCGGCGGTCAGGGCGGACCGGGAATGTAAGGCGGTGAAGCTATGTTTTTTCAGTCGATAAAAATGGCATGGCATGCGGTTACAGTAAATAAGCTGCGCACGTTCCTTACGATGCTGGGAATCATTATTGGAGTGGTTGCGCTGATCGTACTGGTCTCTATTGCGGATGGAGCAACCAGCTCTGTCACGGATGAGATTTCCGGGATGGGTTCGAGTTATCTGACCGTCAGTATTACAGATGATAAAGAAAATCCACTTCGTTTAAGCGAAATGTCCGATTTTTCAGAACCGGATGAGATTGAAGCTGTGGCACCGTTTTCCAGAACCAGTGTGACTGCCAAAAACGGATATACCAGTGATTCTATGACGCTGATCGGAACGACCGGAAGCTATGCACAAATCCAGAATATGGAAGTGGCATATGGGCGTTTTATCATGAATGCAGACGTGGAAAATCACACATATGTAGTTGTCCTTACTTATGATACAGCAGTGGAACTTATGGGAAGAGCAGATGTGACAGGTGAAAGCATTTCTTTGAATGGACAGAGCTTCCTGATCATCGGAGTTTTAAGTGAAGAAAGCAGCTCTTCGCTTACCGGAAATACCGGATTTGTAAGCAGTAGTTCAGATGATGATTCGGAGACGACAGTAAATCTGGAAGGATATATTCCATTTTCAACAATGACCAGAATTGCGGATAACATTCTTGATGTCACACAGTTTTATGTCTCTGCGACGGATACACAGACACTGGACTATGCGGAAAATGCATTGACAGAGCTGCTTCTGGAGCGATTTGAAAATGATGAAGATGCATTCAGCATCACTGATCAGTCCCAGATAATGGACACCATGGAGAGCGTAAATAACACGATGGCTTTGATGATCGGTGGAATTGCAGCAATTTCGCTTCTGGTCGGAGGAATCGGAATTATGAATATCATGCTGGTTTCTGTGACGGAGAGAACCAGAGAGATTGGAATCCGTAAGGCAATCGGTGCAAAGAAAGGCATGATCATGCTGCAGTTTCTGATCGAAGCTTTGATGGTCAGCTTTATGGGTTGTATGGCCGGAATCGGGATTTCCTGGGTAATCCTGAAGGTGGCAGGAATGTTTATGGACAGCATGCAGTTTCAGATGGACATGAAAGTAGTCTGGATTTCAGTTATCTTTTCGGCGGTGATCGGTATTGTATTTGGTCTGTATCCGGCAGGAAAAGCTGCTGCCAAAAAGCCAATCGAGGCACTTCGTTATACTGGATAAATGATAAAAATCAGGCAGCTGTGAATGAAAAACAGCAGCCTGTGTCAGTTTCGGAGGGAATCTGTCGAACGAATTTTCTTGACCCAAAAGATGACAGAAAGCTATAATATTCCTGTCAGTAAAACAGCGCTGGAAAAAATTACTTGACATATCTACGCATATTAAATATAATTTGCTTATGCATTACAGAAATGTTACAAATAAAATAAAATATGAAAAAAAGACATAATGAAAATGCAAGGAATGTTTAAGTATGAGAAAAACAAGATTGACAGGAACCCATAACGATAAGGATAAGAGCGGCAGAGAGCAGAATTCTTCTCTTCACAGTTTTGTTTCGCTGAGCCTCTGTGCCCTGACAGTGATCGCTGTAACAGGCGGCTGTAAGCTGGCAGGCAGTGAGAAACAGAAGGTATATGCCGCTTCAGAGAACGAAAGCAGCAGTCTGTACAGTGAGAACATTGATTACAATCTTCCGTCTGGAATTGCCGGAGTTGTTTCTGGAGTCAATGCAACACCAGCTGCAGGAACCACTGTAAATCGTATCGGGATTTCCTGCGATGATGTGATCGTTGGACAGCGTGTACAGAAGGTTACGAGCAGTGCTGTAGAGATGAATGTCAGTGAATCCATGGCTACGACAGTGGATACATTTGATGAGAAAGTTGTTTCGATGTCATCATCAGCAAAGCTGATGTCCGATGAGGACTATGAAAATCTGCTTCAGATCGTGGAGGCAGAGGCGGGGACAGAAGACCTCAAAGGCAGGATCCTGGTTGTCAATGTGATCATGAATCGTGTAAAATATCCAGAATTCCCAGATAATGCGACAGATGTGATCTGGCAGTACATAGATGGTGTGGCTCAGTTTTCTCCGATCGCAGATGGAAGAATTTCTGAAGTAGTACCGACAGATGAAACAAAGGAAGCTGTGAAGCAGGCGCTTGAAGGCGTGGATTATTCAGAAGGTGCGCTGTTTTTCATTCAGAGATCCGCTGCAGCCAGGAATAATATTCAGTGGTTTGACAAGAATCTTACAAAATTGTTCAAACATGGTGTGCATGAGTTTTATACATATCCGGAAGAAACACATAAATAATCTGAATAGATGACCCGAAGGAAAGAATTCATAACTGTTTACAGTGTCAGGTGTTCATTCCTTCGGGATTTTTGTATATTTGGGTATGGAATTTTACATGGTAACGTGTTATACTATCAGCAAAAATGTAAGAAAACCCCAAGAAAGGTAGGAAGGATACATGCAGGTATTATATAAAAGCACAAGAGGAAAAGGTGAGACAGTTACAGCTTCCATGGCAATTTTAAAAGGACTTTCCGAAGATGGTGGTTTGTTTGTCCCGACTGAGATTCCGAAACTGGATGTGCCGGTAGAAAAGCTTGCACAGATGACATATCAGGAAACAGCATATGAGGTAATGAGTCGTTTCCTTACAGATTTTACAGAAGATGAACTGAAGAACTGTATTACGAATGCGTATGATGAGAAATTTGACACCAGAGAGATTGCCCCGCTTCATGAAGCTGACGGAGCATATTTCCTGGAGCTTTTCCATGGTGCGACCATTGCGTTTAAGGATATGGCACTTTCCATTCTTCCACATCTGATGACAACTGCAGCAAGAAAGAACAAGGTCAGCAATGACATCGTTATTCTTACTGCTACATCCGGAGATACCGGTAAGGCAGCACTGGCCGGATTTGCAGATGTACCGGGAACAAAGATCATCGTATTTTATCCGAAACATGGCGTCAGCCCGATCCAGGAGAAACAGATGGTCACACAGAAGGGGAACAATACCTATGTAGTCGGAATTACCGGTAATTTTGATGATGCGCAGACTGCAGTCAAAAAGATGTTTAATGACCAGGCACTGGCTGCAGAGCTGAATGAGGCAGGCTTCCAGTTCTCATCTGCGAACTCTATCAATATCGGCAGACTGGTGCCGCAGATCGTATACTATGTATATGCATACTCCAGACTGGTTGGCGAAGGTAAGATCAAAGCCGGCGAAAAGATCAATGTTGTTGTTCCTACCGGTAACTTTGGAAATATCCTTGCTGCATATTATGCGAAACAGATGGGGCTTCCGATCGCGAAACTGATCTGTGCATCCAACGAAAACAAAGTTCTGTTTGATTTCTTTAGTACAGGAACTTATGACAGAAAGAGAGATTTTATCCTGACGACATCTCCGTCCATGGATATTCTGATCTCCAGTAATCTGGAACGACTGATCTACCGTCTGACCGGTGAAAATGCAGAGAAATGTGCAGAGCTGATGCAGGCATTGAGTGATGGTGGCGAATACACAATCACAGAAGATATGAAAAAAGGCCTTGTGGATTTCTACGGAAATTACTGCAGTGAAGAAGAGACCGGAGAAGCAATCCATGCAACTTACCAGAACAGTGATTATGTGATCGATCCACATACCGCTGTCGCAGCAGGCGTTTATAAGAAATATCTTGCAGACACACAGGATCATACAACAACTGTGATCGCTTCTACAGCAAGTCCGTACAAGTTCACCAGAAGTGTAATGGAAGCAATTGCTGACAAAACAGAAGATATGGATGATTTTGCACTGGCAGATAAGCTCTCTGAAATCTCCGGTGTTAAAGTACCAAAAGCAGTTGAAGAGATCCGTACTGCACCGGTACTGCACGATACTGTTGTAGATGCACCGGATATGCCGGCGACTGTAAAGAAGATTCTTGGAATCCACTGATTGATTTGTAAAATGGAATTGAAATTTTTTTCCAGTATTACATATTGAAAAATTACATACAATAGAGTAAAATATAAAGCAGAAAACATACGGGATAACTCCTGGAATGTGCGAGGCCCCTTTTTAATTTGAACCTACATTGACAAATAGGGAATCCTAGATTGCTGCAGTGATGTCAGACCTCTCGTTGTGGTAGGCAGATCTTCAGTTGCGGACACCCAACCTGGCTGCGGCTAGGCGTCAGATGGAAGGGAACGGCATTCCGGGACCCGAAAAGAAGAAATGAGTCATAGTGATATGGCTCTTTTTTTGAAGAAATATTAGATTTTAGGTATTGGGAGGAAGAAACATGGTAACACACAGAACATTTGGTACACTGCCGTCGGGCGAAGAGGTACAGATCTATCATCTGGAAAATAAAACAGGAGCATTTGCAGAAGTTCTGCAGTACGGCGCAATCCTTGTGAAGCTTTGTGTGCCGGACAGAGATGGCAAGCTTACAGATGTAGTGCTGGGTTATGATGATCTGGCCGCTTATGAGGTGAATGGATGTTTCTTTGGCGCGACGATCGGAAGAAGTGGCAATCGTATTGCTGGTTCCAGATTTATGCTTGATGGCAAAGAGATAACATTGACACCAAATGAGGGACCAAACAATCTTCACAGTGGACCGAATGGATTTGAAAAGAAAATATGGACAGCTTCCAGTATTTCCGAAGATAAGAATACTGTTACATTTTCCAGAATCAGTCCGGATGGAGAAAATGGATTCCCGGGTGAATTCAATGTTTCTGTTACATATGAACTGACAGAGGAAAACGAACTTCGAATTGTTTATGGCGGTGTCTGCGACAAAATGACAGTTGCGAATATGACAAATCATTCTTATTTCAATCTTGCAGGTGAAGGAAGTGGAAGTGCAATGGATCAGTATCTGACGATCCATGCAGAAAAATATACACCAGTTGGAGAAGGTTCCATTCCACTGGGTGAGAATGCGCCGGTAGAGGGAACACCGATGGATTTCCGCAAGGCACATCAGATTGGAGATGAAATTGAAGCAGATTTCGATCAGCTGAAGCTGACCGGGGGCTATGACCATAATTATGTGGCTGATGGATATAATAAGGCAAGTGTAAGAGAGATTGCGTCTGCATGGTCTGAGAAAACAGGTATTCAGATGGATGTACTCAGTGACTGTCCTTGTGTACAGTTCTATGCTGCAAATTTCGTAGAGCAGGAGCATGGCAAGAATGGACATGTGTATAACAAGAGAGAAGCCTTTTGCCTGGAAACACAGGTTGAGCCGAATGCAGTGAATGTAGAGGCATTTCATTCGCCAGTTCTGGAGGCAGGTGAACGTTATTATTCCGAGACGATATACTGTTTTTCTGTTAAGAACTAAACGCAACAAATTAAGATAAAAAAGGTTATGAATCCGATTTTTTTCATATAATGCAGTATGGAGAACTGTAGTATGAAGAGAATCGGATTTTTTATTGGACAGATTATAACAGTCGGCAGTATCTGGTGTATGGCACAGCCAGTGGCGGCAGCGGATCCGGTGATACGGGTATTGCTGACGACAACAGATTTCGCTTCAAGGTATCATGAGTCTGTTACTATATCGTATAACGGGAAAGAGGTCATTTACAAGGCGGATGAGCTGAAAAATCAGGAGTACAAAGTGCGAATCCCGGCACAGAAAAACGGAATCCGGATCATGTCCATAGAAAGACAGTCCGGAAATCCGGTTTATGAAGGGAGCATTGAAATCATACCGAAAGAGGAAGGACTTACCATAGTCAATGAATTGACACTTGAAAACTATCTGGACAGAGTAGTGCCAAGTGAGATGCCAGCGTCTTATGAGAAGGAAGCTTTGAAAGCACAGGCTGTCTGTGCGAGGACATATGCATGGAAACAGATTCAGGAACATAGTCTGCCAGACTTTGATGCGGATGTGGATGACAGTGTAAGTTATCAGGTCTATGGAAATATAGAGCCACAGAAAACATCAACAGAAGCGGTGAAAGAAACTGAAGGACAGATCATGACACAAAATGGAGAGGCTGTGGAAGCGTATTATTTTTCGACATCTGCAGGAGTGACCAGTACAGATGAAATATGGGGCAGCACGAAAGTAGCTCCTTATCTCAAAAGTGTACCATGCAGCTTTGATGCAGAAGAACCATGGAGCAGTTGGACGGTGGAACTTCCCAGGGAGCTTCTGGAAGAAAAAATAAGGGACAAAGAGGGAAAAGAGGAGCAGTTTTTGTCAGCAGCAGTTGTGAGACGTAGTGAAAGTGGTGCGGCGACAGGATTGGAAGTTGTGACTGATGAAAATTCTTTCGAAATAAGAAATGAATATGAAATCCGGGAATTTCTGGCACCTGTCGGATGCATGATCACAGAAAAGGATGGGACACAGACAAAGGGTGGGATACTTCTGCCAAGTGCTTATTTCAAACTGGAAAAAGAACAGAGTGGAAATCTGCTTATCAGCGGAAAGGGATATGGACATGGCGTCGGGATGAGCCAGACCGGTGCAAACCGGATGGCAGAACAGGGATACGATTACAGGAAAATACTGGATTATTTTTTTCAAAATATTGCCATAGAAAATCTGGGATGACACAGAGACGATTTCATGGTAAAATAAACAGAAATGTAGTAACTATCGGGAGAAAAAATATGGGGAAGAAAACAGATAAAGGCACGATAGGTCTGATTCTTGGATTTGTAAAGCGAATGCAGGAAGATCATATCGGTGCTTACGCTGCGCAGGCGGCATACTTTCTGATTATGTCGTTTATTCCATTTGTACTGGTGCTTACCGCACTGGTTCAGTATACACCGTTGACATATCGCATGCTCAGACAGGCGATTCTTGGATTTGTTCCATTGAATCTGCAGGATTTTGTACTGAAGATCATTGCAGAAGTATTTACAAAGAGTGCGGCAGTTGTACCTATTTCCGGTGTGTTTGCTCTTTGGTCATCCTGTAAGGGTATGCAGTCACTGATTGCAGGATTGAATGTAATCTATCATGTGAAAGAAACTCGAAACTGGCTGACGAATCGTTTGTATTCCATGCTGTATATGCTTTTGTTTGTGATCGCGATTATCATAAGTCTTTTGCTCCTGGTTATGGGTAACCGTATCCATGCAGCACTTGTGGTTTATGCTCCTTTGTTGGGGAAAATGCTGGGAAGGCTGCTGAGTGCCAAGACATTCCTCGTATTTGTCGTACTGTTTCTGGTATTTCTTGTACTGTACAGATATCTGCCAAACAGGAAAGCATCTTTGAAAAGTCAGGTGCCGGGAGCATTTATCATTGCAGTGGCATGGTCATTGTTTTCCTATTTCTTTTCACTGTACTTTACATTCTTTCCAAATTTCAGCAACATGTACGGTAGCCTGTCAGCACTGATCATGGTCATGCTCTGGTTGTATGTGTGCATGAACCTGCTTCTGTACGGGGCTGAGATCAATGCTTATTTTGAGAAAGAATTCCGCCAGGCGCAGATGTCTTTATGGCAGGGAATAAAAAAACTGCTTGACAGTTTTTGGGCACTGTGGCATAGTAAGTAAAGGAATATGGTTGTTCAGCAGGCTGAATGATTATCATATACAACAGGCTATGAAGGCGTTTCAGGGAAATTGTTTTCTTACAGAGAGAGGGAGTCATCGGCTGTAAGCCCCCTTAAGTTCAGACAGTTTCTTAATTTCCCGCCAGAGCTTCACTTTTGAAATTTTGCAGTAGGAAGTGACGTGGATGCGCGTTAAGCATGACTCAAGTGCCCATGGAAGTTGATCTGTGGGAAACAGGGTGGTACCGCGGATAATGACTCCGTCCCTTTTGGTGGGACGGATTTTTTTTATGCTTTTTTGAAGGCAGCAGGATATTTGCGATTACTGACCAGACGTTTGAATAATAAACAAAAAGGAGATACAAAACCATGGATATGAAGGAAAGACTTCAGGAACTGGCAGAAGCAGCCAGAAAGCGGATCGAAGAATCAGACGGTCCGGAGAGACTGAATGAAGTAAAAGTTGCTTACCTTGGCAAAAAAGGTGAGTTGACAGCAATCTTAAAAAGTATGAAAGATGTTGCCCCGGAAGATCGTCCGAAAGTAGGACAGATGGTGAATGAGACAAGAGCCAAGATCGAGGAACATCTGGAAGCAACCAGAAAGAAACTGGAAGAGGCGCTTCGTGAAGAAAAAATGAAAGCAGAAGTGATCGACGTTACACTTCCGGCAAAGAAAGCCAGGATCGGACATCGTCATCCGAACAGCATTGCACTGGAAGAAGTAGAGCGTATCTTCATCGGAATGGGCTATGAAGTAGTTGAAGGACCGGAAGTAGAATATGCAGACTACAACTTTACCAAACTGAATATTCCGGAAGACCATCCGGCAAGAGATGAGCAGGATACTTTCTTTATTAATGACTCTATCCTTCTTCGTTCTCAGACTTCTCCGGTACAGGCACGTACCATGGAAAAAGGTAAACTGCCGATCCGTATGATCGCACCGGGACGTGTATTCCGTTCTGATGAAGTGGATGCAACACATTCACCGTCTTTCCATCAGATCGAAGGTCTGGTCATCGACAAAAACATTACATTCGCAGATCTTAAGGGAACTCTTCAGGAGTTTGCACAGGAACTGTTCGGACCAGAGACAAAGACAAAATTCAGACCACACCACTTCCCGTTCACTGAGCCAAGCGCAGAGGTAGATGTTTCCTGCTTCAAGTGTGGTGGTAAAGGATGCCGTTTCTGCAAAGGTTCCGGTTGGATTGAAATCCTTGGCTGCGGTACTGTTCATCCAAACGTACTGAGAATGTGCGGTATTGATCCGGATGAATATACAGGATTTGCATTTGGTGTGGGTCTTGAACGTATCGCACTTCTCAAATACGAGATCGACGATATGAGACTTCTGTATGAGAACGATGTACGTTTCTTGAAACAGTTCTAGTTCAATTTGACAGAATTGAACGGCTTCCCCGATAGAATATCGGGAAATTTCCGAAATTCTTGCACAGCAGAAAGGAAGCACGAGCGAAGCGAGTATTTACTTTCTGTGCGGATTTCAGAGTTTATTATATGAAAATTCGAAAGGTGGATATAAAACATGAATACATCAATGTCCTGGATTAAAATGTATGTGCCGGATCTGGATG
>CAKRPO010000061.1 GCA_934378195.1 uncultured Blautia sp.
GACAGGCAGCAACCGGAGAACCATATGACGTTGGCAATATGCCTTCAAAAGGGAAGGTTCATCCATTCTGGCTCGTTACCGATTTAATTGTCGCTTTTCTAATTTCTTTTGGACTTGTTAAATCAAAATCAAGAAATCTTAAATCTGTAAAAAAACAGGAATCAGCAGAAGCTTATGAACGTAAAGGTTCCATGTCACTTCGAAGAGCAACTGACAGTTTTGTCAACAGGATCGTCACTCAAAGAACTATTAGAAATGAAAAAGACAGTTCTTCCAGTTCCTCTGGCGGAAGCTCATCACATACTAGTTCTTCCGGTCGCTCCCATGGTGGAGCCAGTGGCAAATTCTGACATAAAAAAATCTGGAATAACAAATAAAAAACTTTGTCATTGCTCAATATTCAGGCATTATAGTATAATGTAGTAAACAGGTTACCGCTCAAATATCCGACCGGTAACCTGCATACTTTAGATGCTTTTTTCGGGAAAGGGATCGTAATGCCATATCAAAAGAAACGGGTTTTATCATATACGATTGTTATATTGTGTGTTCTGACGGCATATGCATGCAGGCTGATTCACTCAACTAATAGTTTAATACAATCTTTAGCTGACCAGAGCCGCACCAGTATTTATCTTGGAATGTATTGTGCATGGGTCATTTATCTGAACAAGCATGTTGTGTATAAAAGAATGCGCCAGTGCCTGACGGCCATTGGATGTTTAATGGTATTCTGGTTTTTTCTGCGCACTGTAAAATACCATATTTTTCAGGATCCTCTCAGTACACACATTTGTTGGTATCTGTATTATTTTCCGATGATCCTGATTCCCACTTTAGGTTTGAACGCATCCTTACTTTTGGAAGCAGAATATGACAAAATAAGAAAAAAAAGTATCTTTTTATTATTCTCAGCGATGCTGTTGATCACATCTGTATTTACAAATGATATGCATCAACAAGTCTTTCATTTTTATCTGAATCCACCTTATTCAGACAAAAATTACAGCTATGGATTTCTCTTTTTTGTGATACAGGGCTGGATTATATTTTGTCTCATTGCAATGGACATAATTCTTGTTCACAAAAGCAACATTGCAGGTAAAAAACGTTTCTGGCTTCCGGTAATACCAGGTATTATACTTCTGGCATGGAACATTGCAAATATTCTCCGGGTACCTATAATCAACACCATTGCTGGTGATCTGACTGCAATCTGCTGTCTTTGTATAGCCGCTATCTTCCAAAGCTGCATCCTTTGTGGTCTGATTCCTACCAACAGCCGCTACTTTGAATTATTTCAGTCAAATGGCAGTCTGGATGCAGAAATCACTGACGACACTTTTCAGCGATATTATTATTCCGGGGACTTCCCGAAACTTACCAGGGAATTACGTGAATGTGTGATTGCTAATTCTTCAATTCAGGAAAATAGTGTTTTGATCAAACATATTCCGGTCAAAGGTGGACATTTATTCTGGACAGAAGATATTTCTGTACTTCTGGATCAATATCAGGATATTCAGGAGCAGCAGGAAGAATTGACAGAACGAAATCGGCTTTTACAGATGACATATCAAAAAGAAGCAGCCAGAAGAAAACTAGAAGAGCAGAACCATCTTTTAAATATGATTCAGGAGCAGACCTCCAAACAGTATGAACTACTTTCCTCATATATGAAAAAACTTGAACAGACTGAATCCAGAGAAGAATATGATTTGCTCCTGAGTAAGATCGTAGTCGTAGGAACCTATTTGAAAAGAAGAAAGAATCTTGTACTTACCAGATACAGCTCACAGGGTGATTCTCTAACTATGGCAGATTTGAAACAGAGTCTCGCAGAATCCTGTGAAAATCTGAAACTATGCAAAATACGCGCTGCTTACTTTGTACAAGATAAAGAGAAACAGCTTCATGCAGATGATGTTCTGAAATGCTATGACTTTTTTGAATGGCTGATTGAGCAGCTTTTTGATGTCGTGAATTCAGTCTTTTTCCGCGTAACTCAGATTGACGAAAAACCACAGATTTCTGTCCACGTTATATGTCCGACAGATATTCATGATTTTCTGGAAGAACGACCTGAACTTTTGATACAGCAAGAGGAGGAACAGGAATGGTTTATCCGATGTCCGATCTCATAAAAGACACCATAAAATTACAAAATGTTCTTATGATCCTTATGGAAATATGTCTGATTCTTGAATTTATCTTATTGTTCTCAAGGATTATGCGTTCTGTTGAGAAGTGGAAAATCGTCCTTTCTGCATTATGGCTGATTATTTCTTTTCTTATTATGGTAGGGCTTTTAAGTGACCATCGGCACAGACTGGATAAACCTCCGCGCAAGCCAATTTTTTATTCATTCCCGGCATATGTATTAGTCATCGTAATCATTATGCTAACTGTTTATCTGATTCTGGCAATTCGTAAAGAAGTCAAGGAATACAATAATACTCTTTCGCCCTGGTCCGTTTATGAAGCGGTAAACAATGTTCCCTGTGGTGTCTGCTTTTCGAATTCTCTTGGACGTATTATTTTAAGTAACACCAAAATGCAGGAATTGTGCAGAATGCTTACTGAAAATTATCTTCAGAATTTTGATTCCTTCCGTTATGCCATAAATTCCGAGCCAATGCAGGATAATGTGATTAAATTAAATTCTGACAACAATGTATTCTATATGCAAGATGGTTCGGTCTGGATGTTTCAGGAATATCAGCTCACGGAACCCTCACTGAAGGGCTATGTACAAACTGTCGCAATCGATGTTTCCGAAGTATATTACAACAGTGAAGAGATTAAGCGCAACAATGAAAAACTGACAGAATTGAATCAAAAGCTGGAAGAAATGTACGAAAGAATTGGTGATGAGATACGCGAACAAGAAACATTGGCCTTGAAAATGCAGGTTCACGATAACTTTGGAAGAAGTCTTCTATCTATCCGAAGAATCTTAGAAGACAAAGAATCACCTGAAAATATGAAGGAACAGTTGGAAACTTTAAAGCAGCAGGTTTATATCCTTACTAATACAACCGCCGCTAATAAAGATAACCAATATGAGGATACCGAAAAACATGCAGAAGAACTTGGTATTTCCATTCAGATCCAGGGCTGCTATCCGGATTCTCCGGCATACAGACACCTTACAGATTGCGCTATTCGTGAGTGTGTAACGAACTGTGCCAGACATGCACATGGCAATACTGTTTTTGTAATTATGAAAAGAATACACAACGAATATCAGATTCAGATTACCAATGATGGTGAATTGCCGTCAAAAGATGCCAAAGAGGGCGGTGGGCTGTCTGCTCTGCGAAAAGCAGTTGAGGCAGAGGGTGGCTCAATGAAAACACTTTTTGAACCAGCTTTTTATCTGTTTCTAAACCTGCCTCTATATGATAAATAAAACTAATTCAATTTTGGAAGGAAATGATGATATGGCACGCATACTCATTGTAGAAGATCAGAAGATCATGCAGAAATATTTCGAGTTTATTATTTTAGAGGATCCGGACTTAAAGCTTGTGGATACTATTTCGGATGCCCGTGAAGCCGTAAAAATCTGCAATTATTCTGTCATCGATCTGGTATTGATGGATGTGCAGACCTTCCACAACCATGACGGACTGACTGCCGGAAAAACAATCAGAGAAGAGCATCCCGGAACCAAAGTGCTCATTGTAACTTCTCTGATCGATCCTAAGGTTCTGGAACGAGCTAAGACCGGATGCGCAGATAGTCTCTGGTACAAAGATCATGGTGAAGATGAGATACGTGATGTGCTACACCGGACCCTTAATGGAGAACATGTTTTTCCGGATATGACTCCGGATGTAGAACTGAACTGGATCACCAGCGGTGAGATCAGTCCAAGACAGTTAGAAATGCTCCGGCTTTATATCTGTGGTATGTCCTATTCAGAAATTGCCAAAAAAATGAACTGTACCACCTCCGGAGTCCGCTGGAACTTTCAGGAGATGATTGCAAAAGCCGGATATAACTGTAAAGAGGATCTGATTGCTGCTGCATTAGAAAGTAAATTAATAGTTACCACTCTAAAATAAACCCAAGAGAGGAGATGACATCATGAAGAAGAAATTAACTGCAATATGCCTCAGTGCTTTGATGCTTACTTCTTTTACCTCCGTAAACTGTATGGCAGAAAATCCATACCCAGATGAGGAATCCTACGGCGAATCCAGTTTCGCTATTTTACAGGATATTCTTCGAGAAAATGACTGTCAGGCAGGAATCGCTTTTCTGGGTTATATAGGATACGATGCCTCAACCGAAGAAATTCTGGATTATACAACCCAGGAGGATTATGCTGCATCCTATCCATTCCTTAAAAATGGCACCGTCGTGGATGCAGGCGGCTACGAAATCTTTGCGATCGTTCCGGCTTCGGACTGGTCGATCAACGTATACTCCTCTGAGATGACCGAAGATGCCACCTATAAAGACTATCTGGATTTCCCATTGTACGAGGGTTCACCCGATGAAATGATCATTCTCCGATGCAACCTAAGTGAGATTTACTCAAACACAATGGTCACATCCAAAGAAGGCAATATGTACGTTTCCTATCGTCCTTCAATTTCTTTGAAAGATGGCCACCTGGCAGAAGAACAGCGCTGTTATGACTTTTCAATTTACAATGATTACGACTATGGACATAATGGTTCTGACAACTGTATGGAAAGTAATCTTCCTGAAGATTATTATGAAGATTATTACAGCGATACAGTACAGAACGCTTATGAGCTTCTATGTTCAACTGATGAGGTCAGCTACTATCTGGGGCTGGGATTCTTTGTATGGTATACCGGAAACAAAGATATGATCGATGACAAAGAATGCAGGGTATTCGTTCTCGGAAAAGACATTGACGATCATATCGAAGTCAAAAACCATTACGCAGTCAGTGATGATCAGGTATATTACCTTGATGTGATTGAAAATACCTGGAATATCCTTGGAGCAGGATGATATGAACCTGCCTAATTCTGCTGCCTCCTGTATTCTGAAGGTGTGATTCCATACTGTTTTTTGAATGCGGTATGGAAATGGCTTTGGCTGGAAAAGCAGAGAAATGTACTGATCGTACTAATTGATTTATTGGTATACTGCAGCAATTCTTTTCCTTCTTCCAGTTTACAGCGCAGAATAAATGCGCTGACTGAAAAGCCAAGTGTCTTTTTAAAATAAGCAGAAAAATACGATTTACTGAATCCAACATAACTCGCCACATCGCCAACTGTAAGATGCTGGTTTGTATTTTGCTGAATATATCGAATTGCTTTTTGAATGCACCCGTCTGTAGAGACGGGTGTTTTTGAATTTGCCACTTTTTCGGCAAAAGAATATCCTACTTTAGATAGAAGGTCATACAATCTCTCGATACTGTTCAGTCGCTCTGATGACTGGATAAAATAGCAGGAAATAAAAAGATGCTGCATTGCAGGAGAACTTGGAATTATTTAGTGATATTTTGATCAGGATTGAGGATGAGGATGTTGGAATTGTCATAGAGGTGAAATGTTATTATACTGAGAGAAACAGACCTTCGCAGACATTATGTTTGCGGAGGTTTTTCTTTTATATACTTGCACTTCTTTAATAATCTGTTTATAATAAAAACCATTGCTGACAATCATTATTATAATGTATGAAAATGGTCTCACGTACCCATGAAACAGTGAGGTTATTTTTTTGCTTCAAAATAAAAAAGTGAAAGGAAAACTATGAGAAAACTGGCATTACGCGATGAAATACTTCTGCAGATCGACAAGGCCGCCCGTTACATCGGCGGTGAAGTCAATGCAGTTATGAAAAACAAAAATGAGGTAGATATCCGCTTTGCAATGGCATTCCCGGATGTCTATGAGATTGGTATGTCCAATCTTGGAATGATGATATTATACGATATGTTCAATAAAAGAGACGACGTATGGTGCGAGCGTCTTTTTTCGCCGTGGACAGACCTTGACAAGATCATGCGTGAAGAACACATTCCGTTATTTACTCTGGAATCTCAGGATCCGGTAAAAGAATTTGATTTCCTTGGAATCACTCTCGGATATGAAATGTGCTATACAAACGTACTCCAGTTACTGGATCTCAGTGGAATCCCGCTTCTTGCAAAAGAACGTACGGAAGAAGATCCACTAGTGATCGGCGGAGGCGCGTGTGCATACAATCCTGAGCCTCTGGCACCGTTCTTTGACCTTTTCTATATCGGAGAGGGTGAAATGGTTTATGGAGCCCTTTTTGACGCTTACAAGGCAAATCAGAAGGCCGGCGGCAGCAGACAGGATTTCCTTCTGAAAGCAGCACAGATTCCTGGTATCTATGTACCTTCCCTCTATGAAGTTACCTATAAAGAAGATGGTACCATTGAATCCTTCCAGCCTAAATATGAAAATGTACCGGAAAAGGTTGAAAAGCAGCTCGTAATCGACATGGATAAAGATTACAACAAACTGGAAGCTCCTGTCGTTCCTCATATCAAGGCAACCCAGGACCGAGTTACTCTGGAAATCCAGCGTGGCTGTATCCGCGGATGCCGTTTCTGTCAGGCCGGCATGATCTACCGTCCGACAAGAGAGCGTGATATCGAGACATTAAAAGAATCTGCAAGAATCATGCTTCAGAAAACTGGCCATGAAGAGATTTCTTTAAGTTCTTTAAGTTCCAGTGACTACAGTCATCTGAAAGAGATCGTGAACTTCCTGATCGATGAATTCCGTGATGAGGCAGTCAATATTTCCCTTCCTTCTCTTAGAATTGATGCATTTGCTCTCGATGTTATGAGTAAAGTTCAGGATGTCAAAAAAAGCAGCCTTACTTTTGCTCCGGAAGCAGGTTCCCAGCGTCTTCGTAACGTTATCAATAAAGGACTTACTGAAGAGGATATCCTGCACGGCGCCGGCGAAGCTTTCAAGGGCGGATGGAATCAGGTTAAGCTTTATTTCATGCTTGGACTTCCTACTGAAACAGAAGACGATATGAAGGGCATTGCACATCTCGCCCAGAAAATCGCCGAGACCTATTATGAAGTCGTTCCAAAGGAGCAGCGTAAAGGAAAAGTACAGATCAATGTCAGCACTTCTTTTTTTGTACCAAAACCGTTCACTCCATTCCAGTGGGCACCAATGTTCCGTGAAGAAGACTTTATCGAAAAAGCTAAAGTTGTTAAAAATGAGATCCGTTCCCAGCTGAACCAGCGAAGCATCCGTTATAACTGGCACGAACCTGATGTAACTGTACTGGAAGGTTTCCTTGCAAGAGGTGACCGCCGTTGCGCTGAGGTCATCCTTAAAGCATACGAAAAAGGTGCTCTTTATGATGCATGGTCTGAAAGCTTCCACTATGATATCTGGAAAGAAGCTTTCAAAGAAACCGGTGTGGATATTGAATTCTATACACTCCGTGAACGCAGCACCGATGAGATTCTTCCATGGGATTTCATTGATGCAGGTGTTACCAAAAAATTCCTGATCCGTGAATGGGAACAGGCCAAAGCAGAAACTGTTACACCAAACTGCCGTCAGAAATGCTCCGGCTGTGGTGTACTCAAATACAAGGGAGGTGTGTGCTGTGAAAGTAAGAATTAAGTTTGCCAAAACCGGTCATATGAAATTTGTCGGCCATCTGGATACTATGCGTTATTTCCAGAAGGCGATCCGTCGTGCAAAACTCCCGGTTGCATTCTCCGGTGGCTACAGCCCGCATATGATCATGTCTTTTGCGGCACCACTTGGTGTTGGTACAACCAGTCTTGGTGAATACTTTGATATGGAACTTACTGAAACAGTTCCTACCAAAGAGATTGAAAACCGTCTGAATGCCGTCATGGCAGAGGGTGTTTCTATTTGCTCTGCTCATCAGGTAGAAGATGGAAAGGCAAGTACTGCTATGGCACTGGTAGCTGCTGCCGATTACTTTATTCAGTTCCGTGAAGGAAAAGAACCTGCTGCAGACTGGCGTTCCAGACTGAACGAGTTTCTTTCTCAAAACGAGATCATTGTAACCAAGAAAACAAAGCGCAGTGAAAAGACAGTAGACATCCGTCCATATATTTATGAAATGCATTTAGACGGTGAAGGTGTTTTCATGCAGCTGGCTTCTGCAAGCTCCAACTACACCAAACCAGAACTTGTCATGGACACTTTCCTTCGTTGGATGGGTAAGGAACCGCTTCCGTTCGCATACATGATCGAACGTCGTGAGATTTATGCTAACAAAGGTGATGAAGAACATCTGAAACTCGTTTCTATGGAATCATTAGGTGAAGAAGTTGAATAAGCTGATCATTACAGAAATGCTTCTTAACGAAGTTCCCTGTACCGTCTGTGCAATCGTCCAGGACCAGAAGGTAATTGAGCTTCGTTTGGAGCCTTCCGAGAAAAAAAATACTCTTAACAATATTTATGTAGGACAAGTTGAAAACATTGCCGCCAATATTCAGGCGGCTTTTGTCCGTTTAAGCGATTCCGTAAATGGCTATCTGCCTCTGAATCAGTGTACGAATGCCATTTACACAGATGGCCGAAAGACAAATCTGCCTCTGCGTCCGGGAGACCAGCTTCTGGTTCAGATCAACCGTGAATCCATGAAAGGGAAACTTCCTGCACTGACTGCAAATCTGAATTTTTCCGGCAAATATCTCGTACTTACTACAGGGAACCGCAAAATTGGATTCTCCAATAAACTTTCTAAAGAAGAGAGCAGTCTTCTGAATAAATGGCTGGAAGAAGAACGCAGCCTTCCAGACCGCGGCTATGGCATTATTGCCCGAACCAACGCTGCTGAAGCCTCCAAAGAAGAATTTCTTCACGAACTGGAACTTCTGAAAAAACAATATGAAAGAGTAGCCGTTCATGGACGAAACCGTACCTGTTACAGCCTTCTATATGAAGCAGAACCATTTTACCTGGCAGCAGTTCGCGATGTCTATACCAGAGACCTGGATGAGATTGTTACAGACCTTCCTGCTATTTACGGGAAAATTTTCGAATATCTCCGTGAATTCCAGCCGGATAAACTGGAGATACTGAAACAGTATCAGGATAAATTGCTCCCATTATATAAACTCTATAGTCTGGAAAGCGCAATCGCTGAAATTCGGCAGGAAAAGATCTGGCTGAAAAGTGGAGGTTTTCTTGTTATCCAGCAGACGGAAGCATTTGTTTCCATTGATGTTAACAGTGGCAAATATACTGGAAAGAAAAAAGCAGAAGAGACTTATCGTAAGATCAATCTGGAAGCGGCTTCAGAAATTGCGCGCCAGATACGATTGCGAAATCTCTCCGGAATTATTCTGATTGATTTTATCAATATGGAAAACCCGGATCATCAGGATGAACTTTTTCATGTTCTGCAGAAACATCTTCGAAAAGATCCGATCAAATCCAAGGCAATCGATATAACACCGCTTCATATTCTTGAGATGACCCGTAAAAAGGTGCGTCGTCCTCTGATTGAAGATCTTCGGCTGCTGAAAGAGATTTAAATTTAACGCAATCTTAATAATTATTAAGTTGACTTTTGACCACGCAGAAGTTTATAATGGTGGGCGTCAAAAAAGATTATTTTAAATGTAAAGGCAGGTGAACAGAATGGATAATTGTGATTCTCACGGGCGAAGTTGTTGCACAGGACAAAAGAGCATAATAGAATGTGATATCACTTATCGCATTCTGTTTTAATCTGTCTGTATTTCTTTTTATAGATTCCTGATATTAGAATTCTAATTCTGGCTTTCTGATTTCAGAATTTTGTTTCTATGGAATTTTCAGATTCTCTTTTATCCTGTTTTCAATCCCCTGAACGCAATTGATAACTAATCCAATATTTGACATGTTTTACAGAAAAGGCATGCCTTTTTTGTGTTGCCGCAAATTACTTCGTAATTGTGCGTGCGGATTTATCAAATTACAAAAGAACAGGAGGAACACAGAATGGAAAAAAGAGTGCAGGACTACACCAATGAAATTCTGGATGTTGTAAGAAGCAATGCATCACCGGCAGTTCTGTGTAAACGTCTGCAGGACTTTCACGAAAACGATCTTGCCGATGTGCTTGAGAAACTTTCCACGGCAGAACGCTGTAAGCTCTATCGAATCCTGGATATGGATACTCTGTCCGATATCTTTGAATATACCGAAGAGGCAGACGTTGTAAAATATCTGGAAGAAATGAATGTCCGAAAGGCTGCTGCCATTTTATCCAAAATGGAAACCAACGTATTATCCGACGTTTTGCAGCAGTTTGATCGTTCAAAAAGAAAGATTTTTATTGAATTACTGGATGATGAGGTTCGGCATGATATTGAAATGATCACTTCCTTCGATGAGGATGAGATCGGTAGCCGTATGACTACAAACTATATTGTCATCCACGAAAACTTAAATGTCAAAGAAGCTATGAATGAGCTGGTTTCACAGGCTGCCCGAAATGACAATATTTCCACAATTTTTGTTATTACAGCTTCAGAAGAATTTTATGGTGCCATTGACCTGAAAGATCTGATCATTGCGCGTCAGGACCATCCTCTTGAAGAACTGGTCGTTACTTCTTATCCTTACGTATATGGTACCGATCTGATTGATGAATGTATCGAAGACCTGAAGGATTACTCCGAAGACTCCATACCGGTTCTGGATAACGATAACCGTCTTCTTGGTGTCATCACATCTGCCAACATTGTAGATCTTGTCGATGACGAAATGGGAGAGGATTATGCCAAGCTGGCCGGTCTGACAGCAGAAGAGGACCTACGTGAACCACTGAAAGAAAGTATGAAAAAACGAATGCCCTGGCTGATCATCCTTCTTGGTCTCGGCATGATTGTATCCTCTGTAGTAGGCATTTTTGAAAAAGTTGTCACAAACCTTCCGATCATCATGTGTTTCCAGTCACTGATCCTGGATATGGCCGGAAATGTCGGAACCCAGTCCCTTGCAGTAACAATCCGTGTCCTGATGGATGAATCCCTGACCGGTAAACAGAAGCTGGAACTGATTCTCAAAGAAATGAAGATTGGTCTTTGTAATGGTGGTCTGCTTGGTCTGATGTCTTTCGCACTAATCGGACTATACATTTATGTTATAAAAGGCAAAACCCTGGTATTTGCATATGCGGTATCCGGATGTATTGGACTTTCCCTGCTTCTTGCAATGCTGATTTCCAGTGCAGTAGGTACCTGCATCCCGTTATTTTTCAAAAAGATACATGTAGACCCGGCAGTTGCATCCGGACCGCTGATCACAACCGTTAACGACCTGGTAGCTGTTGTCTCTTATTATGGATTAAGTTGGATTTTCCTGATCGAAGTTCTTCATCTTGCAGGATGAATCTTCCGTTGATCCAGAAACAGGCAGAACGTATTTTGTTCAAAATACATTCTGCCTGTTTTTTATTCTTCCCTGAGTTTCACAGCAGTGGCCGCCTGACGCCGTCTGGCGTCGTCTAAGGCCGCATAATGCTTCTTGGTAGTATTGACGTCCTTGTGTCCCAGAACGTCCGCTACAAGGTAAATATCACCCGTTTCCTGGTATAATGCTGTACCATATGTACTGCGAAGCTTATGTGGCGTAATTTTCTTGGTCGTCGTAATCTGCCTGGAATATTTTTTCACCATATTCTCAACTGCCTGTACGCCCATACGTTTGCGCTGGGCAGAATAGAAGAGAGCATGTTCATGTCCGGCAAGAGGAGTGATTCCTGCGCGGACTTCCAGATAACGCTTGAGTGCTTTTTCTACTTCCGGACCAAAATATACAACCATTTCATTTCCACCTTTTCGGGTGACTTTGATTCCATTATTTTTAAAATCCACATCTTCAATATCCAGTCCGACACATTCTGAAACACGGATTCCGGTTCCAAGAAGCAATGTAACGATTGCCAGATCACGTTCTTTTGTTTTTTCATAAAACACACGTTTCTGGCCGGTAAGTGTATCGCCACAGTGTTCTATATAATCCAAAAGCATGGCGACTTCATCGGTATCCAGACGAATAATACTTTTTTCGTGGATTTTCGGTACATCAATAAGCACTGTAGGATTCGTATGGATCATTTCACGTTTGTAATAATAAGCATAAAAGCTCCTCAATGCAGAGATTTTACGCTTTAATCCACGTTCACCGTTTGTTTCTGTTTTGTCACCAGACTGGTACAATTTCAGATATTCCTGATATTCCTCAAGATCCACAGCCTTGATCTGGTCCAGAACATCGACTGTGAAATCAGTCATTGCATGATTCTTAAACGCAGGATTTTCATCCAGAAGAAACTGAAAGAAAATTCGTATATCATACGCATAAGAAATTCTTGTCTTGGCAGTTGTCGTTGTATCAATTGCACGAAAATAATCCTTACAGAACGGGGGCAGCGTCGCCAGAACTTGACGAAGCTTTAATGTATTTTCCATATCTGTATGTTCGCGATAAGTTGTTTTCTTGTCATTCATAAAATAAAATTCCTTTTACATGTACATATTACAGACATATTTCATATAACAACACCAGAAACTATGATATATAAACTGTAGAAGTGTTATCTATATCTATACGACAAACCCGAGTTTTTCATATAGATTAGATTATAGTTCCGGGCGAATTGGAAATTCTCCCTGTTTTATATCTGTTTGACGTATTTC
>CAKRPO010000062.1 GCA_934378195.1 uncultured Blautia sp.
TTGCTGAAAGTATCGAAATCAACAAATTCCTCAAATAAAGGCTCTACCTTTACCTTGGAGAAGTCGATAACTTCTTCTTTCTCCGGTGCTTCTGTAGAAGTGCCATTTTCTGACTTCGCAGATTTCTTATCAGCATCCAGTGACTTCATTGTCGGGAAGAGCAGTACGTCTCTGATTGCCTGGCTGTCTGTCAGAAGCATAACCAGACGGTCGATTCCGTATCCGATACCACCTGTAGGCGGCATACCGATTTCAAGTGCGTTCAGGAAGTCTTCATCTGTGTGGTTTGCTTCCTCATCACCAGCGTCAGCAAGGGCATCCTGTGCTTTGAAACGCTCTCTCTGATCGATCGGGTCGTTCAGCTCGGAATATGCGTTACACATTTCCCATGTATTACAGAAGAGCTCAAAACGCTCTACCTTGCTCGGATCAGAAGGTTTCTTCTTGGTCAGCGGTGAGATTTCGATCGGGTGATCCATGATAAATGTAGGCTGGATCAGCTCTTTCTCACAGTACTCCTCGAAGAACAGGTTGATGATATCACCCTTCTTATGACGCTCTTCATATTCAATATGATGCTCGTCAGCAAGCTTTTTAGCTTCTTCATCATCTGCTACTTCATCAAAATCGATTCCTGCATATTTTTTGATTGCTTCGTTCATTGTCATTCTGGCAAACGGCTTACCAAGATCGATTTCTACACCATTATAGGAAATCTTAGTGGAACCGCATACTTTTTCTGCCAGATAGCGGAACATGGACTCTGTCAGTTCCATCATTCCCTCATAATCTGTATATGCCTGGTAAAGCTCCATCAGAGTGAATTCCGGGTTGTGACGGGTATCTACACCCTCGTTACGGAATACACGACCAATCTCATAAACTCTTTCAAGACCACCAACGATCAGTCTCTTGAGATAGAGTTCCAGAGAAATACGAAGCTTAACATCTTCATTCAGTGCATTGTAATGTGTCTCAAACGGTCTTGCAGCTGCACCGCCGGCATTGGAAACCAGCATCGGTGTCTCTACTTCCATGAAGTCACGTCCTGCAAGGAAATTACGGATCTCTTTGAGGATCTGGGAACGTTTGATAAATACATTCTTGCTGTCCTGATTCATGATAAGGTCTACATATCTCTGACGATAACGGGTATCTGTATCAGTCAGTCCGTGGAATTTCTCCGGCAGGATCTGTAAACTCTTGGATAACATAGTCATCTTCTCTGCATGAATAGAGATCTCTCCGGTTCTTGTTCTGAAAGCAAATCCTTCCAGTCCAAAGATATCACCGATATCGGATTTCTTGAAATCTGCATAAGATTCTTCTCCGATCGCATCTCTTGCCACATAGACCTGGATATTTCCCTGCAGGTCCTGGATATTACAGAAAGAAGCTTTACCCATGACACGCTTGAACATCATACGTCCGGCGATTGCCACGTGGATCGGGCTCGCATCCATGATTTCTCTTCTCTCTTCATAGTCCTTCTTGAGGACTTCTCTTGCCTGTGCTTCATCAAGACCTTCTACATCCGGAGTCTTGCGGTCTTTTAAGATCTCTGCCTCATGTGCTTCATAGAGATTCTTTACCTCAAGTGAATGATGTGTCTGGTCAAATTTTGTGATCTGAAACGGGTCCTTGCCATTTGCCTGCAGGTCTGCAAGCTTTTCACGACGAACCTTCAGCAGCTGATTTGTATCCTGCTTCTTCTGCTCTGCCACTTCGTTGGCCTCCTTCTGTTCTTTGACTTATTTAAACGTTTCTCTGGATTTCCAGAACTTTGTACTGCATGCTTCCCATCGGCATCTCTACTTCAACAACATCGCCTGTATGTGCACCGATCAGGGCTTTTCCTACAGGAGATTCATTGGAGATCTTGCCTTCCAGGCTGTTAGCCTCAGTAGAACCAACAATCTTTAATTCCATGTCTTCGTCGAATTCAAAGTCATGTACTTTGACTTTGCAGCCAACGCTGATCTTGTCAAGGTCTACTTCATCTTCTACGACAACTTCTGCATTCTTAAGGATCTTCTCGATCTCTTCGATTCTTGCTTCGATGTCTCTCTGCTCATCTTTTGCTGCATCATATTCAGCGTTCTCAGAAAGGTCTCCCTGCTCTCTCGCTTCTTTGATCTTTCCTGCAACTTCTTTTCTTTTGACAACTTTTAAATCATGCAGCTCATCTTCCAGTTTCTTAAGACCTGCATATGTTAATAAATTCTTCTTTTCTTCCATAATCCTTACACCCTTTCAAAATAGCCGGATATCTGCGCCATATCTGCTGCCAGATATCTCATGGGATATTATCTGTAAACTGCTTCCTCAGAACATCATACCGCAAAATGGGCAGACTTATTCTAGGATATTCACAATTCCAGTATTATACCGAAAGACGCCCGGATTGTCAAGCATTCCGGGCGCCTCCATATGCATATTATTTTTTATTGTTTTTTTCCTTTTTTTCGAAGAATCACGAAGATCAGGATTCCTCCAAACAGCAGGAAAAGTATGCTGCAGGAATACAGATAATTCAGTGACGCTCCCATGATTCCCCACTTCTGTACCATCAGCTTTGCAGGAAAGATTGTAAGAAATGCGGTGATCGCATATACCACGATGATACAGCCGCCTTTACGAATCGCAATCAGAATATTGTACATCATATAAACACCTGCACCGATTGTTCCTCCGATAAGTAATACAATAAAGTGCAGCTTATACGGTGACAGATCTACTCCGTATATGATCTCCAGCAGAGTTCTTCCCAGAAGATGTCCTGCTACAACAATTGCTCCGCCGCATGCCAGAATAATAGCGATGATTCTCAGTACATACAGCGAAAACCTGCGGATATCATCTTCCCACCAGAGTTCTGCGATCGTTGTGATCGTAGGTTTGAAGACAAACTCACACATAAGTGTGATCACAAATGACGGCATAAACAGAACACTGTAGTATGTCTGATATTCGTCTGTCATAACACTTGCCATGGCATATTTGGGAATATTATATAAAAGCAGGGACAAAAAAGTTCCCACAAATAATGGTGTACAGATTTTGAGCAGTTCCCACACATTTACAAGTTTCGGACTTCTTGCCGGACCGACAGCCTCTCCCGGATACTTTACGGTAAATACATGGTTTATCACCAGACAGAGGACTAACGAGGTAAGTGCTGTGGATGTACAGGTAAATGCAAGACTGCGTGTGACCAGCAATGCTCCCGTAAAATACACTGCAGAATAGATATTTCTGACCGCCAGCATTTTTCCCATGATCTCGACATGGTAGGTCTGCTGGAAATTCCCATGAAAAACATCCTCAACAGCATCAACCATTTTCATTAAGATGACGAAACTGCTGATGATAATATACTCTCCACTGAAACTCCATGCACTGTATATGATTCCAAAAAGCATCATCAATCCACAGGTCAGTACTCTGGATATTCCATACTCCGAAAAAACATATTTCCGGTCCAGATCCGTTGCCTGATAGGTACGCATTCCATATCTTCCAACTGTCAGAAGAAGCTGTGCCGTTGCATAACTCAGTGAAAAGAAACCGGCAGGCGCTACCCCACAGATTCTTGTCACCACCATAAGGTACAGGAACGAAGATACCGAATAGCTCGTGCTTCCGATCATATTCCACAAAAAAGCTTTTTTTACGTTTTTTTCTTTATTCATTTCATGATCTCTTTTTTACAATAATCAGTTTATACATTTTTCCTGCAAATCCATACAGTCCTGTTTTGCGCAAAAACGGTGAAAGCAGGCGAATCGCTCTCGTGATCAATGAACCCTTCTGATATTTCCGCAATACCGCTTCTTTATCTGCTGCATTCAGATATTCGTTCCAGAACTTTTCGCGCCCGGCAGGCGGCTTTGCCGAATATTCCAGATGTGGCTGCCAGCATGCTTTCTGCGATACCGTCTGGAAATCAGCGCGGTCTTTTAGCTTCTCCAGAAGAGCCTTGCCTTTTTCTGTATTTACAAGTGCAACATTTACACCAGATTCTATATCAAAATTCAGTCCCGCATTTTCGCTGTTCCAGAAATCGCCAAGCGAGAAATCTCCCGGACGTTTATAACTGGTGTAATGACAATGAAAACAGGAACTCCTGTTACCATACAGACTCAGGAAAAATTTATTAAAAGAAAAATCCTCAAGGACTTTATCAATATTTCCATCTCTGAGCTGTATGTCAAACACCTGCTCCTTCCAGGATACCTTTTTGCTTCGCATATTGATATCCACGATCTCATCATCTGCAGCAATATATTTATTTTTCAGAATATCCAGATAATCTTTCCAGATCTTGCGACTTGGTACACCATGACAGATATTGTCACAGGTATAAAGCTTCTCTGTATTCACACGACGTGCTTTCAGATATTTCGTAACACCGGCAATCTGACACGGTGTACCCGTAAAAAGGACGAACCTGCCCTGTTTCAGATCCTCTGTAATCTGCAGGTACACTCCTGTAATATCACTCTCCACATACTTCGATCTGCGGAATTTCCATGCCTCTTCTGCAGTCTCCGCGCGCATATGACAAACATAGTGATCTTTGTCAAACGCCACACCATAAACAACGCCCTTCTGCTCCAGGATCCAACTCGCCAGAATCGTAAACATTCCACCGGAAGAGCTGTCCTTCAGCACACTCTCATCATGGTTTCGCGCTGCATAAATAGCCGGTTCTGCTGCCTGGCCCACATAGCTGTCCTGCATTGGACAGACCTTCTGGCACATGCCACAGTCACGACATTTCTCTTTGTCCACACTCGGATAATAAAATCCTTCTGCGTTCTGTTTCATCGTAATAGCCGAAAAACTGCAGATGTTGCTGCATGCAGCACAACCACAGCAATCTTCCGGCAGCTGGTTATCTAAAAACATATCTTCCTCCAGGCGTGAACTTATGCAAGTTCATCGCTGACCAGTTCTTTTAATTTCTGTATCGAATGCTGTCGAAATTTGTCGATTTGCTCATTTGCATATGTAAAGTCAATTTCCTGTGTAAGTTCTTCATCTGAGACATCATTCATGGTTCTTTCTGACAGGTTCACCAATTTTAACAGCTGTTCCACCCTGCGGTTTTTGTGATGTCCATCTGCCTTGGCAAAGAATTTGCGGTTGAACAGAAGTGAAAATACAACTCCATGAAAAGAATCTGAAATGACATATTCCGCATTTTTGAACAGCCCCATCCACTCAGATGGTCCAACTGCGATCCTGCAGCTGCATTTCAGCAGGCCAACCAGCGGAAATGGAATGTAAACAATACGATATCCCGTCTTTTTTTTCAGGCGACGCGCAAAATCAACAATCTCCGGATTAATCCCCAGCTGATATACCAGAATGTATTTTCCTTTGATACGTGGTTCTTTGAGCAGCGGCTGCCATTCTTCTGCCGTAAGCAGAAGAGTCGGATCGCAGACAACATCCGGATGGATTCCGGTAAGTTCTTCCACGATATCTGCACCATAGTCTTCTCTTACAAGAATCTTATCAAAATCCTTCAGCAGTCTGCTGTAATCTTCCTGATACTGTTCCGGTGGAACATGTTCACCTATACTGGCTGCGTAACTACATTTTCGCTTTCCTTTTTCAGGAAAATCAAGGAAATATGTCTGATCAAAATTTGTAAGCTTATAGTCCCAGATCTGATCACTGCCTGCAATGTAGATATCATATTTCCCGGAAACCGCCTTCATATTTCCATGTTTAACCGGTTCACTGTATTTCATATGTTTACGAAACTGATTGCATCTGAACCGGCGCGGAATATAACAGATATGTCCGATGACACCATAAATGTAGTTAAACAGTCCCTTTTCTTTCAGATTTACCAGTCGAAAAGGATTGCTGATGTACTGACAGTCATAGTCAATGATCTCCGGCCATGTTCCAGCTTCCCGGAGCTTTTTCTGCAGTGCATAACTCTGCAGGATTGCCCCGTAATTGTCATAATTGTGAAAGGTTATGACTCCTACTTTTTTCTTGTTCATAAATCTCTCCGCTTTATCTGTTACTGTTCACTTTATTCACAGTAGCTTCATTTGATTCTGTTTCAAAATGCTTCTATATTATTTTTTCTTCTGAAAGCTCTGATTCTGCGAAACATAAATTCCCAAAAACAGTGGCATACCATAGAAAATAGGGAAAGTGTATCTGGTATGCCCTATGACGGCCGGCCCTACAAACGTTACAGCCAGCGTCAGAAGCAATGGCAGTCCCAGCAGAAGAAGTTTTCCATTTCCACGGCATAATGCCCACAGGCAGGCAGCCAGCAGAAGGAAGTCCATGATTCCCTGGTTTACATAGAATCCAAGAATTGGAAAATCGCAGAATTTATCATAATACTCTTCTGACATTGCCTGCTTCTTTTCTTCCAGACGCTTTGTCTGATAATAAAAGCTGACATAATCAGGATCTTTGATTTTCCGTATGCAAGGACTTGTACCAAAATAATATCTCGGATTGTCCGCCAGAGGACTGAATAAACTGTATGTCTGAGAAAGAGTTGCATTTACATATGTCGATGGATGTCTGAAAAACAATTTGAACCACGTTTTCAAAAATCCCTTCAGCTCCTCTTTCGTTGCATTCTGATTAAAACCATTTTTGACCCCGTCATAATTGGTTGGACGGTACAGTTTCTGGTATTCTTCCGGTTCATACTTCATTACCTTCTGAATCTCTGCCAGTTCATCAGCAGTCATATCTTCACTGTGGTAGACCATGTATCGGGCAATCTGCTGCATCGGAATTGCAAAGATCGCTCTTTTCGAAATATTCGTGCATTCATACTTATTGGTCAGCCAGGTATTATTTGCTTTTCCTGCACACAACGGAATAAACAGAACTGCCAGAATCAGAATTGCTCCACGTACGGTCTGTTTGTGATGACGCAGAAGCCAGATTTCGCGTATTACCACAAAGAGCAGAATCACTGCAATAACATAAATTCCATTTTGTCTGAAAAATGCGCCCAAGACAGCAATCACAGTCAGCACCGGATGTTTCCAGTTTTTCATATAAGAATCTGTTTTGAACAGATACCATGCAAATTCATTCATCAGAAGCAAAAGTGCCATACAGTAAGGAATATCTCCAAGCAGTGTTGTCGCATATCCCGGGAATATCGGCACTACAGAAAACACGATCAATGCTGCCAGCTGAAAATATCGGCATACTTTCAGTTTTTCCATCGTAGAGATTGTATAGGCCAGCGTCAGTAAAAGTAAAAAGGCCTGAAGCACTCCCATGATGACCAGTCCGTAAGTGACGCTTCCAAGGCGTACTCCCAGGTCAGAAAAATGTCCAAGCAGCTGCATATGAATAATTGGATGCTGTGTTGTATATGGTCTGTATCCATAATACTGCATGATACTGATGATTCCATCAAATGGAAGGGAAACCGGGTAATGAATGATGATGTGTGGTACCCAGCAAAATCCCATGATGAGGAATGATTTCAGGAAGCAATGTTTTTCAAACAGGAAGCTCAGAACTTTCTGGAATTTTTCCGGAATATTCAGGTTGACCAGTTTCGTAAAAGAAGCCACCGCTTTTACCATCAGATAAAAGAAGATGCATCCGCCAAAAAAGACTACCAGCATTTTCGATCGAATATGTCTGCCATTCGCAAAAATTACTGCAAAATCTGCGTTTACAGAATAAAAAGCACCCATAACAGATGCTGCTGAAAAAACAATGCTGATAACTCCCGCAAATATGATAAACAAAATGCCAGGTCTTTCACATTTTGTAATAATCTTTTTATATACAATAAATAATAAAATCGGAATTGCAGTCCAGATCAATGCCGAACCAGAAGATGAAACCATAGAAAATGTTTCTTTGGTAACATTAAATGAGAAAAAAAGAGTTCCCAAAAGAGCATAAATAAAAATACTGATATTGCTTTTTAGTAGTTTTGACATTTATAAAATCCTTTCCCTTTTTGCAAAGTTAATCAATTTAACTATACCAACATTAATTCTAAAAGTAAATAATAAGTTGACATTTGGCTGTTGACGATTATAAACGTATATGTGATAATTTATATCAGTATAAAATTTATTGGAGGCATTACAAATGTTAGATAAAATAGCAGTTCTGATTCCCTGTTACAATGAGAGCAAATCCATTGCCAAGGTGATTTCAGATATGAAAAGGGAACTGCCAGAAGCTACCATTTATGTATATGATAACAACTCAACAGACGGTACAGACAAAATTGCCCGCGAGGCAGGTGCCATCGTCCGCTACGAACATCAGCAGGGCAAGGGAAACGTTATCCGCAGCATGTTCCGCGATATTGATGCCCGTTGTTATCTTATGGTAGATGGAGACGATACATATCCGGCTGAATACGCACGTGAAATGTGCGAGAAAGTCCTGAACGACCACACAGACATGGTAGTAGGAGACAGACTTTCTTCTACTTATTTTACAGAAAACAAAAGACCATTTCATAATTTTGGAAATTCACTTGTCCGTGGAAGCATCAACTGGCTTTTCCACAGTCACATTAAGGATATCATGACCGGTTACCGTGCCATGAGTTATCAGTTTGTAAAGACTTTTCCTGTATTATCACAAAATTTTGAGATTGAGACAGAAATGACGATCCACGCGATCGATAAGAACATGCAGGTGGACAACGTAATCATTGATTACCGTGACCGTCCGGAAGGCAGTGAATCCAAGCTGAACACATACTCCGATGGATTCAAAGTTCTCAAGACGATCGTCAAGATGTTCCGTGATTACAAACCACTGCAGTTTTTTTCCAGCATAGCTGCTGTTCTTATCCTGCTTGCAGTGATCTTCTTTATTCCGATCTTTGCCAAATATCTGGAATATGGTGTAGTGACCAAGATCCCAAGTCTGATCGTGATCGGATTTGTCGTTGTAACCGGAATCATCTGTCTTTTTTCCGGAATTATCCTTACCACACTGGTAAGACAGCATAAGCAGGATTTTGAATTTCATCTCAACACGATCGCAGACAGATTCAGAGATCTTTGCGAGAAAGCAGACAATTAAGGAACACACGCCATTTGGCGCACAAACAAAAACACCAGGTTCTCTCCAATGGAAGACCTGGTATTTTTATGTTTTCTATTTTTCTATTTAATGTTGTTTCTGGTATTCTTACTTCATTCTAAACTGCGAAAATCCAATAATTTTTCCAGCTCCTCATAACTGCTGACCAGATTGGAATCTCTGCGCAGTCCTGCACTGTGTTTCATTCCGGAGGTATACCACGCGATATGCTTGCGCATTTCCCGAATTCCGGTAAATTCCCCCTTCAGTTCGATCTGCATTCCGGCATGCCGAAGAATCATCTCTTTAATCTCTTCCCAGGACGGACGCGGAAGCAATTCACCCGTGGTAAAATAATGGTTCATCTCCCGAAAGATCCACGGATTTCCCCGCACCGCACGACCAATCATGATACCGTCACATCCGGTTTCTTTTACAAGTGCTTCTGCTTTTTTCGGAGAATCCACATCCCCATTTCCAATTACAGGAATGGAAACCGCTTCTTTAATCCTGCGAATCATATCCCAATCTGCCTCTCCTGCATAGTACTGCTGACGGGTCCGTCCGTGAACTGCTACTGCCGCAGCCCCGGAATCTTCGATAATCTTTGCGATTTCCACCGGATCGACCTGATATCCTTCAAATCCGATACGGATCTTGGCTGTCACCGGTTTCTTTACCGCATGGGAAACTTTTGTTACGATCTCGCGAATCAGCTCCGGGTTCTTGAGAAGTGCAGAGCCCTCTCCATTATTGACCACCTTCGGAACCGGACAGCCCATATTGATATCCAGAATATCAAACGGCTGCTCTTCAATGCTTTTGGCTACTTCTGCCATCAAATCTGGTTCACTTCCAAAAATCTGCATAGACACCGGATGTTCCACCGGATCGATCTGCATCAGGGAAATCGTGTTTTTATTATGGAAGGAAATTGCTTTTGCACTCACCATTTCAGTACACAGAAGACCTGCACCCTGTTCCTTGCATAACAAACGGAACGGAAGATCTGTGACTCCGGCCATCGGCGCAAGGATAAATGGATTGTCTATTTCTACGGAACCGATTTTCCATTTCATTTTCATAAGTGTATCCATAAATCAGCTATCCTTACCGATCATTTCGCCATCATCTTCGATGGTCTCTCCAAGGAAAAATACACGATAATACATTTCCAGTGACTGCAGAAGCTCTCTTTTTTCTGTCTGTATTTTTTTAATTCTGAGAACGCTTCCAATCTCATCGTACATGGCATCGGAATCAAGTGCTTCTGTCTTGAACTGCAGGTTGCCATCATCATCAAACTCCAGTGTCAGGATTCCGCCAATTTCTTCTGTGTAGAGAACACACATAATGTGCAGCTCCTGCTTGATCGATTCCGGAAGTGAATCAAAATCCTGATTAAAATAATATTTCTGCTCGTAGGCACTTGCACCACAAAGCACAACATTTTCCTGGTACATAAAACAAAACTCCTTTGTTAAATATAGCTATACAATCCTCTCACGGACACTTCTCCGGAACAAACTTTGCGAATCTCGCCACTCTGCACCCGTACCAGAAGTGCTCCGTCTTTGTCGATTTCAAGTGCAACCCCTTCGTATGGACTGATCTTATCCAGAACACGGACCGGCTGGCTCTTATTGGCAAGCAGCATATTATAGTCATCCAGCATCATGGAAAGGTCACAGGTCTGAACAAATTTCTCATAATTGATCTCAAAGTTCTCCATGACAAGTCCGATCAGACGATTTCTATCATATGTTTTACCTGTTTCCAGATACAGAGAAGTTGCTTTGTCCCTGAGATCCTCCTGGATTTCTTCCAGATTCACGTTCAGTCCGACACCGATCACTACTTCACGGATTTTTCCATCCTGAAGTCCCATCTCTGTCAGAATTCCACAGATCTTTTTGTGGGAAACGACCACATCATTCGGCCATTTAATAGAAACTTCCACACCAAGTGCCCGCACTGCCTGTGCCACACTCAATCCCATAACAAGTGTCAGCATGGACGCATACTGTGGCTCAAATTTCGGCCGCAAAAGAATGGACATCATTACAGAACTGCCTTCTGGCGCGGTCCATTTTCTTCCCAGTCTCCCCTTGCCGGCAGACTGAAACTCTGCAACCGCCAGTATTCCATGTTCCGCATCCTCTTTGGACAGGCGCTTACACCATTCATTCGTGGAATCTGTTTCTTTTGCAAAATGGACGGTTTTGCCCGCCCATTTTGTATGTATCTCATTTGAAATTGTTTCTTTTGAATATACAGTATTTATCATTTGTTCTCCGGCTCTCCAAGAGTAGCAACCATAACTGCTTTAATTGTGTGCATACGGTTTTCAGCTTCATCAAATACATGAGACTGTGCAGATTCAAAGACTTCATCTGTAACTTCCATGTCTGTCAGGTTGAAGCGTTCTCCCATTTCCTTGCCAATCTTTGTCTTAAGATCATGGAATGCCGGCAGACAGTGAAGGAAGATTGCCTTTTCTCCGGCGTTCTTCATAACATCTGCTGTTACTTTGTATGGTGTCAGATCTTTGATACGTTCTTCCCATACTTCGTCCGGTTCACCCATAGATACCCATACGTCTGTGTAGATAACATCTGCATCTTTGGTTCCTGTCTGTACATCTTCTGTCAGAGTGACACTTCCACCGGAAGCCTCTGCATAAGTCTTGCACAGATCTACAAGTTCCTGATTCGGGAAGTATTTCTTTGTTGTGCAGGCTACGAAATGCATTCCAAGTTTGGAGCATGCGATCATCAGTGAGTTACCCATGTTATAGCGGGCATCACCCATGTATACCAGACGACGACCTTTGAGATCTCCGAAGTGCTCACGGATCGTCAGCATATCTGCCAGCATCTGTGTCGGATGATATTCGTTTGTCAGACCGTTCCATACCGGAAC
>CAKRPO010000063.1 GCA_934378195.1 uncultured Blautia sp.
GACAGTACATGAAGAGTATCGTTCTTACACCTACTATGGGACCTGGTGTGAAGGTTAACCCGGCTAAATTCGCCTAATAAATGAGAGAAAAAGATACCCTTGTTAAAAGGGTGTCTTTTTTTATATTTCCTAATTTTTTTGCGAGGGGGAATTCTTTTTCCAATTATAAATATGAAAACCTTCTGCGAGGGGAGGGCGCTCGAATTTTCTTTTATCATAAGAAATATGTAATTTTTTTTACAGGATTTTATGTTAGTATGGTAGAATAGCAGAAGAAAAGAACGAGATAATTTCATAATAACCGCCACGGGAGTGGTGGAGACAGGATTTTATAGAGAAGAAGGGAAAGTATGGCGGATAAGAAGCGAAGACAAACTTCGAATGCAGGAAACAAACGAAGCAGTGCCGGGCGTGGGGCAGCTGCAAAGATAGCGGGTGGTTCTCGTAAGCGCAGGAGACGAAGCAGGGGCAGGCTCAAGGGTTTGATCGCTGCGGAGATCATCGTGGCTTTGGTTCTGGTGATGATCATAGGTCACAATCTGGGACTGGGGACAGGAATTACCAACTTTATAAATAATATTCGCAAGCCGTCTGTCAAGGAACTGGATATTACTGGAATCAATAGTTCCTATGCGATCCTTATGAATGAGAAGACTGGTGATGTGATCGGTGATATCAATGGAGAATCGCAGATGTATCCGGCTTCTATGACCAAGATCATGACAACGATCGTTGCAATCGAGAATCTTAAGGATCTGAATCAGGAGATTACGATCACAAATGATATGGTGGCGGATTTGTATGCGCAGGATGCAATGCAGGCAGGATTTCAGCCGAATGAGACAGTAAAGGCAATTGACCTTTTGTATGGTGTGATGCTGCCGTCCGGAGCTGAATGCTGTGTGGCACTGGCAGATACGGTTGCCGGTTCGGTCAGTGATTTTGTGACTCTTATGAATGAGAAGGCCGAGAAGCTTGGCATGACAGGAACGCATTTCAGTGATATTACAGGATTGCACAGAGAGGACCATTACAGCACGGCAAAGGACATTGCACTTGTACTTCGCTATGCACTCAAGAATGATACTTTCCGTGAGATCATTGAGAGTCCGTATCATTCTACATCAGGAACGAATATTCATCCGGATGGCATTACATTTTACAGTACCATGTTTAAGAACCTTTCGGATACTTCGGTGATCGATGGCGAGATCAAAGGAGGCAAGACCGGTTATACGAATGCTGCTGGTCATTGTCTTGCCAGCTTTGCAGAGATTGACGGAGTGGAATACATTCTTGTAACAGCAGGGGCACCGGGTACAGGGAATCCACATATTGACGATGCCGTGAAGCTTTATAACCGTCTTGGTGAGGCATCGTCCGTGTTGTATGGGAAATAAAGTTGTATTGATGTGGCTGTGGGCGTTTCATCAAAATTATGATATTTTCCGGATCAGTTCGAGAGCCAGTTCCTTGAATTCTGTTTCAACAGATTGAAAACTACGCTCGGACAGATTTGGAGTGGAAGACAGGGGGATGATCTCTCTGTCTTTTTCGCCCTTCATGAGAGTTTTTAATTCCAGTTCAAGGATTTCATTGTCAATCTGTTTCCATTTTCTATTTTCTTCATCTGACAGGTCGGCGAGCTGAAATTTTGCCCAGATTGCATCCATGATCATCGATTCAATTTCCAGATAATTCTGCAGGTGAACTTTGACCGGACGAATGACATCGGAAATATAGCATTCGCTGGCATCATGCAGGAGACAGGCGAGAGCTATACGGTCGGACCAGCCGCGAGCCAGTGCTTCTCTGGCACAGTTGATGGAATGCTGCCCTACAGAATAGAACCATTGAATCTGCCCGCCGCCACGGCAGACGAGGCTCAAAGCGTGAGCAATATCTTCCAGATAGACGTCGTCTGGTGTGATCTTCATTGGATCGAATTTTCGTCCACTGTATGTATTCATAACGCTCATAAAAACACTTCCTTTATAATTTTATATACAATAAATTTATGATATCTGCTTTTTTTTCATTATTCTTATTTCTTTTCATTATACCTGCTTCTTCTATGATATGAAAGAAGATTGGTAAAAATGTTGTTGTGCTCAATGCTCAGAATGTTGTAGTGTACAGCTACATCACTAAAGAGTTGCCCGGAACAAACTATCGAACGCTTATGGACGAAGCATGAAAAACGTGTTATCATAATCCACATGAGTATTTTTGAATGAATATGAGAAATATGATAAAAAGGGGACGGAGCGATTATGGAACCTGAGAAGCTGATAGAAAATCTGGCGATAGCGGAGCGTTTGAAGGATGCAACCAGACATTGCTATACTTCGGGTGGCCGTCGTGAAAGTGTTGCAGAACATTCCTGGCGTATTACATTGATGGCCTATTTTGTCAGTGATGAATTTCCAGAGGCTGATCTGGCGAAGCTGATGAAAATGTGCCTGATCCATGATCTGGGAGAGGCTTTTACGGGTGATGTGCCGACATTTGAAAAAACGGAAGCAGATGAAGAAAAAGAAGCTTCACTTTTGGACGAATGGGTGAAAAAGCTGCCAGATCCTTTTGCAAAAGAAATGCAGGAGCTCTACAGAGAGATGGAAGAGCGACAGACACTGGAAGCCAGAATCTACAAGGCGTTGGACAATCTGGAAGCATTGATCCAGCATAACGAATCAGATATCAGTACCTGGATTCCACTTGAGTATGATCTGCAGATGACATATGGAAATGACAAAGTGCAGTTTTCAGAGTACCTGACACGCCTTCGCAATCAGGTACGTGAAGACAGTAAACACAAGATTGCGGAGCAGGAAAAGCAGTGAGTAAAAAATCCCCTGGGAATTTCCCGGGGGATTCTGCATTACTGGTTTTATTAAAACAAAGTCTCTTCATTTTCTTCAAATAGTTTATCATTGATCTCGAATAACCCAAGTTTATGCAACAGTCCATAATAGATGATGGCGTCACGTTTCAGCTTGGGATACAGCTGAGCTTTTCCACAGCGTTTCAGTAATTCCTGGGTCTCTTCCACACTTGCTTCCAGTCCGTAGCACAGGCACAGAAGACGATTCCTGGAAGGATTACGGCGTCCGGCAAAAATCTGGTGCAGGTAGATTTCGCTCATGCATGCCTGTTTGGCCAACGCTGCCTTTGAGATGTTTTTCTTCATAAACAGACGGTTTAATAATTCTGCTACACTCTTATTCACAAATTGTCCCTGGTTTTGCGACAGAAACTGGCTGAGATCCGGTGAATCCATAAGTTCCTGCTGTAAACCATCTGTATCTTTCTTTTTCATATTTTAGTCGCGCCTTTACCATGATTTAATAAGGTATATCTATTTTATATTACTTGCTGAAAAAATTCTGATAAGTTATAATATTTTAAATAGTATATAAAATACAATATACTATATAGAGTTCTGAAAAACAATATGCAGACCGCATAGTGATAAGGATGAGAAATTATGGATATTTACGACAGTCTTCTGGAGGCAATTCACAGAGAATATGATACGGTCATGCTGATCAAAAAGAGTGAACGGGGCGAGGTCTCACTTGTACGTCACAGAGACAGCGGTACCCGTTATATTTTTCGGCATTTTTGTGGGAGCAGTGAAGTTTACCGGATGCTTTTGCATGTTTCATGTTCGAATCTTCCCAAAATTATGGAAGTTGGAGAAAAAGATGGAATGACAGTCTTGCTGGAAGAATATGTGCAGGGAGATACGCTCCGGGATATTCTGGAGGGAGGCCTTCTGAGTGTGAATGAGGCAAAGCAGATTACCAGACAGCTTTGTTCAGCTCTGTGGGTGCTTCATTCGAGGGGCGTGGTACACAGAGATGTGAAGCCGGATAATGTCATCATCCGTGGAAAAGAAGCAGTTCTGATTGATTTTGATGCATCCAGAATATACAAAAGTGCAATTCAGGAAGATACGCAGATCCTGGGAACGACCGGATTTGCAGCACCGGAGCAGTATGGCCTTTCACAGTCAGATGGCCGTGCAGATATTTATGCATTGGGTGTGCTGCTCAATATCATGCTGACGGGAGAACATCCGTCCAGGAAGCTTGCCGGTGGCAGAATGGGACGGATCGTGCAGCGTTGTACGATGGTAAGTCCGGAAAAAAGATACAAAAATATTCTTTATTTAATGGAAGTTTTATAGAAAACAAAAAGGGGGAAAACAATGAGCAAAAAATGTGTGAAATGTGGGCATACGCTACCGGATGACGCGTCTTTCTGTCCACACTGTACAGCAGTTCAGACGGAGAAACAGGAGGTAAAGATGCCTCGCCGGTGGAGAAAAAAGGTCTTGATCGGTTTGGGTGCGCTGGCGGTTGTGGCAATCATCGGGGCAGCTTTTTCAATCTATCACAGACCAAAGACGTATGAAGGCGGAGCCCAGATCGTCTATCCGGATGGGGATAAATCATATAAAGTACTGTTGAGTTTCTCGGAGTCAGATGGTATGACAGGACATGCGCAGGGAGAGCGTACAGATACTCTGTCGGAGGGCCTGGACAGTGCACTTCCGTGTCAGTTGTACGTGATTGATGAGGATACAGGGGAACTTGCAGGAAAAGCATTTTCGGAAAAAGTAGAATCTTGCAGGGTGGATACAGTACCGGCGGAAAATTCACAGAAATTAGAATATGTAGAACCTGTATATAATGAGGATTTTCCGAATGCAGCATATGTTTCCGATGTTCATTATACGGCCGACAGTGGCACAAACGATATTGAATGGAAGCTGACTATGAAAAATGGTGATACGATCTCGCTCAGTACCAGACTTACGATAGAAAAACTATCTGCAGTTGCCTATCGTCCAGAAGATGTACCGATGGAAACGACAGAAGAACTGAACGCATTGCTGGCTTCTATTGATGAAGAGATCTCTTCTGATACACCGATACATCTGTATCTTCCGGCAGTGACCTATGACGGAGATATCACTTTTGGAAATCATATGTGGAGTATTTACGGAAGTACCGATGGCGATGCAGTGACAACATTTACCGGAACCGTCAGTATCAAAGGGCAGGATGGAAATTTTGCAGATGTGTCCGGTATCAGTTTTGAAGGTGAGTCTGGAACCGGGCTGGATGCGTATTGCTTCGTGGCTCTTACAGATTGTAAATTCGAGGGTTGGGATACTGCTGCTATCGCAAATGATGAGGCATGGGTCAATACAATGAACTGTACTTTTACAGATAATGCAGTCGCTCTGAAATTCAACAGCAGCATGGCTTATGGTACATCGCCAGATTATCTGAATAATACATTTATCGGAAATGGAACGGCCGTGTGCATTGATGATCTGCCTGGAAATGAAGTACTTGACTTTGCCGGAAGTACTTTTGTGGGAAATGATACGGATATCGAGAATAAAGCAGATCACCCGGTAAATACAGCGAATGCAACGTTTGAATAGATTTACCGGGTATCTGGATAAAGTTCCCTGAGAATGTTCAGTGGTACACAGTTATGAAATGAAATCTTCAACACGTTTCAGTACGTTTTGAAGAATAGACAGATCCTTCTGTACATCGCCGGTTTCCAGAGAATGATTGGCATTTTCTGTGAGAAAAAGAGGTACTTCTTTTGCTTCGGCGAGTGTACGGACAGGATCTGTTTCTGCCCATGGGTCAGCCGTTCCATGGAAAGCGATGCTGCCAGGAAGCGCGAAATCAAAAGTGGCTGTCAGTGGGGTGAACAAAATGCTTCGTACAGACAGGTGATGTCTGGTGGCATAAGCGGATGCAATCACAGTTCCGATGCTCTTGGAGATGAAGAGAATCGTTCCATAGGACTCCCAGTCAATGTCCTTGAGGAGCTGTTCGGTCTGCTCAAGCGCCAGGTCAAAGGTCTGCTTCATCTTATCCGGATCGCCTTTGACATTCTCCGGAAGTGAATGATAGGATACTGTCTGAATCTCGTATCCATGATTACGGGAAAGACGACCTGTATAATATAAGAGCGGTTTATCGGCAGTATAACCGATGCCTGGGAAAATAACGGCCAGTTTGCGGCTGTTTTCTTTATGCAGAGAATCAGCAGCGTAGCCGGAAGCCTTGTCATAAAGGAGCTTCTGCCGGAGCTCATCCTGAAGGTCCTTCAAGGTTATGGAAATCGTGTAGAGATCAGAAGGAAGATAGTCATAATCTGTGACAACGCCATTTTCTTCCTTCGCATAAACAAAATGAGAGGAACCCATGAGTTCCATGTCTTCTTCAATATCTGAGAGTAATTCTTCGTATGTTTTCATCTGAGTCAGTTCCTTTATATAAAGTGATGTGGATTTTATTTATCATTATAATGTCCACGGCAATGAACAATATAAATACGCCCATTTTCAATGTGATAAACAAGACGGTCTTTTTCGTTAATGCGACGGCTGTATTCGCCCTGTAAATCGCCAGATAATGCTTCTGGTTTACCTATTCCATGTATACAGCCGTTGCGTTCGATGTCCTTGATGAGTTGATTGATGCGTTTTAGTGTCTTTTTGTCTTGGGCTTGCCAGTACAGATAATCACTCCAGGCATCATCAGACCATATTTTTTCACTCATCATCAACCTCAATTAATTCATGAGGCGTTCCTTTTCCTGCTTCTAATTCCTGAATAGATTTTTTTATATAAGCTACATTTCTATCAGAAAAGAATGGATCAGGGGAAACAGATATTTCAAAAGGAATGCGTTTCTCGCGCAAAACTGCTTTGACAAATAGGTTGATAGCCGTTGAAGTATTCAGTCCTACAGAAGAACAAAATGCATCGAAATTAATTTTATCTTTTGAATCTACTCTTGCGGTTAATGTTGCCAGTGCCATAGTATACACGCTCCTTTCTATTTATGAATACATTATAACACTATTGTATGACGATAGCAACTAAAAGTATTACGAATTTTATGTATAAGGTGAGCTGCAAACCGAGATTCCAGTTTGACATTCAAGAATATCATTTGATAAGTGACAATTTCATTTTACTGGCAAGACTATGCCGCCAGGTAATTGCTTTTGAATCCGATTTGTTCCATACTAATATATCAGACTAATTTTGACCTGTAGCAAAAAGAAATGGGGGAAGTTACATGAAGAGAAAGAAAATAGCAGTGCTCCTGGCGGCGGCTATGGTCACGTCAGGTGTGGCAGCACCTGTGGAGGGAGTACTGGCATCGGATGAGATTCAGATTGAGTCAGAAGAAGGTGTTGCTGCACAGGATGTCACAGAGGAAAATGCTGATACACCGGAAGAAAGCATGAATGCTGTAGAGGATTCCTGTGCAGACAATGCAGAATTCGGGGAAGTCAGTGAAGATGCAGAACTGTCAGACGAAGATGTGGCTGATATTAGCGTGGATGCAGATGAATCAGAATCCGAAGAGGTAGAGATCGGCGAAGAAGATCTTGACACAGATGAAATCACTGCAGACGAATTTACAGATGGCGAAACAGCAGCAGTCGGCGAGAGCGAGGAAGTGATCAAGGGCGGATATTGCGGGGATTCTTCATCTGATAGTGAATATTATAAGGATATATCCTATACGTTATACGCAGACGGAAGACTGGTGATTGTGGGAACTGGAATAGTAGCGACAGATGGGTTTGAGCATGATACCAGAATTAAATCTGTAGAGATGTCAGAGGGGATTACTGGATTTGGATCAGTTTGTTATTGGATTGGTAATGAACAGGGACAGTGGGAACGCATAAACGTTGATGGATTTAATGATTGTGTGAATCTGACAAGTGTCACGCTTCCGGAAAGTCTGACGAGTATCGGCGAACGGGCTTTTGAGGGCTGTACGAATCTTCAAACCATTAATATTCCATCGGGAGTAAAGAAAATTGGTTCACGGGCATTTGGTTACTGTGAAAGCCTCCAGAGCATTGCTATCCCGTCTGGAGTGACGGAAATAGGGGAAAGTACATTTGGTAGCTGTAAGAGTTTAAAAAGTATTGATATTCCATCCGGAATAACGGAAATCAAAGACTACACTTTTGCAGGTTGTACGAATCTGAGTAATATTAATATCCCATCTAAGGTAGTGAGTATTGGAACTGGCGCATTTAGGGGATGTGAGAGCCTTCAAAGCATTGACATTCCATCAGGGGTAACGGAGATAAAAGAAAGCACATTTTATGGATGTAAGGATTTGAGCAGTGTTAATCTTCCGTCCGGCGTAGTGAGTATTGAGGGATATGCATTTTATGGCTGCCAGAATTTGGAAAGCATTTCTCTTCCTGAAAATCTCACTAGTTTTGGAGATGCCGTATTCAGAGAATCGAATTTGAAAAAAATTGTTTTGCCGGATACGATCAATGAAATCGGTATATATATGTTTGCGGACTGTCAGAATCTTCGAAGTGTCAGACTTCCGAAAAATATTCAAAAGATAGGTGAGAATATGTTTTATAACTGTAAAAGGCTGACAGATGTTGAAATCCCGGAAAGCGTTACAGTAATTGAAACCAGAGCATTTATGAGTTGTTCAGATCTGACAGAACTTACACTCCCAAAAGGTTTGACAGAGATTGGTGATCTTGCATTTTGCTCTACAGGTCTTCTTAAGATTGATTTGCCGGAAGGAGTGGAGAGTATCGGAGATTATGCATTTTCCTCTTCAAAACTTGCAGAGCTTACACTACCGGATTCTGTCACGGAGATAGGCGAAAGTGCATTTAGTAATATGAATGGTCTGGAAGAAATTAGTATTCCGAAAAATGTTACGGAATTAAAAAAAGATACATTTAATGGTTGTCGGAAATTGAAAAAAGTTTCCCTGCCGGAAGGACTTCTAAAAATAAACGGGGCATTCTCAGAATGCAGCAGTCTGGAAACAATTATAATACCGGACAGTGTGACTGTGATTGGAGATGATACATTTAGATATTGCTATAAGTTAAAAGAAATACATCTTCCAAAGAATCTTACACAGATTGGTTATGAAGCATTTTACGGTTGTGAAGAGCTGACAAATATCAGTTTACCAGAGAAACTGGAAAATATTGATACTGGTGCATTTAAGAGTTGTCCGAAATTAGTGAGTGTTTATATTCCAAATGCAGATGTTGAGCTTGCATCTCGTGCACTTGGTTATAATTCAGATACAGAATTGAATGAGAAACTGGTTCTTATTGGAAAGGCAGGCTCTACAGCGGAAAAATATGCAGGAAATAATGGACTTCATTTCCATAATGTTGCAGATTCTCTGACGCATCATACAGCAGTGACTGCTACTTGTGTAAAGGACGGAAATGTAGAATATTGGCACTGTGATACATGTGACCAGGATTTCCGTAATGCAGAGGGAACAGTGGCAGTGGATGTGATCACGCTCGCGAAAATGAAACATAAAAAGACTTATGTTCCATATAAATATGCAACCTGCACACAGCCTGGAAATCAAAGTTATTATCATTGCGAAAACTGTGGTAAAAACTTTAAGTACAGCAGTGAGAATGATGATACAGAAATCGGAGATGTAGCGATTCCGGCAACGGGACATAACTGGGTATGGCAGGACAGTGGTTCTGGTTATTATACGGGCAGCAATACTGTAACACATGGAACAACGAGAGCAATTCGTATAGCGAGTACAAGCAGCATGCGTCAGCAGTGCTGGAATTGTATGCAGTATGGAAAACAAAAAACTGAGAAAAAGGTTCTCAATGTGAATATTGATCAGGTTACTCTGAAATGTGGACAGTCAACGACTGCTTTCCGTGTTTCAGGAGACCCGATAAAGAGTGTGGTTTCATCGGGAGGTCTGGTCAAGATTTCCGGATTAAATAAGAAGAATGGCACATTTAAAGTGACTGCGCCATCCAAAATGGTAGGAAGTACATATGTCAGGATTACTACAACAACTGGTCTGTATGCAAATGTTCTGGTAAAGGTTCAGAACACACCAGTAAAAACAACAGCCATCAGAGGTCTTGCGAAATCAATCGGTGTAGTCAAGGGTAAGACAGTAACGCTGAAACCAACACTTGAGCCGGTAACCAGCCCTGAGAAAATTACTTACAGCTCTTCCAATAAAAAAATAGCCACTGTCAGTGCAAATGGCGTGGTGAAAGGCGTGAAAGCTGGTACTGCAAAGATTACCGTGAAATCAGGCAGTAAGAAAGTAGTTGTCACAGTAAAAGTTACCGGCGTGAAGACAACAAAACTTTCCGGTGTACCGACCACCAAGACAGTTGCCAGAGGCAAAACCTTCAAGATCAAAGCCGTGGCAATCCCAAGAAACACCGATGAAAAGATCACTTATACATCATCCAATAAAAAGATTGCGACAGTGACATCCGCAGGTGTAGTCAA
>CAKRPO010000064.1 GCA_934378195.1 uncultured Blautia sp.
CCTGAGAAGATCAGAGAGTGGTCCAGAGGTGAGGTAACGAAACCGGAAACCATCAACTACCGTACTCTGAAACCGGAAAAGGACGGACTTTTCTGCGAAAGAATTTTCGGGCCAAGCAAGGACTGGGAGTGCCATTGTGGTAAATACAAGAAAATCCGTTACAAAGGCGTTGTCTGCGACCGATGCGGTGTAGAAGTTACCAAAGCATCTGTCAGAAGAGAACGTATGGGACATATCGAGCTTGCAGCTCCGGTATCCCACATCTGGTATTTCAAGGGTATTCCGTCCCGTATGGGTCTGATCCTTGATCTGTCTCCGAGAACATTGGAAAAAGTTTTATACTTTGCTAACTATATCGTACTGGATCCGGCTGAGTCCGGACTTCAGTACAAACAGGTACTCACTGAGAAAGAGTACCAGGATGCCCGTGAAGCATACGGATATGGTTTCCGTGTAGGAATGGGTGCTGAATCCATCATGGAACTTCTGAAAGCAATCGATCTTGAAAAAGACGCTGCTGAACTGAAGGCAGAGCTTGTTGATGCGACTGGACAGAAACGTGCCAGAATCATCAAGAGACTGGAAGTTGTAGAATCCTTCCGTGAATCCGGAAACCGTCCGGAATGGATGATCATGACAGCAATCCCGGTAATTCCGCCGGATCTGCGTCCTATGGTACAGCTTGATGGTGGACGTTTTGCAACATCTGACCTGAATGATCTGTACAGAAGAATCATCAACCGTAACAATCGTCTGAAACGTCTTCTGGAGCTTGGCGCACCGGATATCATTGTCCGCAACGAAAAACGTATGCTTCAGGAAGCAGTAGATGCCCTGATCGACAACGGTCGTCGTGGTCGTCCGGTAACAGGACCTGGAAACAGAGCACTGAAATCCCTTTCTGATATGCTGAAAGGTAAATCCGGACGTTTCCGTCAGAACCTGCTCGGTAAACGAGTTGACTACTCTGGACGTTCTGTTATCGTCGTTGGACCGGAACTGAAAATTTATCAGTGTGGTCTTCCGAAAGAAATGGCTATTGAGCTGTTCAAACCTTTCGTTATGAAAGAACTGGTTGCAAACGGAACTTCTCATAATATCAAGAATGCCAAGAAAATGGTTGAGAAACTTCAGCCGGAAGTCTGGGATGTTCTCGAAGATGTTATCAAAGAACATCCGGTTATGCTGAACCGTGCACCTACACTGCATCGTCTGGGTATCCAGGCATTCGAGCCAATCCTTGTAGAAGGTAAAGCTATCAAACTTCATCCACTCGTTTGTACTGCGTTCAACGCTGACTTCGATGGTGACCAGATGGCTGTTCATCTTCCGCTTTCACAGGAAGCTCAGGCAGAGTGCCGTTTCCTTCTGCTCTCACCGAACAACCTTCTGAAACCTTCAGATGGTGGCCCTGTAGCCGTTCCTTCACAGGATATGGTCCTCGGTATCTACTATCTGACACAGGAAAGACCTGGTAACCCGGGTGAAGGTAAGTTCTTCAAGAGCGTTAACGAAGCAATCCTTGCTTACGAAAATAAAGTTATTACTCTTCAGTCCAGAATCAAGGTTCGTATTACCAAGACAATGCCGGACGGAACAGAGATGACAGGTATCGTAGAGTCCACACTTGGACGTTTCCTGTTCAACGAGATCCTTCCTCAGGACCTTGGCTTCGTAGACAGAAGCATTCCGGGTAATGAACTTCTTTTGGAAGTTGATTTCCTGGTAGGTAAGAAACAGCTGAAGAAAATCCTGGAAAAAGTTATCAACACACATGGAGCTACCAAGACTGCAGAGGTTCTTGATGATATCAAGGCAACCGGTTACAAGTACTCTACACGTGCAGCGATGACCGTATCCATTTCTGATATGACTGTGCCGCCTCAGAAACCTGAGATGATCCAGAATGCACAGAATATCGTTGATAAGATCACAAAGAACTACAAACGTGGTCTGATCACTGAAGAAGAACGTTACAAAGAAGTTGTTGAAACATGGAAGAAGACTGATGATGAGCTTACCAAAGCACTTCTGGATGGTCTTGACAAATACAACAACATCTTCATGATGGCTGACTCCGGTGCCCGTGGTTCTGATAAACAGATCAAACAGCTTGCCGGTATGCGTGGTCTGATGGCCGATACAACTGGTCATACGATCGAACTTCCTATCAAGTCAAACTTCCGTGAAGGTCTTGAAGTACTGGAATACTTCATGTCCGCACATGGAGCTCGTAAAGGTATGTCCGATACCGCTCTTCGTACAGCCGACTCTGGTTACCTGACCAGACGAATGGTTGATGTATCTCAGGAACTGATCGTTCGTGAAATGGACTGCTGTGAAAACAGACCGGAAATCTCTGGTATGTATGTCAAAGGTTTCATGGATGGAAAAGAAGAGATCGAAAATCTTCAGGAACGTATCACAGGCCGTTTTGCCTGCGAGACCATCACAAATAAAGATGGTGAAGTTCTTGTTAAAGCAAACCATATGATCACACCAAGACGTGCTGCACGTATCATGAGTGAGGGTGTAAGCAAAGAAGGTGGACCGATCGAAGAAGTTAAGATCCGTACAATCCTGACCTGTAAGTGCAAAGTTGGTGTCTGCGCGAAATGTTATGGTGCAAACATGGCAACAGGTGAAGCTGTTCAGGTTGGTGAAGCTGTTGGTATTATCGCAGCTCAGTCTATCGGTGAGCCTGGTACACAGCTGACCATGCGTACATTCCATAGTGGTGGTGTAGCCGGTGGAGATATCACACAGGGTCTTCCTCGAGTTGAGGAGCTTTTTGAGGCAAGAAAACCGAAAGGTCTTGCTATCATCACTGAGATTCCTGGTGTTGCTGTTATCAATGACACCAAGAAGAAACGTGAGATCATTGTAACAAATCCGGAGAACGGAGATTCCAAGACATACCTGATTCCTTATGGATCTCGTATCAAGATTGCAGACGGACAGGTTCTGGAAGCTGGTGATGAACTTACAGAAGGTAGTGTAAATCCACACGATATCCTGAGAATTAAGGGTGTTCGTGCTGTACAGGATTACATGATCCGTGAAGTTCAGCGAGTATATCGTCTCCAGGGTGTAGAAATCAGCGATAAGCATATCGAGGTTCTTGTTCGTCAGATGCTGAAGAAGATCCGTATCGAAGATAACGGAGATACAGATTTCCTTCCGGGAACACTCGTAGATGTTCTTGAGTTCGAAGAAGTTAACGAAAACCTTGAAAAAGAAGGAAAGACACCGGCAGAAGGTAAACAGGTAATGCTTGGTATTACCAAGGCTTCTCTGGCAACGGATTCCTTCCTGTCAGCAGCATCCTTCCAGGAAACAACCAAAGTCCTGACAGAAGCTGCAATCAAAGGTAAAGTTGACCATCTGGTTGGCCTGAAGGAAAACGTTATTATTGGTAAACTGATTCCTGCAGGTACAGGTCTGAAACGCTACAGAGACATCCAGCTGGATACCGGCATGCCGGAGGAAGAACCAGCAGTGGAAGAAGAAACAGCAGAAGAACTTCCGGCAGATGAAGAGACCATTACACCGGAAGAGACAGCTGATGCAGACGATGAAATGCTCGATGCAGAAGAAGTTTCTGAAGATACAGATACAACAGAAGAATAATAAAGATATAGAATCCTCTGGCCATTTCGGTGGTCAGGGGATTTTTGCTTTGTTACATATTTTTGAAAAATCCTGGAGAAGTTTACAGTTGACCTGTGGTTTTATAACACGAACTGGAAAAATATGAATATTGTATGAAAAAATCAGGAAGAATATCGAAAATTACAGACATGGATTTATTTGCATGCTATAATGAAACCAATTAAGGTTTTGAGAATATGTCATGCATTGCATGACGCGCATCTCACAGCAAGAATGCAGAGGCATTCTCGAACAGATGAAAGAGCAGCAGGAAAGGAGGGGGAAGATGGATAAGCAGCTGCCGGTTTCTGTATGGCCGGAATGGAAGATTACAGAAAAGATCGGAGAAGGATCTTTTGGCAAAGTTTATAAAGCATGCCGGAGTGAGCAGGGCACGACATTCTATTCAGCTATCAAAGTTATCACGATTCCCTCGAATCCTGGAGAACTGAGCAGTGTTCGCTCTGAAAGTCCGAATGAGCAGTCGGTAAAGGAATATTTTCAGGGACTTGTTGATGAGTGTATTCAGGAAGTCAGCACCATGGAATATTTCAGAGGAAACTCCCATGTTGTTTCTGTTGAGGACTATAAAGTAGTTGAGTATCTGGATGATATCGGCTGGGATATCTATATCCGCATGGAATATCTTACCAGCTTTATGGAATATTGTGCCGGACGTGCACTTTCAGAGGATGATGTACTTCGACTTGGCATAGACCTCTGTAAAGCACTGGAGTATTGTCAGTGTCAGAATATCATTCACAGAGATATCAAGCCGGAGAATATTTTTGTATCCAGATTTGATGAGTTTAAGCTTGGAGACTTTGGAATTGCCCGTGAACTGGAACGTACGATGAGTGGACTTTCAAAGAAAGGTACATATTCCTACATGGCACCGGAGATGTACAAGGGTGAGGCTTACGATGCCAGAGTGGATATTTATTCACTTGGAATTGTTTTGTATAAACTGCGTAATCACAACAGACTGCCGTTTATCAGTCTGGAGAAGCAGCTGATCACATACAGGGATAAAGAAAATGCTCTGAACAGACGTATGGCAGGTGAGGAACTTCCAAGACCCGTACAGGCGGGAAATGCTTTTGCGGAAGTTATTCTCAAGGCATGTGCCTATAATCGTGAGGAACGATTTGCAAATGCAGAAGAATTCCGGGAAGCACTGGAACGTGTAAAGGCAGAAGGTACTCCCGTAAGAGCAGAGCATATTCATAAGAAGAGGGAAACTCACAGTACATCATCAGACAGTCCAAAGAAGCAAAAGACACAGGCTTTGCCGAAGACTCCGTTTCCTGCAGGAAAACCAGCAGAAGCAGAAGACACAGAAGGTACTGTAGTTGTACGAAGAGAAACAGCAGAGAGAAAAACTGTGAGAAAGAATTCTGCGTCACCGGAAGTGCGCAATAAAATAGCTGCTGCACCTAAACGTAAGGCAGAAGCAGAACGGAAGCTACAGAAATCAAGAAAAGGATTTGAACCATTGATTGCTGCGGTTATCATAATGTTTGTGGCAGTCTGCGTTATTGTTGGTGTCTTTATCTGGCTGCTCAGAGAAAATGCAGAATTGCAGCGTCTGAAGCAATCTGTTACACAGACTGTTCAGACAGCAGAGAGTAAACAGTTACAGGAGACATTGGAGAAGATACAGACCCAGGCAACAGAAATCAGTGATAATCTGAATTCTTATAGCTGGATCGGTTCAGAAGATGAAGGAAAGATCAGTTATCTGAAGCAGTTGAGTGATGGAAGCTGGCAGGTAAGGAAGATTCTGATCTATCCATCGCTTTCTGAAGATAAACAATATGAAGAATACTATTATTGGAAGAATGAATTGTTTTTTGCCTATATCTGGTCGGACAGCAGCACATCCAGTGATGTGAAAGATGGTCAGCAGAAGATTGACCGTTATTATTATGAGGATGGAAAGCTTGTACGTTGGATTGATGAGAATAACCGTTGTCATGATAATGAAACGGATAATGATGAATACGTCAGCAGAGGAGAAAAGTACCAGGAACGGGCAGATGAATACAAAAGTGAATTGAATCTGTCATCAGAAGGAAATTCGGCATCATAGGAGAATTTGGCATTTTAAGAGAAACGATACATTACAGGAAAGGACGGAATATGGCCTATCAGATTGAATATGCATATACATGTCATATAGGAAAGATCCGCAATAATAATGAGGATAATTTCTGGTGCTGCGGCGACAGTCTGGAAGCGCAGAATCAGGGAATGAGCCATATTCGCAGCGGACGTATGAAGCAGTCAGAATATCCACTGCTTGCAGTTTTTGATGGTATGGGCGGTGAAAGCTGCGGAGAAATGGCTGCCTTTCTTGCAGCAGAGTCCTGCGGAGAACATTACAAAACAACAAAAGAAGCAATGCGACAGGAACCAGAAGATTTTCTGAAAGATCTTTGCGAAACGATGAATCAGGCAATCTGTGATTATAGCAGAGAAAACAGAATCAGCAGTATGGGAACGACTGCAGCGCTTCTTGCTTTTGCGGAAGAAGCTGTTTACAGCTGTAATCTTGGAGACAGCCGGATATATCGAACTGATAATGAGAAATTTTATCAGATTTCAGAAGATCATGTCCTGGGCCGAAGTTTGTTTGGCAAGGCACCACTGACGCAGTATCTTGGAATGGAAGAAGAAAATCTTCAGCTGGAACCTTCTATCAGCAGACAGGAAATCAAACCAGGAGATCGTTTCCTTCTGTGCTCCGATGGGATTACAGATATGCTTTCTGATGGAGAAATCGCAGATATTCTCAGCAGGGATATATCGGTGGAAGATACGGTAGAGATTCTTGTCGACAGGGCATTGAAAAAGGGTGGCAGAGATAATATTACAGTTGTTTTATGTGAGATCGCGGAACAGCCACGTAATATGTTCCAACGTCTGTTAAACTGGTTTCGTAAGCAGAATGAGGGTGACATACAATGAAAAACAGGATGCAGGATCTGGATTTTGAGCAGACAGTGGCATTTGATTCTGTAAAGGATTTCGAATTTACAAGAAAAGCTGCACAGAGATTTCGCCAGGTAGTCAGTCTGGATGGTTTCGAGGATGAAGACGCCGACGTTATTTTTCACTATTTATATAAAGAAATGGAGCTTGTCTCTTTTGGCGATCATCTGAAACGCTATATTTATGAGAGGGCAGGACTTGAGGAACCTTATAACGAAGTTACACAGGATATTTACAGAGATATCGTGATCGAGTCTTTTCATGAGACCTGTACACCGAAGTCTATGAATCCGACTTCGACGAAATTGACGTCGTTGGTAAATAACTGGCTGACACAGGCTTCTGTCAAAAGAGAGACTGTTTTTTTATTGGGATTTGGACTTCGTATGAGTGCGGAAGATGTATCCGATTTCCTGACAAGAGTGCTGAGAGAGCAGGATTTCGATTTTCACAATCCGGATGAGGTGATCTACTGGTACTGCTATTCGCAACAGCTTGGTTATCACAAGGCAGAGGAACTGAAAAAAAAGTATGAAGAGTTGGAACCGAATGAAAGTTACAAAGATGCACCACTGGTATATTCTGGTAAGATCTGTCTGGACACAGAGGAGAAACTGCTTCAATATCTGGCATATGTAAAGGTGGGAGCCGATGATCCGATGTCTGAGAAAAGTAAGGCTTATCAGGAGTTTGTCCGACTTCTTACTCACGCAAAAGAGATCATCGCGAAGATGTATCAGGGGGATGAAGTGGAAAAGTCCCGCAATAAAGTGTGGAATATTTCGGATATTACGGATTCGGATGTGGAAAAAGTCATCTGTAGTGGGATTCCGGTCAACAAGATGGGAAATCTCAAGAAGATGTCTGCGTCAATCCTTGCAAAGCATTTCAGCCAGAAACGCTTCAGTCGTCAGCGCATCAACAGTATTTTGAATCATAAATTTCCGGTGGAGCGTTTTGATCTGATCACGCTGGAATTCTTCATTATTTCGCAGGAGATGCAGGATGATGATCCGTACAACCGTTATCATCATTTCCTTGAGGAGATACAGGAAATTCTTAAGAAATGTGGAATGAGCGAGATTTACATAGTCAATCCATATGAATGCTTTTTGCTGATGTGTCTTCTCACGGACTGTCCACTGGCTGTTTTTGCGGATATATGGGAGATGTCTTATGAAGAAGAGAAGCAAGAAGGATAATAGAATATATCAGATCTGAGATGACTCCCACTTCTGTAGGTGGAGAGCAACAAATCAGTATCAGTGATGGGAGTCAATCCCCCATCTGACAGAGATAAAAAAGGCCCTGCCAAATCGGATGAACCGGAATGGCAGGGATTTTCTTTATGTAATAGGAAATTACTCCGTAATGTTCCTATTACATAAAAATGTATTTATTCATTATAATAACCGTAGATCAGGCGGGAATCCTGTGCGATCACGGCCTGTGCCTCACCAGCGTCAGTCAGATCCTGGGACATAAAGCAGACAACCAGGTCAATGTTTTTGGCTGTACTGTAAATGATACCGGCATCGTTTTCGACATCATCCAGTTCACCGGTCTTGTTGGCGACTTTTACGCCATCTGGCAGATTAGCAGGAATCTTGTTTCGGCGTTCCTGCATTTTGAGGAGAGAATACATGGCATCTGTGTGGGCGAGAGTGGATTCGACAGTTCCTGCATTGCTCTGGTAGATCTCTTTGAGAAAATGTCCGCAGTCGCTGACGGAAGTGTAGTTATCACCGTATTCATTGCTCTGAAGGAGAAGCCGTCCCATGGAGGTACTGGAATATCCGTGGGAAGTGCAGAATGCATTTACAGCACTCATTCCGGCAGCATCATCTCCGCTTCCAAGCATATTGACCAGTTTATTTGCAGCATCGTTGTCACTTACAGTGATCATAGGATTCAGATAGCTGTTTAAGGTGTCGGCACTATAGGCATCCGCGAGGGATTCGTAATTCTCGTACACGGCTCCCATGATAAAAAGTTTGATCAGGCTTGCGGCCTGCATTGGCTGTGCATTGATTTCGCCCTCTGTATTTTTCATAAGATTGCATACGTAAACAGACCAGGTACCATTATTCTGCGGAAGAAGTGGCTCGATCTGGGAAAGAAGACTGTTCATGCTTTCATCGCTGGAACTGTCAGATGAATGAGACGGGGAAAGCGTACCTTCTTCCTGTGTATCCTGAACAGCATCCACGGAGGAGGTATCTTCTGTATTGTCAGAAGAGTTCAGCTGTTTGTTCAGACTGGTAAGTTCCTGAGCCTGGCTGATCAGTTCGGCAGATGTATCAGAGATTTCCTGTACGGTATTCTGAAGCTCGGCAACTTTAGAACGAAGGGATGCAAGATCCTGAAAAGAATAGAGTGTCAGTCCACCAAGAGCAAGAATAACAAGAGCAAGTATAACGATGATCGTATAAAGAAGAACCGGTTTTTTCTGCTTGTTTTTTTTCATTATAAAATCCTTTCTCTATATAAAGTTCTTTCTATATATTAATCGGTTCGGTTAATCGTGATCCTGGCTGAAAACAGAGACAGGTGCGCTCGTGTCTGTGTCAGAAGATTCACGATGTTCCTGGACGACAGTCTGTTTGCCAGAAGCTTTTTGCTGCTGATAATTCAGAAGATCCTTTTTTTCTTTGACAGCATTTGTAAAAGTATTCTGCGCAGTGTTCAGTTCCTGATTCTTTTTTTCTACCTGGGAGATAAAGGCATCGAGATTCTGGCTGGTACTCAAAATCTGCTGATGTGCCTGTAATCCTATAAAAAAAATACCGGCAATGAACAAAAAGCCAGTCAGGATGAGCAGAATAGTTGCTGGATTGGGCTTGTTTTTCATAAAAATCCTTTCTAAATAGAAAATCCTTTCCTATATTATAGAAGTAAAATGATAAAGTGTGATTCGCTTTTATTTATTATAATCAGAGCATGGGTAAAAAGCAATAATCAGGAAATCGCAAAATAAGATAAAATAAAGAAAAAATCCTGTAAAATGCCTTGACAGCCGCATTTTTACGGGATATAATGAGCAAGCGTGCAATAAGAACGCTGCTTTTTGTGCGCAATATTCATTTGACAATAGCAACCGCGCTACCCCATGACTAACCATGGAGAAAATAATCGGGAGGT
>CAKRPO010000065.1 GCA_934378195.1 uncultured Blautia sp.
AGTTTCCACTGTCCGTAGCGCATTCCCATAAGATTTCCACAGTCATTGTCGGTTGGTGCACGCCAGAAATTCGGTTTCGGAATCGCCTCGATCATCTCTTTTCCGGCATATTTATAGGATACCAGTCCGCCGTTTAATACAGAGAAAAGTACTTCAAAATGTGCGCCTCTGACACCGATATTGTGTGTACTGCGGATTACTTCCACACCTTCCGGGCAGGCCTTTTTCGATTCTTCAACCTGATATACATACTGTCCAAAAGCAACCTCATGTCCTGCTTCTGCCCATACTTTATCTTCCTTCAGGTGGAAGGAAACTGTCACTGCATATTCGCCTGGTTTCTCTTCTTTTGCAAGCGGAAGCGCATAGGTTTCTTCGCTTAACGGAGCAACTGCAGTTGCAAGGGAAGCCTTGCGGATCACTTTTCCATTCTTTGCAACAGTTACTTTGCAGTCAAAAATATCTGTGTTTACAAACAGGTTTTTGTTGATGACTTTTACGCTGTCTGCACTGACTTCTGTTGTGATGTTCTGGTAATTAAATTTAACTTCCTGCATCTTTGGAGAAGCATCTCTGTTTCCACCGTATGCAATACCATTTCCACTAAAGTTGTAATCTGTCGGACGTTCTCCGAAGTCACCGCCGTATGCCTGAAATTCTTTGCCATAGCGGTCTTTTTTGTAGATGGACTGGTCAATGTAATCCCAGATAAAGCCGCCCTGATACTTCGGTTCTGTATCAGTCAGATCTGTATATTTGTGCATTGCACCGCAGGAATTTCCCATTGCATGGGTGTATTCACAGCAGATAAATGGCTTGGAATCATCTTTTGCAAGGAACTCCTTGATTGCTTCTACAGACGGGTACATCTGACTTTCCATATCGCTGGTATCGTTGTATCTGCGGTCATGGCAAAGACCTTCATAATGCACCAGACGGGTCGGATCTGCCTTATGGAAGAACTGTGACATTTCGAAGATATCTTTGCCTCCGAAGGACTCATTTCCACAGGACCAGATCAGGATCGCTGCATGATTCTTGTCTCTCTGGTACATGGAATTTGCACGGTCAAGCATCATATCCAGCCATTCCGGTTTGTCATGCGGCACAACATAAGTATAATCTTTTGTAAATTCTGCAACATCCCAGGAACCATGTGATTCGAGGTTTGTCTCATCGATCATATAGATTCCGTATTCATCGCAAAGCTGATAGATCAGGGAAGCATCCGGGTAATGACAGGTACGGATCGCATTGATGTTGTTCTGCTTCATGGTCTTAAGGTCTTTGCGAAGTTCGTCCTCGGATACGTGTCTTCCGCTTACAGAACTGAATTCATGACGGTTCACGCCCTTGAATACAATACGTTTTCCATTCAGTGTCATGATACCGTCTTTCATCTCGAAACGGCGGAATCCAACCTTCTGCGGAATCACTTCCTGAAGCTCTCCGATCTCATTATAAACTTCCAGAGTCAGATCATAGAGCTGCGGGTCTTCTGCACTCCAGAGCACTGGATTTTCTACTTTCCAGGAATAAATTTCTTCTCCGTCAAGTGCTTTTTTATCTTCGATCACAGTCTCTCCATCTTTGGAAAGAGTAATTTTTACGGTTCCTTTGCCCCAGGTATTTGTTCTGATCTCAAGTGCTGCTGTGTTTAATGTTTCATCCGGGATTGCACGGATCTGAAGGTCATAAACATGAACTTCCGGTACAGTATAAAGGTAAACATCTCGGTAAATTCCGGAGAAACGGAAGAAGTCCTGGTCCTCACACCAGCTGCTTGCTGTCCATTTGAATACCTGTGCTGCAAGTTTGTTTTCACCTTCTTTTACATACTCGGTCAGTTCAAATTCTGACGGTGTAAAAGAGTCCTCACTGTATCCAACAAAGTGTCCGTTGAGCCATAATGCAATGCCGCTCTCTGCTCCCTGGAAAGAGATAAAAAGACGTTTTCCCTGCATTTCTTCCGGCACTTCAAAATATTTCACATAACTTGCAACCGGGTTAAAATGCTCCGGAATCTCACCCGGATGAATGTCCTCATGACCTTCCCACGGATACTGTACGTTGGCATACTGCGGTGCGTCATATCCTTCCATCTGGATATGTGCCGGCACGCGGATATCGTCCCAGTCTCTGCAGCAATAGTCCGTTTTTTCGAATCCCGGAATTGCACTTCCATAGTTACGGGCATAGTGGAATTTCCAGATTCCGTTGAGGTCATAACGGAAGGAAGTTTCTTTTTCCTTCGCTTCCTCTCCATTTCTGTAATATGTATGGTCAGAATGTGCGTCCATTCTTCCATCTTTAAAATACTGTGGATCCTTTACTAAAGAATAATCAAAAGCTTTCATAAAAACCTCCTGTTATTTTAAAAAAAGGATGCCGAAGCATCCTTTTATATTTTCCTTACTTAACCGCTCCGGTAATACCTTCTGCGAACTGTTTCTGCAGTACGAAGAATACAACCATTGTCGGGATGGAACAGAATAATACGCCGCACATCAGCATACCATAGTCTGTTACATAGCCTGTGATCAGGTTGGCGATCAACATCGGCATGGTCATTGCTTTGTTATCTGTCATGATTACCTTCGGCCACAGGTAAGAGTTCCATGCATTCATGAAGGTAATAACTGCTGCTGCCGCATATGTTGATTTCATAGTCGGGATGAACATCTGGAAGAAGATTCTTACTTCGCTCAGTCCATCAATACGAGCTGCTTCGATAATATCTACCGGGAATGATCTTGCATTCTGACGGAACATCATGATCATAAACGGTGTCGAAATGATCGGAAGGATAAAACCAACTGCTGTATTCAGAAGTCCTGCTTTAGAGAACATCTTGAATAACGGTACCATGGTTGCAACCTGCGGAACCATCATTGCAAGAAGGAGAATAGAGAACAGTCTGTCTTTTCCTTTGTCATGATAAACTTCAAAACCATATCCTGCGATAGAGCAGATCAGCAGGCAGATCACTGTTGTGAGGATTGCGTAAAAGAAAGAGTTTCCAAGTGCTCTCCACAGTGGCTGCTGTGATGTCAGGTTGCGGAAGTTTTCCATGAAGTAGCTTCCCGGGATAATTCGTCCACGGGATACATCTGTTGATGTATTTGTTGCAGCTGAGATCATCCAGTATAACGGGAATACCGAAATAAATGACACGATGATCAGAAAAATATAGGTAGGAATCAATCTTCTCTGAATAGCTGATTTGTTTTTCTTAGTCACGTGTATCACCTACTTTCAAATTGATAAATGCAAGTACGGCTACCATAATGAATATGAGGAATGACATTGCTGATGCATATCCAAAATTCGGTACGTTGATAAAACATGTATTGTAAACATAATGGGACATTGTAATTGTGGAGTTTGCCGGTCCACCTTTGGTCAGGTTGACAGACTCATCGAACAACTGCAGTGTACCATTAATTGACATGATAAATGTCATGATAATTGTCGGTTTCAGAAGCGGAACGGTAATCTTCCAGAATGTTTTCCAGCCGTTCGCACCATCAATCTTAGCCGCCTCATATACGGAATATTCGATATTCTGCAGGCCTGCCAGATAGAATACCATGTTATATCCTGTCCATCTCCAGATCAGTGCAAGGATGATCACAATCTTGGCACTGGTCGAGTTACCCAGGAAGTTATAACCAGTCGATAAAATTCCAAGTTTGATCAGAATACTGTTGATCAGACCATCTGTAGCAAACATGGAACGGAAAATCAGGGAATAGGAAACCAGAGATGTTGCACATGGAAGGAATACACATGTACGGAAAAATCCTCTGAATTTCAGGTCTTTATTGTTCAGAAGCTGTGCCAGAAGAATTGCCAGCACCAGCATGATCGGTACCTGAATGATCAGGTACAGGAAAGTATTTGCAATAGACTGCTGAAATACTTTATCTGCCAGAATACGTTTATAGTTACTGAAAATTGGTTCTGCAAATCTCATGTTTGCGCCGGCGCCTGTCTGCAGAGAGATGATAAACGCACGGATCATCGGATAAAAACTCATGACTGCGATCATGATCGATGCAGGTGCAAGGAAAAGCCAGCCCGCAGCTCTCTGTTTCGCAACCAGAGACATGCCTTTTTTATTGGAATTCACAGGAACTCCCCCTTTCAAAACTTATTGCTGTTTCCAGCAACTGTAGCTCTTAACATAAGACAGGGGACTGCAAGCAGTCCCCCGCGCTCACGTAAATTTTCTTATTTCAGTTTCACTTAGTATCCAGAGGACTATTCAGTCATCTTGAATGCCAGTGTATCCTGTGCTTCCTGAAGAGCGTCTTCTACAGATGTACCATTTACGATATTAACAACTGCTGTGTTGACACATTCTCTTGCTTCATAGTGATACGGTGTTTTTGTGAACTCCGGAATATGAGAAGAGTATTCTACAATTGTTGAGAAGATTGACTGTCCGCCGAAGAATTCGTTTGGCTCATTATAAACCTCAGATTCACCAGCCGGCAGATAACAGGAGATTGCACCTGTTTCCGGAAGGATTGCATCATAGAAGTCTGTGCTGGAACCAAATGTGCTTGCAAGGAAATCTTCTGCAAGTTCTACATTCTTGCAGTTGGATGTGATATACCAGGAAGATCCACCATTGTTTGCATAGTTTGTAGCTGTATCAACATCGTCAACTTTTGGCATTGTTGTGATCTGCCACAGACCTTTCTGGTCTTCTGTAGCCATCAGAGTAGCTGTGATCCAGTTACCATTTACGATACCAGCTGCTTCGCCGCCTGTGATTGTTGCGATGTATTCATCCCAGTTGTTTACAAGCTTAACAACATCGTTTTTAACAAGGTCTACATAAAGGTTGATGCATTTTTCTGCAACATCGTTTCCAACGATATAAGCTTCGCCGTCTTCATTTACGAAGTTAGCTCCACAGGACTGCATCATCATCATCAGAGTATCGCCGCCTGTAGCTTCGCTTGTAAGAAGGTATTTGCCTGTTTTTTCATGAAGGTCTTTACCGATTTCCATGAATTTGGACCATGTGATGTCTGTCAGATCATCCAGTGTATATCCAGCTTCTTCAAGGATATCTGTACGATAGCATGCAATAACAGCACCATTATCAAACGGAACACCATAATGTGTGTCATCTACCATGGAGTAGGACTGTTTCAGTTTTCCGAAATCATCCCAGTTGATATCCATATCTTTGAGATCTGTAAATGCATCCGGATAGCTCTTCAGATATTTCTGATAGCTGTTGTCCTGCATCAGAACGATGTCCGGAAGTGTGCTGTAGTCACCAGCGTTAGCTGCTGTTGTAAGTTTTGTCTGGCAGTCATCAGAAGATGTTTCGATAATATCTACTGAGAATCCTTCGTGATCTTTTGCATACTGCTCACCAGCCATCTGCATAGATTTAATATTGAAGTTCTGGTCCCATGCCCATACGGTTAATGTATTGTCATCTCCGGAATCAGCGGAAACAACAGTTGCTGTTCCTGCAAATGACGCTGCCATAACGCCAGTCATTAATACTGCAAGTAATTTTTTCTTCATTTACATGTCCTCCTTTTGTTAAGCGTATTCTTTTTCCGAATTGCTTATGAACTGCTTATAGCATCTGCCATCCCACGATAGTTTGCATAACCACACATATAATGTGCATTTTCGACCATTTTATATATTTTGCACTATTACACGTATATAAAATTGTATTTTTTGTTCGTTTTTCGCATTCTCACGATTTTTGTCGTATTATTTTGATGAAAAAAATCCTCTCTTTTTGACAGAATGTATATTTTTCTTATCTTCAAGAGAGGTGTTTGTTCTTATTTCATAAATTTTCTATTCATTTTTTGTACATATTTCACAGAATTTCGCTGTTTTTATGCAAAATAGACTTTTTCCGGATGCTGTGTTTTCATTGTATGCAGCATCTCTTCTGTAAGATCGAGAAGCAGTTTGATCTTTCGTCCATCTTCTTTGATGATCATCGTGTAGTACGGAACATTGTCATCATAAGAGGTATAGTCGAATTTTTTCAGCTGTTCTGTGCCGCCATTTTTCTTGTATTTCGCAACGCTTTCGTGCCAGTGCGGTGCAACAGCTTCCAGCTCTTTCAGCTCCAGTATATGAGCAGTCTTACGATACTTTTTGCCATAGATCACATCAATACTGAGCTGATCATTTTCCAGGGTATACTCATAATCCTTCTGGCTGAAAATATCAAACACAAAATAAAGCGCTGCAAGAAGAAATCCTGCCAGCATAAAGGACTGGGATATTGTGATTCCCATGATCACAAAGAGCACCGCAAACAAAACCATTACTTTTCGGAGAACTCCGGACATGCTTTTTTTCTTTCGGGAGACCTGCTCCACAATTTTGTAATCGTACATTAAAAAATTCCTTTCTGTCTTTTTCCGACACGCTTCCTTCTGATTTATCATAAACAGATTTCTCTGGTAAGCATTCTACCATCCTTCTTCCGAATGGATGTCGAATTTCAGGATCTGCTGTTCGTAGCTTTCCGGGCGTTTTCGCCATTCGATCGGGGTAACTCCCATAATCTGCTTGAAATTCCGATTAAAGGTTGAATTTGTCGTAAATCCGCACTTGTGGGCAATATCTGCCACCGGATCGTCTGTTTTCTGCAGGAGTTCGCAAGCTGTATGAACCCGTACTGTATTAATATATTCCAGCGGGCTGATTTTCATATAGGACGTAAATACCCGACGGAAATGTGTTTCACTGATGTGACAGCTCTTTGCCAGATCTTCTATCTTGATGTCTTCCATATAATGATAAGAAACAAAATCCAGCACTCTTGTGATCATATTCGTAAGTTTTCCTGTTTCTTCCTCCACTCTGTCTTCTTCTGACGGGCGGTTCAGTCTGGCAATCTCTGTCAGAAGTGCCGCAAGGATTCCCTTTGCCTCTTCCAGATAAAATTCTTTGCCATCTCTCATGACATTCATGATCTCCAGGATTTTCGCAGATATGGATGGATACTCCTCTTCTCTGAGAAATAACGCTTTCGAATATATTCGCTGGATCATCTTTTCTGCCTTTACCGGATTATCCAGGGACTTCTTCAGAAAACCTTCTACATCTATAAACAGATATTCCCATCGACTGATCGTTCCGATATCACTGTTTGTCGTATGTGGGTAATTCGGTGGAATAACAGAAAACTCTCTTCCACTGAAACGAGGTTCATCCTCACCAAGAACCAGAAAGCCATCGCCTTCATAGCAGAATCCAATCTCAAGATAATTGTGAAAATGAAGATAGTCTACATCATTCCCATAATTCTGAACCCATTTCTGCCCAAGAAGTGCCAGGATCGGACTGCCTGATGACATCTGATAGTAACGAAACTCCATCTTGGGCTTTTTTCTCTTTTTCGCCATACACTCACTCCGTTTCACTTCCGAAAAAGAACTTTCTCGGACAAAACTTTTTATAACATCAAAGATATTTTACTATTGTACTATATATTTTCCAACAAAAAAAGATTACCTTGCAGAATCAGGTAATCTTTTTTGTCGTTTCGTTATCTTTTTTATCGAAACATCTCGAATTATTATTTATTTTTATTAACCATTTCTCCGATCACATAGCACAGAGCTGCAACGACCATACCATTGATGGATGCAATTCCCCATGTCACTACATTTGCCACGATCGCACCAAGAATAACTCCGGCAACTGCAAACCAGTTGACTGTTACAATCTTAAAGGTATCTGTATCGTAAGCCTTTTTATTCATGAAATAAGAGATAACCAGGATGATACCAACCGGCGGCAGTGTACAGTTCAGGATGTTCAGCCATCCGCAGAAATTGTAATACAGCCATACAGAAAGCAGTGTTCCGATAACACCAGAGATCAGAACCATCGGTTTCTTTTTCTTATTGAAAATGTTTGCAAGACCAAGTCCTGCTGTATACAGAGCATTATCATTTGTTGTCCAGATATTTAAGCCCAGAACCAGGATTGCAAGATAAAACAGATTCAGACGAATCATAACTTCAAAAATATCATTTCCACCAACAAAGATATAAGAGATTGCTCCGAAGAAGAACATCAGAGAGTTTCCGATAAAGAAGGCAACTACTGTTGCGATCGTTCCCTGTTTACCATTTTTTGCAAATCGTGTAAAGTTCGGTGTTGCAGTTCCTCCTGATACAAAAGAACCAATTGCAAGTCCTGCACCGCCGATAACACTCAGAGAGCCGCTGGATTTGGCAAACTGATCAACGATCGTGCCATCACCCTGCTTAACTGCCATGATCATTGCCACTGTTCCAAGAATTGCAACAAGCGGTACGGCAATATAACTGATCACGGTAAGAGATTTAATTCCAAAATATGCAGATGCAGTCATACATGCTCCTGCGATCAGGATCAGCACCCATTCTACTGCAGTGCTTCCGCCAAAAAGTTCACGCGCTACCGGGATTGCAAACATCGCAATACCTACGCCAAACCATCCGATCTGTGTAAAGCTTGTCAGCGCAGAAGAAATATAAGAACCTTTTTCTCCAAACGCTCTCTTGGAAAGCAGGTCAAGGCTTAAGCCTGTCTCTGCGCCTACATAACCAAGCAGACCTGTGTAAATACCAAGGATCGCGCCACCCAGAAGAAGGGCTTTGATAAATCCCCAGAAATCAAGACCGGCTGCCATTTCCTGTCCTACCCACATGCTTGCAGAAAAGAAAGTAAATCCAAGCATGATCATAAACATTGTCACAAATCGACGTCTGCTCCACTTCGGAACCGCGCACTCTGCAAAGTCAATGTCCACCTTCCCCTGCTCTGCGCTGTTTGCTGTTGTCATTTTTCCACTCATTTGTTCTCCCCGTCTTTCCTTAATCTAAAATATATTTTCGCAGTGCGCCCGTAAATTCTCCGATACGCTGCTCTGCGAGTTCTTTTAATGTAATATCCTTCACGCTTTCAATATATCCAAGCTCCTGACGATACAGCCACTTTGCATCTGCCGGACGGATTTTCTGATAATGGTTAGCCTTTACCCAGTCTTCATAGCTGATCGGTGTCGGATAACCAAGCTTCTCATCCAGAAGTTCTTTGAAATCAATCTTATCGGCTCTTTCTTCGATTCCTTCCCAGAATTCCAGAACCTCTTCTACATGCTCATGGATCTCATAACGTCTTGCACCACCATCATAGATGATACATTTTTCAAAAAGAGGGCTGCACATGGAAAGTGTCTCTCTTCTGAATTCAGGCGCAACAATACCGCCCTTCCAGTAGAAGTCCACGTCCGGAAGGTTGATTCCGGAAACACCTTTATCCTGGTATGTACTGAAGATTCCTTCATAATAAACAGTGATAAAGCCTTCGAATTCCGGCCAGAATTCACGGATCTCTGCAGTAAGCTTCTCAAGAATGTCGATTCCCTTGGTTCCACCGATTGTAAAGATAATGATATTACGGAGTCTTGCGCCATGATCTCTGTAAAAATCAGT
>CAKRPO010000066.1 GCA_934378195.1 uncultured Blautia sp.
CCGGAGCAGTGGCTTGACCGCCCGGATATCCTTCAGAAAGACATTGAATATTTCAAAAAAGCACATATCAACACAGTATCTGTAGGGATTTTTTCCTGGGCAGTTCTTGAACCTGAAGAAGGAAAATATAACTTCGACTGGCTGGAAGAGATCATCAATAACCTTTACAAGGAGGGGATTTATACCATCCTTGCAACTCCGTCAGGGGCAAGACCGAAATGGATGGCAGACAAGTATGAAGAAGTCCTTCGTATGGATCCGGACAGAACAAGAAGATTTTTCGGAGGCAGACATAATCACTGCTTTACCTCTCCGGTATACAGAGAAAAAGTCCATGCGATCGATAAGAAATTAGCCGAAAGATTCGGCAAACATCCGGCAGTTATGCTGTGGCACATCTCCAATGAGTTCGGTGGAGAATGCCACTGCCCTCTGTGTCAGGCAAAGTTCCGTGAATGGCTGAAAGAAAAATACTGCACGATCGAGAATCTTAATAAACGCTGGTGTACTACTTTCTGGAGCCATAAGTACAATAGCTTTGACCAGATTGAAAGTCCGTCGCCTAAGGGTGAAAATGAACTTCATGCACTGAAGCTTGACTGGAAAAGATTTGTGACAGACCAGACGATCGATTTCATTAAAAATGAGGTCGATGCGATCCGTGAGGGTGGTTCCGAACTGCCTGTGACAGCAAACCTGATGTATGATTATGATGGTCTGGATTACAAAAAATTCAAAGATATTCTGGATGTGGTATCCTGGGATAACTATCCGAGCTGGCACAAAAAAGAAGAATATCTTACTGCAGTTGATGCAGAGATGCAGCATGATCTGATGCGCAGTATCAGGAAGGAACCATTTCTTCTTATGGAATCCTGTCCGTCTGCAACAAACTGGAAACCGATTAACAAACTTAAAAAACCAGGGATGCATCTGGCAGCATCTCTCCAGGCTGTGGCACATGGTTCTGACAGCGTTCTGTACTTCCAGCTCCGACAGAGCCAGGGTGCTTCGGAAAAATTCCACGGTGCTGTGATCGATCATTATGGTGGAGATGATACCCGCGTATTTAAGGAAGTGACAGAGGTTGGAGAGGCTCTGGAACAGATTCAGGAGACGGTTGGAACCAGCGTGAGATCGCAGGCGGCTGTTCTCTATGATCGTGAGAATGACTGGGCGATCGCCGATGTACAGGGTCCACGAAATGTAGATATGCATTATCACGAAGCAGTCCAGAAAAACTATCGTGCACTGAGAGAGCAGGGACTGAATGTTGATATCATTGCGATGGAACATGACCTTGCAGACTACAAAGTCCTGGCGGCTCCGATGGCATATATGTTCAAGGACGGATACGAAGAAAAACTCCGTACTTATGTAGAAAACGGCGGAACTCTGGTGCTTTCCTACTGGTCAGGGCTGGTAGACGGCACAGACAAGTGTTTCCTTGACGGAACCCCATACGGTCTGATGGACGTAACAGGAATCCGCAGTGCAGAGATTGATGCTCTGTATGACTGGGAAGAAAACCATGCCATTCCACAGGCAGGAAGTCATCTTGGAATCAGCAACGTATATTCCTGCAAAAACCTCTGCGAACTGATTAAAGTTTCCGATGCAGAAGTGCTGATGCGCTACGGCGAAGACTTCTACCAGGGCTATCCGGTACTGACACACAAAGCATTCGGAAAAGGTCATGTATATTATGTATGCGCAGATATGGAGCTTGGATTCTATCAGGACTTCTACGGCAGAGTAGCAGCAGAAGCCGGACTGAAATCTCCAATTGCATTTATTCCGGAGGGTGTTACTGTAACTGTAAGAGAGAGCGAAGATACCGAATATCTCTTCATTCAGAACTATGCACGCAAACCACAGACGGTTCCGGTTCCGGCAGAGTATGAACTGCTCTATGGAACAGAGAGTGAAGTCATGGCTCCGCTGCAGACAAGGATTCTGAAGAAACACAAATAAAAAATAAGACAGAAAAAAGTTCCCGGCATTTTGTCAGGAACTTTTTCTGTCTTATTTTATGTAATAGGAAATTACTCCGTAATGTTCCTATTACATAAAAACGCTCCGCGAGGATGCGACTAGATGCATTTGGAATATGTTTGCTAAAGCAGACTGCATCTAGCGCGCAAAGCGTAGCAAGTCCCTCAAAGATTGAGGGATTTAGGGAGTTTGAAGCGGACTTGTCCGCTTTGTTCAATTCAATTCTCTGATCAAATATAAATATCGAAAGAAAAAGGTGCAGGCAGACAGTTGAGATGTTATGATGTATACAAAGACAGAAAATGTCAGCCATTATAAATCAAGTAAACATTAATGATGCTGTCGGAGAGGAACGTGACTATGAAATTTTTTCACTTATCGGATTTGCATATAGGATTAAAACTCATGAACCGTGACATGAGAGAAGATCAGGAATATATTTTGTCGAAAATTGTCGAAGCAGCGGGTCTGGAAAAGCCGGATGCGATTGTGATCGCAGGGGATATTTACGACAAAGCGGTTCCCTCTGCGGAGGCGGTAGAGGTTTTTGACCAGTTTCTGGAAGGACTGACAGAAGCAGTTCCGAAAGCGGTAATCATGATGATCAGCGGAAACCATGACAGCGCATCAAGAGTGAACTGTTTTCGAAAGGTTTTGTCCCACCAGAAGGTATATATGATTGGTCAGCCACCGCGAACAGAAGAAGAATACATGGAAAAAGTTGTCCTTGAAGATAAGTATGGAAACATGAATTTTTATCTTCTTCCGTTTGTAAAACCATCTATGGTGAAACAGGTTGTGGGAGTGGATGAGAATGGAAATAATCTTTCTTATAATGAAACACTTCATCGTCTGATCGGACGTGAAAAAATTAATTCAGACGAGCGAAATGTACTTGTCAGCCACCAGTTTTATCTTCCTGCCGGTAAGAATGCAGAGGATGTGGAACGTATGGACTCCGAGATGCGTACGGTCGGAAATATCGATGAAGTATCGGCAGATGTACTGGGAAAATTTGATTATGCGGCACTGGGACATATTCATAAACCAATGAAAGTTGGCAGTGAATTTTATCGCTATTGTGGAACTCCGCTTGCCTGCTCTGTGAGTGAAGCAGAGCAGCAAAAAGGAATTATCATGGTAGAATCAGGGAGAAAAGGAGATATCAAAACAACCGTTCTTCCGTTGGAACCACTGCATAAAGTAAAGGTCATAAAAGGGACACTGGAAGAAATTTTAAAAAAATCCTGCAGAGATTATGTGACAGTGATCCTGACAGATAAGGCAGATCTGGACGTGATTGATATGCAGGAGCGCATCCGTCTGACATTCCCGAATCTTCTGGAAATTCGAAGGGAAAATCAGCGGAAAGCGGATTATACCAGAACGTTACAGACAGAAGAATTACTGGATCCGTATGAATTGTGCTGCTCTTTTCTGAAAGATCTGGACGAAGAAGAAAAGATGATCTTGCAGGATGTACTCCATACCGTTCAGGGGGTGAAATAAATGAAACCGTTACGTTTAAAAATGCAGGCATTTGGCTCATATGGTAAAGAAACTACCATTGATTTTGAGAAAGTAAATCAGAATCTTTTTCTTATAACGGGGGATACCGGAGCGGGAAAAACGACGATTTTTGATGCGATCGTTTTTGCATTATATGGCGAAGCCAGCTCTTCTTTAAACAAAAAAGAAGGCGTGGTTTTACAGAGTCAATATGTGGATTTTGATTCAGAACCGTATGTCGAACTTGTCTTTTCGGAAGGTCGTGATGAGAAGCAGAAAATCTATACCGTGCGCCGTGTTCCGAGACATCTCAAAACGATCACAAGAGGTGCAAACAAGGGTAAACCAAAAGAAAATACAGGTTCGGTAAGTCTGATCATGCCGGATGGGATGGAATATCCATCAAAAGAAACGGACCGTAAACTGCAGGAGATCGTAGGTCTGACAAAGAGTCAGTTTATGCAGGTTGCTATGATCGCCCAGGGTGAATTTATGGATCTCCTCCGTGCAAAATCGGATGACAAAAAAGTGATTTTTCGAAAGCTTTTTAATACAGAAATGTATCAGGATATTGTGACAGAACTGGGGAATCGAAAGCGTACAAAAGAGAAAGAAATTGCCGTTTTGAAAACACAATGTCAGGGAGAAGTGAGCAGGATCCGTATACCGGAAATATATGAATCAGAGACTTTGAGACAGCTAAAAAAACAACTGGAAGAAGGCGAGATGACGCGCCTTACAGACTTTCTGGAAGAAGTGGAAAAACTGTGTGACTGGTTGGAAAAATATGCTGATCTGGCAGAAAAAGATTATCGGAAATCGGTTGAAAACAGAGACAAAAAAAGAGAACTGTATACCAGGGCGGAAGCACTTTTAAAATGGTTTGGTCAGCTGGAAACTGCGGAACAGAAACTGCAGAAATGTGCAGGTGATGAAGCAAAAATAGTGGAAACGACAGCCCTGATCAGCCGTATCAGAAATGCATATGAGATCAGAGAGACCGGTGTTCTTTTAAAGGATGCGGAGAGACGGCTGACAGAACTGGAACAATCATTAAAGACTCAGGAAAAACAGTTGCCAATATTGGAAGAAACGCGGAAAACGGCAGAAAAAGCAGAGGAACAGAAAAAGCTGATTTGCGATCAGGAATTGCAGAATTACAGTAAAATTTCGGAAAAAGTCCAGAAGGCACTGGAGCTTTTTGAACAGATAAAGAGACTTCATATACAGGCAGAAGCAGACAGGGAAAACTGTGCTCTGGCAATAGAAAACACAAAGAAAGTACGAAAGCAGCAGGTGGCTCTGGAAGAGCAGGAAACACAGTGGAAAAAACAGAGCGAAGAGTTGGCTGAAGTGGATAAGAAGCTGGTACTTGCAGAGAATAAAAAGCAGGAAGCAGATGCGGTTTCAAAGGAGATCGTGGATGTTCAGACCTTGAGAAATCACGCAGAACAGTGCCGCAAAAAAGCAATTAAAACACGAGAAACTTATGTGAATATAACGGAAAAATATAAGGATGCAAACACAGAATATGAAGAAGTAAGACTGCATTTTCTGAATGCGCAGGCTGGTTTTCTCGCTGCAGAATTAGAGACGGGAAAGCCCTGCCCGGTGTGCGGCTCTACAGAACATCCACATCCGGCGAAAAAAGGTGTGGAATCTGTGGATATCTCTGAAGAAAAACTGCAAAATATGCAGGCGAATGTGGATAAACTACGTAAAGATCAGGAAAAAGCTGCAGGGGATGCAGCGGCGGCCAGATCAGAATACGATACACGAAAAGATACCTATATTGCCAGTGTACAAAAGCTCCAGGAACGTTTACACAGAAGTATTTCTTCTATAACAGAGCAGTCGAGCGTGAAAGAAATGAACAATTCTTTGGAACTCTGGAAACGGCAGATAGAAACAGAACTGGAGAAACTGAAGGCAGATGCACGACTTTTGACACAAATCCGTGAGGCACTCCAGAAGGTAGAAGAACAGAAAAAACGATTGCAGGAAACGCTGGATCAGTGTCTGGAAAAAGAGAAGACAGCAGCAGAAAAACTGGCTGGAAGCGAAGCTGCATTGCAAAATCTGAGAGGTTCTGCAGAATTTGAGACAAAAGAAGCGGCAGAAGCAGCACTGGTGCGGGCGAAAAATCTGAAGCAAAATGCAGAAATGATCTTTGAGAAAGCTTCAAAAGAAGCAAGAGAAGCTGCAAATGCCGTGAAACAGGCAGAAACCCTGATCAGCCGTTACCAGCAGGAGATTCCAGAGCAAAAGAAGATTGTGAATGAACGAACATCTTCTTATATAGAAGCAATGGAATCCAGACAGATGACAGAAACTGAATGGAAAGAACTCGTGGAGACATATCGTCGTGAAGCGTCAGAGGAACTTCAGAAAACAGTCAGTGCTTATCACGAGAAAAAGGCTGCAGCACAGGCGCAGAAGGATTCTGCACAGAGTGCGATCGGAGAAGAGCAAAAACCGGTTCTGGAAGAAATCCAGATGGAAAAAGAAGCAGCAGAAGTGGAGTATCTGAAAAAGGAAAAGGTTTATAATCAACTGTGTATGGACGAAAAAGATGACAGAGAAATCTATGAGGCGCTCGCTTCCAGGCTGGAAGAACGAAAAGCAATTGTGGAAGAACATGCCCGGATTGATGTGCTGTACCGCATGACTTCCGGAAATGTCAGTGGCTCACGTATGGATCTGGAAACCTATGTACAGCGGTATTATCTGGAACATATTTTGTACGCGGCGAATCGACGATTTCAGGAAATGTCTGCCGGACAGTTTGAACTTCGTATGTATGATCTGGAAAAAGCCGGCGAGGGCAAAAACAGAGGGCTTGATCTGATGGTTTATTCCACTGTGACAGGCAAAGAGCGGGAAGTGCGAACGCTTTCCGGTGGAGAATCTTTTATGGCTGCATTGTCTCTTGCACTTGGAATGGCAGACCAGATTCAGCAGAGCTCTGCGGCAATCAATCTGGACATGATGTTTATCGATGAAGGTTTTGGCTCTCTTGATGAACATTCTAGAAATCAGGCAGTACGTGTACTGCAGGAGATGGCAGAAGGTTCGAGACTGATCGGAATCATTTCTCATGTATCAGAACTGAAGCAGGAGATAGAAGATCAGCTGATCGTAGGTAAAGATGAAAATGGAAGTCATGTGAAATGGCAGATCAGCTGAGATGGCTGAAACAGGAGCCTGATCCGGAAACTATTGAAAGATTATTGGGATTAGAAATATGACAGAAGAAACTTTGGAAAAACTGGCACAATTATTGGAGCAGGATCAGTTTGAACTGCTCATTCCGGAGAATATGCCAGGCGGCGGGCGCGAAGCATCGGGAGAGAAGAGTGATAAAACAGATATTCCGCTGGTATATCTGATGAATGATGCAGTCGAGAGCTTTCTGGTCTTTCGGAATGCACGGATGACAGGAGAATATCACAGCGACTATCAGGGAGAACTGCAGGCATCTATGACCAGACAGGACGGCAGATTTGTGCTTGTTGTGAAACAGGACAAGACTGTGTTGACATTGTTTTTTGAAGATCTGGACCTGGAGGTGCATTTGTATGAGTATGCATATACCGGACATTTCTGGGTCAAAGAATATGAATATCTCCGGCAACTGGAATACAGACTGGCGATCCTTCGGGATAAATATGATTATCTTGGTGCAGCATACTGTACGGAAGAGGAAATAAAACTGGCGACGCTTGCAGAGTTTCCACCATTAAATTACTGTTGTTATCCGGCAGTCCCGGAGAAATATATTGTGCCGCGGGAAAACCCGTGGATTCCTTCGGAAGAGGCAATTACTTATATGAAAGAACTGGCAACGGAATGTGAAGATACTTCTTTGCTAAAAATGTTGGAATTCTATAGAAAGCATCCTGCGAAATTCTGGGCGAAGAGACTTGCGGTTATGATGCATCAATCAAAACACAAAAAAGTTATAGATCTTCTGACAAAAAAGTTGCAGCAGGCGACCGCAGGTTATCCAAGGAGAAACTTTGGCGAGGAAATGGAACGACGATATCAGCAAACCCTGAAGAAGATAAAAGAACGCCAGAGCGAATTAGAGAATCAGGGAATCCGCGCAGATATCTTAAGAGAAGAACCTTTTACGATTGCACGTGATTCTCTGGATTATAAACTGTATCTTATGATATGGAAGGAACAGAAGGGGAATCGGGTAACGGAAATAGAAGAATATATCTGTAAATAATAGATTTTTAAAGCAAAAAGCTGTATGAGCAGGAGAAAACCTGAAATACAGCTTTTGCTTTTTCTATAAGAAATTACCCTGTGATGTTCCGATAAGGTAAATATAGAAAGTTATGCGTTTTTCATTTTGCCGAGTTCTTTGCGGGCAAAAACAACTGCAAGTACAAACGCGGCAGCATCGGCAATTGGACCTGCATACATGACGCCGTCAATTCCCATAAACATCGGAAAGATGATAACCAACGGAAGCAGGAAGAGAACCTGCCTTGTCAAAGACATGATAATACCAAGCCCGGCTTTTCCTATAGAAGTAAAAAATCCGGCAGACATCGGCTGGATACCGTTGGCAAAAGTTAAAAGCATAAAGATTCGCAGATAGTTTTCTGCAAATTTGAAGTACAGGTCGCTTCCTTCTCCAAACATGCTTACGATCTGATGCGGGAAAAGCTGGAAGCAAAGGAAAAACAGGATTGCGATGATCGTGCAGGCAGTGGCTGAATAGCGATATGTCTGTCGAACACGGTCGAATTTTCTGGCTCCGTAATTGAACCCCCAGATTGGCTGGGCACCCTGGGAGATGCCAATGCAGATCGCCAGAAATACCATATTTACTTTAGAGACAATTCCGACACATGCAATTGGAATGTCACTTCCATAAACGGAAGAAGCACCATAATAGCGCAAAATGTTGTTCATTACAATCTGGACAGCAGCAATTGCGATCTGATTGATACAGGACGCCATTCCAAGAGATGCGATTGCTTTTAAATGCTGCAGTTGTGGCTTCATCATATTACGTTCCAGATACATTTTTCGGAATCTGGAAAAATAGATTACAACGAGGAGAGCTGAAACAATCTGGCCGATTACGGTTGCCCAGGCGCCTCCTTTGATTCCCCATTTGAAACCAAAGATAAACAGTGGATCAAGAATCGTATTGATGATAGCTCCGGTTAAGGTACACATCATAGAATATGTAGGGCTGCGATCGGCACGAATCAGGTGGTTTCCGCCAACAGATAAAGTAAAGAACGGAAGTCCGATTGCGATGATGCTTACATAATCTGTTGCATAAGGAATCACGGTATCCGTTGCGCCAAAGAAAACAAGCAATGGATGCAGAAAAAGCAGAATGACTGCAGCGATGGATACGCCCGTGAGCGTTAATGCTGAAAGTGCACTTCCGGCAATTTCGCTCGCTTTACGCTCGTTACCGGCGCCCATTTCAAGATTGTAGTTGGAGGCGCCGCCAATTCCGAGAAGCAGAGCAGCAGCGGTTGAAATCGTTGTGACTGGAAATGCGATGTTGGTTGCGGCGTTTCCAAGCATACCAACACCCTGGCCAATAAAAATCTGATCTACTATATTATAGAGAGCATTGACCAACATGCTGATAATGGCCGGGATTGCAAACTTCGCAAGGAGGCGCCCGGTTGGAGCAGTGCCCAGTGGGTTACCTGCAGATGCGTTTGGAGTTGAGGGATTGGATTGAGTTTTCAAGATAAATAACCTCTTTCTTGTTTCTTGGTAATTGTGTTTCTTTTATAAGAAGAAAGTATCTGGTGTAAAATGCGATTATAGCCTTTGCATGTGAGCTATTTTAACAGTATACCACAAAAAAATAAAAAAAGTTAAAAAAAGTGTTGACATCTTTCTTTTATAGTGGTATTCTAATTGAGCTGTCACGAAGAATTGTTTCTTCTGATTAAACAATTTGAAAAGTTTTGAAAAAAGCGAAAAAAGTTGTTGACAAA
>CAKRPO010000067.1 GCA_934378195.1 uncultured Blautia sp.
TTTGTCAACAACTTTTTTCGCTTTTTTCAAAACTTTTCAAATTGTTTAATCAGAAGAAACAATTCTTCGTGACAGCTTAGTTAGAATACCACTATCAGAATGATCTGTCAACACCTTTTTTTACTTTTTTGAAAAATTTATAACCCTATCATTTCTCTATACTCTCTCGGTGTCATACCGTATCTTTTTTTAAACTGTCTATTGAAATTTGATAGATTTGCAAAACCTGCATCTTCTGATATTGTAAGGATCTTATCATCCGTACGTCTCAATGCCTCTGCAGCATCCGTAAGTCTTCTATCATTAATATAAGAAATAAAACTGTCTCCTGTCATTTTTTTGAACCATCGCATAAAATGACTGCTGCTCCATCCACAGAACTCAGCCATATCTGCTACCGAAATATTCTCGCTGTATCTGGCACTGATTTCGCCCAGTACTTCTTTCAGGCGCTCTCTGTCTGGCGAAGAAACTTCTTTAACATTAGGAAATCTTCTTATCAAAATAAATATCATCTGGAGCAATGCAGCTTTTACTCCTAATTCATATCCTTTTTCCTTAGCTTCACATAATTCCTCCATCTGATTGAGACTTCTTTTTAATTCTTCGTAATAACTTTCACCTTCACTCATCTTTGCCGGTGGCAGCAGCTTTCCAGATGCGAGCGGCACAAAATACTCACTTGCACAGAGATCTGCTGCTCCTTCTCCCAGAAAGTTCACTCCAAAAATAATATTTTCATATTCCATTACATGACCATTTATTCTGTGGATAGAATGAAGGGTTCCTGGCGGCACCAAAAATATATCTCCCGCTTCGCCTTCATAATTATTAGTTTCAAGCTGAATCTGGCCTTTCCCTTTTTTTACATATATTAATTCCATTTCCTTATGCCAGTGTAAAGGCACCACCGGAAAGTCGAGCGGTATTGTACACGGATAAATATTAAACGGGAACAATCGACTTCCATGCTGTTTTTTTTCCTGATAATCTGTAGCTGTTACTTTTTCCATAATCTTATTCCTCTATAATAATTTTACTCAAATGATAGGATAGTATCAGTTGTTGCTCTCTTTTTACAGGAATCAATCTTAATTCTATGTTATAAATAAATCAACCTGATTTACAGGAATTACAACAAGTATTTTTATACTGAAAGGAGCAACTCCCATGAGCGAATTTATGAAATCAAAACTTAATGATCTTTGCAAGAAAGATATTTCAACGGCTTCTGACAGCGAGCTTTATACAGCACTTTTAAACATTATTCAGGAAGAAAGTGAAAAAAGCCGCAAAGCCACTACCGGCAGAAAGCTCTATTACATTTCAGCAGAATTCTTGATAGGTAAACTGCTTTCTAATAACCTTATTAATCTCGGACTTTATGATGAGGTTCGTGAAACTCTGGCAGATGCCGGAAAATCACTTGCCGAAATCGAAGAACAGGAACCAGAACCGAGTCTTGGAAATGGTGGACTTGGAAGACTTGCAGCATGTTTTCTCGACAGTCTCGCAACTCTGGATCTGCCTGGTGATGGTGTCGGACTTCGTTATCATTGCGGTCTCTTCCGTCAGAATTTCAAAAATAATCTTCAGAATGAAGCACCTGATTTCTGGCTTACTGACCAGTGCGCCGCTAAAGCTACCGATACTGTCTTTAATGTTTCTCTTGCTGGAACAACCTACTCTGCAAGACTTTATAAATTGCCTGTAACCGGATACGAAGGACGAACCAACACATTAAATCTCTTTGATCTGGATACTGTAGACGAAAGCGTAATCGGAGACGGCATCTCATTTGATAAAAAAGACATCGCAAAGAACCTGACTCTCTTCCTTTATCCGGATGATTCTGATGAAGACGGTCGTCTGCTCAGAATTTATCAGCAGTATCTCATGGTTTCTGCTGGTGCTCAGCTGATACTCCAGGAATCTGCAGAGCGTGGCTGCAATTATCATGATCTTGCCGATTATGCTGCAATCCAGATCAACGATACCCACCCAAGCATGGTCATTCCTGAACTGATCCGTCTTCTTGGCGAACATGGAATCGAATTTGACGAGGCAGTAGAAATCGTGACAAAGACCTGTGCATATACGAACCATACTATCCTTGCGGAAGCACTGGAAAAATGGCCGCGCCATTATCTGGATACGGTTGTTCCACAGCTGATGCCAATTATCGAGAAGCTTGATTCTCTTGCAAAAACACGTACATCAAATGAATCTCTCGCAATCATTGACCAGAATCAGCTCATTCACATGGCACACATGGATATTCATTTTTCACATTCTACTAACGGAGTTGCCACTCTGCATACTCAGATTCTGGAAGAAAGTGAACTCGCAGGATTTTATCAGTTATATCCTGAGAAATTCAATAACAAAACTAATGGTATCACCTTCCGCCGCTGGCTTCTGAAATGCAATCCGTCTCTGACAGAAGAAATTGAAAAACTGATTGGTCCAGGATTCAAGAAAGATGCTGCCGAACTCAAGAAACTTCTGACTTATACTAATGATTCCAAAGTTTTGGCTATTCTCAGTCAAATTAAGAAAAACAATAAGGAAGCACTCTCTCAGTGGCTTTATACCAAACAGGGTGTACGCTTAAATACGAATGCTATGTTTTCAATTCAGTCAAAGAGACTTCATGAATACAAACGTCAGCAGCTGAATCTGCTCTTTTTGATCCATGAATATCTGGAGATCAAAGCAGGTCATATTCCTGCCACACCTCTTGTAAGTATCTTCGGAGCAAAAGCTGCACCTGCTTATATTATTGCAAAAGACATCATTCATGGTCTTCTGACTCTTTCCCAGGTTATCAGCGAAGACCCAGAAGTATCAAAATATTTACAGCTTGCTTTTGTAGAAAACTACAATGTCTCTGCAGCCGAAAAGATGATTCCTGCATGTGATCTTTCCGAGCAGATCAGTCTTGCTTCCAAAGAAGCATCCGGAACCGGAAACATGAAGTTCATGCTGAATGGCGCACTGACTCTTGGAACTATGGATGGAGCAAATGTAGAAATCTCTGAAGCTGTCGGCAAGGACAATATCTATATCTTTGGTCAGAGCAGCAAACAGGTCATCCATCGTTATGAAGCAGGGGACTATTGTGCAAGAGACTGGTATGAAGCTGATCCAAATCTTCATCGTGCCATTGATTTCCTCACCAGTGATGAAATGCTGAAATATGGTGATGAAGAACACCTGAAACGTCTGCAGAATGAACTCATCAATAAAGACTGGTTCCAGACTCTTCCGGACTTCAATGCTTATGTTGTCCGTAAAGAACAGGCAATGAAAGATTATTCAGCAAATCCAGAAGAATGGAGCCGCCGTACACTGATCAATATTGCAAATGCAGGTTTCTTCTCTTCTGACCGTACGATTGAAGAATATAACAATGACATCTGGCATCTTGGCAAATAAAACAGATACCTCAAAATCACTGACAAAAGTAACTTTTAGTTAATAGAAACATCCCTTCTTTAGTTATAAAATCTAATTAACAGAAATAACATTTCTGATAATCATTTTATAATTAAAGGAGGGTTTTTTATGAAAGAAAAAGGAAACAAATCATCACCAGCTTCATCTCTGTTCTGTTCTTTTCTGTTTACAGCTGCTTTATTTTTAATGTTGCATTGCTGCATTAATGTTAATGCTGCCATCATTCAGAAACCAACATCTGATGGAACAAGTCTTCATGGTTCGGAAATTATAACCAGCCTTGAAAACCGTTATTCTGAAAAGCTAAACATACCTGATTCAGATCCCGGGGATTATATGGTAAACATCTCGATCAGTTTTAACGATCCTCAGCATGCTCCTGCAAAGCTTCCAGATCAGATTGTATATTCTATAGACACTGATCAGTTTACAATGTATAATACAGGTAACGCAATATACGCAGACAAACGTACTATTAAAAGCATCTCTCCTGCCGAACTATTCCTATCATTTTATCTTGATGACGATGATGCTCTGACTGGAAATTACAAAGAATACATTTTCAGTCTTGACTTTACAATTCAAAAAGTACCAGTTCCAACGCCTGCGCCATCAACTCCCAAACCACAGCCGCAAACAAAACCAGCTGTACAAAAGTCTCCAAAAGTAACGTTACATCCAAACAGCATTTCACCGCTTTATTCCGGAGACAATGATACCATGCAGCTTGAAATCTCAGATCCTGAATTACCATATTGGGAGTATATAAAACCTAATCAGGTTTCTGTAAGTTTTTCAGATTCATCTATTGTTTCACTTACTAAAAAAGATTTCTTTGGCAACTCACTGCAACTTCATATACGTGCTTTAAAAAGTGGCTCTACCAAATGCACTGTGTCCTATAAAGGTGTTGCTGCCAGCCAGGTCATTAAGGTTCAAAACACCACATATTATGTCCCGTCCACTGCTTCCATGACTCTGAAGCAGAAGAAAAACATATCAAATTATGTTTCTCAGATGGGACTTGGAAAATGCGTGATCAAAAATATTAAATCAAATAGAAAAAGTGTTCTTGCAGTTTCAGGAAAAAAACTGATTGCTAAAAAGCCAGGAAAAGCAACGATAACTTTCACACTGAACGGAAAGCGCAAAGCAATCAAGTTCACTGTTCAAAAGCCTGCCCCAAAACTCAGCCAGCTTAAAGTAAAGATATCCAACTATAAATATTACCATAATAGCTGCAAAACCTATTATTATCTGACCTTTAAAAACACATCACAGAGAACTATAACCAAAGTTAAACTCAGATACACAATGACTCTGAACGAAACAATTACCTTAACTAAAACCCACAAAGTAAACATCAAACCTGGTGCAACAAAGAAAGTTAAAGTGTATGTAGGAAAACTCATTACCGATCCACAATCACGCAAAGTAAAATGTCTTAAACTCTGGTATAAATAACTTCAGGAGGTAACTGTTCCATGAACCCGTTACATAAGCTTAATCAGATTTATATTTCCGAACATTTGTATCCTGTCATGAATTCTATAAAGGATTATGCACTCACATCTGTCATTGCCCCTATGGGATACGGAAAAAGTACGGCTGTAAACTGGTTTTTGGATAAAGAAGCTTCCCAAAATGATTGCCAGATATTTCGGATCAATATTTATTCTGACAGTACCGCTTTATTCTGGAGAGGCTTTCAGGCCTCTCTGGAAAAAGCTGACCCTGATATTATGAATTATCAGTATCCTCAAACTACTGAAGAGATAATTCTTCTTGCCGAACACTTATCTGACTTTTTTGTTTTTTCAGAAAAAACCACTTATCTGTTCCTGGATGACTTTCATCTGTTAAAAGATTCTCTGATAATTGAGTTTTTCTGCACACTGACAGATTTTATATCAGATAAGCTTCATCTGATCATTGCCAGCAGAAACCGTTTTTTATCTGGTAATGAAGTCCTCCACCTCGGCAAAAAAATCCACTATATCAATGCCGAACAATTGAAATTAAATACTTCTGATATTTTTTCTTATGCACGCCGATGCGACATACGTATAACCAAAAAACAGGCAGAGCAACTCTATCAGACGAGCGAGGGCTGGTTTTCAGTTGTATATCTTAATCTACGTTCATTTGCCAATCGAGGATCACTTCTCGATAAATATGATGATATCTATACAATGATCACTGAGGCTCTCATTGAACCCCTCACCTCAGCAGAACATACATTTCTGGCGCGTTTGTCCCTGTCAGAAGAATTTAACGGACCTATGGCGTCCTATGTGACAGGTCTTTCTGATTCTGACCAGATATTAAAACGAATGACTGAAAACAACGCCTTTATCATTCGACTGCCTGACCAGAAATTTCGCTTTCATCATATGCTGCAGTATTGTTCCTCTCTCCTGTTTCAACAGTTTTCTCCTGAAGAACAAAATCAATGTATAAATATTTATGGACAGTATTATGAAGCACAGAAAGATTATATCCGAGCTCTGGTTTTCTATGCGAAAGCAGGAAACTATGATCACTGGCTACGTGTAATCCAGAAAGATGTCGGTGTCTCTCTTGCTTCTATCAGTCCGGAAAATGTATTTTATGTTCTCGAACATTGTCCGGAAAACATTCTTCGTGCCTGGCCTATAAGCCTGCTTGTTCTGATGCGGCGGCTTTTTACATGGCAGCAAATACCGATGATGATGCATCTCAAGGAACTTCTTCTTCAGGAGGTCAATGAAAATCCATCATTTACAGATGTACAGCGCGGTAATCTGCTAGGTGAATGTGATCTTATCATGAGTTTTCTCTGTTATAACGATATTGCTGCAATGAGTAAACTCCATAAAAGTGCGTGTCGACAAATGTCCGGACCGGCTGTGTCCATTCGCAATTATGGCTCCTGGACTTTTGGTTCTCCATCAGTTCTTATGATGTTTCATCGCAATGCAGGTAAACTTGATGATGAGATCAGCGTTATGAATGATTCCATGCCTTACTACTATCAAATCACCTCTGATCATGGCAAAGGCGCTGAAATGATCATGGAAGCAGAAGCTCAATACTGCCGTGGTGATTTTTACAATAGCATGGTTCTGCTTTCACGTGTACGTCAGGAAATATGCGGAAACACTCATATAAATATGGATCTCTGCTGCGATTTTCTTTCAGCCCGTCTGAATTTTTTTGATGAACATCCATCTCCCTGGATTTCGCAGGCAGAAAAGCGTGCCAGACTTATCCTTTTAGGAAACACTCTTTTCCTGAATATTTTTGACAGTATATGTGCATATTATTACGCTCTTCTTGGTCTTCCAGCTATGATTCCAGAAGTTTTTCGTGAACACAGACTTGACAAGAATCACTATCTGAATCCAGCCAAACCTATGATGTTATTGATTGAGAACCAGGTATACCTGGCTCAAAAATCATATACAGAAGTACTTCGGCGCAACAAAGAATTACTGGGTTTCAGCAGACATTTCCCCTATGTTCTCTGTGAGATTCATGTTCTGATCCAGGCCGCAGGTGCATGTTATGCGCTTCAGCATCACAAAGAAGCTGTTGATTACATAAAAGAGGCTCTTCAGCTTGCCAGAGCGGATAAACTCATAGTTCCATTCTGTGAAAACTATATTTATATAAAAGACCTGCTTGGATCCTCACCTTTTGAGCAGGAAATTCATAGTCTTGCGAAACTATTTGAAACAAACCGCAACACATTTTTAAACACTCACAGCCGTCCGGCTGCTGCCCTGGTTCTGACTGACAGAGAACTTCAATTTGCTCAACTTATTGCCGGAAGGCTCAGCAACCGGGAAATTGCAGCAACTATGTATCTTTCAGAAGGTACTGTAAAACAATATATGAATCGAATATATTCAAAGCTTCACATCGAAGGAGACACCCGAACAAAACGGCAGCGACTTACTGAACTCCTTAAATTATAGTTTTTATTCAGACGGATTCGAATTTCGAATCTGCTCTGTCAATTCCTCTCCACCCTGCTCATACCATTCGGTTACAAAGGTATCAAAATAGTTAACTGACTTTACCCCCATAATAATCTGGATGAAGGTGTCTTTTTCGAGCTGCTGAAGAGACTTCGGTATTTCACCGTCTGCATCATCCAGATATCTTTTGGCTGTTGACCGGTAGTTTCCTTCTATCAACCTTCCAACTGCTGCAAGTCTGGATTCATATGCTGCCCAGTCTTCCGCCGTTTCTGATTTTCCCTGAATAAATTTTTCTGCTGCATCGTAATAAGATTTCTCAATTGCACTTAAACTTTCTTCTTTTCGCATGCCGCTCATTACACTCTGGATATCTTTTGTAATCTGAAATGTCGCCTCATTATAATCAACATTGATAACCAGCGGTCTGGCTGTCGGTTCTACGTTAAGAGCAAAATAGTCATTTACCTCATCCGCATCCTTGGCCTCATATCTGCTATAATCAAACAATACACTGATTATCTTCATTACAATTTCCGGATGCTCATATCCCTTGCGTACAACAACATATTTATTATCCTGAAAAGTATCATATACATTCTGCCAGTCTGTCGGCTGTAGATAAAACGGCTGCCAGTTTGCCTCTTTGTCTGTCTCATAAACATCCATCAGTGGATTGTTCGGTGTCCACCACAGGCCAAAAAAAGCTCCACATTTTCCATTTATCACCAGATCTCTGAGGTTGTTCTGCGCGCGCAATGCAAAATTCTTATCCAACACTCCACGTTCATAGAGTTCATGCAGATAACTCAGTGCATTTTTTGTTTCTTCTGTTACGGAACCATACACGATCTTACCATTTTGATTTACCCACCTTTGTGGACTGGCTCCAAATTTATCAAAAACAGGATCTACTGAATAATTAGAGCTGGTAGTTCCCACCAGATCTGTATCACAAACGAGTCCGATCGGGTCTTCTCCATCCTCCGTGCCCATTTTATTCTGGACAAATTTTTCTACTATGTCAAATGCATCTTCCAGTGTTTTCGGATTTTCAAGGCCAAGCTTATCCATCCAGTCCTTACGCAGCCACATCAGACGCGGACCATGATCTGTAACGGTCTCCGGAATTGCCATCAGTTTTCCATTAAATCGCACAGAATCCAGAAGATCGCTTCCATAGCTCTCAAACATCTCTTTGATTCTCTCTGAAGTGCAATTCTCATATACTTCGCTCAGATCTTCCACAAGATCATTATCAACCATTTCTTTGAGTGTTTCTCTATCCGAAACCACCAATACATCCGGCAGCGTCTGGTCTTTTACAAGAATGTTCACAAATTCATCATATCGATCTTCCCGTTCCATGTAGACATTGTTATTCTGAATATTCAGTATTTTTCTGAGATAACGGGTGTAAGCATTGTCGTCATAGGTATTTCCTTCCGGAAGATTTGAATCATTCGCACCACTCATTTGTCCTAAAGTATACGTTACAAGTTCAGGATAAGCACCATAAGGAGTCTGCGCAGCTGTTTCCCAGGTACCGGCACGGACTGTCTCTGTAGATTCCGTATTTTCTTTTGCTGCCGATGTTTTTTTCTGATTCATCTCCTGCGAATCACTGCTGCATCCGCAGACAGCTATAGTTATGCTTCCTATCAGAACAACAGGCAGTTTTTTCCATTTACTATTCATTCTCTCTGCCCTCCTTCGGAAATTTCATGATAACAGTCGTGCCTTCATCCGGTGCACTGAAAATATGAATTCCGTAATTCTCCCCATAAAGAAGCCGGATACGGTCATTTACATTCTTAAGGCCATATCCTTTTGCCTGATAAGTTACCAGAGTTTCTGC
>CAKRPO010000068.1 GCA_934378195.1 uncultured Blautia sp.
TCGGGGGATTTTTCTTTGAAGGATTATATCGAAGAACGTGCAGTGGAGATTGCACATTACATAATAGAAACAAAAGCAACGGTACGGCAGACAGCGAAGAAATTTGGGATCAGTAAGAGTACCGTGCATAAGGATGTGACAGATCGTCTGATACAAATCAACCCTGCACTGGCAGGTGAAACACGTAAGATTTTGGATGTAAATAAAGAGGAAAGGCATATCCGAGGAGGACTTGCCACCAGGGAGAAATATCTGCATATGAATCATTAAAAAGAAGCAGCTGGATCACAGCTGCTTCAGTACTTCCAGGAGTCGGGTGTTGTCTTCCGGCATCATGATGCAGAAACGGACAAATTCGCCATCCAGACACTGGAATGAAGAACAGTCTCGAATCATCAGCCCCTCTTTGATGCAGGATTCAAATACATCTGCGGATGTCAGACCGTTTTTCTGGATCTTCAGAAGGATAAAGTTTGCATATGCAGGATAAACTTTAAAAGTTGTAAGTTTTTTCAGCTCAGTTTCCATTCGGTCACGTTCACCAAGAATCAAATCCCTGGTTTTGCAGAAATAGTCATGGTCGAGAAACATTTTTTCCCCTGCAAAAGCACCAAGGCTGTTCAGAGACCATGGAGTCTGCTTTTCTCTCATTTTTGCCAGAAATTCACGGTTTCCTGTGATACCGTACCCAAGGCGCATGCCCGGAGCTGCGTAGAATTTGGAAACACCACGGAGAACCATCAGATTTGTGAATTCTCTGGTCAGTGTAACGGCTGTAACAGCATTGATGTCCGGTGCAAATTCCACATAAGTCTCATCGATCATGACGAAAATATTTCTTTCTGCACAGAATGCAATCAGTTTTCTCAGATCATCCTGCAGGATTGCAGAAGAAGTCGGATTGTTCGGGTTGCAGATGATCAGGAAATCATAACCTTTTTCTAATGTTTTACACAGGTCGTCCACATCCAGTGTGAAGTTGCGTTCTTCCTGCAGATGATAATATTCCTGTGTACTTCCGGAGAAAGAAAGTTCTCTGGAGTATTCGGAATAAGTTGGTCCGAGAATCAGGGTGTGCTTCGGCGCACGTTCCTGGATCAGCAGGGAAATCAGCTCGCTTGAACCATTGCCCGGAAGAATAAATTCTGCAGGAATTCGACAATATTCGGCAATTGTATTTCTGAGGGAGACGTAATCCCTGTCAGGATAAGAGGAAAACAGGTCGATATTTTCGCCAATCGCTTTTTTGACAGAGGCAGAAAGCCCCAGTGGATTGACATTTGCTCCGAATTTGACGATATCTTCTTTATTTAAATGATAGTAAGCACATATTTTTTCTATATCACTTCCGTGAAAAACCATTTTTGTTGTCATGGGTATATACTCCTTTGAAATCATGGTTTGAGAACCCTGTTTTTAATATCTTTATTATAATAAAGCATAAAAGCGATTTTTACAATAGACAACCGTTGGGGATATGTTATACTAATATGAGTGTAATCAGAAAGAAAAAAACAGGAGTGGTGGATATGAGACTGCAGACAGTACAGGATGCATTAAAACAAAAAAATATTCATTATGAATATACAGAAGAAGATGACTGCGGAAGTCTGGACTTCATGTTCCGTGGACTTCGTTTCCATGTGTGGGAATATCATGATGAAGTCTGGGGTGCCGAGACCAATATTTATGAAGCCGGCAGAAGTCAGGATATCGAGGGCGATTATGAAAAAGAAATCGCAGCAGAGATTTTGTCCTGGCCGGATATGATTAATAATTAAACAGGAGAATCACATAATGAAACTGATGAATATTGTCGATGAAGGCGCACAGTACAAATGGCAGCTGTATGATTTATATGACAGGGCATTTCCTGAACAGGAGAAAAAGCCGCTTCCAGTCATGGAACGCCTGGTGGCAGACGGAAAGATGGAAATGCTTGCGATGGTCGATGAAGATGCATTTGTAGGGCTTGCGATCAATCTGATCGATGCAGAACAGAACCGGGCACTTCTGGATTATTATGCCATTGCACCGGAGAAGCGGAATGGTGGTTATGGAAGCAAAGGACTCGAAGTGCTTCTTGAACGGTTCAAAGGTCATAAATATATCTTTGAGATCGAGACACAGGATGAAAAGGCAGAAAATGCTGAAGATCGCAAAAGAAGAAAAGCGTTTTATCTGCGGAATGGACTTAAGGAGACAGGTCTGTTTGTAAATGTCTATGATACAGACTTTGAGCTTCTCACGCCGGATGGGGAACTGACATTCTGGGAATATGTAGATTTTCTCAGAGAGGTTATGTACGAGGAGTATGTGGAGATTCTTCGCCCGACATTGATTGCGATGAAGAAAAAATAAGCAATAAAATAATAGAAATTGAGGACAGGGAACGTGGGAGAGAAAGTAATATTAGTTTATCTGGTGGTATGTTTTTGTGTATTTCTGGCAGGATTTGTAGATTCGATTGCCGGCGGTGGAGGACTGATCTCGCTTCCGGCATATATGATTGCCGGACTGCCGGTACATACTGCGATTGCAACAAATAAAATGAGCAGTTTTATGGGAACTTCAGTTGCCACTTATCATTATATGAAAAAGGGCTTTATGAAATGGAAAATCTGTATTCCGGCTATTTTGGGTGCGATTGCCGGATCCTGGATGGGATCGCATCTGGCATTACTGATTTCAGACAGAGTATTGAAAATTGCAATGCTGGTTGTTTTGCCGATAATCTTATTTTATGTACTCAGAAGTAAGGCACTGCAGGGAAATGATGAAAATGTCACAGATGTGGTCAATGGAATACTGATTTTTAAATGTATTCTGATCGCAGTTGTGATTGGTATCTATGACGGAATTTACGGTCCGGGAACCGGTACTTTTCTGATGCTTCTGTTTACAGGGTTCTGTCATATGACGCTGAATGATGCAGCTGGAACAACAAAGGCAATCAACCTGACGACTAATATTACGGCGTTGGTTGTTTTTCTGATGAATGGAAAAGTCCTTTTGCCGCTTGGAATTGCTGCAGGATGCTGTAATATGGCAGGAAATTATCTGGGAAGCCACAGTTTTACTTCCAATGGACACAAGATTGTGAAGCCGGTCATGATCGTGGTGATCGTGATCTTCTTTATCAAAGTGGTTACGGAACTGATCTGAACAATAACATAAGTCTGACAATGACATGCCAAAAGCCAGGGTTTAGAAGCCCTGGCTTTTGATATAGTCGTAGGTTCGCTGACAGTTGTTGTGATCGATATAAGCAAAATAATCCTTACGCATTGCAGCGTATTTTCCTTTTTCCTGAAAACCGTTTTCGGCATATTCTTTGATCAGGCGGATAAGGTCTGCCTGTTCCATGCAGCGGTCGCCCCAGATTTCTGTTTCCATATCGATGTAGCTTCCATTTGTCTGATTATACTGTTCAAGATCAAACTGATAGAAAAGAATCGGTTTGCCCTGATAATAGACATCCCAGCAGGCACTGGAATAATCGGTGATCATCATGGAACAACGCATAAGAAGCTGGTTCATTGGCATAGAGTCGAAAGAGTACAGCTCGATCTGTGAATCTTCAGAATGAAAAGTGCTGATAAATTCCTGAAGTTTCGGATGAATATAAAACAGTAGTTTGATATTCTTTTCTTTCAGATAATCCTGAAGTTCCTGGTCATTCAAAAGGGCTGTGTAATGCTGATAGTAACTGCTCTGCATGAAGACTTCGTCATTCTGACCTTCCAGCCAGGAACGCCAGGTTGGCATCAGCAGAATGACCGGATGTGCCGGATCAGAGGTATCTTTGACACCATCCCAGCGGGCGAGTCCGGTGACCGGAACTCTGGAAGGATCATATCCCATGTTGTTTACGATAATCTTCTTTTCGAATTCAGACGATGCAGTGAAGTAGTCAACTGAAGAGGAGGAGTCTGCACCAAAAAGATAATCGACATTTTTCAGGGCAAGTACACCATGCTGCAGAAAATAAAGCTTCTGTTTGTTGAGTTCTCTGGTGACCGGATTCGGCATCGGCTTCCAGGTGTATGCATGATGGCGGCCATCTGGAGAAATCAGCAGATCAGCGGTCATCAGATACAGGATATGGCGAAAACTTGAGGCCGGGATGATATTTTTGCGGTAACGCTGCATGTATTCCCATTGTGGAGATGCTTTGTCCAGAATGAAATAAACATTGTTTTTCTGATTGGCCATGCAGTATTCAAAAAAATAAAAGCCGTTTTCCTGGGCTGTGATACAGTATTTTTCATATACCAGCCAGATATGTTTCTTTTTGAAAAAGCGCTTTAAAAGTTTGGAGACAGCGAATGTGCTCAGTTCTTTGATCCGAAAAGAAAGACTGTCCTGTTTTTGCCAGTGGCGGCAACGGAGAATGATCCTGTGTGATGCTCCGCCCATCGGAAAATAGACGAAATCCGCTCGGCGGACATAGTAGCGGCCAAGAAGCAGAGAGAGACGACTCTTGCTGTCAAGGACAGGAATATATACTGCGTCTGAGGTCTGGCTGTAAAGAGTTATGGTCCAGTCTCCGGCGTTTGTCTCCAGGATGGATGTGTCGACCGTGCAGAGCAGTCCGCCTCTGGATGCGGAAACAGTGACCGGATGTGTCAGACTGAGCCAGGCGTTCTGAAATTTTGCTTCGGCCTGTACATCGTCAGGAGAAAGATTACATTTGATGTAGAGCCGAATCTGGTTCTGGTGTATTTTGATATTGGTTATATAAATCGTTTTTTCCATGAAACGGGAATACTCCTTTATACCTGTGAATACTAACAATTATACAGAGCCGAATCTCTGATTGCAAGAGGCGTGGATTTATTGACAAAAACAGACAGTCTGCGATACAATATCAAAATAGTTTGAAAAGGAGAAAAAAGGGCGAATGGAACAGACCTTAAAATTTACCAAAAAAGATACGCTGGCTGTCAAAGGCGTTGCGATTTCTTTCTTATTAGCATATCATCTTTTTTCACGGACAAGCAGGATGCGCGGATATGATGTCAGTTTCTGGCCGCTTCCACAGAACGTGGCGATGGGTATCAGTCTCTGTATGGTTCATTGCGTGGGGATGTTTGCATTTCTTTCTGTATATGGACTTACGCGTTCTATGAAGAGAGAATATGCAGGGCTGGATTTTAATGGACATGAAGCAACCGTATTTGTCCTGAAGCGATATGTGAAGCTTGTTCTGATGTTTGTACTTCCGTTTCTGTTTTGTACAGGGGTGACATTTCTAACTGATTCTTCACACTACAGTGGTACGAAATGGCAGAATCTGATCAGCCTTGGCATGGATTTTTTGGGAGTAGGACATCTTTTTGATACAGAAATGCTGGTATCGACCTGGTGGTTTCTGAGTCTGGAAGTCCTGCTGATCATTTTTCTTCCATTTGCAGTATGTATGTATCGCAAATACAGCTGGCTCAGTGTGATCATGGTGATCGTACCGGGAATCATGATCTCAAATGGGAGGTTACATCTGATCAAATATCTGCTGGTCGTACCGCTTGCAGTATGTTTTGCAAATCAGGATGTACTGGAACGCCTGAAACAATATAAGATCGTAAAGAATCCAGCGTTGAACAAAATTCTGAAATTTGTGATAAGTACAGTTGTATTGTTGGGGCTGGTTCTTCTGTGGTATCAGGCGTGGGGCAGGGAACACTTTGAATTTGTTTTGAATGGCCTGATTCCGATGACTGTGATCTACTGGTTGTATGAATTTGTACTTGATATTCCGGGAATCCGTCAGATTCTGGAATTTCTGGGAACACATTCTGCAAATGTGTTTTATGTGCATTCTTTCCTGAGAACGATATGGATAAAAAAAGTGGTGTATTCTTTTGGAAATGCAGCATTGATCTGGCTGTTCCTTATGGGAGTAAGCGTTCTGATCTCTCTGTTGCTGGAACTGGTCAAGAAGATCATAAGATATGGAAAGATATCGGCATGGATCACGGATGGCATTGTTGGATGGGCGGACAGAACATTGAGATTCAGCAGGCCTGAGTAAAATCTGAAAATAGAAATGAGAAATAAAAATTGAAATGCAGTACGACAGTATTCGTCAGCAGAAGACGGAACTGTAGTACTGCATTTTTCTGTTCAACTTGATTTGATCTTTGCTTTGATCTCTTCGCAGATATGACGGCTGTGCTGATTATCTTTGAATTGCAGATATTCGTGGCGCCTGGCTTCATACTGTGGTTTCAGCTGGAAATCATTCTGGACGGTTTCTTCCAGAAGGTCCAGAAGCTGTTCCTGTGTTTCCGCCCTGTCACCGAATAATTCAGTACGCATGTCGATATAACTGCCATGTGCTTCGTTGTATTTATCCAGGTCAAACTGATAAAACAGGGTTGGCTTGTCCTGATAGAGGATATCCCAACATACACTGGAATAGTCGGTGATCAGCATACGACATCGCATCAGCATTTCGTTGACGGCAACTTCACCGAAGGATATCAGATGTATGCGGCTGCTCATGGCTTTAAAATTCTCAGCATATTCCTGGAATTTGGCGTGCAGATAGAAATTTACCTGCAGATCATATTTTTCCAGAATACTGCTGAAATGTTCGGAATTCAGAAGTGCCATGTAGTGGCAGAAATAATCACTTTCTTCAAAATCTTTGTCAGGAACGGAATCCAGCCAGCTTCGCCATGTTGGCATGATCATGATCTCACGGCTACCATCGGATTTGTCCTGAAGGACATCCCAGCGCGGGAGTCCCGTGTTGATGACTTCCTCAGGTTTGTAACCAAAGTTGTCGACAATCGTCTGTTTTTCGGCATTTGTTGATACAACGAACAGATCACAGCCGCCGCGCATTCCTTTACTGTAAAAAGCATCGACTTTTTTGAGGGCGATAACACCGTGCTGCAGGAAGACAAATTTCTTTTTGCGCAGATAGCGGTTAAAAATGCTGTGTCTGCTCTGCATGGCGTACGTATGATATCTGGAGTCTGAACTGACGATCAGATCCGCAGCCTGCGTATAGATCATGTGTCGGATAGACATCAGGTCGATCACATTCTTTTTGTATGGGTCTACTTTGTAATGATCCGGCGAATCTTTGGAGATGATATAGTAGATTTTCTTACCAAGATAGGCCTCTTCATTTTCATCCATACAGTGCTTAAAGAAATAATAACCATTATCCTGTGCCATGGAAGCAAATTTTTCACTTACCAGGCAGATGTGTTTGTTATTCCAGTAGGATCTGGCAATGCGATAGAGAAAAATCGCAGTAAATTCTTTGACAACGATATCAAGGCCATCGTACCTTTCCTTCTTACGGTAGACGAATGCAAGCGTTTTGTTTCCGGTATAATAAGGATAGAGAAAAAATCCGTTCACAGTCTTATAAGAACCGTTATAGAGGAACTTCTCAAACATGCGTTGCTTTGTGTCCATGGCAACGGCAATGTGGTTGATCCTGCCGGTGGCCGGATCACGGAGGAGTACATTAACATCCCAGTACAGACTCTTCCATTCGATGGCATTTAAGTCGAGAGAGACTTTGATACGCAGCAGATCGCCTCGTGCCTGTGTACGGACAGCATGAAAATCATAGGCAACTGCATCCTCTGCCAGTTTGTTTCGAAAGGCCAGTTCAGTCCTGAGGTATTCATGGGTGCCGGTTTCGAGATCAAAACAGATCTTCAGGATTCCGCGACTCATTTTCAGACTGCGAAGACTGCAAAAATGAGTCTGTGTAAGATAATGATTGCGGCCACACAGAAAGATGCGAAAGATATTTTGGGAATCTGTACACAGAACACCGATATATTCTGTTGGACGTATTGCAGGATCTTCCGGATAAAAGAGTCCGTCTGCAAAAATATAAAAGTCCTGCCAGAGCTTTGCCGGTGGCTGCGCATTCTTAAGAAGGAAGAGTTCTGATCCGTCAGGATTGATTCCTTCTATAAATATATGAAGCTCTTTGTTACGTCGGAATTCAAAAAGTCCCTCAAGTGGAGTCAGATCAAGTATAAATGAAGCCCCTTTCTGACGAAATGGCAGGCTTGCGGTACCGGGAAAGTCGAGTTCTTTTACGAGGAACAGAATCTTTTCGTATTTGTCTGCGGAGAAATCTCTGACAGCAATAACTGCTTCGTAAGAAGATGCAGAGCAGATCTCAGCAGCAAGAGTTCCCTTTGGATGACTGAAATCGACAGATGCATCCGGAATATAAGTATTTGGTAACATAATGCCTCCAGAATAAATTCTTTCTTTATAAAATAGCTAATGTAATCATAACATATTTTGTGTAAAATAAAAATGAATTCTTTTGTAAAAAGGAGTTGACACACCAGGAAAAGTGTGATAGATTTATACAGAACGCTGCCGAAGACAGTAGGTGCCGCAAGGCATAAGGATTAAAACGCCTACCGAGGACTTAGTATTCTATTTAAGATTACAGAGACCTTACTGTCATGCAGTAAGGCTTTTTTTATGTTTTGACGCGGCGGTATATCAAAATCTATAAGGAGGTGTACCATTTATGGCAAAAGTAGAACTGAAACAACCAATCGTAGATGAAATCGCAAACAGCATTAAAGACGCACAGGCAGTAGTACTTGTTAACTACAGTGGTCTTACAGTTGAACAGGATACAATTCTGCGTAAGGAATTAAGAGAAGCTGGTGTTCAGTACAAAGTTTACAAAAACACTATGATGAACCGTGCTTTTGCAGGAACAGCATGTGAAAGCCTTTGCCCACATCTGGAAGGAACTAATGCTCTGGCTATTTCCGCAACAGATGCTACAGCACCGGCTAGAATCCTTGCTAAATATGCAAAACAGTTCCCGGCTCTTGAACTGATCGCAGGTGTAGTTGAAGGAAACTACAACGATCAGGCAGGAATCCAGGCTCTGTCCCAGGTTCCGTCCAGAGAAGAACTTCTTGGAAAACTTCTTGGAAGCATCCAGTCTCCTATCACAAACTTCGCTCGTGTGCTTAACCAGATCGCAGAAGCACAGGGTGGTGCTGATACAGAGGCAGCAGCTGAATAATCCAGAATTATTCGGTAAGATACGCAAACGAAGCGTAGTGTAGTTCGCAGTTCCTTATAAATACTGCGAATCCTAAAAATAATAAAATCTAATAAATGGAGGAAATTAAAATGGCAAAATTAACAACAGAAGAATTTATTGCAGCAATCAAAGAATTATCTGTATTAGAATTAAATGAA
>CAKRPO010000069.1 GCA_934378195.1 uncultured Blautia sp.
CAACGCATGAGTTAATGCTGAAATCCCGCCCTTGGCTGCAGTGTAACTTTCAGTTTGTGGCTGACTCATGCGGTCACGGCCGCACCCTCCCGTCAACTTTTGCAATCTTTTTATCCTATCGCTACCAACGCCTCCCGCCCATACGCACTACTAATAGCACTGTCCAGGACGATGGGGATTGCTCTAAAACGGCCAATAAAGTAAAAAAAGGGCTGTGGATGCTCCAGTCTATGAGCAAAAGCACCAAGAACGTTGAATATGTGCAGGTGCAATGTGTTTTTGATTTCAGAAACATCTGCAATCGTCTGTAGAAATACTTGCATATACTCTGGCTGTGTTATGGATCAAAAGTGTAATGTCTGAGCCGTCAGGCGAGTTTTGCGCTTTTGGTTCATGTATTTAACAGACAGAGTATATTCTTAGTATTTCCAGACGATGAAGCCGTTTCTGAAATTAATGCACATTCATCCTGCACAATCTCATTCCTTCTCTTCCGCCATAGACAGGGTCATCCATCAGCCCTTCATACACTTGTTCACTCTGTTTTATTTAATCCCCTTCATGGACAAGCTGATTCTTTTCTTTTTCAGATCAACTCCTATTACACGTACATCCACAACATCTCCTACAGACACAGCTTCGAGTGGATGTTTAATGTATCTTTCTGTCATCTCAGAGATATGCACAAGTCCATCCTGGTGTACACCAATATCTACAAATGCACCAAAATCAATAACATTACGAACCGTTCCCTTAAGGATCATACCTTCTTTGAGGTCCTTCATATCCAGGACATCTGTACGAAGAACCGGCTTCGGCATTTCATCACGTGGATCTCGTGCCGGTTTCTCCAGTTCTTTTACAATATCACGAAGTGTCGGTTCGCCAACGCCAAGCTCTTCCGCAAGTTTTTTGTAATTCTTGATCTGTCTGGAAATACCACTCAGTTTGCCACCTGTGATGTCCTCCGGTTTGTATCCCAGCTTCTCCAGAACTTTCTGTGCTGCCTCATAACTTTCCGGATGAACACTTGTTGCATCCAGTGGATTCTTTCCTCCTGTGATACGTGCAAAACCAGCACACTGTTCAAATGCTTTCGGTCCAAGTTTCGCTACTTTGAGAAGTTCACGGCGGCTCTCGAATCTGCCGTTTTCTTCACGATATGCTACAATATTTTTTGCAATCACCTTACTGATACCGGAAATATATTCAAGCAGTGATGCTGATGCCGTATTCAGATCTACACCAACTTTATTTACACAGTCCTCTACAACGCCGCTCAGTGCTTCTCCAAGTTTCTTCTGGTTCATATCATGCTGATACTGGCCGACACCGATAGACTGCGGAGTGATCTTAACCAGTTCTGCCAGTGGATCCTGCAGACGTCTCGCGATGGACGCTGCGCTTCTCTGTCCAACATCAAAATTCGGAAATTCTTCTGTTGCCAGCTTACTTGCGGAATAGACGGAAGCACCCGCCTCATTGGTGATCACATACTGTACTTTCTCCGGAATCTCTTTCAACAGCTCCACAATGATCTGTTCAGATTCTCTGGATGCAGTTCCATTTCCAAGAGAGATCAAAGAAACATTGTATTTTTTGATCAGTTTCCTGAGTGTTTCTTTTGCAGCACGAATCTTTGCATCATTTGTTGGCGCTGTCGGATAAATTACGGTTGTATCCAATACCTTTCCTGTCTCATCTACAACAGCCAGTTTACAGCCGGTACGGAAAGCCGGGTCCCATCCAAGGACAACTTTGCCAACGATTGGCGGCTGCATCAGAAGCTGCTCCAGGTTCTTTCCGAACACATGGATTGCACCGTCCTCGGCTTTTTCTGTCAGATCACTTCTGATTTCTCTCTCGATAGCCGGAGCAATCAGACGTTTGTAGCTGTCTTCTACCACTTCACGAAGAACCGGTTTAGTCACCGGATTATCCTTTGTGATAACCTGCTTCTGAAGCCATCCCATTGCCTCATCTTCCGGTGCATTGACCTTGACAGTAAGAATCTTTTCTTTTTCGCCACGGTTCAGTGCAAGCACACGATGTCCTGCAAGCTTCTTGATCGGTTCTTCAAATTCATAATACATCTCATAAACAGAAGATTCTTCCGGTTTCTTTGCAGCTGATACAACAGAGCCCTTATCCATTGTCAATTTACGGATATAGATACGATAATCCGCTTCATCAGAAATGTGCTCTGCTAAAATATCTTTTGCTCCATTGATTGCATCTGCTGCTGTTTCCACACCTTTCTCTTCAGAAACAAAAGCCTCTGCCTCTTCTTCCAGTGACTTGTTTGTCATCTGGAGCATAATAATATTTGCCAGCGGTTCCAGACCTTTTTCTTTTGCAATAATGGCACGGGTACGTCTTTTGGGGCGGAACGGACGGTAAAGATCCTCTACTACAACCAGTGTCTGTGCCGCCAGAATCTGTTTTTCCAGCTCCGGAGTCAGTTTCCCCTGTTCTTCAATGCTTCCAAGTACCTGTTTCTTTTTTTCTTCCAGGTTGCGAAGATATGTCAGTCTTTCATAAAGTGTACGAAGCTGTTCATCATTTAAAGAACCGGTCGCTTCCTTACGATATCGGGAAATAAATGGGATAGTACAGCCTTCATCGATCAGTTTGACAGCCGCTTCCACCTGCCATTTTTCCACTTTAAGTTCTTTGGTTATCACCTGAATAATATCCATTGTGTTCTCCTTTTTATATGAGTACCATACACCCGGTACTCTCATTTATGCCTCAGAATTATAGTCGTTATTGTTTTTCGTTTGATCTATCTCTTCTTCCTGTGCTGCCACAAGTCTCTGCTCAATTTCTTCCCTTGCTGCTCTCTCCTGCTGCAGTCTCTGCTCTTCCAGTTCTCCTGTCACATACAGATAAAAGGCTGTTTCTGTGAATTCCATATACGGGAGTAACCACAGAAAACCAATATATATCGTGAACATCGAAAGAAACATCAGTGGAACAAAACTCAGTTCCAACAGCAGATACTGTATGATATGCCCTTTCATCAAACGGGCACTTGTTCTCAGTGCCTCTATTCCACCCATTTCCGGATGATCGGCCAGAAGACAGAACACCAGTGTATATGGCACTGTCAAAATCACACTCATCACCATGCTAAACGTAACTGTGATAAAAAACAGTCTGGACCAGTGCAGCATGCTCTCCATAGTCGTTCCCTGATCTACCGCATAAGTAACATAATAGACTGGAATCTGTGCCACTGTGTTGAGCAGTGTTACGACAAGTCCTGCAGTCAGCACATGATCCGACTGCCCGTGGAACATATGCACCAGATCACCCAGTTTGTATTCTTTTCCCCGATAAATATTCAGTTCCATATAGCAATATCCAGTACTGAATATCAGTCCGATCAGAGATATGATAAATGCAAAGGCCTCACTCAAAATCAGTGTTATCACCGAATTACCCGGAAATAACACTGTCGCAAAAATACTTCCAAGCAGATTGAATCCCTGTACTGCAAGCATTCCGGCGATTGCAATGCCCCATTTACCTCTGAGATGTGCTTTTGCATAGGTTTTCCAGTATTTTCTCTGTCCAGTATTCATCTTTCTTACTTTTTCTCCTATCTGCCCATTTGCCGGGCATCAGACAAAAATTCCACCTTCGCAGCTCCGAAAAGATACTTGCGAAGATGGAACTATTACTATTTCATACTTTTACAACAATCTCACCCTGCATCAGTCTGCAAGATTGAACGCATCGTGTACGGCATTCATCGCTCTGACACCATCTTTTTCGTTAATCAGAACAGTCACACGAATCTCAGAAGTTGAGATCATATTGATGTTAACACCTTCATTATAAAGACTCTCAAACATCTTGGCAGCAACACCAGGATTGCTCATCATTCCGGCACCAACGATAGAAAGTTTGGCAATGTTTCTCTCTGAATGAAGTTCCTGATAACCAAGTCTGGCTTTGTTTTCTTCCAGAACAGCTATCGCATCATCCAGATCTTTGCCGTCTACGGTAAAGGAGATATCCTTTGTACCGGCACGTCCAATAGACTGAAGGATCACATCAACATTGATATGTTTCTTAGCCAGAACATCAAATAATTTAAATGCCACACCCGGTATATCTTTCAGACCGATAACGGCAATTCTCACTGCATCTGTGTCAAGCGCAACTCCGCTGATCAGCATTCTTTCCACTGTAACTTCCTCCTTTACGACAGTTCCCTCACTGTTATTCAGACTGGAACGTACCACAAGCGGCACGCCATATTTCTTTGCCATCTCTACAGAACGATTATGAAGCACACCTGCTCCAAGTGTTGCAAGATCCAACATTTCATCGTATGTGATCTCTTTGAGCTTACGCGCTGTCGGAACTTTACGAGGATCTGCTGTATAAACGCCATCCACATCTGTATAGATTTCGCATGCATCTGCGTGAAGAGCTGCTGCAAGAGCAACTGCAGTTGTATCAGAACCGCCTCTTCCCAGAGTTGTATAATCATCGTATTTGTTGATTCCCTGGAATCCGGTTACAACAACAATCTTATGATTCTCCAGTTCTCTGCGAATACGCTCGGTATCAATTCTCTTCAGACGTGCATTTCCATGTACACTCGTCGTATGCATAGCTACCTGAAATGCATTCAGTGATACCGCCGGAACTCCCATTTTATCAAATGCCATTGCCATCAGGGATACAGACATCTGCTCTCCGATCGTAAAGAGCATATCCATTTCTCTTTTTGGTGGTTTTTCATTGATATCTTCTGCCATGGAGATCAGTTCATCTGTATATTTACCCATTGCAGAAAGAACGACTACCACATCATTACCTTTTTTATATTCTTCAACACATCTGTTGGCAACATTATAGATACGCTCTTTGTTTGCTACAGAAGTACCTCCGAATTTCTTTACTATTAACATAGCTTCCTCCCGGAATATAGTATTGCTGTTTGCAACAGCCTCTCATAACTGAATGAAAACGCTCCTCAGTCTTTCACACGAATCATCGCGATCACTTCACCATTCAGTCTACTGATCTTTTCTTTATATTCTCCCTGTTTCATGCACTCAGTAATGAAACCAAATTCATCTGGAAGAGTATCAACTTTTACAACCTGGATCATGCCAAAAACAGCCTCTGCCTGCGCTTCTGTCACACCTTTGACTCTTACAAAGAATCTTCCCTCGGTCTCATCCATCGGTTTCAGTGTCATCGGCTCATTGGTCCAGTTTGTCGCAATATTTTCGTGAAGATTCTTGGCTTCATCCACCACATCAGCAACAACAGCACTTGCAGTCGGAAGTTTGCCTGCTCCACTTCCGTAGAACATTGCATCTCCAAGCATATTTCCATGTACAAATACAGCATTGAAGACATCATTCACACTGTACAGCGGACTCTTCTGTCCTACCATGAACGGTGCTACCAGTGCAGAGAAAGAACCATCTTCCAGCTTACGGCTGGTACCAAGAAGCTTGATAGTCATGCCAAGTTCTTCTGCATATTCCATATCTTCCGGTGTAATCTTTGTGATACCCTCTGTATAAACATCTTCGTAATTCAGGAATTTGCCATAGGCAAGGGAAGACAGGATTGCGATCTTGCGGCATGCATCATATCCTTCCACGTCTGCTGTCGGATCAGCCTCTGCATATCCTTTCTGCTGTGCTTCCTTAAGAACCACATCAAAATCAGATCCCTCAGTTGCCATCTTGTACATCATGTAGTTGGTAGTTCCATTCAGAATGCCTGTGATCTCATCAATCTCATCTGCTGTCAGAGAACCATTGAGTGCACGGATGATCGGAATCCCACCACCACAGCTTGCTTCAAACAGGAAATTGATACTTTTTGCTTTGGCAATTTCCATCAGTTCCGGACCATGCTTGGCAACCAGAGCTTTATTGGAAGTGCAGACACTTTTTCCTGATTCCAGTGCTCTTTTGACAAAAGTATATGCCGGTTCAATACCACCCATAACTTCTACTACAATATCTACTTCCGGGTCATTGGCAATGATCTCATAATCATGTACCAGAACCTTCTGTACCGGATCCCCCGGGAAATCTCTCAGATCAAGGACATATTTGATGTTGATTTCCTGTCCTGCACGTTTGTTAATACTTTCATGGTTTGTATTGATGACCTCAACTACACCACTTCCAACTGTACCGTATCCTAATACCGCAATATTAACCATATCTTCCTCCTGTGTAATGTCACTGTTTACAGCAACTCCTCATAAACAGTAACTGAATTTTATTCTCTGCCAAGGATCTTCAGATAATGAATTCCCTCCCGACTTTCAATTTCCTCAACCATGGCTTCTGCATCTCCTTCACCCGGAAGAATATCTACGCTGAGTGTAAGAGTTGCAATTCCGTTGATCGGAATACTCTGATGGATCGTAAGAATATTTCCATGAAAATGTGCAATGGTCTGAAGTACCATAGATAAAAGTCCCGGTTCATCATCCATCTGAATAATGAAGGTAATGGTCTTTCCTCTTGCTTCTTCGTGAAAAGGAAAAATATCATCCTTATATTTATAAAAGGAGCTTCGACTGATTCCGGTCTGTTCTGCTGCGTCCTGCACAGTCTGTGCCCTGCCTGAATCAAGCAGGCGCTTCGCCTGTACCACTTTCAACAATACTTCCGGAACTGCGCGCTCCCTGACTACAAAATACTTTTTCTTCTCTGTTGTTTTATCCATTCCAATCTTCCTGTTCCTATTGAGTCCTTTTACTCTGATATATCCCTCTTCGGAAATGTTCATATGTCAAAGACATGTGTTTCCTTACGAGGGATATATTATCATACCAGCCCGCACTCTGCAAGGATTTTTGAGGTCCTGGCAGGCTGAAAACCAATATCAGGTTACTGCTGCTCTGCTGGTTTATTTGACAAGGCGATCCATTTCAGATACGCATTGATAAATGGATCGATATCACCATCCAGAACGGCATCCACATTACCAGTCTCTTCACTGGTTCTGTGGTCTTTTACCATTGTATATGGCTGCATGACATAGGATCTGATCTGGTTACCCCAGCCAATATCAGTAACTTCTCCACGAATACCGGAAAGCTTTGCCTCTGCCTCCTGCTGTTTCAAAAGATACAGCTTTGCCTTCAGCATCTGCATCGCTTTGTCCTTGTTCATGTGCTGGGAACGTTCATTCTGACACTGTACCACGATTCCAGTAGGGAAATGTGTGATACGGATTGCAGATGAAGTCTTGTTGATATGCTGTCCACCGGCACCGCTGCTTCGATAGGTATCGATACGGATATCGTCATCATTGATCTCAACATCCAGATCTTTCTTAATATCCGGCATAACATCGCAGGACACGAATGATGTCTGACGTTTGCCGGCTGCATTAAACGGTGAAATACGAACCAGACGATGTACGCCCTTCTCGGATTTCAAATAACCATAGGCGTTCTCTCCGTTGACCTGGAACGTTACGGATTTGACACCAGCTTCATCTCCATCCAGATAATCCAGAACTTCCATCGTAAATCCTTTGCGGTCTACCCAACGGCTGTACATACGATAAAGCATGCCACACCAGTCACAGGCCTCTGTTCCACCCGCTCCGGCATTCAGCTTAATGATCGCATTTTCACTGTCATATTCTCCTGATAATAAAGTCTTCACTCGAATACTGTCAAAATTCTTCTGGAACTCATCCAGCATCTCCTGGATCTCCGGAATAATCTCCGGATCATTTTCCTCATAACCCATTTCGATCATGGTTTCCATATCTTCCATCTGAGTTTCCAGACTGTGATAGATCTCCATGTCATCCTTCATGCTCTTGAGTTCTTTCATCTTCTGCTGGGAAACTTCTGCATTATCCCAGAAATCAGGCGCTTCCATTTCGCGCTCTAATTCTTCAACCCTCTGCTCTTTATTAGCGAGGTCAAAGTGAATCCCTCACTTCCACTAATGGTTCTGTGTATGTTGCAAGAATACTCTTGAACTGATCTAATTCAACCACAGCTTCACCTTCTTTCTATATAATCGTAGAGAATTGCTTCTATATAAATATATAGTAACCGCAATTCTGCATCATACTTAAATACAATACCATATTCAGCCTCAAACTGCAAGAGAAGTGCCCTGGCCTGGGCTGTTTTATTTTATGGTTGATAGTTGATTTTCGTTTACAGATCGATTCTTTCCAGATCTTCTGGCACGTACAGATTTCCGTGAAAATATTTCTTTCCTTCTTCTGTATATAATTCTTTACGACGGACAATGTTTTTATCCTCTGTATGATAAAGAATCAGATTCTGCACACCAAGTTTCTCTGCCAGTTCGCTGGCGTCTTTGGCTGTGGAATGGTGCTTCTCATACGGATGAAAAATGTCTGCCTGGTCATAGAGACAGAATGCCTCATGAAGCAGCCATTTACTGTTCTCGGCATATTTTTTCTCACATTCATTGTACGGCTCATCTCCACAGCAGGTAAGCTTCTCGCCATTTCCCATATCCATGCAGAAACCATACTGCTTTGCCTTCGTGGACTGAATGTCAAAGAATGTGACTTTGTGTCCCATCAGTTCTTTCTCTTCACCGTCATTTACAACGACCAGATGCAAACGGTCACCAATGAAGCAGGTCTGTTTCGCCGGATAAAGCTTCTCTGCCATATCCCTGAGAAGACTAATTACTTCATCATGGCCATAGATCCAGGCTTCGCCCTCATACTGTCCCTGCTTCATATTCTGACAGATCATACGGACCATCCAGATAATTCCCATCAGGTGGTCGACATGTTTGTGGGTCACAAAGATCTCACGCATGTCTTTCCAGTCAAAACCGGCCTGTTTCAACTGGCGAAGCAGGGTGTTTCCACCGCCGCCGTCCACGAGCAGGTGCTTATCCCCATCCTGCAGCACAAAACATGTATTATAACATTCCGTAACCATTGCGTTTCCCGTTCCAAGCATTGTTATATTCATG
>CAKRPO010000070.1 GCA_934378195.1 uncultured Blautia sp.
AATGTTTTTACATATCGTGTTAAGTTTTCAAGGTACAAATTTATATCAAAAGTTATAAACCTTTTGACACCCTAATCATTATAGTAAACAAAGATAATAATTACTGTTCACAGTAACAGACAATACCAGTAACAGGAGGTCATTATGAAAGCAGTTCAGATCACCCAGTGGTGTGCCCGCTTTATAAAAGAACAGGTACAGTCCGGAGATATCTGCATCGATGCGACTATGGGAAACGGAAATGACACGCTTCTTCTCAGTGTACTTTGTGGAAAAAAAGGCCATGTATATGCTTTTGATATACAGGAACAGGCACTGTGTAATACACGCCAGAAACTTCAGTCTGCAGATGCTCCCGAAAATTATACACTTCTTCTGCAGTCCCATACAGATATGGATCAATATGCTGCTCCGGGTACAGTCAGCTGTATCACATTTAACCTTGGCTATCTTCCCGGAGGTGATCACACCAAAGCCACTCACGCCATTTCCAGTATCACTGCCCTTTCTAAAAGCCTGCTCCTTCTGAAAAAGGGCGGACTCATTTCCCTCTGTATCTACAGCGGTGGTGATTCCGGTTTTGAGGAACGAGACGCTGTGCTTAACTGGCTTAAGCAGCTTGATCCACACCAATATCTGGTCATCCGAAGTGACTATTATAATCGTCCGAATAATCCACCGATCCCGGTGCTGATTATCCGACAATAACAACAAATAACGGGACATACCATTCTTTTGGTGTGTCCCGTTATGATTAATCTGTAATCTGAATGCTGTCAATCACTGGCTGCTCATCAGCCTTGATCGTTCCGTTATCATCTGTTGGATTTGCATTTTTGCAAATCTCATCTACAATATCCATACCATCTGTCACTTTTCCAAAAGCAGCATAGTCGCCATCCAGGAAAGTACTGTCAGACTGTACAATAAAGAACTGTGAGCTGGCACTGTCCGGATCAGAAGATCTTGCCATGGAAATCGTTCCTCTCACATGAGAAATATCATTCTTTACTCCGTTGCTGGAAAATTCTCCCTTGATCGTCTCACCGGAGCCACCGGTTCCATTCCCCTTCGGATCTCCGCCCTGCATCATAAATCCATCCATAATACGCCAGAATGTCAGTCCGTCATAGAATCCTTCCTGCGCCAGTTTTACGAAATTCGTAACAGTAATCGGTGCTGTATCTGCATCCAGTTCTACTGCAATATCGCCATAATCACGAATGCTGATATCTGCATGATGAATTCCGGTCAACTCCTGACTTGTGTCAAGCACTGCTGCCTCTTCATCTGTGCCATCACTAAATCCCGCTGCCTCGGCTTCTTCTTCACTGGCCGGCTCCTGTTTTTCTTTCGTATCTTCATCAGACGCTTTCTCTTCTGATTTGGTATCTGTGCTTTCTGTTTTCTTATCTTCTGCTGTGTTGCTGCCGCATCCTGCAAGTGTACCTGCTGTCAGTACAACTGCAAAAAGCACTGCAAGAATTCTGGATTTCATGATCAGTTCCTCCTGTCTTTTCGCTAAATATCCATCCTGTGTTAGTGTAACATCATGATCGTCTAAAGTCAAATCTGTGAAATTACTGTGAACAGTTACTTTACTTTTTTTATTTCTGATCTAATTCCTGACTTGTAACCACCGTCTGCCTCTGCTACAATAAAGAACAGAAATCAAGCAGAAAGGAATCCTATTATGAAAAAAATAGCAAGTTTTACCATAGACCATATAAAACTTCAGCCTGGAATCTATGTTTCACGCAAAGATTACCTCGGTGATCAGGTCATCACAACCTTCGATATCCGCATGACTTCTCCGAACGAAGAACCAGTCATAAACACAGCAGAACTTCACGCAATGGAACATCTTGCTGCCACTTTCCTTCGTAACCATGCAGAATTCGGACCAAAAGTCATCTACTGGGGTCCAATGGGCTGCCGTACCGGTAACTATCTTCTCCTTGCAGGCGATTACGAATCCAAAGATATCGTCCCTCTTATGACAGAAATGTTCGAGTTCATTCGTGACTTTGAAGACGATATTCCTGGTGCTTCTGCCAAAGACTGCGGAAACTATCTGGATATGAATCTTGGCATGGCCAAATATCTTGCAGATAAATATCTGAAAAACGTTCTCTATGATATCAAACCTGAACGTCTGACTTATCCGGAATAAAACACTGTTGTTCATGATCATCAGAACAGTGGGGCTTTGCCCTGGCACACAAGAAAAGCTGAATTTCCTCATACTTCATAAGGAAATTCAGCTTTTTGTGTGTACTCCGAACTACTGTGCTGCAGTCTGAGCTGCCGCATCTGTAGTTGCTGCTCCCGCAGGAGCCTCTGTTGATACATACTGAGCATTCACATAACCCGTCTGCTCATTGATACTTACTTCTACCCACTGACCATCTTCGCTGACGCCAGTACTTGTCAGTTGCTGTCCGACCGTTGTGCCGGTAATGATCTCTGCTTCGGTACTGCAGTCTGATCGGATATTGACACCTTCCACGGTATAATAAGTTCCACTTTGTTTTATGATATTCACACCACTTGCTGTCTGAGACATCTCTACTGCCGGAGTCGGTGTTGCTTCCGGAGTCGGAGTCGCTTCTGGTGTAGGTTCTGGAGTTGGTGTTGGAGTTGCTTCAATCACAGTCACAGTAGAGTCTTCTCCTCCCGTGCTGTATCCGCATCCGGATGCTACAACAGCCAGTCCGGCCAGCACGATCAGTAATCTGGATTTCTTCATAGAAATAATTTCCTCCTTTATAGCGCATAAACATAACAACACTATACCCCAACTCAGGTATATTATGCAAGCCTTTTTTGTAGTGTCATTTTTTCACTGTTCGCATAGTCTTATAATCTCCCCGGTCTGTCACAACTTCGCATCCAATCTGCTCCATTCTTCGGTTCAGACACATTCGACACTCCGCCGCTTCATCACCAGTACAGATTTTGCCATCATACAGCATGTATTTCTTTCGCACAGAAACAGGCGACAAATTCGGCATCACTACGTTTGCACCGGAAAGCACTCCCATCTCACGTCCTCTTGGATGAATCGTGCCAAGAGCTGTAGTAGCCGGGAGAAGTACATCCGGCAGCATCAGCCTTAATAATGCCAGATAAAACAAGGTATCTTCCAGCGTTCCGCTGCGTTCATTACAAAATGGTGTATCTTTGTGTGCAATAAAAGGCCCAATGCCAACCATCTCCGGATCCAGTTCTTTCAGGAACACAAAATCTTCCACCAGATCATCTACTGTCTGTAACGGTGAACCTACCATAAAGCCAGCTCCTGTCTGATATCCCAGTTTCTTAAGTGTACGAAGACAGTTCTTACGATGTTCCCCTGACATATTGAGCGGATGCAATCGCATATAATGCCGCGAATCTGCTGTCTCATGACGCAGAAGATAACGGTCTGCCCCAGCTTCTCTGTATGCCCGGTAACTTTCTTCGGATTTTTCTCCTATTGAGAGCGTCACAGCGCAGTCTGGATACTGTTCTTTGATCTTGTGTACAATCTGCACGATCTTCTCATCTGTAAAAAAGCCATCTTCGCCGCCCTGAAGAACAAAAGTACGAAATCCAAGTTCATATCCCTGGCTGCAGCACTCCAGAATATCTTCTTCTGTCAGTCTGTAACGCTGTGCATTATGGTTACTGCAGCGGATTCCACAGTAATAACAGTCATTTTTGCAGTAATTGGTAAATTCGATCAGTCCACGGACATAGATCTTATTTCCATACACCTCCTGTCTCACCTTATTTGCCAGTTCTCTTGCATACAGGTCAGTTTCTTCTGAACGATTTGCCAAAAGCCGATGAAATTCTTCTGCACTCAGCATCTGTTCCTGATGCAGTTTATCAATCAAATTTTTCATATACTCTCTCCAGCAGGATTTTTTATAATTGTTTCTTACCTCTAGGAATAAATCTGCCAAGTTTTTCCTGTACAAGTTTTCCATCTTCCACTGCCAGATTTCCTCTCAAGAAAACCTTATCAATTCCACAATTCAGTTTAAATCCTTCAAACGGATTGTTATCTGTATTGTACGCATGCGTTGCAGCCGAGATCACGCTTTCTCCTGCCGGATCCAGTACAACAATATCCGCATCACTTCCCGGTGCGATCACGCCTTTGCGTGGATAAACGCCATACAACTTCGCCGGATTCTCAGAGAGGAATTTACACATCTGTTCCTGTGTGATCCTGCCTTCTTTCACTCCATAAGTATAAAGAAGTGTTCCCCGTGTCTGCACGCCTGGAAGCCCACCTGGAATCTTTGTAAAATCATCTTTTCCAAGTGCTTTCTGTGCAAGCGTGAAACTGCACTGATCCGTCGCCACCGTCTGGATTTCTTCCTTTGCAAGAGCTTCCCACAGACAGTCCTGATCTTCTTTCTTACGGATTGGAGGCGCACAGACATATACAGCTCCCCGGAAATCTGGTTTTGAATACACACTGTCTTCCAGCAAAAGATATTGTGGACATGTCTCTGCGTATACTTCCTGTCCGGCTGCACGTGCACGCAATACTTCGTCAAGTGCCTTTTTGTTTGTCAGATGAACCACCATAACCGGTGCATCTGCTTCTTTCGCAATGACAAGAAGACGGTGTACCGCTTCTGCTTCCATCGTATCCGGTCGTACCAGCGGGTGATTTTCCGGGCCAAGCCTTCCCTCCTGCTTCGCTTCCGCGATCAACGCATCGATCACGCCTGCATTTTCACAGTGAACGCCTGCAAAACAGCCACACTCACCCAGTTTCTTCAGAATTTTGTACATATCACAGTCATTGACGATCATTGCAGGATACGTCATATACAGTTTGAAACTGGTGATTCCATGATTGATCATATCCTGTACTTCCTGTTCAGTCTTCCCATTCCATTCCACAATCGACATATGGAAAGAATAATCGCAGGAACATTTGTCATCTGCTTTCTGATGCCACTTATCCAACCCTTCTTTCAGCGTATGTCCGCCCTTGTCCTGCGATGCATAATCAATGACCAGGGTCGTTCCGCCAAGTATTGCTGCCTTTGTACCAGTCTCAAAGTCATCTGCAGTCACTGTGCCTGCCACTTCCAGGTCAAAATGGGTATGTCCATCAATAAATCCCGGGAAGAGAAGTTTCCCGCTCACATCAATCACTTTCGCATCTTCTGTAGAAAGTTCTTTACCAACCTGAAGGATTTTCTCTCCCTCTATCAGTACATCAAGCTGTTCTGATTTTTCGCCATTCACAACTGTTCCGTTTTTTAATAAATATTTCACAGCTTTCACCCCCAATTATTGTTTACTGATAAGATGTTTTGCTTTATTGGAACATTACGAAGTAATTTCCTATAAAGTAAATATAGCATTCTTCCAGAAGTGCATCAACTATTATCTGTGCATTCCATATTATTTCAAGCAATTTTTTTGAGGTATGCTTAATTTTTATAAGAAATTTCTTTATCTCACAAAAAATATATGTTATATTAATACTAATAGCAATGCAAACAACACATAGGAGGAGGAAATATAATGGGACGGCTGACTGTATTAAAACAGATTGCAAGAGATCTTGCTTCTCAATTTGGTCCTGATTGCGAGATTGTAATTCATGATCTCAAAACCAACGATCCGGAACATTCCATTGTCTATATCGAGAACGGTCACGTAACCGGCAGAGGAATTGGTGATGGTCCTTCTAACGCAGTCTTTGATGTAATCAGACACAATAATAAAAAAGAAGATAATCCAAACGACGAAATCCAGGATCATTCCGGATACCTGATGAAAACTTCAGATGGCAAGATTCTAAAATGCAGTACTTCCTATATTCGTGATGATGACGGAACCTTACATTATGTCTTTGGAATCAACTATGATATTACCAAGCTGACAATGATCGAAAGTGCCCTGCATGATCTGATCACACCGGTCAACAAGGAGGAAAAGCCGAAGGAGATCACCCACAGTGTCAATGATCTGCTGGATCATCTGATTGAAGAATCAGTAGCTCTGGTCGGCAAACCGGTAGCTCTCATGAACAAAGAAGACAAGGTGACCGCAATCCAGTTTCTGAATGATTCCGGTGCATTCCTGATCACCAAATCCGGTGATAAAGTTGCCAACTACTTTGGTATTTCCAAATACACACTGTACAGCTATATTGATGTAAACAAATAAAAAAATGTAGGATATTGTTCTTTTTCCGAACAATATCCTACATTTTTTATTTATGATCTATTCTGCTGTGTCTGCTGATTCAGCAATCGTTTGATGACATCAATGGTTTCTTTGATACCATAATTCGCACTGTTGATACAGAGGTCATAATTCTCTGGCTTTCCCCATTTCTCTCCGGTGTAGAATTCATAATATTTTCTGTGCTGCTTATCCATCTTCTTAAGGAAACGGACAGCCTGTTTCATATCCATATTACGGACATCCATCACATGCTGTACTCGAACCTGGAATGGTGCACTGATAAAAATACTGATATGCGGAATATGATTATTCTTAAGGATTGCATCCGCACAACGTCCCATGATCAGACAGTCTTCTGTTCTTGCCAGCTCACAGATCAGGTCACTCATATTAAAGAATACGGCATCCTGCTTGGAAAGTCCATGATAACGATTGAGTTCTTTCAACTTCGTCTTCAGACTTTCATGCGTTTTCTTTCCATATTTATTGAATTCAGTGAAGTTCTCTTTATCCTGAACATTGTCTTTTTCCGCTTCCAGACGTTTCATAACCTGATCAAAGATTTCCACATCGTAATAATTGATTCGCAGATTATCTGCCAGTTCAAAACCGATATCATTTCCGGCACTTCCCTGTGTACGGCTGATACAGATGACCAGATGATCATTTTCTGAAATTTTTTCTCTTTTGGCTGCCAGGTTCAGGGCTACACGCTCTGCATCCACAATATCTGTAGATCCAAACATATTCGGAAGCTGCTCGATTGCTTTCAGAATTTCATCATATTCTTTCATCAGCCGACTTTTTTCTTCCGAGTCTTTAATAGTTCTGGCCATGTTACTGATCAACGCAAGCTCACTTCGAAGGAGATGTCCGTCTGGTTTGGTATACATCAACATACTCAAAGTACGGATCGTCGTATCACGATTTCCGGTAAATGTACGTCCCAGAGAAGATCCCAGGACATGATATACTTCTGCATCCAGATCATAGATACGATTGGCAAGTTCTGTATAAATTTCACGATTGATATTTTCTGACATAACACTCCCCCCTTACATAAAGAACACAAGCATATCCAGTATAAATACCGGAACAAGAAATACCAGTGACCAGCCTATGTATCCAAAGAAGGAAGGCATATTGACACCGTTCTCGTCAGAAATTGATTTTACCATAAAGTTCGGTGCATTACCAATATATGTATTAGCTCCCATAAATACGGCACCACAGGAAATTGCAGATAACAATTTAACCGGAACTGTACCAAGGCTTGTAGTAACACCATTCATGAAACCAAGTGTTCCTGCTGTAGTCAGGAATACCAGGTATGTCGGTGTATTATCCAGAAAACTGGACAGTGCACCGGTTGCCCAGAACATTTCACGCGGACTGGAAAGCCCGATATGTGGACCAAGTGCTTTCAGAAGCATCAGAGCCGGCTGCATGGTAATAAAGATACCAATAAACAGTACAGCAACTTCCTGGATTGCTCCCCAGGTAAAATGGTTTCTTCTACGGATACTTTTGTCTGTAGTTTTGAATGACAGCAATGCTGCCAGAAGAATCATAATGACTTCAATCAATGCCGGATAGGTCAGCGTCACTTCTCCGAAAATATGAATTCCCAGTACTTCGCCCGCTGCATTCTGAAATGCAGAAAGGCCTGGAAGCACACCACTTAAGATGACTGCTGCCACGATCATGACCAGGAAAATGATATTGTGCAGTCCATCAATATGAAATTCTGTACCAGGTTTGCTGATATCTGGTTTACGGCCCTGTGCAATGTCTTTTCGATAGGCACGTTTGTCGACATGATAAAAGACAAACAGCATAATGACCATATTAAAGATCAGTACCGGAAGTAAATGCAGACTCCAGAAGAATGGCACTCCTCTCATGAAGCCCATGAGAAGCGGTGGATCTCCGATCGGTGTCAGACATCCTCCCATGTTGGAGACCATGAAGATAAAAAAGACCATAATATGGCTTTTTCTCTTTCTCCAGGAATTCATTTTAATTACCGGACGTACCATCAGCATACTGGCACCAGTCGTTCCGATACAGCTGGATAAAAGAGTTCCGAAAGCAAGCAGGCAGGCATTCACTCTTGGCGAACCTGCGAAATCGCCCTCCATAGTAATGTTACCGGAAACACAGAAAAGTCCAAAAAGAAGCACAATAAATGTAAGGTAATCATTTACAATACATTCCAGAACAGTTTCTGTCGCTTTCCCAGCACCATATACAGCGATAAAAGGAATCACCATCAGCAGAATCCACATAAGTACCACATGCGGCTGATGTGCTTCCCACCACTCTGCTTTGATAAGCGGCATCACGGCAATACAGAGCAAAAGACCGGCAAACGGAATGCACAGCCACACTGGCACCTGAGCAGCTGTTTCCTCGCTACCTGCTGCCCAGACACCCATCGGACACATCAAAAGCATGGTCAAAAGCATTCCAAAAAATGTTACTGTTTTTTTCAAAGATGTCACCCCCACGTTTAGTTTTCAACCAGTGGAAATTATAACATACCTGTTACAAATTACAATTGCACTTTCATTCAACAAATCCTTCATTTCTTCCGTTTCTTTTGTGCATTTTTTCTATATATTGTATTTTTATTAGTACATTGCTGCACTTCTTTAAAGTATTTATTTGACAAATTGTGCATTTTTGATGCAAATTAACTGTTTGTGCCTAACAAAGTTTTTTGTATTTT
>CAKRPO010000071.1 GCA_934378195.1 uncultured Blautia sp.
GAACTGGCAGACGAGCAAGACTAAGGATCTTGTGAGCATTGCGCTCGTGTGGGTTCAAGTCCCATCTTCCGCATGCAAAGCCCTTGAGAAATTCAAGGGCTTTTTCTTTTGTCTGAATATATGCTTTTCAAATTTTGGCGTTTCGAAATGTGTTTGGAAGTGTCGAAAAAAATTATCTGAATGTTTTTTTTGAAAAAAAGAGGAATTTGCGACTTGACACGGAATATAATTAATAAGAGGTATTTTGTCGTAACCGTGGAGGGCACGCTTATGAATATCAGAGAAAGCATGGAACAGAGAGAACTGGAGCTTTTAAGTCCATATGCGGCGCATAGTGGCCATTCCAGAGGCAGGAAGCGTATGGAAGAAGAGTGTGATGTACGTACGGTTTACCAGAGAGACCGCGACCGGATCCTGCACTGTAAAGCGTTTCGAAGGATGAAAGATAAGACACAGGTTTTTCTGGCACCACAGGGCGATCACTACCGCAATCGCCTTACACATACATTGGAAGTCTCGCAGATTGCGAGAACGATTGCAAAAGCTTTGCGTCTGAATGAAGATCTGGTGGAAGCGATTGCACTGGGACATGATCTGGGGCATACACCATTTGGACATGCCGGGGAGAAGGCACTGGATGAGATACATCCGGGTGGATTTGCTCATTATCGGCAGAGTATTCGTGTTGTACAGCTGCTGGAGAAGAATGGAGAGGGTCTGAATCTCACATGGGAGGTTCAGGATGGTATCCTGAATCACCGTATCAGTGGAAGTCCGGCGACACTGGAGGGACAGGTGGTACGGCTGTCAGATAAACTGGCTTATATTCATCATGACATGGATGATGCACAGCGTGCGGGAATCATTACAGAAGATGATATACCGGTGACACTTCGAATGCTGCTTGGCTATACGACAAGAGAACGTCTGAATACATTTGTTCATGACATCATTGAGAGCAGCATGGACAAAGACCATATTGAAATGTCACCTGAGATTTATGAAGCGTTGATGGATCTGAGGGGAATCATGTTTCAGAATGTATATGATCATCCGGGAGCAAAGCAGGAAGAGAAAAAAGCAATCAAAATGTTGAAAAGGCTTTATACATATTATATAGAAAATCCGGACGAAATGTCCGCAGAATACAGACAGCTGATGAAGAGAGGCGAATCGAAGGCACAGGTTGTCTGTGATTATCTGGCAGGTATGACAGATCAGTATTCTATGGCAAAATTCCGGAAGATCTTCATACCGACGGCATGGGAAGTTTACTGATTAAAGAGAAATAGCAGAGGAGGCAGAGTATGCGTTATTCAGACGATATCATTGAAGAAGTACGACAGAAAAATGATATTGTAGATGTGGTATCGCAATACGTAAAACTGACGAGGAAGGGCAGCTCCTATTTTGGTCTGTGTCCTTTCCACAATGAAAAAACTCCTTCTTTTTCTGTGACACCAGGCAAGCAGATGTATTATTGCTTTGGCTGTGGCGCAGGAGGAAATGTATTTAATTTTATTATGGAATATGAGAATTATTCTTTCGGAGAGGCACTGAAGCATCTGGCGGACAGAGCAGGAGTGGAATTGCCAAAGATAGAATATTCCAAAGAAGTGAGAGAAAAGGCAGAGCAGAAGGCAGAACTTCTGGAAATCAATAAACAGGCAGCACAGTATTATTATTATCAGCTCCGCACAGAAGGCGGCAGGCAGGGATATGAGTATCTTGCAGGACGTCAGTTGAGTGAGGAGACGATGCGCAGATTTGGCCTTGGTTATTCGGATAAGTTTGGAAGCGGACTGTATAAATTTCTGAAGTCAAAAGGATACAGCGATGAGCGGCTTCGCGAATCAGGACTGTTTAATGTAGATGAACGCCACGGAATGTATGACAAGTTCTGGAATCGAGTGATTTTTCCAATCATGGATGTCAATAACCGGGTGATCGGTTTTGGCGGACGTGTTATGGGGGACGGCAAGCCGAAATATCTGAACTCGCCGGAGACAAAGATCTTTGATAAGAGCCGCAACCTGTATGGACTGAATATTGCGAGGACGACGAGAAAGAAATACCTGATTCTGTGTGAGGGCTATATGGATGTGATCTCCATGCATCAGGCCGGTTTTACCAATGCAGTGGCATCGCTTGGAACGGCACTGACATCCGGTCATGCGAGCCTTTTGAAACGATACACACAGGAAGTGCTCCTTTTGTATGACAGTGATGAGGCCGGCATCAGAGCTGCACTTCGTGGCATTCCGATTCTTCGGGAAGCTGGAGTGAATTCCAGAGTTGTGAATCTGAAACCATATAAGGATCCGGATGAATTTATCAAGAATATGGGACCGGGGGCTTTTGAAGAGAGATTGAATCAGGCATCCGACAGTTTTATGTTCCGTGTGAGCATTGCGGAGAGTGAATTTCCTATGGAGGAGCCACAGGGACAGAATCGTTTCTTTGAACGATGTGCCCAGATGCTTCTTGAACTGAAGGATGAGCTGGAAAGAAATCTTTATATAGAGGCAATCGTTAAGAAATACCGGGGACAATATGGAGTCAGTGTCGAAGATCTTCGAAAGAGAGTCAATACATTGGCACTTAAGGGGACACCGGCTGAAAATCGAATACAGCCTAAGAGTAGTACGCAGAATAAGAAAAAGAAGGAGTCTGCTTCCGACCAGGCACAGAAACTGATGCTTACCTGGTTGGTAACGTACCCGAATATTTTTGATAAAGTTGCACAGTATCTGACACCGGAGGATTTTATTGTTCCATTGTACCGGGAAGTTGCACAGATGCTGTTTCAACAGAGAGAGGAAGGGCAGATCAATCCTGCAAGGCTTCTCAACAGTTTTACAGACAGCGAAGAGCAGAGAGAAGTTGCGTCATTGTTTAATGCAACGATTCATTTGGAAAACCAGCAGGAACAGGATCAGGCATTTGCAGATACACTTCTCCGGATTAAATCCGAAAGCCTTGCAGAGCGAAACCGCAACTGGGATCCGACGGATATGGCAGGGCTGCAGCAGATAGTCAAAGCAAAAAAAGAATTGGAAGAACTTGGGCGAAAACGCCGGGAACTGCATATTTCTTTTGAATAAGGTTAAAATATAAACACTATATGGAGGGAATGAGCACCTATGGAAATGAATATGGGCAAATTCAGCGAGAAACTGGTAGAGCTTCTGGAGCTTGCAAAAAAGAAAAAAAATGTACTGGAATACCAGGAAATCAGTGATTTCTTTAAAGACCAGCCTCTGGAAGTAGAGCAGATGGAAAAGGTTCTGGATTTTCTGGAAGCCAGTGGAGTGGATGTGCTTCGTATTTCAGGAAATGATGAAGAGCTGATTCTGGATGACGATGCAGACATCGAAAAAATGGATGATGAAGAGGAAATCGAACTGGACAAGATCGACCTGTCTGTACCGGAAGGCGTCAGCATTGAGGATCCGGTCCGTATGTATCTGAAAGAGATTGGTAAAGTAAGTCTTCTTACTGCAGATGAGGAAATCGAGCTTGCAAAACGTATGGAACAGGGCGATGAAGAGGCAAAGAAACGTCTGGCAGAAGCGAACCTTCGTCTGGTTGTCAGCATTGCCAAGAGATATGTTGGACGCGGTATGCTGTTCCTGGATCTGATCCAGGAAGGAAACCTTGGCCTGATCAAAGCAGTAGAGAAATTTGATTACCGTAAAGGATACAAATTCAGTACTTATGCGACATGGTGGATCCGTCAGGCAATTACAAGAGCGATTGCAGACCAGGCACGTACGATTCGTATTCCGGTGCATATGGTAGAGACGATCAACAAACTGATCCGTGTTTCTCGTCAGTTACTGCAGGAGTTAGGCCGTGAGCCTACTCCGGAAGAAATTGCAGAAGAAATGAAGATGCCGGTAGACCGTGTGCGCGAAATCCTTAAGATTTCTCAGGAACCGGTATCCCTGGAGACTCCGATCGGCGAAGAGGAAGACAGCCATCTGGGAGATTTTATTCAGGATGATAATGTTCCGGTTCCGGCTGATGCGGCTGCATTTACACTTCTGAAAGAGCAGCTGATCGAAGTGCTCGGCACACTTACGGAAAGAGAACAAAAAGTTCTTCGCCTTCGTTTTGGCCTGGATGACGGACGTGCACGTACACTGGAAGAAGTGGGCAAAGAATTCAACGTTACCAGAGAACGTATTCGTCAGATTGAAGCTAAGGCACTTCGTAAACTTCGCCATCCGAGCCGTAGTCGTAAACTGAAGGATTATCTGGACTAATGGTTGGGAATGTACAGCTGTCCAGGCGCCTTAAGACGATTGCGGATATGGTGACAGAAGGAAACCGGCTGGTAGATGTGGGATGTGATCATGGATATCTGCCGGTATACCTCATGTCGAATCATAAGATTCCAGGTGCGATCGCAACGGATGTCGGCAAGGGACCATTAGCCAGAGCACAGGAACATATTGAACAGTACGGTATGAGCCAGTACATAGAAGCGAGACTTTGCGATGGCCTGAAGGGTGTGCGCTCCGGAGAAGGCGATACACTGGTGATCGCAGGGATGGGTGGTCCTTTGATGGAAAAAATCCTTACAGAAGGTGTGCATGCACTGCCAGGATTTCAGGAACTGATTCTGCAGCCGCAGTCGGATATTCCACATTTTCGTCATTTCCTTATGGAATATGGTTTCTGTATTGTGCAGGAAGAAATAGTTTTGGAGGATGGCAAATATTATCCGATGATGAAGGCTGTCCCGGGCAGAGCGAAAGAAACCTGGACAAAGGAAGAAGAAACGTTTGGGAAATTTCTGCTGGAACAAAGGCATCCGGTCCTTCAGAAATATCTGGAGCGAGAACTTCGTATCAGAGAGGAAATTGTCGGACAGCTGCAAAAGGCGGCAGGAGAGGGCGCAAAGAAGCGTCTGGATGAAGTAGAGGAGGAAAAGCAGCTGATCAGAGCTGCTTTACACAGATATGAAAGTAAAAGAACTGACTGATTGGCTGGATAGCAGATATCCGGCTGGTATGGCAGAACACTGGGATAATGTAGGACTTCTGGTTGGTGATGATGAAGCAGAAGTCCATCATGTCTTTCTTGCATTGGATCTGACGGAAGAGGCTCTGGAGGAAGCTGTCCGGGCTGGCGCAGATATGATCATCACACATCATCCGATGATTTTTGAAGGTCAGAAAAAAATAAATAATCATTCTTTTACAGGACGTAGGATTCTGAAGTTAATCAGAAACGGAATTCAGTATTATGCCATGCACACCAATTATGATGTGCTTGGTATGGCTGAGTTAAGTGCGGATTATCTGAAGCTTACTGATCGGGAAGTGCTCGCGGTGACTGCACAGACGGAGCACGGCGAAGAAGGTTTTGGCCGTGTTGGAAATCTCCCGCATGAAATGACGTTAAGAGAATGTGGGGAATTTGTAAAAGATGTGCTGGCATTAAATGATGTAAAAGTTTATGGAGATCCGGACAAGATTGTACAGAAAGCAGCAATCTGTACAGGAAGCGGCAAGAGTATGATTCCAGATGTTCTTGCAAAGGGTGCAGAAGTCTATGTGACCGGAGATATCGATCATCATACAGGGATCGATGCAGTTGCCAGTGGGATGACGATCGTGGATGCAGGACATTATGGCACTGAATATATTTTCATGAATGCAATGCAGAAAGTGCTGGGAGAAAATTTCCCAACCCTGAGGGTGACGTGTGCAAAAGTAAAGAGTCCGTATATGATATTATAAGAAAGTAATGGTTCAATTACGCAGGAGAATATGACAGGAGGGCTGTCTTATGGATCAGGAAATGGTGAATGTTACGATTGACGGAAAAGACGAGGAGTATGCAATTGGTACGACATTCAGGGAAATTGCGGATGAGTACCAGGAGTGTATGGATGCACCAATCATACTGGTCATGGTGAATGGCAAGCTTCGTGAGCTTCAGAAGAAAGTCAGCAGTGACTGTGATCTTAAGTTTATAACAACAAAGGATCATGTAGGATTTGAAACTTACAAACGGACCGTATGTCTGGTCCTTCTGCGTGCAATTTATGATGTTGCCGGCAGAGAGAATGTAGATAAAGTCACGATTCATTATTCGGTCGGAAATGGCTATTATTTTACAATGACTGGCAAAGAAGTTCTTGATCAGGGATTTCTTGACCAGGTAAAAGTACAGATGCACAAGCTGGCAGATGAACGTACGCCGATTGGCAAGAGGTCTGTGAATACGGATGATGCGGTAGCTCTTTTTCATCATCACAGGATGTACGACAAAGAGAAACTGTTTCGTTTTCGCCGTGTGTCCAAGGTGAATATCTATAACATAGGCTATTATGATGACTATTTTTATGGCTATATGGCAGACCATGCCGGTTATGTGCAGCATTTTGATCTGAAACTGTATGATGAGGGATTTGTACTGGAACTTCCGGAAAGGAAGAATCCGTCTGTGATTCCACCGTTCCATCCGGAGAGCAAAATTTTTCAGGTTCAGAAGGAATCACAGGAATGGGCGGAGAAAATGGATATTTCCTATGTGGGAGATCTGAATGACCGCATTACGAAAGAAGGCATCAGCAATATCCTTCTGGTTCAGGAAGCCCTTCAGGAGGCAAAAATCTCTGACATTGCGCAGCGGATAGTCAGTGAAGGCAACAAGAAATTTATTATGATCGCGGGACCATCGTCTTCAGGAAAAACTTCTTTTTCGCATCGTCTGTCGATACAGCTGACAGCACATGGTATGAAACCGCATCCGATCGGTGTGGATAATTATTTTAAGAACAGAGAAGAAACACCGCTTGACGAATATGGTGAAAAGAATTATGAATGTTTGGAAGCGATTGATGTAGAGCAGTTCAATAAGGATATGCTGGCACTTTTGAGAGGAGAACGGGTGGAGCTTCCGGCCTTTAATTTTAAGACTGGTATCAGAGAATACAAAGGAGATTTCCTTCAGCTTGGACCAGAAGATGTGCTGGTTATTGAGGGAATTCATGGCCTGAATGACAAACTCAGTTATGCACTTCCGGCAGAAAGTAAGTTCAAGATCTATATCAGTGCGCTGACGCAGCTGAATATTGATGAACACAACCGCATCCCAACTACAGATGGCAGGCTGATTCGCCGGATTGTGCGTGATGCACGCACCAGAGGAACTTCTGCGAAAGACACCATTGCAAGATGGCCGTCTGTACGAAGAGGGGAAGAAGCGAATATTTTCCCATATCAGGAACAGGCAGATGTGATGTTTAACTCTGCACTTGTGTATGAGCTGGCATGTCTCAAGGTGTATGCAGAACCGCTCCTGTTTGGAATTGATAAGAGCGAACCGGAATATTTAGAAGCCAAACGTCTTTTAAAATTTTTCGATTATTTTATTTCTGTTCCGAGTGAGGATATTCCGCACAATTCTCTTTTGAGGGAATTTGTAGGTGGAAGCTGCTTTGACGTATAAAGTGCAAATAAATTTTTCTTTACTTAAAAGTATTTTCGTGTTAAAATAACACCCGTGCGAGCAGGCCAGGTGATCGCGGCTGTACAGACGAAAGGGTACAGACGAGGAAAGTCCGGGCTTCATAGGGCAGGATGCCGGATAACGTCCGGTGGAGGTGACTCCCAGACCAGTGCAACAGAAATAAACCGCCTTCCTTGGGAAGGTAAGGGTGGAAAGGCAGTGTAAGAGACTACCGCCGATCTGGTAACAGAGCGGGCACATGTAAACTCCATTCGAAGCAAGACCGAAACGAAAGCGATACGGCTGCCCGTCGTGCTTTCAGGTGGGTCGCTTGAGCCAGCTGGCAACGGTTGGCCTAGACAGATGATCACTCAACGACATAACCCGGCTTATCGGTCTGCTTGCATAAAAAGGATGTGTTGCAGTAACGATTTAAAAATCGTTACTGCAACCCTTTTATTTTTACACTAAGAGCCCGACTTTTCGAAGCCGGGCTCTTAAATTTTTCAAAAAAAGTGCTGCCGCACTAATTTTCATTTAGTGCGACAGCCCCTTTCATAAAAAGATCGCCAGAGTGCAGTCTGTATGGTATGTGCAGCAATCGGAAAGAGGAATAAAATATGAATTATATGCGGATCACGAAAGAAAATATTGACAAAGAGCATATTTGCTGTGCCATGTCAGGTAAGCAGAGCATTGCCAAGAAAGAATGGATGAAGCAGCGCTTTGAGGAAGATCTTGTTTTCTACCGTAGCGAAAGAGAGTGGCAAATGCTTTATCGAATATATATCGGCCGAAAACGTGAATTTCTTGCTGATCCGAGAGATATTATCGATAAAGCAGGAGCAGATATGAAAGTCTTCGAACATTTCAATTACTGTCTTGCGGCCAGGAAGAATTAAGGCATACCTGTACTATAATGTGTTGGCAGTTTTTTTAGAAGAGGAACTTTATTATGAATATAAAATATGCAACGAATGAAGATATTGCGGAAATTGCAGCAGTTGAGGCAGAATGCTTTCCGCCTGCGGAAGCAGCAACAGAAAAGGAATTTGTTGAAAGAGTTAAGTATTATGGAAATCACTTTTGGCTAATGTATGAAGCTGAAAAGCTGATTGCATTTGTGGATGGATTTGTAACAGATGAATCGGATTTAACAGATGAAATGTATAAGAATGCAGCTATGCATGACGAAAATGGTGCGTGGCAGATGATTTTCGGTGTAAATACTTTGCCCGATTATCGTAAACATGGATATGCCGGAAAATTGATATGTCGTGCTATTGACGAAGCAAGGCAGCAGGGACGTAAGGGACTTGTACTGACGTGTA
>CAKRPO010000072.1 GCA_934378195.1 uncultured Blautia sp.
CCGATCTTCTCATAATTTTCTCCATCATAACTCCACTCGAACCAGGACTTTCTTCCTTCAATATAGAGGCGAAGGTAGATTGGCTTATCCTCTACCGGGATTCTGGTGTTCAGAAATTCTGTCTTAACGCCATTTTCCAGATGAATGATGGACAATGCACTCTGTCCCAGAGTTTCACTGTAATATTTACGAAGGTTAATATAATTCATGTTGTCGTAGTACAGGATTAAGCCCGCACTGTGCTGATGAACTTCCGGCACAAATTCCATCTTTGTGGTAATCCTTGCGTAAACGCTTGTCAGTTTTCTTGCAAGAATGCTGACTTTGTTCAAAGAAGTACGGGATTCCTGCCCACGAATACGGACATATCCTTTTCTTGCTTTTATATCGGCAAATCTCTGCGGCATAATACGTGGTGAATAATAGAAGTTTCCAAGTTCATCTCCATCGAAATCATCAAAATCCGGTGCCTTTTCTACCGGATATTCCGGGAGAGAACTTTCCGGCACTTCCAGTTTGGCAAGGTTGCTGCCGTCTGCCATGCGGAGCCAGTTATCCTCTGTCCACATCATCTTCTGGATTGCAGTCTCTCTTCCAAGAGTACAGCGCAGTTCCGGAACGAACGGTCTGGAGCAGAGATGAACCAGATAAACTTCTCCTGTCGGAAGTTCCACATAACTTCCATGACCGGATTTCTGAAGAATGGAGTCCGGATTATAGTACTTTGGTTTGAGGTGATCCGGATCCTGTCTTTCATAAGATTCTCCCGGTACACTTGTCACGATCGGGTTCTTTGGATCTTTTTCGTATGGTCCCCAGACATTTTTTGAACGTCCCATGGTCACGCAATGATTGTATCCTGTGCCGCCCTCAGCACACATAATATAATAATACTCTCCACGTTTTGTCAGATGCGGGGCCTCAATACAGCCTCTGTCCGTTCCACCTCGCCAGATCCGTTTCGGATATCCTACGATCTCCTGTTTTTCCGGTGAGTATTCTACCATACAGATCGCGCCTGGTTTTTCGTATCCTTCTCTGGTCTCCCATTCCAGTGAAACTACATATTTCTTTCCGTTTGTATCATGGAACAAAGACGCATCGAATCCAGAAGAATGCAGATATACCGGTTTACTCCACGGTCCTTTGATGTCTTTGGAACAGATCAGGAAGTTGTCCACATCAAAATATCTTGCATTCATGGAATTCATCACCCCATAAACCACATAAAACAGATCTTCTTCCTCGCAATAGGTCAGGCACGGAGCCCAGATTCCTTTTGCACTTGGAAGCTTCTTGAGATCTACTTTCTCATCATCGGTTAATACGTGCGTATATAATTCCCAGTTTTTCAGATCTCTGGAATGATATACCGGGATTCCCGGAAACCATTCAAAAGTAGAAACTGCCATATAATAATCATCGCCTTTACGGCAGATACACGGATCCGGGTTGAATCCCGGAAGTATTGGATTCTGTATCATTGTATTTTTCTCCTTAGTATGCATCAGATTTTATATTATTCCATTGTAATCCAGCCAAAATCAACACTACGCCCAAGATCCCAGCTATCCCAGCCAATCCAGCCCGGTGTGTTGACAGTATCTGTCAGAAGCTTATAGCTCCAGTAATAATAGCCACTGCCTTTGCTCCATGCTTCAAGCTGTACATTTGCCAACGCATTGTAAATTTTTTTCTTTTCCTCAGTACTTACTGTCTCTTCTGCCTTTCCCTCTACACCATTCAGAACACTCTGTCCACCCTTAGTATCACATCCGCAGGCAAGAGAATTGAACAGACACCACTCTCCGCAGATTACTGGGAAATATTTTTCCATTTCTGCAATCTTTGGCTCTATTTCTTCCTTTACATATTTTACATAGGCTTCTACTGTCTGTTCGCATCCATCTGCCTCGGCAAGCATCAGATACTGGTGCGTATCCAGAATGACATTGGAATATTTTTCTTCCTGCATAAAATCTTTCCACGCCATCAATTCAAAGCCATCGTGAATGACCACATATTTGTCTTTCGGCATATATTTACTGATGCGGTCATAGGCATCGAGATAATATTTTCTGAGAAACTCCATCGTGATCGGAGCAGATCCCTGTGCAAGAATCGGATCCACCGGTGGATAACGATGTTCAACATCCATAGTTTTCCACATATTCTCTGTGATTGGCTCGTTAAGCGGCTGAATTCCCAGGAGACCTTTCCTTGTTCCATAGCGCTGCGCGAGACGTTCCAGCACACTGAGTGCAAACTCAACTTCATCCGGATTCTGTGCCCATTTGCAGACACCGCTGAGACCTCCATTATCAAAACCATTCTGGCTCATCGGAACCGTATGAAGATCAATCAGGATCGTCAATCCATATTTTTCCGCCCAGTTAAAAGCCTTATCCAATTCTTCTATGCATCCAATAAATGGCTTTCTGTCGCCAAAAATAAAATACGGTACCGGAATTCTCACAGACTCAAGACCCATTCTTTTAATCGTTACAAAATCACGCTCTGTGATATATTCAGAACGGTGGATTTTAATTCTTGCCTCATATACTTCCGGTGAGAGCTGGCGAGGAAGATAATATTCATCTTCCGCTGTTGTACCCTCAAATAATGCCGGATTCATCCATTTTTCCAGAACCAGCCAGTTTCCAAGATTGACTCCTTTGATTTTCATGTTATCCAAACCTCCATGATTTCCTATTGGTTAGCCTTCAATTATTTACGAGCTTTCAGGTCAGCAAGAATACTGTCAAATTCTTTGTCCAGATGATAGAATTTCATAATGATCAGTCCGCATGCATAAACAGCGATCGGAATCCATACAAAACAGATTCTAATGGATGTCAGTGCTGATGCTGTCTGTGCTGCTGCATTTCCAACATATCCACCAACTTCCAGAATCACACCGAGCAGTGCAGAACCGATACCGTTACCAATCTTATATCCAAAACTGCATGCACTGTTTACAAGACCTTCTGTACGATATCCTGTTTTCCATTCTCCATAGTCAATGGTATCCGATACCATTGCCCACATGGTTGCACCACCGCAGGCATTTCCGATTCCACGGATGACACTGGAAACTACAATGACTGGCATAGAGCCACCTGAACAGTTCAGCACGAGCATTCCAATGATGTCCAGGATAAGTCCCAGTGAAAATACATTTCTTTTACCAAATTTTTTGACCAGCATGGCAATGAAAAACATACCAAGAATCTGTACGATATTGAAGATACCATTAATTGTGCTTACCAGATTTTTGTCTCCAAGGATATCTTTTGCATAATATACGGTTGCTCCGCCGTTTACGGAGTACATCAGGAAGAAAAGTGCCAGCATACCGGTCATCATAATCCAATATTTATTCTGGAAAAGAGCCTTGATTCCTGTCACAAACGGAACGTTTTCTTCTACTTTCTGCTCTCCCGCTTCATTTGCTCTTACTCGTTCTTTCGTTCCAAAGAAAGTACAAAGGAAGGCCGCGATAGAAACGAAACCAAATACGACAAAGGTTTTTGTCCATGCACTTGCGTTATTTCCGAAGTATTCTACCAATGGCAGTGTAAACGTATTGATTGTAAGTGTTCCTGCTGTTGCAAGAAGATTTCTGAAAATACTTAATACAGATCTTTCATATGGATCCTGTGTCATTAATGCGTTCAATGCGGAATATGGAACATTGATCGCCGTATAGATAACAGTGGATACCAGGTTATATGTAATAAATACGTAGACCAGCTTCGGTGTGGATGACCAGGAAGCCGGAACAGAAAACATCAGGACGCCTGATATTGCAAATGGGATACACATACGTAGAATCCACGGTCTTGCTTTTCCAAATCTTGAATGAGTACGGTCGACAATAACACCCATGATAATATCACTGATTCCATCAAAAACTCTTGAGATCATCATAATCGTTCCAACTGCCATTGCACTGACTCCAGCATAATCTGTGTAATAGAAAAGCAGGAATGCAGACATTGCAGTGTAAATGATATTACATCCAAAATCTCCACAACCGTATGCAAAACGTTCAAAAACTTTTCCAAAGGTCAATTTACTCTTTTGATTCATTGGTTTTCTCCCTCTTATTTATCTTTCTTTTCCTGTTTCTTTTGCTTTTTAACTTGCCATGGCTGTTTCTTATGGTATTATAATAGCATATCGTATAGGAGTATATTAGGTATAAAAAGGACTAATATATAGGTCGATATTCTCTTTTTTATTCTACTTTGATAGATTAGTAACAATGTGAACGCTATTTGAAATGTAGGGAGAACAGATATTTATGGAAAATAAAGAAATCTCATATGAGATCATAGACTTTTCAGGTGAAACCAATGTACAGTTCCGTACTTCCGTGGATCCCGGAAGTTATATTCCAACACACTGGCACCGTGCCATAGAAATCATTTATATGCAGGAAGGTTCTCTGGATGTCATTGTGGAATCCGAAAGTTTTACAATTTATAAAGGAGACTGTATCCTGATCAATGGAAATATTCTGCACTCTACCAAGTGTACTGCACCTAATACTGCTATCCTTCTGCAGATTCCACTGGATTTTATGGAAAAATATATTCCTAATCTCGGACAACTTATTTTTCTCTGGGACTATCAAACAGAAGATCCTGTCAAAAAGACCAAACTCATGATGTTAAAAACCACGCTGGAACAGCTTCAGGTCATCAATGATATTCGACCGGATGGCTATCTTCTACGTTTTAACAGCCTGATTTTTGAACTTATGTTTCAGCTGTATCATAATTTCAGCGTTCAGGTATTTCCACAGGATATCAACCATAAGAAAAAAGAAATGGACCGGCTGGATCCCGTTCTGAACTATATTGCAGAACATTATAAGGAACCAATCTCCCTGGATGAGATTGCAGACATCGCCTGTCTCCAGACCGGATATTTTTGTCGTTTCTTTAAGAAAAAAATGGGAGTTACATTTCTGGAATATCAGAATGAATATCGTCTCTCCTTCATATACCGAGATCTGATCACAACCAAAGATCCGGTTCATGTAATTCTGGAACGACATGGCTTCACTAATTATAAGCTGTTCCGAAGAATGTTTCTGGAACAATTCGGTGATACCCCAACAAAGATACGAAAACAGAGAGAAACCGTATAATACAGTATAATCAGTAAACCTCCCGGGCCGATAAATGAAGCGTATTTGATTCAAGAATGCCTCTGCATTCTTGCTGCGAGATGCGCAGAATGATACTCTCCCGGATTGCATCCAAATCGCTTACGAAATGCACTGGCAAAACGGCTTGGATTGCTGAATCCCACCATTTCTGTAATCTGTGTCATAGAATACTGTCCACTCTGCACCAGTGAAAAGCTTTTGTTGGCACGGTATTCTTCCAGATATCCGGTGATAGTTTTGCCTGTCATTTTTTTGAAAAGGCGGCAGCAGACTTCTCTTGACAGATGTACCTGATCTGCCAGGTCCTGAAGAGAAATTACTTCTGTAAAATGCATATTAAGATAATTCAGCATTTTTTCCAGACGTTCCAGTTCCTGCAGATTTGCCGGGACGAATTTCGTCAATTCCTGTCTGTGTCCATAAAGGATCATGGCAAATGCTTCACACAGCAGTCCCTTGATCTTTAATTCATAGCAGAATCGTTTCCGGTCAAAAGCTTCTTCTACCTGGTTTAGTTTCCACAGAATTTCTTTTCCATTTTCATCAAATCCCGTCAAATGAATACAGGGTATCGCTGAATTTTGCAGAAATGGTTGAAAACATTTTCGCTCAACATCACTCCCAAAATCTCCATACAAAAAATCTGGTCTTACAAGTATCGTACTGTAACGTACATGTTCATTTCCAGGTGAACTGCAGCTGTGCGGTACATTTCGATTCAATAGAAATCCCTCTCCCGGTCTGACCCTGTAGGTTTCCTGGTATACCTGAAAGACGGCCTCTCCTTCCCTTATAAGATTGATTTCAAGATCATTATGCCAGTGAATCGGTACATTTTTGCCCTCAAATGACCAGAGATCATCGTGGTTTACTGTCATTGGAAAAGTTTCTGTTCCATGCTTTTCAAGTTCTCTTCTTGCACTGTCTACCAGGATTGTTCTTTTTGCCATTTTACAATTCTCCAACTTATGTTATTATTGTCCAACTTAGCATCAATAAGAGTTCTTAATCATCATAACCAAGTTTCCTGGTTTTGTAAATAATATCTATGTTGTATCTCTTAATTCCCGAATATCTTTCTCTGTTTTATCTGGTCAATATATGTATCATAAACAGCAATACCAGAATCGCATTTTACTATCTGTTTCTCTATAATTGGGCGTGCAGTAAAAAGCACGCAATAATTCTAAGGAGGATGTTCTTATGTCCAGACCGAAATCAAAAGAAATGGATCTCACTGTCGGAAATCCATTCTGGTCACTGTTAAAATTTGCAATTCCGGTTATTCTCGGAAATCTTTTTCAGCTTTTTTATACACTTGCTGACTCTGTGATCGTCGGCAAAACGCTTGGTGCTGATTCCCTTGCGGCAGTCGGTGCCACCAGTATCATTATCTATTTTGTCTTTTGCTTTATCAATGGTTTTACCGGTGGATTCGGTATCTGCCTTGGCCAACGGTGTGGTGCAAAGGATGAAAAAGGCATGCGAAAAAGCGTTGCCGTATCCACACTGCTCAGTATTATTTTCACCATTGTCCTGACTCTGATCTGCTGCCTGCTGGCACATCAGATTCTCCGCTGGATGCAGATCCCAAACGATATCTCCGGAGAAGCTTATGATTACATGTTTGTCGTTCTTCTTGGAACGGGAGCAACTGTTTTTTACAATATGATCTCCAATATGCTTCGTGCGCTGGGCGACAGTAAAACACCGCTTTATTTCCTGGTGTTTTCCTCTGTTCTGAACATTTTTCTGGACATCCTGTTTATTGTACCATTCCATATGGGTGTTGCCGGTGCTGCATGGGCTACGATTCTTTCCCAGTTTCTTTCTGCACTGTTCAGTCTGCTCGTCGGTCTGAAAAACTTCCCGGTGCTGCATTTACGCCGTGAAGATTTTCATGATATCAGAGGAACTATCAGCCTGCATCTGAAAACAGGCTTTCCTATGGGATTTCAGATGTCTGTCATGTGCATCGGGCAGCTTGCCATGCAGACAGTTGTGAATTCTCTTGGTACTGCTGCTGTTGCCGGATATACAGCAGCTTCCAAAGCCGATCAGCTTTCTGTGCTTGTGAATAATGCTATGATGACTGCAATTTCCAATTATGTTGCCCAGAATTTCGGTGCAGGCAAAAGCGAACGGATCCGTCAGGGTGTACGGGCATGTCTGATTCAGACAGAAACTTTTAATCTGATCATGTGTATTGGTATCCTGCTTCTTCGCCACCCGATCGTGCAGATGTTCCTGTCCGATCCGACAAAGGAAATTTACCATTATTCCGATATGTATCTGACCATCGTTGCACCGTTTTACTTTATCCTCGGTCTTCTTGCCGTTTATCGTACTTCCATCCAGAGTATGCAGAACGGACGTGCACCTTTTGCAGCCTGCATGATAGAACTTGTTATGCGTATTGCTGCTACCGTAGGACTTTCCGGTATGATCGGATACACTTCCGTCTGCATTGCCAGCCCTCTCGCCTGGATCGGAGCCTGCGCTCTGCTGATCCCGGTTTACTACAAAATGATGCGCAGAATTTAACTTGTTATTTTTCAGCTGCCTCCTGGGCATATTTTGTTGTTACAAGATCCTCATAGGATACACGTTCACTCAGTTCACCAGAATCTTCCAGAATGTCTTCCAGAAGTTCGAAGCTTTCTTTTTCAAAGATCAGATTAGATTTCCAGGTGTCCTGGTCATAGTAACGTTTTACAATGGCCGTAACTGTATCGAGGTCAGTTTCTGCAAACTGCGGAGCGATAACTTCTGCAATTTCTTCTGGTGTATGGCTCTGGACATATTCCATGCCTTTCTGAAGGGCATTTGTAAATTTCTGGATGATTTCCGGATTTTTTTCCATGTAGCTGGTCTTTGCACTGTAGGAAGTATATGGAACATAACCGGAATCTACGCCAAGCGAAGCAACAACATATCCGGCTCCTTCTTTTTCCAGAGCTGTCGCGGATGGCTCAAACTCTACTGTAAAATCTGCAGAAGTATCGCCTGTAAAAGCCGCCGCTGTAGAACCAAAATCAATGCTCTGGTCAATCGTCAGATCTTTCTGTGGATTCAGTCCGTTTTTGCGTAGAATATATTCGAATACCATTTCAGGCATGCCACCTTTACGCCCACCAAGAACTTTCTTATCTTTCAGATCTTCCCATTTAAAATCCGGCATTTCTTCTCTTGCCACAAGGAAATTCCCGGCTCGCTGGGTAAGCTGTGCAAAGTTTACAACAGGATCCGTAGCCCCCTCCTGATAGGCATAGACAGATGCTTCCGCTCCCATAAATCCGATATCTGCCTCACCGGATATTACAGCCGTCATTGTCTTATCTGCTCCAAAACCAGTCACAAGTGTCAGATCCAGCCCCTCATCTTTAAAATATCCCTCTTCGATTGCCACATACTGTGGTGCATAAAAGATGGAATGGGCTACTTCATTTAAGATAACTTTTGCAAGCTTCGTCTCATCTTTCTTTGCAGCAAACACTCCCAGCGGCAGTGCAGTCACCGCCAGAACAACTGCTGCCGTCAGTGAAATCCATTTTTTATTTTTCATGCAGATACTCCTTTTGAGACTTCTGCTGTTAGGATATTCCCTCAACTCAA
>CAKRPO010000073.1 GCA_934378195.1 uncultured Blautia sp.
TCGCCAAGAGGATTTGAACCTCCGACCCCTCGCTTAGGAGGCGAGTGCTCTATCCAGCTGAGCTATGACGACACATTTATGTGGACTGATACATAAGTACCAGTCCACATAGAATTGTACTATATCTGTTCAAAAAAAACAAGACTTTATTGTGACTGCGGTTTACAGGTCTTCCGGTCGCCGAATGGATTTTCTTCGATGCTTCTTTGCTTCATACAGATCCTGATCGGCGAGTGCGATGATTGCCTGTGTATCGGTATCCGGTGCCGGATGGAATTCTGCGATTCCAAGAGAAATTTCTACAAGAAACGGCTTATCAGATCCGGCGTTGAAGACGGTACAGGCATCTTTGACGCGTTTGCGGAAAGCATTTTGGAAATTTTCTTCTTCACAGTCGAGAAGAATCAGGAATTCATCACCGCCCACACGAGCCAGGGTATCCTGACTGCGCAGACAGCCTCCAAGAATTTTTGCAACACTCTGCAAGGCAAAATTGCCTGCCGGATGTCCCCAGGTATCATTAATTTCTTTCAAATGATCCAGATCTCCACAGATAATATAAGCGCGCTGATTTGTTCCCTCTTTACAGAATTTTTTGATCTGTTCTGTAAATCCTCTCAGATTCAGAAGACCAGTTAGTTCATCATATTTGGAAATAAAGCCAAGTACGCGGTTACGTTCACGAATCAGTTCCATATCCCTGGACATTTCCTGACGTCGGTGGGCTTCTGCCTTGCTGATTTCCAGATAATGCAGAGAAAGACCAATCTGCAGACTGATTACATAAAAGAATGGAAATTCTTCCTGGTGTATATCGCAGGCCAGCAGACCATATTGTTTTTCACCGGAAAAAAGCAGAAATACCATAAACTGATGACGGTCATTGTCACTCATTAACTGACAGATACCGGTTTTGTCGGTTACTGGCTGGCGGTCATAAAGGTGGAATGCTTCTACTTCTTCATTTTGATAATAGGCTGCAAGACGGAGAGTATTTGGACAGACCCATTCCTCGTCCGGATGATAGACAATTGGCTCATCCAGAAGAAACAGATAGGTACATTTCGTTCGCAGTTCCCGCATATTTTCCATCACTTCCAGGAGAAAAGCATGTTCATCTTCCATACAGTCATTCAGGCTTCTGGCCAGAGAAGGAATGAACCAGGACTTTCGCTGAAAACTGATCAGTTCCAGTTTCATGTTGGTGATCGTACGATTAAGCTTGTGAATCTGTTCGGTGAGATTCACAGGAGTATTATGAATTTCAGGAAGCTGTTCCTGACAGCCACAGGATTCTCTGACACAAAGAGAAACAGGAACTCTTCGAGAGCAGACTTCCTTGCCGTCCAGTTTATTCACGAGATCATATACAGCCATTTTTCCCATAAGAACGCCATCCTGCTGAATGGTTGTGAGTGGCGGTTCCATGCCAGAGGCACGCTCACAGTCATCAAATCCGGTGATCAGGATATCTTTTCCGACTTTGAGACCTCGTTTTTCACATACACGATATCCGGCAAAAGCCATTTCATCATTAGCAAATACAATGGCATCTGCATCTGGATTATCATCAAGTAATTTTTCAATCTGTTTATCTACAAATTCAGAATAATCTCCCTGTGCGATCATCTGAGATGTGACGGGAAGCTGATATTTGTTCATCATGGCCAGATAAGTGGCTTTGCGTTCCTTGGCATCGGTATTCTGTGCAGGACCGGACACAAAAAGTATCTTTTTACAGTGATGTTCCAGAATCAGGTGTTCCATGATCAGCTGAATTCCCTGTCGGTTGTCACAGATCAGAGAATGGCAGTTATGGGCATGAACGATTTCTGTCAGGAATACCGTTGGAATGGAATTGAATTTCAGGGCAAATTTTTCGGCAGTCTCATTTTTTAATTGAAGGCCCAGTGTTCCGTAGTTAATGATCAATCCATCAAGGCCACCCATAAGGCTGTAATCATGGATGGTATTGAACTGGTAATCAAAAGAGTTTTTGTGATTTCCGCCAAGCATATCTTCAAAGAAATCTTTAGTCCGTGTGCCAAGGAAAAAACAGACATTTATATTCAGTTCTTCTGCAGCTTGCACAATGCCGCCGATATGTTCTTTGGGAAAATAAGTATGTACGCCACCAATAAGGATCCCAATGTTGTATCGTTTGTGTTTGTTCATGTTAAGTCCTCCATGAGTAAGTTAAATGAACATTGTTTTGTATATTATATCAATGTTATGTGGTAATTGCAAAACTTAAATTGTGAAATATAGACAAATACAGGCTGAGAATTTATTTTCAAGAAATAAAAAGTAATAATTGTGCAAAATAACTAAAAAAATAGAATAGTAATTATAAAAAGCCAACGAAATATCGAAAAAATTGTAAAAAAAAAGACATATGTCCTATGAAAAAGGATCAAAGTCTCTTATACTTGTTTATAGGAAATTACTATCTAAGTGGAATTGAACAGTGGATGGTACAGCAGACAAAGGTGGAAGGAATTTCATACGATAAGGGACAGAGCTAAAGAAAGAGAGGGATCAGGATGAAAAATTATTCAGAAGATGCAAGCAAACAGTATCATATACAGGTTGGAAAAGGAGAAGTCGGACGTTATGTGATCTTACCGGGAGATCCGAAACGCTGCAAAAAGATTGCACAGTATTTTGATGATCCGGTTTTTGTTGCAGATAACAGAGAATATGTGACTTATACAGGAACTCTCGATGGAGTAAAGGTAAGTGTAACTTCGACAGGAATTGGCGGACCATCTGCCTCTATTGCAATGGAAGAGCTTTATCGCTGCGGAGCAGATACATTTGTTCGCATTGGAACCTGTGGTGGAATGCAGACAGAAGTAAAGAGCGGGGATGTTGTCATTGCAACAGGTGCGATCCGTATGGAAGGCACCAGCAAAGAGTATGCACCGATTGAATTTCCGGCAGTGGCAAATCTGGAGGTGCTCAATGCTCTTGTGGAAGGTGCACGAAAAGAGGGCTGTGAATTCCATACAGGTGTCGTTCAGAGTAAGGATTCTTTTTATGGGCAGCATGAACCAGAGGTAAAGCCGGTCAGCTATGAACTGATGAATAAGTGGGAAGCATGGAAACGAATGGGATGTCTTGCGTCAGAGATGGAGTCGGCAGCATTGTTTATTGTGGGCAGTTATCTGAGAGTACGTGTTGGGGCATGTTTCCTGGTTCTTGCCAATCAGGAGAGAGAAAAACTCGGTCTGGAAAATCCTGTTGTGCATGATACAGATAAAGCAGTCCAGGTAGCAGTACAGGCAATCCGTGAACTGATTCAGAGGGATCAGAGAAAATGAGATGTAGTTGTATGAAAAAGCAACTGTAGAGGCATTCTTGAAAACTTGGAAAGGCAGGCAGAATCATGGACAAAAAACAGATTGAAGAAATGATTGATCTGGCAATAAAACAGATGGATTATTCGTATGTGCCATATTCACATTTTCATGTAGGAGCGGCACTTCTGGCAAAGAATGGCACCTGTTATACAGGCTGCAATATAGAAAATGCCGCTTATACACCAACAAACTGTGCTGAGAGAACTGCTTTTTTTAAAGCGGTCAGTGAAGGTGTAAAGGAATTTGAGGCAATCTGTATTGTCGGTGGCAAGGAGGGAGTCCTGACCGGGTATACAGCACCGTGTGGCGTATGCAGACAGGTTATGATGGAGTTCTGTGATCCGGAAACATTTCAGGTCATTCTGGCAGTCAGCAAAGATAAATATGATGTTTTTACTTTAAAGGAACTTTTTCCACTTGGATTTGGACCAGCGGATCTGGCGTAATTTAAACGGTATTCGCCTGATGAAAGCAGGCAGAAAGGAGTGCTTATGGAAACGTATAAGAGAGTATTTGTGATCGTTCTGGATTCACTTGGAATCGGTGCAATGCCGGATTCTGAGAAATTTGGTGACAAAGGTGTGGATACATTTGGACATATCCTGGATAGAATGGGTACTTTGGATATCCCAAATCTTCAGAAACTTGGAATGCTGAATCTGCATAAAGGCGGCACGATGGAAGGTGTAGAGAAACCAATCGGCCGTTACATGCGAATCGGTGAGACCAGTAATGGAAAAGATACGATGACCGGTCATTGGGAAATGATGGGAATTTATACGCAGAAACCGTTTATTACTTTTACAGAGACAGGATTTCCAAAGGAACTGATCGAGGAACTGGAGAAGAGATGCGGCAAGCGTGTGATTGGTAATAAGAGTGCCAGTGGTACAGAAATTATTGAAGAACTTGGGGAAGAAGAAATCAATACAGGTGCTATGATCGTTTATACTTCTGCAGATTCTGTACTGCAGATATGTGGAAATGAAGAGACGTTTGATCTTGCCAATCTGTATCGCTGCTGTGAAATTGCCAGGGAACTGACCATGAGAGATGAGTGGAGGGTCGGCAGAGTCATTGCACGACCATATGTTGGAAAGAAAAAGGGCGAGTTTAAAAGAACCAGCAATCGCCATGATTATGCATTGAAACCGACTGGAAGAACTGCTTTAAATGCGTTAAAGGATGCAGGTTTTGATGTGATCGGTGTCGGTAAGATTAATGATATTTTCTGTGGAGAGGGAATCACACAGACATATCATTCTGACAGCTCTGTGCATGGCATGCAGCAGACAATTGAGATATGTAAAGAAGATTTTCATGGTCTTTGTTTTGTAAATCTGGTGGATTTTGATGCACTGTGGGGACACAGAAGAAATCCGGAAGGATATGGACATGAAATTGAAAAGTTTGATAAGGGTCTTGGAACTCTCCTGAATGAGTTAAGAGAAGATGACCTTTTGATTCTGACAGCAGATCATGGAAATGACCCAACCTATACCGGAACCGATCATACAAGAGAGTATGTACCGTTTCTTGCATATTCCAAAAAGATGAAAGAGACTGGAGCAATCGAAAATCAGGACACATTTGCGGTGATCGGTGCATCGATTGCAGAAAACTTTGGAGTAGAAATGCCGAAAGATACGATTGGAAAATCAATTTTAAAAGATCTCAGGTAAATAGGCTGGCGGAGAAAAGAATATGGAGTAGTAGGAAACAGGGATAGAGTTTGTAACACTTTTGTGCCGCGTAAAACTCTGTCCCTGCTGTTTTGAATTTGGTGTATCTATAGGATGTTCGACCTGAATTTAGATTGCATCCAGAGCCTGTGCGATATCTGCAATCAGGTCTTTTTTGTCTTCCAGACCGCAGGAGATACGGATCAGTCCGGCCGGAATGCCGGCAGCAGCGAGCTGTTCATCATTCATCTGTCTGTGTGTGGAAGTGGCCGGGTTGAGACAGCAGGTCCTTGCGTCTGCTACATGAGTTTCGATTGCTGCAAGTTTCAGATTCTTCATGAATTTTTCAGCAGCGGCACGACCACCTTTTAACTCGAAAGAAACAACGCCGCATCCACCGTTCGGCATGTATTTCTTTGCAATTTCATAGTATTTATTGGACGGAAGTGTCGGGTAATTTACGAATTCTACTTTGTCATGTCCTTCGAGGAATTCTGCAACTGCCTGTCCGTTTTCTACATGCCTTGGCATACGTACATGGAGAGATTCCAGTCCGAGATTCAGGATGAATGCACTCTGTGGAGACTGGGCACAGCCAAGGTCACGCATCAGCTGGGAAGTGCATTTGGTGATAAAGGCGCCTTCTTTACCGAATTTTTCTGCGTAAGTGATACCGTGGTAAGAATCATCCGGGGTACAAAGTCCTGGAAATTTATCTGCGTGAGCCATCCAGTCAAATTTACCTGCATCAATGATCGCACCGCCCAGAGCAGCACCATGACCATCCATATATTTGGTTGTAGAATGTGTGACAATATCAGCACCCCATTCGATTGGACGTAAGTTTACCGGTGTTGGGAAAGTATTGTCCACGATCAGTGGTACACCATGTGTATGTGCCACTTTTGCAAATTTTTCAATATCCAGAACGGTAAGTGCCGGGTTGGCAATTGATTCGCCAAACATGGCTCGGGTGTTTTCTTTGAAGGCTGCGTTCAGTTCTTCTTCGGAAGCATCAGGATCTACGAATGTCACATCCACTCCCATTTTTCTCATGGTTACATCGAGAAGGTTATAGGTACCGCCGTAGATAGAAGAAGAGGCTACCACATGACTTCCGGCTTCACAGATGTTGAAAATAGCAAAAAAGTTTGCAGCCTGTCCGGAAGAAGTGAGCATGCCTGCAGTACCGCCTTCGAGAGCTGTGATCTTGGCAGCTACATAGTCATTTGTCGGGTTCTGCAGTCTTGAATAGAAGTAACCGGATGCCTCAAGGTCAAACAGTTTTCCCATATCCTCACTGGTGTCATACTTATATGTAGTAGACTGAATGATCGGAATCTGTCTCGGCTCCCCATTCCCTGGGGTGTAGCCCGCCTGTACGCATTTTGTGTTAATAGAATAATCCATGAAATTCCCCACCTTTACATAATTTAGTTTGAATATATCTCCATGTTATACTGTTTTTTGTTACATGTAAAGAAAAAACACATACTTAATCAGTATGAGATGATGGAACAGTACAGGGAGCGTGAAAAAATAAAAGGCAGAAAGAAACTGATTCTGATCGGCCTGTGATTCAGGACAATAATTTGTTCTGCTGGCGATATTGTCTTGGTGACATCCCGTAAATGTTACGGAACGCTCTGGAAAAATGAAGCTGGTTTGGATATCCAACCTGAACGCTGATGTCGCCAATGGACAGGCTGGTGCTGGTAAGCAGAGTGGTTGCTTTACTCATTCGATAGCGGATCAGGAAGTCCTGTGGAGACTGTCCGGTCATATCTTTGAAAACTTTACCAAAATAGCTTCGGTCAAGATTACAGCGATTTGCCATATCTTCGACTGTGATTGGCAACGTATAATTTTGTTCAATAAAAGAAAGTGCTTCCTGTGCGTAAAATCTTGAAAGCTTTCCGCCCTGAAGTCTTTTTTTATTGGAAGAACCCTGGATAAGGGCATCCATAATAAGATATAACTGACCAATGATTCCAAGTGGGCGGGAATTGTCCGGATATTGTGTCAGACGCAGCATTTCATCGCGAAGCTTATCTGCTGCGGTATCGGAAACGGGATGAAAGACGGGATGATCGTTGGACAGTCCGGCCTCTTCCATAAGTTCTCTGGCACGCAGTCCATCGAACTCTACCCAGACATATTCCCAGGGAAATTTCTGATCAGCACTGTAAAGATTGATACGTCCTGGTTCAATGAGAAAACCGGAATGTGCCTCCATATGGTAAACAGCACTGTCATCTTCTTCTGTAACACTCAGCATCCCTTTACCGGAAATAATATAATGAAAAAGATAATGATTACGTACAAACGGGCCATAAGAATGCAGGGGTTCACATTTCTCGTAGCCGTACTGATATACGGTCAGGTCAAGAAAACGTTCGCCTGAAAATATATGAAAAATAGAATCTGACATGGTTTCTAGCATTCCTTTCCACAAAATATAGTAAAATATGCATAAAAACGAGATGCAAAAATAGTACAAATTTAACGAAATATAGCTATTTAAGACTATTATATACCATAATGCGTAGTGACATCAACATTATTCTTGAAATAACGCATTATGGTATATTTTGATGTTATCCATCTATGTACGAAGCTTTTCTTTTGGTGTTAGAATTGAATCAAACAGAGATGACCGGTCTGAATCTGGACTGCCAGATGGCAGTAAATAGCTGTAAAGTAGAAGGGAGAAACAAATGGGAAAGCATAAAGTGGGTGCTGTTTTCCTTGCAGGAGTTCTGGCAATGGGAACAGTTATGACAGGATGCTCCGGAAAGGACGAAACAGAGGGCAAAACTGTAATTGAGATGGTACAGTATAAACCGGAAGCGGTAGATATTTTTGAACAGTTTCAGGATGAATTCAATGCAACACACGATGATATTTATTTAAAGATTGATTCGCCAAACGATGCAATGACAATCCTGAAAACAAGATTTATCCGCGAGGATAATCCGGATATCATTGGAATTGGCGGGGATATTAATTATTCCAATTTTATGGATGCAGATATGCTGATGGATATTTCTGATTTTGAAGGACTGAACGATATTAAAGAGAAATATCTTGAGATGAACAAAGATCTGGAATATGTGCCGAAAGATGGTGTTTATGCCGTTCCGTATATGGCAAATGCAGCCGGAATTCTTTTTAACCGGGATATGTTTGAAGAACATGGCTGGGAGGTTCCGACCACATGGACAGAATTTAC
>CAKRPO010000074.1 GCA_934378195.1 uncultured Blautia sp.
ATGGTCATTTCCATCATAATGTCATTGAACTGGCTGAAAAAGTTTGCTACGGTCTCTGCACGCTCTCCCATCTTCGCGAGGATCACACCTACGATCAGAGCAAATACGATAACCTGAAGCATACTTCCGCTCGCCAGAGAATTGATCGGGTTGTCCGGAATGATATTGAGGATCGTATCAGTGAGTGACGTTGCTTCCATGGTTTCCACAGATGCCGCAGAGCTCTGAATCGCGCTCATGTCAAGTCCGACACCAGGATTGATCAGATTTCCGACACCAAGTGCAACGCAAACTGCCATTGCAGTTGTTGCAAGATAAAATGCCAGAGTTCTCACACCTACGGTTCCAAGCTTCTTGGTATCTCCGATCGCCATACTTCCACAGACCAGAGAGCAGAATACCAATGGTACGACCAGCATCTTCATCAGACGGATAAATCCCTGTCCGATGACATACAGAACGCCCTCAACAATGACATCTTTCTTAAAGCTGCTGTCCGGCACCAGGTAGCAGAGAATGATACCAAGAATCGCACCTGCGATCAGCGCAATGAAGATCTTCGTTGTCAGACCAATGGCTTTTTTATTCGGAGTTTTTGTCTTTACATTTTTTTCTTTCATCTTAATCCTCCGTTCTTTCTTCCATATATTCTTTCAGTGATTCTTTCCATTCCGGCATATTATACGTTTCGATGATACGGAGAATGAAGTTATCCAGAACCGCATACGGAGGTCGGACTGCGGAAAGGTCGGACAGCTCTGTCGGAACAGCTCTCAGCTCCATGTCCTTACCTGCAAGTTTTAGGATTTCCTGCGCAAATTCGTACCGGCTGCATACACCTTTGCATGTTACATGGTAGGTTCCATATTCATTGGTGCCGATCAGATACAGGATCATCTTTGCCAGATCTTTTGCACTGGTCGGAGAACCAAACTGATCAGATGCAACAGAAAGTCCGTTTCCTGCTTCTGCCGCTGCCAGCACGCGGTTTACAAAGTTGTGTCCACCATGTCCATACACCCAGTTACTTCGGATAATAAAATGCTTGTGCGTAAATTCTTTGACATAGTTTTCTCCGGCTCTTTTGGATCTGCCATATACTGTCAGCGGATTGGTATCATCAAACTCTGTATACGGTTTCTTGCTCTGTCCGTCAAAAACATCATCTGTAGAAAGCTGCACGATCTTAGATCCACATTTACGGGCAACGATACTTAAGTTTCTTGCACCGAGGGCATTGACACGGTACGCATGTTCCGGGTTCGCTTCACACTCATCGGTGTCTGTAATACCAGTACAATTGATGATGACATCCGGGCGATTGACTGTACCGAAATTGATGACTTCATCGGTATCTGTAATATCCAGTTCATCAAGATCTGTGTTCAGTGCTTCAATCTGCATTGGATCAAGCACATCATTCAGGGCGCGTCCAATCTGTCCGCCGGCACCTGCAATCCATACTTTTAACATCTCTTTTACCTCCTCAACATAAGAAGAGCGTTGATTCAGAATAAAAATCAACGCCGCTTCAATCTTTATACCTGTTAATATTTTACCAACCCAAAGTAATCGTGTCAAGGAAAAGCGCATTACCATTCAAGAATGCCTCGGCATTTTTGAATTCGTGACCGCTGGTGTCTGCTGCCACATAGTCTAACATAGTTTTCTGATATGATAAATCTTCCTTCATCAATCAGCCAGTTATCAGATATTTTCGTATCCCATTCGCAAGTCCCTTTACCATCTTTTTCTGATACGAGGCAGTCTGCATCTTCCGATCTTCAGAAGGATTCGACATATACCCTAATTCAATCAGTGTTGTCGGCACTTTACTCCAGTTATTTCCACTCATGGAGTCATTTTCCCAGACATATTCTTTTCGACATCCAGTTGCGCGTACATAGGAATCCAACACTATTTTAGAAAGTGTATAACATTTTTTTGCCATTTTTCTGGGAACAAAACGATTTCTACTGCTGACGCTGATCGTCAGTGCACCATTTGCACTGGAAAAATCCACATCATTTGCATGGATTCTGAGATATACATCTGCCTTAGCTTTATTCGCAATCTTTGTACGCTGTACGCAGCTGATTGCTGTTTTGTTGTCCTTACGTGTCAGAATGACTTTGCATCCCTGCTTTTTTAATTCTTTTTGTAGCTTTTTGGCCACATTAAGTGTAAGCTGATATTCATTTACTTTTGTAACGCAGCCCTGTGCTCCGGAAACATCTTTTGCTTTGTGTTCTCCAGATCCCGGCCCTATCGGTTCCGTTCCTCTGGCGACTCTTCCGGAATGCCCCGGATCCAAAACAATGACCGGAGTCCAGATACCTTTTCGATCAATTTTTCTTCCCTGAATGGTCGTGTTCGTTTTCATTTTGCCACTCTTTTTATCAAAGTAGCGGTAATGTTTTCCTGTGTACTGCCAGCCAGTGTGAAGGATTCCCTTTCTATCAAAACAATAATAGTCATTTCCAATTTTCGTAAATCCTTTTTTCGCAACTCCGTTCTGATAATAGCTTCGTTTTCCTTTCACTGTTTTCCAGCCGTTGTATTTACTTGTTGTAGTTGGAGCGGCCTGTACTGACTGCACGAAACATTTGCTGATCTTTTCGCCATTCCCGACTTCGCCTGCCATTCCCATCACTATCAGCAAACTAAGCAGAATACAGACAAAACGTTTTGTTTTTTTCATCCTTCTTTCCTCCTGTCATATATCTGATTTTCTCATACTGACCGGAAATTGTAAATCTATTTCTGCTCACTCGCCTTACTCGGTGAGTTTTTTATTTAAATTTTAATTTCTATCTTTTCTGTCAATTCTAATTTCTATACAGCCAAAAACCAGAACCCCTATTTCTGAAGATTCTGGTTTTTCTTACCTGATTATTATTTTCTATTCGGCACTCCTGATATGTTCACCAAGAGTTCCTTTCTTCTTCCATCAACTGGCACTTTTTTGACTCGCTGAGCATTTACTCGTCCCCAGGCCATCTAATTTACGGACATTTTTTGACTCGCTGAGTACTTACTTGTCCCCAGGCCATCTAATTTACGGACATTTTTTGACTTGCTGGGCATTTACTTGTATCCAGGCCATCTAATTTACGGACATTTCTTGACTCGTTGGGCACTTACTTGTCCCCGGACCATCCGACTGGCTGAAATTTGGTTGGCTCTGTACGAGCTTACTCTTCATGTAGTCATTTTCTGCCACCATTTTCGTGGGCTTCCATTGAACTTTCTCCTCCATAGGTCATTTTTCGCTTGCTTTTCTATACAGCGAACCACACGGACAAGTCTGCTTCAAACTCCCTGAATTCCTCAATCCTTGAGGGACTTACTACACTTTGCGTGCTATATGCAGTCTGCTTTAACAGACATATTCCAAATGCATCTGACCGAATCCCAGTAGAATATTTTTTATTTATGCAAACATTACGGAGTAATATGCTATAACATAGAAAACCCGAAAGCAATGTCTTTTGGCCATGCTTCCGGATTCTGTGATTCGTATGTGTTATTTTAAACCTGTTTTTATGCTTCCGCACTTTTTCTTACAGCGAAATATGTCGCTGCTCTGTCAATAATTTTATTACAGATCACCGTATAGATGGAACCAAACAAATTTGCTCCAATACGAAGTATCACTGCTGCTGGCATGCCAAACAGACCTGCTGCAATAGACAGCGCTCCAAAGGTATTGAATACAGTCTGCCATGCATATCCTGCAGAATAGCCAACCCCAATTCCACCAATCATACCAATATACGGATACATGGATTCTGGCAGGATCAGATATAAAACAATAAAGATCGCACATCCGACAATATTAAACTGCCATCTCTTTCCTGATCTGGAAATACAGTCTTCCGTAAATGGAAGGCACACAGACATACAGGCAATTCCTGCCCACATTGCTCTTGGCAGCCCAAGAAGATTCATAAAAAGCATCGCACTGGAAACAATCAACGTCAGTTTCAGATACCATCTGCCACGTGCGGACTGCAGGTCAAATTCCCGAAACAGGTCAAGGAATGTTCTTCTGTATGGACGATTCTTCTGGTTTTTATAGAAGATAACCATACAGAGTACCATTCCAACTGCAAGCCCTTCAATCCTCTTTATGTATTCTGCTCCGGTCACATCGTATCCCAACAAAAGAAGATAACCAAGAACAAATGTAGAATGATTGTACATGATCACATTGTGGCAGCCTAAAATCATCAAAAGAAGGATTGCAGCTACGTTTACAATAAACGCAGGAAATGGAGACATCATATTAGCAATTCTCGGTGCCGTCATCAGAATTCCAAAAATTCCAGCTATAGAAAGCAGACCATGTGTTGTTTTAATTCCAAAGTCTGCCTGGCGGAGAACAAGTACTGCCAAAAGGACAGTAACACCTACGACGCTATTATTGCTTCCAGTAAGTTTACTATATAAAGAAACAACTGCAACGCAAAACGCCATCACAAGATATACTTTGAAGTTATAGATCAGAATATGTCTGCGTTTCTCTTTCGGGTCTGTGGTATTTTTGATCAGCTGCTTCGAACCCGTCGAGCTCAACTGAAGTTCCTGATAAAAAGTCATAAAACTCGCTCCTTTTTTGCAAAGTGTAGAGAACTATACCGCAAATTTGCCGAAAGGTCAAGAGGAATTTTGACTTGCCTGGCACTTGCTTCTCCCTGGGCTATCTGATTTGCGAGCGTTTTTTGACTCACCAATCACTTACTCGTTCCCAGACCATCTGATTTTAGAACAATTTTTGACCTGCTATGTACTTGCTCACACTTAGACCATCCAGCTTACAAGAATTTTGATGACTTTATATGAAATTACTTTTCATCCAGTCATCTAATACCTCGATTTTTGTGGACTTTCACTCAACTTGCTTATCTGCTGGTCATTTCACAACTGAATTTACGTTGGTCTAATCCCCAATCACCCTCATTCAGGTCATTTCCATCTTTTAAGCTTATAGACCCGAATAGCATTTACTTTCTCCTGGTCACCTCTACATTAATATAATGGACTCTATCGTGTGGACACGCAAATCAGGCAATTAGATCATTCCTCGTATAATTGACCATACCCATTTACATGAATCTTCTCATTCCTTCACGAAACTCATTTATTGCCGGCAAAGTTCTTACTCGCCTTAGTTTAATCCCACATGTCTGACAAATCTGCTCCAATCCAGCTTCCACTAAGATATTCGACACTCTCACTTCTTTTGGTGCCCCATGCTGAAGAATAAACCCTACTAATGCCTCTGCCAGAGAAACAATCGCATCATCCTCCGGCTGCTGCAGTTCACAGTTCAACATCATCCCAGATCTTGCATCCGCAATCATGTAAGTTGCCGGATTAGCAGGTCGCTTATATTTTTTATCATTCACTGAGACTCCCAGAATGGATATGTCTGCTTCTAAAACAGCATTACATTTGGATACCTTTTTTAAATCTGACAGCAGCTCTTCGTCTGTAATCAGCAAATTTCCGAATTGAAATGATGAAAATGGTAATGGTTTAGCCCCTGAATTCCATACTTTTTTATCCTCATTGAATTCCAAATAATACATTTCTCCATTTTCAAAGTCCACATCAACCTGTGCACTTTCATATTGTTGCAATGCCACTTCCAGATTCAGAAAATAATTAGTCATTCGAACAACTTCATCCTGATCCAGATTATACGGATAATATCCCGGTTCAAAAGAAAGGAAATACAGCCATTGATTCTTCCCTCTGTATTTATATCCCATTTCTTTGATATTTTTTCTTTGTTTATCCGTCAATTCTTCTCTGTTCCCCCAATAACATGTCAGGTTTTTTTGAGAAAACATAACATACTCTGTCGACAGATTTAACTATTCCTGCATCGTAAGCATCATAAAATCATTTAATCCATCATACCCTTCATATACAACAACCCCATAACAGTCTCCGCCATGTCCCAGTATGCTATAAAATGCCATGTCTTCTTCATCACCTTCACAAATTCCGATAAGATCCAAATCCCAGAATTTCTCCCATGGCTTCATTTCTTTTATTCTGGTTGCAACCTCATACAATTCTTTCCACTGCTCAAGCGTAGCTTCTTTTCTCATATTCTCTCCTTTATCGTACTTTCATACTTGAAATTTCAACTTTTCTGTGCAATTGCATTCTAGCTTTTTGCTGATAAATTATAGTATCTGGTATCATTATTTGTAGAAGCAAAAATTTTCCTAACAGAGATATTCTTGATAGTCCTATCATCACATATACAATTAAAGGCTACAACCATATATTCTCTTATTTTCACTTTTTTCCCAGTACTTCGCACAGACTACTGAAAAAGTATTTGTCATAACAACTCTGACACTATATCAAATATGCTTTTACAAGTTTCTCTACAACCTTCATATCCAATCCATCCTGCAAAGTCTCAAATGTAAGTATCAAATTTTGTCCTGGAAATATTCCATTTTTTTCGTAAGTTTCAATCTTCTTAATCGCTTTTCTTGCATATTCCGGATCATCCATTCGTCCGTCATGCTCCCAGTAAATTTCTTCTCCTGTCTTAGGCGATAAAAACGTAAAATCCGGATAAATGATTCCAAATTTTCTCAGAAAAAGTGGGTGCTCATATTTATAAGAAATTCCTGCATGATAAAAATAATCCGCCAGAATCTTTTCTGATTTTGATCGCACACATTCCCCGTTTTCCGTCATTATAACCGGCAGATTTTCGGAAAATGCCTTACCTTTATATTCTTCCTTTTTCCATTCATTTAAACGTTGTTCCCATGTTGGCTGGATTGGTTGAATCAGTTTCTGTCTCTCAGGATGTTCTTTCGTGTATAACTGCTCAATCTCATTATCATCATAGTCTTTCAAAATCCTTCTAAGCTGCTCCAGGCGTTTCCTGACCAGATTGTATAATTTATTGTTATATGTATTTTGTGCCAGCCGAGTCGGAAGTTCTTTGTTGGTCTTTGGAATATAGATATCATGTTTCTTATCATTTCCATTTGAAAAATGATGAAAATAGCGCACTTTATTCTTATCCATTGATATTCGCAAAGTACCTTCCAGCTCATCTGACTTAGAGTCATCGATTCTGCTCAGAATGTCTTTCAAATATTTTTCTTCCTCTAATAATTTCTGTCTTAATCCATACATACATTACATCTCCTTTGCTTTTTTTGATTTTGGGAAATTAGAGAATTGTGTATTTTATAATTCATGATTTTATTAGAGTTTTTTTAATTTAATAATATTTATCGTTATCCTTGATTTCGATGCTCTCTTTATGACTTGCGTAATACTTGTTTATCCTCAGGTCATCTATTTTCATGACACTTTTTGACCTGCACAGCACTTACTCTTCCCTGGACCATCCGATTTACAGATATTTTTTAACCTGCTTAGCACTTACTTATCTACAGACCATCTAACTTACGAAGATTAGGTGGACTTTATACAGACTTTTCCTCGTAATAGTCATTCTCAGCCACATTTTTCGTAGACTTTTACTGAACTTACTAATCTGCGAGTCATTTTCCAATCAAATTTCTGTTGGTCTGCCCTGTATTTAATCTTATCCAGGATATTACCGTTATATTGATTCATGTACCTTCAGTGAACTTACTAATCTATGGGGTATTTTTCAACCAAATTTCCGTTGGTCTAATTCATACTTGCACTTATCCAGATCAGTTATAACTTATTGATTTGCAAATTTGTATTGCACGCATTTCAAGTCAGGTTATTTATCGTAAGCCAGTTATGGACCCGTTTCAAACTTACACAAACCTGCATCTGCCATCAACTAGCTTTGTTCGCTTATTACGTATAACAATTCCTACGCTATAAATGTACCGTAATGATAGCTCATCAATAGTAGCTATGTTTTCATGATTACTAATGAAATTCTTCTGACAATCACCACAAAATACTTCTGCTGCTCAATAACCAGCTTCTTCAGAATATCTTTCGGCAATTAGAATCTTTTGAAATAGAAATATCAGAAATAATTGATGTGTTTTAGAAAAACCCCGGAACCAAAGATTCCGGGGTTTGATATATGTCTGTGTCGAAAATCGATTCGAAAAAGATTTGCTTTCTCTCGTTTCGCTCCAGATTATCGTTTAGAGAACTGAGGTGCTCTACGAGCTGCTTTGAGACCGTATTTCTTACGTTCTTTCATACGTGGATC
>CAKRPO010000075.1 GCA_934378195.1 uncultured Blautia sp.
AATGACTGGATGATCTGTTATGTTATCCCGGTATCGGATGCCCAGAGTTCTTATGCTTTTATTAAATCCTATGAAGGTATTTTCATGGCCGTGTTCTGCATTCTGGTCCTGCTGCTTGTTTTTTATATCATCCACAGCAGCCATCAAAAGAACCAGGAACTTCTTCGAAGTGCTCAGACTGATGGACTGACAGGAACTTTCAACAAACGTACCACAGAATCTCATATCAATGACATCCTTGATCACACTCCTCAGGAAAAAGGGGCCTTTATCATTCTGGATGTAGACAAGTTCAAAGAAGTCAACGACCACTACGGACATGCTGTTGGTGATGCGGTCCTCAGCAAGCTGGGGCAGACTCTCCTCACATACTTCCGTGAAAATGATATTGTAGGAAGAATCGGTGGCGATGAATTTGTCATCTACATGCGTAAGACTGCCTCCAGGGATGGGACTGTCTCCCGCATCCAGACACTGCTGGAAACGGTAAGAGGACTTTCTTTTGAAGAAATGAACGGAAATCATATAACACTCAGTATTGGTGTCGCATTTGCTCCTGAACACGGAAACAATTACATGGATCTGTACAAGAATGCTGACATTGCACTGTATGAAACCAAACAGCAGGGCAGAGACGGATATCATCTCTATCATGCCCCAAATGCTTCACCGGCTGCTGACAACGTGAAATAACTTCATCGATATTCACAGATCTCGTACTCTGTATGAGACCTTCGTATTTCTTCTTTAAAATAGCAGCATTGTATTATATAATGATAAAATACTGCTGGAATCTATACCATGCACTTTTTATAATGATAGTATACTGCATGAGCAGAAGGCATTTTTTATGCTTTGATCATGGATGATAATTTATTGAAACAGAATATGAGGTAAGAAAAATGACAAAAAAATGGTGGCATGACAAAGTTGCATATCAGATCTATCCAAAGAGTTTCCTGGATACGAACGGGGACGGCATCGGAGATCTGAGAGGAATCATTTCCAAACTGGATTACATAAAATCTCTGGGAGTCGATATTATCTGGCTCTCTCCAATCTACAAATCTCCTTTTGTAGACCAGGGATATGACATTTCCGATTATTATGCCATTGCAGAAGAATTCGGAACCATGGAAGAATTCGATGAATTGCTGGCAGAAGCCAGGAAACGTGACATGTATATCATTATGGACCTTGTGATCAATCACTGCTCAGACAAGCACGAATGGTTTCAGAAAGCACTGGCTGATCCAGATGGAGAATATGCGGATTATTTCTATTTCCGTAAGGGCAAAGACGGCAATCCGCCAAGCAACTACCGTTCTTATTTTGGCGGCAGCTGCTGGGAGCCGGTTCCGGGAACAGATAAATACTATTTCCACATGTTTGCCAAAGAACAGCCGGATTTGAACTGGGAAAACCCGGTACTCCGCCAGAAACTCTATGACATGATCAACTGGTGGCTTGAAAAGGGACTTGCCGGTTTCCGTATCGATGCGATCATCAACATCAAGAAAGATCTTGCATTCCCGGATCTCGAACCAGACGGTCCGGATGGTCTGGCAGCCTGCTGGCGAATGGTTGAGAATGCAGATGGCGTAGGTGAATTCCTCGAAGAACTCAAGACAAATACTTTCCAGAAATACGATGCCTTCACAGTTGGTGAAGTATTCAATATGAAAGAAGGCGAACTCGCTGAATTTATCGGAAACAACGGACATTTCTCCACGATCTTTGATTTCTGTGCACATTGTCTCAGCGATGGAGCACATGGCTGGTATGACGCTCCGGAGATTACCTTCCATAGATGGCGTGATGCCATTCTGAATTCCCAGCTTAACGTCCAGAAATATGGACTGGAAGCTAATATCATCGAAAATCATGATGAACCTCGTGGTGTATCCCGTTTTCTCCCAGACTATGCACGTACTCCTGCCGGAACCAAGATGCTCGGTACCGTAAGCATCCTGCTCCGTGGAATCCCTTTTATCTATCAGGGACAGGAGATCGGTATGCAGAATGCCATCTGGAACAGTGTAGACGAATATAACGATATCAGTACGATCGATCAGTATCATGTTGCAAGAGATGCCGGATTGAGTGATGCACAGGCACTGGAAGTCTGTGGAAGAATGAGCCGTGACAATGCACGTACTCCAGTTCAGTGGAACGACCAGGAAAATGCCGGTTTTACTACCGGAACTCCATGGCTCAGGGTAAATTCCAATTACAAAGAGATCAATGCGGCAAGTCAGGAAAACGATCCGGATTCTGTACTGAACTATTACCGCAGGCTGACAGCAGCCCGCAAAGCACCTGCGTACAAAGAGGTCTTCACCTATGGCGAGACAGTTCCTGCATATCAGGATACAGATACAGTCATGGCATACTATCGTGAGACCGAAGCCCAGCGAATCCTGGTTGCTGCCAACTTCGGAAAAGAACCGGTTTCTCTCAGACTGGATACTTCTGTCAAATGTGTAATCCTGTCTAATCAGAAGCAGAGCGAATGTCCGGGAGAAGTACTGACTCTTAACAGCTGCGAAGTAATTGTACTTGAATTGGAAAAATAAGATATTAATTTCGGAAGGATTTTATATCAACTTATGAAAAACATTTTAAAAAAGGCCGGTTTTACCATTGGAATTTTCCTGCTCACCGTTCTTCTTGGATTCGGACTTATCTGTACAGTCTATTCTCTTCCTGGAAATGAAAAGAGAGCGCTCCATGCAAGAGAAAGCGGAGACCTGCTGGCACAACAGGGCGATTACTGGCAGCTTATTCCCGGACGCACACAGACAACCCTGGATAATTTTACAGACTGTATTATGTTGCTCACCGCTGCCTACAGCGGTGACGATCCAATCATAGACAGAGCGGTCAATAACTATCGTATTTATCAGAGGAGATCCACCAAACAGGAATCCCTTCAGGCCTGCGGACTTGTTCCAGAAAAGCTTCAGCACAAGCTCACCTATTCCCGCTACTGGAATGGTTATATCATCGCACTGAGACCGCTTCTTACTTTTTTTAATATCAGTGAGATCCAGCAGCTCAACAGTCTGATGGTAGCGGCTTACATGGTTCTGATCTGTATCCTTTTGTGCAGACGCAAAAAAGGCATTTACTGCATTCCCTATCTGCTTGCGTGCACGTACCTTTCGCCAATGACGATTTCTGTATCTCTGCAGTACTCCACAATTTTTCATACTATGTCGCTGGCAGTAATCTTTCTGCTCGCATTCTATGACAAAAAGTGGTTTCACAGTCATATATGGATTTATTTCATGCTTGTAGGAATGATGACCAGTTATATCGATTTTCTTACCTATCCGGTCGTTGCACTGGCATTCCCGCTGATCTTCTATTTTATTCTGGATCAGGAACATACCATGCTTCAGAATCTGTGGCATATGGTCTTTTACTCAGGGATGTGGGCAATTGGCTACATCGGGATGTGGGTATCCAAGTGGGGAGTTTCCACACTCCTTACCGGAAAGAATTATTTCGCAGAAGGAACGGAAGCCGTTTCCATACGATCTGGTTCTGCTGTAGGAGAAACAACCATTACCTTTGCAGATGTGTTCCAGCCTCTGACAAATCATATGACAGGTACCGTAGCATTTAAGCTCGCAGTTCTGTTTGCTGTCTTGTGCGTGATTGCTCTGCTCTTCTGCAAACGAATCTGGAAGCACTGGTCCTTAAGCCTGATTTTTTTACTGATATGCTCTTATCCTTACATCTGGGCATTTGGCGTCAAAAATCATACATACGTACACATCATGTTTACACATCGCATCATGAGTATTGTGATTCTGGGGTTATCCTGTGCAATACTCCCGTTGATCGAACCCTTTACTCTTGTACGAAAAAAGAACAGCCGGTCTTAACTGATCGGCTGTTCTTTTTTATGCTTCACTTCTGTCCGCTATTGAGATCATCGGCTGCTCTCTTTCTCCAATACTGAAAAAAAGCATCCTCCTGCTCTGAACGGATTCCATATTTTCTTCTTGCAATATAGAATTTTGACTTCCAGAGTGAAGTTTCTACCGGAATCGTCGCAATATTATGAAGACGCACGATATCCATATAAGGCAGGACGGCAATTCCAAATCCATTTTCCACAAGACCGGCAACTACTTCGATCTCCTCGGCTGCACACACTGGTTTGACCGTGATGCCTTCTGCCTTAAAAAGCTGCTCCTGCAACTTACGGAATCCACTGGTTTTGGAAAACATGATCTGCGGATACAGTGCTGCTTCTTTCAGGCTGATTGTATTTCTTTTTTCCAGAGGATGTCCTTTGGGAACTGCCATTGCAATATAGGAACCTCTGATCGGATAATATTCCAGGTCTTCTGATTTCAGAAGGTCTGAACAGAATCCAATATCGTACTTTCCAGTCTGAAGCCCCTCTGCAATCTCCGGTGTCAGTCGATTATAGATGATAAAAGGAAAAGTTGCTCCAAATTCCCGCAGCATCCGCGGAATCGTTCCCGGAGCCAACGGATATACGGATCCAATCCGCACGGTCTTTTCTTCTGTACGCAACCCTGCCGCTCTTTCTTCCAGCCGCAAATATGCATCCAAAAGCTCTTCTACTTCATTCATCAGCTCTTTACCATAACTGCTCAGACTGATGTTGCGTCCCTCTTTCTGAAAAAGCGGGACTCCATATTCTTCTTCCAGTGACTTAATTGCATGGCTGAGTCCCGGCTGCGAAATATTCAGTGCTTTTGCTGCTTTTCCATAATGCTGAGTCTTTGCCAGTTCTGCAAAATATTTTAAATATTCAATATTCATACAATCCTTCTTTCGTAAATACATTTTATAGTATAATAGCACGTTTCATTCTGTTTATGAATTAATTTATTCAAAATAATCATTTGTTTTTATTAATCATCTTGTATATAATAAGCACAGTTCAAAGAGACACAGAAAAATCATCATAAATTCATTTATTAGGAAAGAAGGATATTTTACGTATGAATCAGAAAAAATTTCATCTCGCCGGAGAAACAGCACTTCTGCTGGTCCTGTTGCTCAATTCCCTTGCTGTTGACCTGATGTCCAAAAGCAACTTCGGAATTTCAACGATTTCCTCTGTTCCGCTGATCTTCAGCACAGCTTTTCCATTCCTTACCTTTGGAACATGGAACTATATTTTTCAGACACTGCTCGTAGTCACACTGATGATCCTGAAACGATCTTTTTGCCCAGGTTATCTGTTTTCCTTCGTAGTCGGAATTGGATTTGGTAAAATGCTTGATGTGCACAATGCATGGCTTCAGATGCTGCCAGATGCAATGCCGCTGAATGCCGTATATTTTATCGCAGGATTTGTTCTGATGTGCTTCGGTATCTGCCTTGCCAACAACTGCATGCTTCCGATCATCCCTACAGACACTTTCCCAAGAGACCTTTCTGAAATCTTAAATAAAAAATACAAAGTGATCAAAACCTCATTTGATCTTACCTGCCTGACAACAACCGTTGTCCTGTCTCTCACGATACTTCACAGACTCTATGGAATTGGATTTGGTACTGTCTTCTGTGCATTTGTAACAGGAAAAGGCGTTTCCCTCGTTCAGAAATTCTTTGACGGACATGTAGAATTCTACCGCATGACCGGAAAGAAACCGGTCGCAGTCGGAAGAAACATACGACACGCATAATTCAATGTCTATTTCCTTGAAATATAACATAGTAGAAAAATGACAGGCAATCCCGTAAACTGCCTGTCATATAAAATAACCCATATCAAATTTTAATTATTCAAACTCCTTTGCGGACAGCATTTCATGACACACAAAGGCTGTTATTAGAGACTTATATTTCGAATGTATGTTCTGTTTTTATGCTTTTCGCACCGCTTATGAAGAAATAAACTCCAAAATAACTCCATTTTACTCTTTATTATTTTGTTGTTCTTCTCTTGCGTACAGGAGATCCAATGCCTGACATACAACACCACTCATGCTCTGATAGTGTCTTTCTGCATACTCAACAAGTCTCTGTTTTTGCTCTGGAGTCACCCGTACTCGTATGTTTTCTTCTTTGCCATCTTTTGATGTTTTTCCAGCCAAACATATCACTTCCCTTCCACAAGTACAGTTTACTACTGATTACTACAAAATTTCAATCGTTTTTTTCATCCTTTTTATATTCTGCAAGTGCTTGTTCAAGTTTTCGATAATCACAATGATACGGAAGCACTTTATTTTTCCGAATCTGTTTTTCATATATCTTCGTTGCTTTCTTAGCAATGTCCTCCGATATATCATTCAAGAAATTATATTCCTTAATCATAAGAAAAGTTCTCTGATTATCACTTCTTGAGCCATTACTACTGATATTAAATTTCACTTCAGTATATACAGTATCATCTACAGGAAACATCTTTCTCATGTCTAATACTGACAATATCCGTTGTCTGGCATTTACTTGATCTTCTGGTTTTATTTTCTTTAAAATTTCTTGATTCTTTACTTCAACAATAATATCATCTCTATCTACCGGATTGTTTTTGATATCAATGACTTCATAAATTCTATACCAATTAGCAGTCGCATCTGCCCACCCTTTATGCTTTTCCTTCGCAGATGTTAATGGAATTACATACTTCATCCCAGCATTATTCAATAAGATTCCTAAATGTGGTTTTAATCTATAGTTTTCATCTTCTTTATTAAAAAAGATTTCGGAATCTATTCCATTTAAATATTCCATATATGCTACATCAATGTAGACGAATTGTACTTTATCAAAATTCATATGTATCACCCTAAAAAAAATAGGAAGCTAACGCTTCCTTTATCGTTCCACACTTCAACGCCTTTGGTAGTGGTACACCAACCTATATCGTTCTGCACTTCAACGCCTTTGGTAGCAGCACACCAACCTATATCGTTCCACACTTCAACGTCCTCGGTAGTGGCACACCAAATACAAGGACTAATACTTTTAATATATCCAGTATATCATAAGCACCAAGCTCTTGTATAATTATAATATGATAAAAGCCTTGTTTTGTCAAGGTTTTTCAACTGTTAACATCTCACAATTCTACCAAAAATTTCTACAATTTAGTATTCACAATGTTTCAGTTATAACTAATCAGCTTGCTCTAATTTCAGTATAAATTCTCTGGATTATCAACAATATTATATGTCCCACTTACATCCTCCTGACATCAAACAAATTCACCTGCAATTGATACCAGTTCTTCCATGGTATGTACAATTTCATTCGTATTAAGGATACGGATGTCAAATGGTTCAACTTCAAATTTCATCAAATGACGTAAGTTTATTGTTCTGTCTTCTGTTTCTGCTATTTTTAATAACCACTTCGCACAATTATCTCCACAGGTGGATGCATTGAAAATTTTGTCTTTTTCAAATTTCACAAGAATTAATATTTTTACACCACCAGACAATTCTACCGGTGATATTTTCCCCAGAATTGGACTGTCTATCACTCCACATGCCAAAACAGTAGATTTATCCACACCTTTTATCATCTCTTTTACAAATGGATCAACAATCCACTCGTCTTCATAATCATATTTAAAGTATGATGCCGTATTATAAATGGCTTCTTTCATGTCTCCATAAAATATATTCAGCATATAAATCTACTCCTCCTGTTGGATTAGCACTAAATATGTCTCGCCCTAATGCAAAAGTATTGTTAAAAACCTACATAAGTGCTTTTTAATCATCCAACAATATCAATGTTATATTTTTCGCACCATTCTTTCGCAATACGTTCATAGGCGCGGTCTCGATAATCATACCACTTTTGTTCCAGATTTAAGTCGAATAATCTATCTTTAAATCTTCTAAAAGCTCCTCTTCCCTGTATTGCTCTCTCTAATGTGTCTTGATTTCTGCCTTCTGGCAGGTCGTATATAAATTCTTCCATAATCCTATACTCATTGATTTCATACTGTCCTGGCAATGGAATATACAAGTGACGCAACATTCTCGGTCATGCAGTTTTCTTCTGCTGACGGAGAATGACGCTCCGCAGGACGCACGATACTCTCGATAGGAGAGTATAGAAGTGCGCCCTTTAGTTCCTAAAGGGATTTTTCAGTTCGACAACCTGGAAGTTATCTATTTCTCCTCTTCGTTAAGACCTAGTTCATTACATATTACTTGCTATCCATCATACCTTATTC
>CAKRPO010000076.1 GCA_934378195.1 uncultured Blautia sp.
GTCTCCGGAGCAATGGCTGAACGTACTAAATTTTCTTCCTACTGTATCTACAGTTTCCTGATCAGCCTGATTGTTTATCCTGTATCCGGTCACTGGATCTGGGGCGGCGGTTTTATCAGCCAGATGGGATTCCATGATTTTGCTGGTTCCTGCGCCGTACATATGGTTGGTGGTGTTGCAGCATTTATCGGTGCCATCATCCTTGGACCTCGTATTGGAAAATATTCTAAGAGCGGCAAATCTAAAGCAATTCCAGGACATAACCTTACAGTTGGTGCGTTAGGTGTATTTATCCTCTGGTTCTGCTGGTTTGGATTCAACGGTGCATCTACTGTCAGTATGGAAGGCGATGCCATCGTAAGTGCAGGTAAGATTTTTGTAACTACAAACCTTGCAGCTGCTGTTGCTACAGTTACTGTTCTTATCATCACATGGGTAAGATACAAAAAACCAGATGTTTCCATGTCCCTGAACGGATCTCTTGCAGGTCTTGTAGCTATCACAGCAGGTTGTGATACTGTTTCACCTACATCTGCTGCTATCATTGGTATCATCTCTGGTTTTGTAGTTGTATTCGGTATTGAATTTATTGACAAAGTGCTTAAAGTCGATGACCCGGTTGGTGCTGTTGGTGTACATGGTTTAAATGGTGCATTCGGAACTCTCGCTGTTGGTCTTTTCTCAGATGGTACAGGCACAGAATGGAAAGGTCTTCTTGTTGGCGGTGGATTCCATGGCTTCGGTGTTCAGTTTATCGGTATGATCATTACAATCGCATGGGTTGCTGTAACTATGACCATCATCTTCCAGGCGATCAAACATACTGTTGGTCTCCGTGTAACTGCTGAAGAAGAAATCGAAGGTCTTGATTCCAAAGAACATGGTCTTACAAGTGCTTACGATGGATTTGTTGTACATGATACAATGACAGTTCCAGCACCTATGGGTGTTGCTAAAAAATCTGTTTCTTCAAATACTTCCGCAAATGTTGCACCTGCCGAAGTTGCTGACACCATTCCTGAACTTCCAAGAGAAGGCGTACATAAACTGACAAAAGTTGTTATTATCACACGTCAGAGCAAACTTGAAGAATTCATGCATGCAATGAACGAAATCGGTGTTACTGGTATCACCATCACAAACGTTATGGGATGCGGTGTACAGAAAGGTGCACGCTCCTACTACCGTGGTGTTGAAATGGATATGAATCTGCTGCCGAAAATTAAGATTGAGATCGTAGTCAGCCTCGTACCAGTCAGAACGGTTATTGAGACAGCTAAGAAAACACTTCACACTGGTCAGTACGGTGATGGAAAAGTATTTGTTTACGACATCGAAAATGTTGTTAAAATCCGTACCGGTGAAGAAGGATTCGAGGCACTTCAGGACACACAGCCTCTTGAATAATTTTGGACAGTAATCAACCTATATATTGATTTCCTCAAAAAACAGCTCTTCTCATTTATTGAGAAGGGCTGTTTTCCTATGTTCTGTATTCTGTTTACTTCTATTCCTCTCTGATCAGTTTCGGAAGATTCCAACGATAATGTGCCGCCAGATAGCGAATCAATATTACCACTGCCGATGCCCCTACCATAGAGATTACCGCACCAAAATTTCGATACAATACCACACAGACAATTGCACCCACGATTGATGCACAGGCATAAATATGCTTCACCAGGATATACGGCGGTACTCCTGCCATGATATCCCGCAATAATCCACCACCAACTCCGGTGATTGTTCCCAGGAATACCAGTAAAAACATATAATCCACATATCCATGTGAGATTCCTGTATTCACTCCTACTACCGTAAAAATTCCAAGTCCGATTGAATCCATGACCAGCATGATCTTATCGTAAGTTTCCCGGTTATGCCCCTGCAGAAGTTCTTTTTTCAGATACAAGATCAGAAAGACCACACACGATGTAATTGTCGCTACCAGTGTATAGATTGGATTCTGGAACATTGCCGGCGGCACAATTCCGAGGATCACATCACGTAGGGCACCTCCGCCTACGGCTGTCGTAACTCCCAATACGATCACACCAAAAATATCCATTGCACGGTCCACTGCAACCATCGCTCCCGAGGCTGCAAACGCAACCGTTCCGACCATTTCCATCATAAAGGTAATAAGCTGCTGATAGTCCATAGTTTTTCTCTCTCCATGTTCCCCCATTAATCTTCTTTTTTAGAAGTTCTGAGATTCATTATAACTGTACAAGAAGCAGGATGCAATTGTATATTGCAAAGAATTTGTATCGTAATTAATTTTTTTGAATTCTAAAATTTGACATCAAAATCATGATTTGATATCATTACCATAATTTAGAATACAGGAGAAAATCAATGAAAACTATTTCTATTAAGGATATTGAGGGTATTCGGATTGGTAATGCCCAGGATTTCACAGGTGGAACAGGATGTACCGTTATTTTGAGTGAAACCGGAATGTGCGCCGGACTGGATGTCCGCGGTGGCGGCCCTGCCTCCCGTGAAAGCGAATTGTTAAAACCTCTGGCAGCTGCACAGTCCATCCATGCAGTTCTTCTCGGTGGCGGAAGTGCCTTCGGACTGGACGCCGCAGGTGGTGTCATGCAGTTTCTTGAAGAAAAAGGAATCGGCTTTGATGTCGGTGTAACCAGAGTTCCTCTTGTATGCCAGTCGGATATTTTTGATCTGACTGTAGCGGATGCTCACACCCGCCCGAACAGAGCAATGGGCTATGAAGCATGTAAAGGTGCTTACGCAGACAATTATCAGGATGGAAACTTCGGAGTCGGTACCGGTGCTACTGTGGGTAAATTCAAAGGAATGGATTATTGTATGAAATCCGGTATCGGAAGCTATGCTGTACAGATTGGCGACCTGAAAATAGGCGCCATTGTTGCTGTGAATGCTCTTGGCGACATATATGACTATCGCACCGGCAAAATTGTTGCTGGTATGCTTAACGAAGATCGTAGTGCATTTGCAGATACTGCCAAATTACTTTATAATTCTTATGAAGTACATAATAACAAGTTTGTTGGCAATACTACGATCGGTGCGATCATCACCAATGCACACTTTGAAAAAAGTCAGCTCTGCAAGATTGCCGGCATGACTCATAATGGATACGCACGATCTATCCGTCCTGTCCATACATCGGCAGATGGTGATAGCATTTATGCATTATCCGTCGGAAATGTTGTCGCTGACTGCGACATGGTTGGTACTCTTGCTGCAGATGTTATGTCAGAGGCAATCCTTGCTGCTGTAAAAAATGCTGAGTCTGCTTATGGTTATCCGGTCTGCAAAGATCTTAATTTCATATAAACATAAACAAAAGCCACATCACAGGAGCATGGCAGTGATTCCTGTTTTGTGGCTTTTGCTATGGCATTATTTTGGGCAAAAATTTTGGTTTATTTTAACTAAATGTGTGTATAAAAACTGCTTTTGAGGAATTTATCTCTATCCGAAATAATATTAATTATATTCAAATCTGATATTATTTGATAAAACTTACGTGCTTGCAGATTTCTTCTACTGCTTTGTCTTTTCTCTGGTTAAAGATTACTTTGTTCTCTTCGAAGAGGTTACGTCCTTCTGTATCAATGGATACGATCAGAGGTCCGAATTCTTTGACGCGGCAGTGCCACAGTGTCTCAGGCATTCCGAGATCTCTCCACTGAGCATCTACGATCTCTTCCACTTCTGTTGCTGCTACAACTGCGTTTCCAGCCGGGAATACACAGTGGATTGCACCAAATTCTTTACATGCACGCTCTGTGTTTTCTTTCATACCACCTTTACCGATGATAACACGAACACCTGTCTCTCTTACGAATTCGTATTCGAATTTTTCCATACGCATACTTGTTGTCGGTCCTACAGATACCATTTCGAACTTGTCATTTTCCAGTGGACGGATGATCGGACCAGCGTGGAAAATCGCTGCATCTCTTACGTTTACAGGAAGTTCACGGCCTTCTTCAACAAGACGTCTGTGAGCAACGTCACGACAGGTTGTCATGCTTCCGTTTAAGTATACGATATCTCCTGCATGGATATCCTTCAGATCTTCTGCTGAGATCGGTGTTGTTAAAATTTTCTTTCCATCTTTCATTTCCAGCATTATAAAGTCACCCCCGAATGTGTTGTGATTGTGTAGTTAAGGTCTTTGTCAAAGATAATATGTCCACGTCTGTGGGACCAGCATCCAACGTTTACGGCTACACCGATGGTGGATGGATGTCTTGCTGTGTTTTCGATGTGAACACCCATTACGGAATATTTACCGCCCATACCCTGAGGTCCAAGGCCGATCGCATTGATACCGTCTTCGAGCAGTTTTTCCATGGATGCAGCACGCTCATTTTCATTGTGACTTCCAAGCGGTCTCATGAGAGCTTTCTTAGAAAGCAGTGCAGCTGTTTCTACAGATGTTGCAACACCTACACCTACAAGGAGTGGCGGGCAAGCATTTAAGCCATAAGATGTCATTACATCCATAACAAATTTTGTTACACCTTCATAACCCTCACCCGGCATCAGAACCATAGCTTTTCCCGGAAGAGTACATCCACCGCCGGCCATATATGTGTAAATTTCGCATTTGTCGCTGTCCGGAACGATATCCCAGAATACAGTAGGGGTTCCTTTACCAACGTTTTTGCCTGTGTTGTACTCGTCAAATGTTTCTACACTGTTGTGGCGAAGTGGCGCTTCGAAAGTAGCTTTGACAACTGCTTCTTTGAGAAGTCCTTCCAGCTCACCGATGAGTGGAAAGTTTGTTCCACATTTTACCCAGAACTGTAATACACCTGTATCCTGACAGCTTGGTCTGTTGAGTTCTTTTGCCAGAACCTGGTTTTTCTGCATGGTCTGGTAGATTACTTTAGAAAGCGGGCTGTCCTCTTTCTCTGCAAGTTCGTTAATTTTTGCCTTGATGTCGTCCGGCAGTACTTTACCAATATAGGAAACAAAGTTCGCCATATAAGTGGTAAGCTGCTCTACCTGTTCTTTCTTACCCATTTATTTGTCCTCCTGGTTATTATAATTTTTTGATTTTGAGTTTATTTATCAAATCCTTTCACGTTTTTCATTCTCACGGGAAGAATGGAAAAGCGATCGGAAGGATGCTCATACTTACAATAGTTGCGATGATGATAAGCGGGAATCCAGATTTTACATAGTCCATAAACTTGTATCCACCAGCACCTACTACCATGGTGTTTGCTGGCATTCCGATCGGTGTTGCATATGCACAGGAACCGCCGATTACACATGCCATCAGTACTGCTCTCGGGTCAGCTCCCATTCCCTGTGCGATTGACAGACAGATTGGAACCATAAGAGCGGTTGTTGCTGTGTTTGACATGAAGTTTGTCAGGATACAGCAGAGAATGAATACTACAAATGTCAAGACATATGGTGATGGATTTTCACCAAGTGCTCCGATTACTTTGTTGGCAATCAGCTCACCAGCTCCTGTTTCCTGCAGTGCGGCCGCAAGAGAAAGTGTACCTCCAAAAAGGAAGATTGTCTTGAGATCGATGGATTTGAGTGCATCTTTCTCTGAGATAACTCCTGTGAGGATCAGAAGCAGAGCTCCGATTCCACCGGAAATGCATAATTTGATACCAATTTTGTCTTCAAAGATCATTGCAAGCAGTGTCAGGATCAGGATGATCAGGGATAACCACTGTTTCCATGCCGGAACGTTGCTAAAATCTTTTTCTGTGTCGAATGCTCCCTCATCTTTGACATCGTGATTTGGAAGAAGTCTGTAACCGATGGTTGCGTAGAACAGAATTCCTGCGATCAGAATCGGAAAACCTACAATCGCGTATTCGAAGAAACCGAATTTCATGTCAATTTCCTGAAGTGCACTCTGTGCGATCAGGTTTCCTGGTGCTCCGATCAGAGAAAGGTTACCGCCCATAGCTGCTGCAAATACCAGCGGCATCAGGAGACGGGATCTCTTGTATCCGGATTTTGCAGCGATACCGATCACTACCGGGATCAGAACTGCGGCTGTACCTGTATTGGATAAAACGCCACTCATCAGACCTACGATCACCATGATCGCAACGATCAGCATTCTTTCCGTTTTTGCGAATTTTGTTACAATACCTCCAATCTTGTTTGCCATGCCTGTCTCAAATAATGCCCCACCTACGATGAACATAGCTACGAACAAGATTACATTACTGTCGGTGAATCCTGCAAAAGCTGTTTTGACATCCAGAACTCCTGTTACGACAAGACCTATACAGACGATCATGGATGTAACTCCCAGCGGAATCTTTTCAAGTACGAACATGATTACCGCAAACAGGAGAAACAGCAGTGTAATTGTTGATGGACTCATTGCTACACCCTCCTACTTTTTTGTTATGTAATTTTTCAGTAATCGTTCGGCCGTTCGTTACTGCTTTGTTATGGGCTTATTATATACAGGGATTTCCAAATTGTACATTTATAAAAACATATACAGGTATAAGAAAAAGTTATTGAGTTTTTAGTCTCAATAACTTTTATATCAGTCTTCCAATACCCATTGTAGCTGTTACATAAAATTTAATACAATAGTAGATTTCATTGCGAAACAGCTTTTGACATGTTATTATAAAAAAAATATTTTTACAACTAAACAGCGTTCTCGTCTATTACCTAAAGATACAAAGGGGAATTTCGATATGAAATTAACTCAGTTAGAATACTTTTGTGTGGCAGCCAGATATCACAACATTACTAAAGCTGCCAAAGAACTTTTTGTGACACAGCCTTCGATTTCCAATGCTATCAAAGCTCTGGAAGAAGAATTTGGTGTAAATCTTTTTTTTCGAAACAACAACAAGCTGACACTCACTCCAGAAGGCGAACTTTTTTATAAAAGTGCAGAAGAACTGCTCGCTCACGCTGATTCTGTCGAATCTGAGTTTCATGAATTACGTAAGAAAATCATTCCTATTCGAATTGGAATCCCACCGATGCTCGGGACTATTTATCTGCCTGAATTGTATTTTTCTTTAAAGGAAAACTTTCCGGAAGTAGATTTTCGACTATATGAATTTGGATCAATCAAAGCCTGCAATCTTGTATTGGACGAAAAACTGGATATTGCAATCGTTAACGCTGAGCAACCAGCGATTGATAAATGTAATTCTAGGATTATTGATACGGAAGACCTACTCTTTTGTGTCTCCCCAGATCATCCACTTGCAGATCAGCAGACGATGCTGCTCACTATGCTTGCCAATGAACCATTAATTCTCTTTAATACAGATTCCGTACAGGTTATGACTCTTACCCGACAATTCAAAGCAGTCGGTGTAAATCCACATATTCTGCTTAATACCAGTCAGATTACCACTCTGCTTAATATGATAAAATCTGACCGGGTTGGAACCTTCCTCTATCGTTCTATCGTGGAAGCTCATCCGGATATCGTTGGAATCCCTGTCATGCCTTCCATCGAACAGCGGATTAGTGTTATCTGGAAAAAAGGGAAATATCAAAATGCCACAACTGAAAGAGTAATCAAATTTATTGAAAACTTTTAATTCAAGAATGCCCCTGCATTCTTGCTGCGAGATGCGCGTCATGCAATGCATGACATACTTCTTCTGCGCATCTCTGCAATCCTGACGGAGGCTATATCAGATGGGGGCTTGACTCTCACCACTGATACTGATTTGTTACTCGCCACCTACAGAGGTGGGAGTCATCTCACATCTGATATTTATTCATCCCAGTCTCTGATGGCTCCCGGAGGACAAACTTCAGCACATGCACCACAATGCCGGCATTTATTTTGATCGATAAATGCTGGTTTTTTATATACATCAATACAATGTTCCGGACAGATTTTCACACACAGCCCACAATTAATACAATCATTGTTTATAAAAAAATATGTAATTTCTTCTGTCATTTCTCAAATTCCTCTTTTCTGAAATTTCCTTTTATTATACACCAATACACTCTTGAATATAAAACAAAAAGCCGAAAATGCTGAGTAATCAAGCATTTTCGACTTTTTAATAGCAGGGGATGAGAGAATCGAACTCCCACCAAAGGTTTTGGAGACCCCTATCATACCATTTGACCAATC
>CAKRPO010000077.1 GCA_934378195.1 uncultured Blautia sp.
GATGGTTTTATTGTTCGTGAATTATCCCGTATCCCAAGTAACTTCAGAAGCGTGGATACGATTCAGCATTTTCTTGAAAAGCATGACATACCTGGTATTGCAGGCATCGATACACGTGCTCTCACAAAAATTCTTCGTGAAAAAGGTACCATGAATGGTATGATCACAGTCAATGAAAATTATGATTTAGATGAAATAATCCCCCGTTTAAAAGCATATACAACCGGAAAAGTAGTTGAAAAGGTTACATGCAGTGAGAAAGAAGTACTGAAGGGTAACGGACCAAAAGTAGCACTTATGGATTTTGGCGCAAAACGCAATATTGCACGTTCACTGAATGAAAGAGGATGTGAAGTTACCATTTATCCGGCACTTACACCGGCAGAAGAGATCCTTGCATCTAATCCGGACGGAATCATGCTCAGTAACGGACCTGGAGACCCGAAAGAATGCACTACTATAATAGAAGAAATCCGTAAACTGTATGAGTCCGATGTACCGATTTTTGCAATCTGTCTGGGACATCAGCTGATGGCTCTTGCAACAGGCGGTGATACACACAAGATGAAATATGGACACAGAGGTGGCAATCATCCGGTCAAAGATCTTGCGACAGGACGTGTATATATTTCTTCTCAGAATCATGGATACGTGGTTGATGCAGAAGCACTTGAGAAAAAAGGTATTGCGAAACCTGCATTTGTCAATGTAAATGATGGCACCAACGAGGGTATGGCTTATACAGGTAAGAACATTTTCACTGTACAGTTCCATCCGGAAGCATGCCCTGGGCCGCAGGATTCCAGCTACCTGTTTGACAGATTTATGGAAATGATGGGAGGAACAGATCATGCCGAGAAATAAAGATATACATAAAGTTCTTGTAATTGGATCCGGTCCGATTATCATCGGTCAGGCAGCAGAATTCGACTATGCAGGTACACAGGCATGCCGTTCACTGAAAGAAGAAGGCATGGAAGTTGTACTTCTGAATTCCAACCCTGCTACCATTATGACAGACAAAGATATTGCAGATAAAGTTTATATCGAGCCTCTTACAGTAGAAGTAGTAGAGCAGCTGATTCTCAAAGAGCAGCCGGACAGTGTACTTCCGACACTGGGTGGACAGGCAGGTCTGAACCTTGCAATGGAACTCGAGGAAAAAGGTTTCCTCAAAGAACACAATGTTCGCCTGATCGGTACCACAGCAGAGACGATCAAGAAGGCTGAGGATCGTCAGGAATTCAAAGATACCATGGAAAAGATCGGTGAGCCGGTTGCTGCATCCAAGGTTGTAACAACTGTAGAAGACGGTGTGGCTTTCACCAGAACTATCGGATATCCGGTTGTTCTTCGTCCTGCTTACACACTTGGAGGAAGCGGCGGTGGTATTGCCAACAATGAATATGAACTCAGAGAAATCCTTGAGAATGGTCTCAGACTTTCCCGTGTAGGTGAAGTACTTGTAGAGCGCTGCATCGCAGGATGGAAAGAAATCGAATACGAAGTAATGCGTGACAGTGCAGGAAACTGTATCACTGTCTGCAACATGGAAAACATTGACCCGGTCGGTGTACATACAGGTGACTCCATCGTAGTTGCTCCTTCTCAGACACTGGGCGATAAAGAGTATCAGATGCTTCGTACATCGGCCCTTAATATCATCACAGAGCTCGGTATCACAGGTGGATGTAACGTACAGTATGCACTTCATCCAGAGAGCTTCGAGTACTGCGTAATCGAGGTAAATCCTCGTGTAAGCCGTTCTTCAGCACTGGCAAGTAAGGCTACCGGTTATCCGATCGCCAAAGTTGCAGCCAAGATCGCTCTTGGATACACTCTGGATGAGATCCCGAATGCTATTACAGGCAAGACATACGCAAGTTTTGAGCCAATGCTTGACTACTGTGTAGTTAAGATTCCGAGACTTCCGTTTGATAAATTCATTACGGCCAAGAGAACACTGACTACTCAGATGAAGGCTACCGGTGAAGTTATGAGTATCTGCCACAACTTCGAAGGTGCACTCATGAAAGCTATCCGTTCCCTGGAACAGCATGTAGACAGCCTGATGTCTTATGATTTTACTGGTCTTGATGAGGATGAGCTGATCGAAGAGCTGGCAGTTGTAGATGACCGTCGTATCTGGAAGATTGCAGAAGCAATCAGACGAGATATTTCCAAAGAATACATCCACAGAATCACCAAGATTGACAGATGGTTCATTGACAAGATTGCAATTCTGGTTGAAATGGAACAGGCTCTCAAGACCCAGCAGCTCACAGAAGAACTTCTTCTCGAAGCAAAGCGCATGGAATTCCCGGATTACGTGATCGCAAATCTCTGCGGAAGAACAGAAGCAGAGATCAAAGCACTTCGTCAGGGCTACAAGATTACAGCAGCTTACAAGATGGTAGATACCTGTGCTGCTGAGTTTGCAGCTGCAACACCATATTACTATTCTGTATATGGCGGACCAGATACCGAAAATGAAGCAGTTGCCGCTCATGATAAGAAAAAGGTCCTTGTCCTTGGTTCCGGACCAATTCGTATTGGACAGGGTATCGAATTCGACTTCTGTTCTGTACATTGTACATGGGCATTCAAAAAAGAAGGATACGAGACCATTATCGTAAATAACAACCCGGAGACAGTCAGCACCGACTTCGATATTGCAGACAAACTGTATTTCGAACCACTGACACCGGAAGATGTAGAAAATATCGTAAATATTGAGAAACCGGACGGAGCAGTTGTACAGTTCGGTGGACAGACTGCAATCAAACTTACCGAAGCACTGATGAAGATGGGAGTCAAGATTCTTGGAACATCTGCAGAGGACGTTGATGCGGCAGAAGACCGTGAGCTCTTTGATGAGATCCTGGAAAAATGCCAGATTCCGAGACCGAAGGGACACACTGTATTCACAGCAGAAGAAGCCAAGAAGGCTGCCAATGAACTGGGTTATCCGGTACTTGTTCGTCCTTCCTATGTACTTGGTGGACAGGGCATGCGTATTGCAGTCAGCGATGAGGATGTAGAAGAATACATCGGAATCATCAATCAGATTGCACAGGAACACCCGATTCTGGTAGACAAATATCTGATGGGCAAAGAAATTGAAGTAGATGCTGTATGTGATGGCGAAGATATCCTGATTCCTGGAATCATGGAGCATATCGAGCGTGCCGGCATCCATTCCGGTGACAGTATTTCTGTGTATCCGGCACAGACGATCAGTCAGAAGGCCAAAGAAACGATTGCAGAGTATACTCGCCGTCTGGCGCAGGCACTTCACGTAATCGGAATGATCAATATTCAGTTCATCGTATGCGGTGAAGAAGTATATGTTATCGAAGTAAACCCACGTTCCAGCCGTACCGTGCCGTATATCAGCAAGGTAACCGGAATTCCGATCGTACCGCTGGCAACAAAGGTTATTCTTGGATACAAACTCAAAGATATGGGATATACACCGGGACTTCAGCCGGAAGCCAAACATATCGCGATCAAGATGCCGGTATTCTCCTTCGAGAAGATCCGTGGTGCAGATATCAGCCTTGGACCGGAAATGAAATCTACAGGTGAGTGCCTCGGTATCGCAGAAAGCTTCAATGAAGCTCTGTACAAAGCATTTATCGGAGCCGGAATTAAACTTCCGAAGTATAAGAACATGATCATCACTGTCAAAGATGAGGATCAGCAGGAAGTTGTTCCGATTGCAAGACGTTTTGAGGCACTTGGATATCGTATCTATGCAACAAGAGGAACTGCAAGAGTTCTCAAAGAAAACGGCATCAAGGCAATCCGTACCAACAAACTGGAACAGCCGGCGCCGAACCTTATGGACCTTATCCTTGGACATAAGATCGATGTTGTTATTGATACACCACCACAGGGTGTCGAGCATCAGAAAGATGGTTTCGTGATTCGTCGAAATGCAATTGAGACAGGTGTCAATGTCCTTACCAGTCTGGATACTGCAGAAGCACTTGTAACCAGTCTTGAAAACACAGATCTTCACAATCTGACACTGATCGATATTGCAACGATCGCAAGCAGATAATCTGTAAACAGAATAAAATGCAATTTACTGGCCGGAGAAACTTCACAGGTTTCTCCGGTCTTGTGTTTGGAGTTAAACTTTCAAATAAAACCAACCGAAAGGTTTACGAACCACCGAAAGTATAATATACTGATGATAGGATTGCGAAAATGCAGAGCACAGAGTAATCCGTAAGTATCAGAAAATAAAAAATAGCAGAGAGAGGAAAGAAACATGAGTGTTTTGGAGTTTATAAAAGTCGTGATTCTCGGTATTGTAGAAGGAATCACCGAATGGCTTCCGATCAGCAGTACCGGTCATATGATTCTGGTAGATGAGTTTATCAAGATGGATATGACCAAAGAGTTCAAGGACTTTTTCCTGGTAGTCATTCAGCTTGGTGCGATTCTTGCAGTTGTAGTCCTGTACTGGGGCAAATTGTGGCCGTTTTACATAAGGCAGATCCCGAAGAAAAAGAAAGCACAGCTTGCACGTAAGAATCCGGTTGCCCGCGTGGTGCTGACTTTTGTGGAGAAGTTTTGTGACAAGGACAAATGGATTCTGTGGTTCAAGATTCTGGTTGCCTGCATCCCGACGATCGTGATAGCGCTTCCATTCAACGATTTTATCGAGGAGAAATTCAACAACTACATAGTGGTTGCGATTGCACTGATCGTGTATGGTGTGATCTTTATCCTTGTTGAGAATTATAATAAAAGAAGAAAACCAATCTGTACTTCTCTTGAGGATTTGAGCTTTGGAACAGCGTTTAAGATTGGTATCTTTCAGGTATTGTCTGTAATTCCGGGAACATCTCGTTCCGGTTCTACGATCATTGGAGGAATCCTTGTAGGAACATCAAGAACTGTAGCAGCGGAATTTACCTTTTTCCTGGCAATCCCGGTTATGTTCGGAGCGAGCCTCCTGAAACTGGTCAAATTCGGTTTTGCTTTTACACCAGCTGAGATCCTGACACTGGTGACCGGTGTGGTAGTAGCGTTCTTTGTATCAGTTATTGCAATCAAATTTCTGATGGGATACATTAAGAAACATGATTTCAAGGCATTTGGATGGTATCGTATTGTTCTGGGTATTCTTGTTCTTGGCTACTTTGTAGGAAGAAATTTCCTTGGATAATTGCATATAGAAATGACTCGAAGTTTGATCAGGCTGCTGTAAAATATTGTTATGGCAGCCTGATTTAGTTGCTGTTCACTCCGTTCACAGCACTTGGCCAAAATGCATTTTAAATCACCTACGGTGATGGCATCTCGCAGCAGGAATGCCGAGGCATTCTTGAAATGACAAAACACCTCACGGAATATTGACTTATGAACACAGATTTGACTTTTAAGAGTATCCATGGGATAATAAAAAGAAATTAAAAAAAAGAAATCTGAGATATGACGGCTTTTCGAAGCCGGAAAGGATGGTAAATAATGAAAGCAAAACATATGATGCTCGTACTTGGTATGGCAATGGCGGTTACTCTTGCAGGATGTGGTTCTTCAGGAACAGTAGTTGAAGTGACACCTACACCGGCTGCAACACCGACACCTACAGAAGTTCCGGTAACTGTAACACCGGTACCGACTTCTACACCGGCACCAAAAGTGATCGGAGTTAAGACCTCTCAGGCAAAATATATTTATATGACCAATAAGCTGGAGGATGATATCAGAGAAATCTATCTGATGACTTCAGGTGGAGATGACTGGGGTAAGAATCTGATTCCTTCCGAATCTTCAGTAAAGGCAGCGGAGCAGGTACAGATGTTCTATACACCGGACAGTGAGTCTGTTTCTTCTGACGAGAGTTCAGAAGAGTCCGCCGATACTACTACAAATGCAGTTTATGATATGAAGATTGTTACGGCAAAAGGTGATGCATATCAGATCTACAGTATAGATCTCAGTGACATGGAGAAAGCAACTCTGGAATATGATGCAGATACTTCGACTGCATATTTGAGCTATACAAGTCTGGCTGATAAATCAGAGAAAGATACAAAAGAAAATTCACAGCAGACAGCATCTTCAGATGAAAGTGATGAAGCTTCTTACAGCTATGACGACAGTTCAAGTGACAGCTCTGATAGCGGAAGCTACGACAGTAGTTCAGAGGATTCTGGCTATGATGATGGAAGTTACAGTGGAAGCTATGATGACAGCAGCTCTGATGACGGCAGCTACGACGATGGCAGCTACGACGATGGCAGCTACGACGATGGCAGCTATGATGACGGAAGCAATGATTATGTAGATGAGGGAAATGATTCTGACTCCTATGACAGTGCCAGCGATGACTGGAACTATTGATTTTTGTCAGATCATAAAAAATCTTTAGGTTTTATAAAGAATATCTATTATAAAATGCAGCAGATAAATTGACTTGAATTTTCTGGATAGGTACAATAACCATATTAGTTCCGATTGAATTTACGACGGACAGGTACGACAGGAAAGAGGGGAAATTTATCATGAAGAAAAGATTATTTGCAGTAATGCTGGCTGGTATCATGGCAGCAGGAATGACTACAGGAAGCGTACAGGCTGCTGCAGCTGAGGATGTAAGTGGAGATCTGTATGTATTTATCGCAGCAAGTCTTGCAAATGCAATGGATGAGATTCAGAAAGATTTCAATGAAGAATATCCGGATGTCAACATTCTTTTCAACGCAGACAGTTCAGGTACTTTGCAGACACAGATTGAAGAGGGATCCAGATGTGATATTTTCTTTTCAGCGGCAACCAAACAGATGGATGCACTGGTAGATGAAGACCTCGCAAAGAAAGATTCAGTAGTAGACCTGCTTGAGAATAAAGTTGTCCTGATCAAACCAAAGGATGGCGAGACAAAGGTTACAGGATTTGAAAACATTACGGATGCTGAGAATATCGTGCTTGCAGGTGAAGATGTTCCGGTTGGACAGTATTCCCGCGAAATCTTCAAGAATCTTGGAATCGAAGATGATGTCAACAAAATGGAGATTAATGAAGGAAAGAATGTTACGGATGTACTAGCATCTGTAAGTGAAGGAAGCAATGAGATTGGTATTGTATATGCAACAGACGCTGCATCTGTTGCAGATAAAGTAGATATCATTGCAGAAGCTCCGGAAGGATCTCTGGAAACACCGGTTCTGTATCCGGCAGGATTGACTGTAGATGCAGAGGCATCTGATGAAGAAGCAGCTGCAGCAGACGCATTCCTTGCATATCTTCAGACAGATGATGCTATGAAGGTATTTGAAGAATATGGATTTGCTGCATATAAAGAAGACGACAAAAAAGACGAAGCGGATAAAGATGCAGAAACAACAGAAGAAACAACAGAAGAAACAACAGAAGAAACAAAATAGTTTACTGTAAATCGTTGTCAGCATAAAATCACATACAAAAGGGGCGGCATATTTGTCAGCCCCCTTTTTGCACATACAGAAAGACAGAGATGGAAAGAAAATGGAATTTTTGCAGGAAATAAACTGGAGTCCCCTGTGGATTTCTTTAAAGACAGGTGCGGTAGCTACAACTATTGCCTTTTTTCTTGGAATTTTTTGCGCCCGCAAGATCATGAAGATGAAACCGATATCCAGGGCAATCTGGGATGGAATATTAACTATGCC
>CAKRPO010000078.1 GCA_934378195.1 uncultured Blautia sp.
GAATCATTATCATCATTTTTGACCTTTGCAGTCTGACTTACTGTCTCATACAGGAAGATATCGTGCTTTTCACTCAGTTCCAGTCCACCATCTGCTGTATATTCGCTGGCATTTGCCTGCTGTACACATGTTTTCATCTTGCGTACCTGATACCATGTCATAATCCCCGTCGGAATGATCATGATCACGAACGCCATAAGCAAATCTGTAATGAACCGGCTGGTCACCGAGCCATCACTGATATCCATTGGGCGAATCTTCTGCCCTTCCGCAATACGGTCAAGTCCAGCCTCCAGATCATGAATCAACGACTGATAACCCCCAAACGGATCATCAGCTTTCAGATAAGTCTTACATTTATCCAGCATTTCGTCCTGGATTCTCGTAGAAAACTCATTCTGTGTGTCTCCACGAAATACAATCGTAATGTTTCTTACTCCCGGCTGATGGAAAATGCACATACCTTCATGGGTATCTCCATATCCAATCTCATTTTCCTGCATAAATTGTGCAGCATACTGGCGATAATCTTCATCCTCTCCCACATCCTGTGAAATCCAGAGAACAGCATCATATCCATATGTATCATATATATAGGCAAGTTCATCATTAAGCTCCGTGATTTCCTCATCGCTCAGGATGTCGCAGTCATCAAAGACCCATGCGATTTCCTCATTTTCCTGTGCAGTATCTGTATCTGCCGCATATACAGATGCCGGCACAGACATGCAAAGAGATATAGCCAACAGTGATCCACCTAAGACAACTTTCATTTTCTTCATTCAGATCACCCCCATAAATCGTAGAGCCGTAACAATTGCTGTCATGGCTATCGTCAGCGGAATATGATGTTTAAACCAGTATTTTACTGCCAGATCTTTTCCCACCGGAAGATCACCGATCAGGCGTCCCGTCTGTCCGTTCATGGCAAAAGAATATGTTTTTCCATTCCATTTTGTATTCAGGAACCACACTGGAAAAAGGCCATATTTCACCTTGCCCTTGTTCGTTACAGTAATCTTCTCCTGCTTCGGTGTAACAGTCGCATATCCTTTGACACTTGCCTCAAAACTGTCTTTGACGCTCTGCTCCATTCGTTCATACACACGTCCGGTCAGTTCGTCCGGTTCCTGATCATATTTATCTGCCATATAGCCGGACAGATACGACAGGTTGAATTCTGTCAGGTCCTGATACTCATACGGTTCGATTGCTTCCATCATCGTATCATCAATTGCTTTGGATCCGTCCACCGGAATTTTGCGGAAATTAATCTTTCCGGCACGGGCAACATGATAAAATTTGGTGGCTGTGTAGGTATAATCATCATCCTCCCATACTCTGGTCCTTGTCGCCTCATAACTGAACCTTCCTGCTGTATCCAGATCAAACAGCCAGAAAGGCACATATACCGCTTTGATCTCTTCCAGATGATTTTCATCCTTGAACACCTTTGGAAGAAGCGGTTTGCCCTCATAATGTGCTTTGAGTGCCTGCACAGCTTCTTTTTTAGACTTCATAAACGGAATGATATAATCCGGACGATAAATATCTTTGAACTGTTCCGGCATGATCATCGGATTATCACAATACGGACACACCGTTGCTCCAGTTGTTTTTTCTGCCAACACTTCTGCTCCGCAGGAAGGGCAGCTCCACACTGCCATATTGGATTTCTCATCCGTCTGCCACTGCTCCGGTTCAAATCCCTTCCAGTGTTCTGTTTTATCTTCTTCTACTGTATCCTGCTGTTCAGCCAGCTTATCGAGTTCTTCCAGCGAATACTCCGTGCCACAGTACTCACACTTCATTTTCTGAGATTTGCTGTCAAATGTAAGTCCCGCTGAACAGTTCGGACATTTGTAATTTACTGTATCCACCTGGTCACCTCCTTAGGTTAAGGTCTTGGTTTCCCACATTCTGAGCAAAACTTGCCTGTATTTACTGCACCACATCCACATGTCCATGGTCCTGCCGGACGCGGCTGACCACATTCCGAACAGAATTTGCCTGTGTTTACTGCGCCACAGGCACATGTCCATCCACTGCTCTGCTGTGGCTGCATTTGCGGCTGTGCTGTCTGAGTCTGCTGTGCTGTCTGAGTCTGCTGTCCCATCGCATACAGATTCTGTGCATTTGCTCCGCCCATATTTCCCGCCATATTCATTGCCGCAAAAGCCATTGCCGGTCCGGTCTTCTGATTAGATGCTGCCGCCTGCATGGCACTTGCCTGTGCACCAACCATATGTGCTGCTGCCATTGTAGGATTACGAAAAGCAGCATTTCTCTGCAGTTCCTTGATCATTGCTTCATCTTCTTCTGATGCTTTGACACTGGATACACCCAGAGAAACAATACAGATTCCTCTTAAATTATTCCATTTTTCAGAAAGGACCTGATTTAATGCATCCGAGAGTTCCTGTGTATGTCCCGGAAGTGCACTGTAACGGATCCCCAGCTCGGAAATCTTCGCAAATGCCGGCTGCAATGCCGTCATCAGTTCGCTCTTAAGCTGTCCGTCAATCTCCTCTCTTTCATAATCCTGCTCTACATTTCCGCACACATTTGTATAGAACAGAATCGGATTCGCAATACGATAACTATATTCACCAAAGCATTTGATAGAAATGTCCATATCCAGGCCAACATTGGTATCTACTACTCGGAACGGTACCGGATTTGGTGTACCATATTTATTGCCCACAAGTTCCTTGGTGTTCACAAAATATACTCTCTGATCCTTCGGTGTCTCTCCCCCAAACGTAAAACGCTTGCCAATCTGCTGAAAAACACTCTGAATTCCAGCCCCCAGATCTCCACAGAAAACCGACGGCTCTGTAGACATATCATAGACATATTCGCCCGGCTCTGCACAAACATCCACAACTTTTCCCTGTTCTACGATCAGCATGCACTGTCCGTCATTGACTGCGATCACAGATCCATTGGAAATGATGTTTTCGGATCCATGTTTGTTGGAAGATCTTCCAGAAACTTTTTTATGTGCTTTTGTAACCAGTATATCCGCCGGCATAGATTCACAGTAGAAATATTCTTTCCACTGATCTGCCATAACCCCACCTGCTGCTCCTACTGCCGCTTTAATTAATCCCATACGTAATTCCTCCCTTTCTGAGAACCACTCTTTAAGAGCTTATTATATTACCATTCACAATAATTTTATTATTGCCTTATGAAAGTTTATGTATAAACAGACCGCTTCGAAGTTTCGGCTCAAACCATGTAGATTTCGGCGGCATAAGTTTATTTTCATCTGCAATCTGCATCAGATCTTCCATCGCCGTCGGGAACATGGCAAATGCCACTCCGCCTGTCTTATCCGCAATTTCAGCGAGTTCGTGCAATTTATGACTTCCACCCACAAAACGAATTCTCTGATCTGTACGAGGATCTCCGATACCCAGGATCGGGGCAAGAACTTTCTCCTGAAGGATGGAAACATCCAGCTGTCCTACCACATCCTTCTTTGCATATACATCTTCCCATGCTCGAAGATGATACCAGTTTCCGCCCACATACATACCCATACAGTGTTTCTCTACCGGCTTACATGGAAATCCCGGCATAATCATCAATTCAAAGTTGAATTTCAAGCTGGCAATGAACGCATGCTCTTCCATTCCATTCAAATCGCGAACGACACGATTATATGCCAGAATCTTTAACTGATCATATGGAAAAACTACTGAAAGGAAATAATTAAACTCCTCACTTCCATCATAATCCGGATGTTCTTCTCTTCGTTTGAGTCCAACTTTTACTGCTGATGCAGCTCTGTGATGTCCATCTGCTATGTATATGGAAGGAATATTTCCAAACTGTTCCCTGATTGTCTGAATCTCATCCTCTCCGTCTATTACCCACACGCGATGTCCGATTTCATCATCAGCAACAAAATCATATACTGCTGTATGAGATGTCTTCCATTGTTCCATCAACTCAAGAAGCTCCTGTGGATATCTGCACGCAAGATAGATCGGACCGGTATTTGCATCACATACGTCCACATGACGAATACGATCCTGTTCTTTGTCTTCTCTGGTCAATTCATGTTTCTTCACAACACCGTTCATATAATCATCAATGGAACAGCAGCCAACCAGTCCTGTCTGTGTCTTTCCCTTACGGGTAAGTTCATAAATATAATAACACGGTGTTTCATCCTGTTTCATTACACCATTTTTTTCCATATTCAACAGGTTCTGTCTTGCGCGTTCATACACCTTTGGCTCGTACAGATCTGTCTCATCCGGCAGATCCATCTCTGCGCGATCCACATGCAGGAAAGAATCCGGGTTCTTATCTCCTATTGCCTTCGCCTCTGCACGATCTACCACATCATATGGAAGCGCCGCTACAGCTGCTGCTTTCTCCGGAACAGGACGTAATGCCCGGAACGCCTGAAAAATAGCCATATTCATTGTCTCCTTTTCTGTCTCATCACCTATGTATAAAGATAGTTCTATTTTATCATAGTGGAGGTCTATTTTCAACAAATGCCACTTTTTTTCTGGTATGCTAACTTTTTTTGTGAAAACCTAAATTTTTTTGTATTTTCTCTTGCAAATTTATATATTTATGATATGATAGTTTTAGAAAGAAAAGAAAAATTATGAGTTCAAAAGAATTTTTTTAAGGAGGGTTTCTGCATGACAGAAGGTTTAAAATGGACTGTCAATCATGTTGACAAATCTGATGACAAGCATCTCGAATTAATGTCCGAAGAAAACGTGAAAAAGGCCAATGAATTTCACAGGAGTTTCCCACAATATACAGTCACGCCTCTTCAGGATCTGGCTGCGCTGGCATCCTATCTGGGTGTTAAGAGCATCCACTGCAAAGATGAGTCTTACCGTTTCGGACTGAACGCTTTTAAAGTTCTCGGCGGTTCCTACGCAATGGGCCGTTACATAGCAAAAGAAGTTGGTAAAGATATCAGTGAACTTCCATATGCCATTCTTTCTTCTGAAGAATTAAGAAAGGAATTTGGACAGGCTACCTTCTTCACCGCAACAGATGGAAATCACGGACGTGGAGTTGCATGGGCTGCCAACCGTCTTGGACAAAAGGCAGTTGTCCGCATGCCAAAGGGAACAACCAAGACTCGTTTTGATAACATTGCAAAGGAAGGTGCTACAGTCACCATCGAAGAAGTCAACTATGATGACTGCGTAAGAATGGCTGCAGCTGAAGCTGCCAAAACAGAGCACGGCATCATCGTTCAGGATACTGCATGGGACGGATACGAAGAAATCCCTTCATGGATTATGCAGGGATACGGAACGATGGTTATGGAAGCTGACCAGCAGCTTAAAGAAGCCGGTATTGACCGCCCGACGCACGTATTTGTCCAGGCAGGTGTTGGTTCTCTTGCCGGAGCAGTTGTCGGATACTTCGCACACAAATACAAAGAAAACCCACCGGTCATGGTTGTCTGCGAAGCAAGTGCAGCTGACTGCCTGTACCGTTCTGCAATGAAGGAATCCGGAGATCTTGTAAACGTAAGCGGTGACCTTCAGACCATCATGGCTGGTCTCGCATGCGGCGAAGCAAATACTATTGGATGGGATATCCTCAGAAATCATGTTTCTGTATTTGCCTCCTGTCCTGACTGGATGAGTGCCAAGGCTACAAGAATCTATGCCAATCCACTCGGTAATGATCCACACATTGTTTCCGGTGAATCTGGATCTGTTCCACTTGGTCTGTGCTTTACTGCTCTTCACGATGAAGACGCAAAAGATCTCAAAGAAGCCATGAAGCTGGATGAGAACTCCAACATTCTTGTCATCTCCACAGAAGGTGACACCGATCCGGTTCGTTACCGCGAGATCGTATGGGATGGGCTGTACGGAACAAATGAATCCTTAAGCAAATAATCAAAAAACTCAAAAACTATTTTCATATGTATGGGAGGAACTTTAAAATGGATTACATCAAAATCAAAGAAGCTGCTCAGAATTATCAGGACGACATGGTCAAATTCTTAAGAGCAATCGTTAAAAATCCTGGCGAAAGCTGCGACGAAAGAAAACATATCGAAACAATCGAAGCTGAAATGAAAAAGCTGAACTTTGACGAAGTTACCATTGATCCACAGGGTAACGTCATCGGTTACATGGGAAACGGCGACAAGATTCTCGCTTTTGATGCTCACATTGATACAGTTGGTATCGGTAATATCGAAAACTGGAACTTTGATCCATACGAAGGATACGAAACAGAAGAAGAAATCGGCGGCCGTGGCGTATCTGACCAGTGCGGTGGTCTTGTATCTGCCGTATACGGTGCAAGAATCATGAAAGACATGGATCTGATCCCGGACGGATACAAGATCATGGTAGTCGGAACTGTTCAGGAAGAAGACTGTGATGGTCTCTGCTGGCAGTACATCATCAACGAAGACAAAATTCGTCCGGAATTCGTAGTTTCCACTGAGCCGACTGACGGAGGTATCTACAGAGGTCAGCGTGGACGTATGGAAATCCGTATTGATGTAAAAGGAGTTTCCTGCCATGGTTCTGCTCCGGAACGTGGTGACAATGCAATCTACAAAATGGCTGACATCCTTCAGGATGTACGTTCCCTCAACGAGAACGATGATGCCGATGAAACCGAAATCAAAGGTCTTGTTAAAATGCTCAACCCGAAATACAACCCTGACTGGGAAGAGGCTCGTTTCCTTGGACGCGGTACAGTAACCGTATCACAGATCTTCTACACCTCTCCTAGCCGTTGTGCAGTCGCTGACTCGTGTGCAGTATCTCTTGACCGTCGTATGACATTCGGAGAGACATGGGAAAGCTGCCTGGATGAGATCCGCGCTCTTCCAAGCGTTCAGAAATATGGTGATGATGTTGTTGTATCCATGTACAACTATGATCGTCCTTCCTACACAGGATGCAAATACGAGATCGAATGCTACTTCCCGACATGGGCTATTCCGAAAGACCACAAAGTAACAAAAGCTCTTGAGGACGCTTACAAGAATCTGTACGGCGAAACCCGTCTTGGAAATGCCGAAACAGAAGAAATGAGAAAATCTCGTCCACTTACAGATAAATGGACATTCTCAACAAACGGCGTATCTATCATGGGACGTAACGGAATCCCTTGCATCGGATTTGGACCTGGTGCTGAAGCACAGGCACATGCTCCGAATGAGAAAACTTGGAAGGTCGATCTCGTGAGATGTGCAGCTGTTTATGCAGCTTTACCTACTTCTTATTGCAAATAAAAAACCGCAAAGGGAGCAGCGCCCTGCTCCCTCTGCACACCCTTCGGGCTTTTTGTTAAGTAGTTCTTCTTGTTTCAGATAGGAAGTTGGCTGACTTTACTTTGATTGGAAGAACGGAAATTGATGTTGTGGGGATATGCATTGATTTCTTTATTGGATTTTTTGAGGAAGGTTTTGTTGGTTGTATTTGGGAACAGGAATCGTAGTGTGGCTGCTGCGATTCCGCTAAAATAAAAAATATTTTTAAAGGAGAATTTTCGAATGAAAACATTACAGGATTATATCGATAAACTCAACAGCTTAAATTTCAAGGAAATGTACAATAATGACTTTTTCTGGACATGGGACAAAACAGACGAAGAACTCGAAGCAGTATTCACAGTAGCTGATGCTCTCCGTTTCATGAGAGA
>CAKRPO010000079.1 GCA_934378195.1 uncultured Blautia sp.
TAAGCGTGGAATGCATCTCCCAGTTCCATAGACTGCCGTGCACGTAGAACAGCTTCCCTGCCGGAAAGTGTCCATTCCGAACGCATTCCAACCCTCACAAGCATTTTTGTCACGCTGTCGCAGGTATTGAAGTCATCATCTACAACCAGTGCCTTAAGTCCCTCCAGCTCTGTGATTGTCTCTATACGTTGGTGCTCAGACTGAATCCGGAATGGCAGACGGACAATAAATTCGGTGCCTTTGCCCTGTTCTGTCTGAACCTCTATGGTTCCGCCCATCATATCCACAATGTTCTTGGTGATTGCCATGCCAAGTCCTGTGCCCTGGGTCCTGCTGACTGTGGAGGTCCGCTCCCTCTCAAAAGGAGAAAAGATCTTCTGTACAAATTCCTGACTCATGCCAATTCCGTTATCCTTTACTCGAATCTCGTACAGTTCACTGCCTTTTGCTGTCCCTGGTAACTGTCTGATCCGGACAGAAACGGTTCCTCCTGCAGGTGTAAACTTAACTGCGTTGGACAAAAGATTCAGCAGCACCTGGTTCAGCCGAGTCTTATCACAATAAACATCCTCATTTGTAACATCCATTGCATCCATATAAAGCTCCAGCTGCTTTGCATGAATCTGCCCACTGATGATCGTCTTCAGGTCATGAAGTACATCCGACAGACTGACCTCTGTCTCTTCCAGATGAATCTTTCCACTCTCAATCCGGCTCATATCCAGTATATCGTTGATCAGTGAGAGCAAATGGTTACTGGAGGACAGGATCTTCTCCAGATAATCCCGAACCCTTTTCTTGTCATCAATATTACTTACAGCCAGTGTGGTAAAACCTATGATCGCATTCATTGGTGTCCGGATATCGTGAGACATATTGGAAAGGAAGGTACTCTTCGCCCTGTTTGCAGTCTCTGCCGCACGTACTGCCTCAGAAAGTGCCTGGTTCATTTTCCAGTCAGAGGTACGGTCTGACATAACCAGTATATATTTCTTTTTCCCATTTACCTCACTTCCCATTACAATATTATGGAACCAGCGTTTTTCCCCTGTCTTCAGATGAACATATTCAAAATCGCATTCCCTCTGTTCATGAACCTGGATTTTCTCCAGATAATTTTTCTCCGGATCTTCATGTTCCGCCGGATGTAGTTTTCCCAGAACACGAATATCTTTACGGATCTGTTCTACCGTAATACCCAGCAGCTTTTCCGCATTTGGGCTGACGTAATCTGCCTGATATGTTTTGGCATCCAGCATCAGGAAAACGTCATCCACATTCATTGAAAGCTTTTGAAACAGCTCGTCACGATACTGAATCTCCGTATCTTTTTTCCTGAGATTTGTTCTGCCTTTTTGAATAATAAGACTGATAAGTAAAGCAGCAATACAGAGCACGACCGCACCAACAAGGATTATCGTACTACGCTGCAGACTGTCCATACTGGCATTGACGATATCCGCCTGTACAAGTCCTAAAAACATCCAGTCCTGGATATCCGATTTTTCATAAACCAGATAGTAGTTCCTTCCATCCAGATCTAACAGCATCGCATCGGTATGTCCTGCTTTAAACTTCTCCGAAAGTTCATTAATTTCTTTTTCAGACATATCAGAATGCTCTCTCAGAACACCGAAGAAATTATACACATTCCCCCATGCCTCAGAAGAATGATCAACCACAACACGGCCATCCGGATGAATAATAAAACTCTGGGCATTTCCATTAAATGCAGAAATATCCAGCACATCTACGATATCAGAGTTTGCATAAGCAATGGCAATGGCATCATATTCAAATTCCTGATAAGTTCCGTGAGCCTTAGGAGTGGCAAAAACAAGCAGCTGGGATTTTCCGGGAACTGCTGCATTTGCAACAACATCATTTCCCTGCCGGATCTCCTCTTCAATATTTTCCTGTAATCCAAGGTACCCTGTTTCCCCTGTTGCCATCTTATAGTTCCCGTCAGCTGACAGGAAATAGAATTCCAGAAAGCCGGCATCTTCCTGCGCTTTCTTTATATAATCACGGATTTTGTCTTCACTGGAGGTATTCTGCAGATTCTCACCCCACATATGAAGATAGGTCAGATTCTTATCTGTCAGTTCTCTCAGCATATTATCAGACTGATGAAAAACCTCCGTCAAATGAGAAACACTTTCCTCATAAACAGTTTTCGACACAAATCCAAAATATCGGAAAACCATCAAAACAATTCCAAGAAAAACAGCTATAAAGACAGCTGTCTTTAATCGTTTTCTCATGACATGTTTTTTTCTTTTTGTATTATGATTCTTAATGTCCATTCTTTTCACCTCAAAGTCATGTAGTCTTCAGGCTCTGCAAGAATGGCATCACCATCTGAAATATATCCTGTCCAGGTATCTTTCACAGTGGTATCTCCTCCATCAAACACAATATTATCCTCTGTCGGATAAGCTTCCATGTGTTTTGGTGTCGCAAGACAGGTCACCGTGAAAGTATCCTCGTCCTGAATTTGTTTTCCACCTTTTGTAACTTTGCTCAATGTGTAGCCATCATCCGTTTCTTTAACTTCCACAGAAATGCCACTGACCACAGGAAGAGAACCTCGGTTAAACGGAATAAAGCCTCCCTCATAGCCTTCTACAAAGTTTTTTACCGTCTCTTTTAGCTCAGCCCCACTCATCTTGCTGCTGTAAGCCGCCAGACCATTTGGCATGATCATGTCACCTGCCATTTTTTCTGTATAACCGGCTTTCAGCACGTTTCCCGTAAAGCTGTTTCCGGTTGCGATCAGCACATCTGATCCATAAATGTCGCGCAGAGTGTTTGCCATAACCGAATATGCCGCATTCCCGCCACTGCTATGAAAGCGGTTGGAATAAGATTTCTGTGAATCCAATACTACTTTCTCGGAAGTGGATTCCTCCTCAAGAAGCTGAGAATTAAACGACTGATAAGCCTGCTCTGCATCGTACTCTCCAGAGATCATTTTGGAAACCACATCCTGGGAAACAGAGAAGAAGTCATTTGACGCAATGCGGATATACATATGGTTTTCTTCAATCACAGGTTTCACATCCTTCAGATATTCCGTAAGCTTAAGATCCACATCCTGACTGTAGCTTAACAGATCCTGCCCATCATAAATGATCTGGTTCTGTGCATCCTCTGAGAGCATTGTATTCAGTACCTTCATTGCTTTCTTTCTGCGTGTTTCATCCTTTGTCAGATCACGGTTTAAAGCTACCTGGAAATATGGTGTGGTCATAATCCACTTTTCACCGTTCTCCTGAAAGAATGGAAGAAATGTTGTGTTGATGCCCTGATCCTGAAACATTTTTACACCGGCAGAACTGCCAAAGTACATCGCAAGCCTGCCACTTTGATACATCTCAACGATATCGTCATAATTCATATCCAGATCATCCTGGCTCAGACCGGTATCCTGGATAAACTGCTCCATATGTTCAAAAGCCGCCGGCCAGACAGTACTGTCCAGACCTTCTCTCTTTGTATTATCCGGATCACTGTAGGTGGTACGCCACTTGCGTCCGTCTACAGAAGACAGTTCTGATGCAGACAGACCCTGCAGTGTCTCCATACAGGTATAATCATAATAATAGTCTGCCGTAAACCCGCGAATACCTACTTTGTCAAATTCCTGGCAGGCAGAAACAAAGCTTTCATAATCTGTTGGAAGAGGAATATCATACTTTTCAAAAAGGTCTTTGTTCACTACAAAACCATGTGCATCCGCACACACTGGGAGCCAGTTTACGCTTCCATCCTCATTCATAAAATTGCTGAGGTATGTATCATATACAGCACCTGCCTCATTGGTTGTGGAAAGATCCATCAGACTGTCTTTCAGGGGACTTGCATCATGCAGTGAAAAACGACAGCAGGTTATAATATCCGGCAATCCCCCATTTTCCTTAAGAAACCTGTAGAAATCCAGATCATTATTCCCTACTACAAATTCAACATTGATATCCGGAAGCTGTTCCTGGATGTATGGTGCGTATTTTTCATACAGGTTTGTGCTCCATAAGTACACCGTGATTGTTTCTGCATCTTCTTTTTCCGCACTTTTCCCGTCACAGGCTGACAAAAATGATACGGCTGTCACCATCGCCAAAAGTGCAGCCAAAGCTCTGCTCCATTTTTTCTTTTTCATTATGAGTCCCCCCTTCTGAAATTGTCTTTCACTTGTTCACCAATTTATAAATTACTTTTATCAGTAATTCTACATCAACAGGCTTGGCGATATGTTCATCCATCCCTGCTTCTTTTGCTCTTATTCTGTCCTCCGTGAACGCATTTGCTGTCATTGCAATGATCGGTATTGTCTTTGCATCCTCTCTGTCCAGAGACCGAATCATCTTTGCAGCTTCATAACCATTCATGACCGGCATCATAATGTCCATAAGAATGACATCAAATTCACCAGGTTCACTATTTCTGAACAGTTCAACAGCTTCCTGACCATTCCATGCTTTTGTCACATCGGCACCTTCATTCTGAAGCACAAATTCAGCGATTTCCATGTTCAGATCATTGTCTTCTGCCAGAAGAATATGCAGCCCGCGGATGGAAGCTTCTGTTTTTTCTCCAGTTTCAGCTTTGCTCTCCCTGTCTGTATCAATTCGGAATGGAACCCGGATCACAAAGGTGCTTCCTGTACCTTCTTCACTTTCAAAGGTAATGGTTCCTCCCATTTTCTCGACCAGATTCTTTGCAATTGCCATTCCCAGGCCTGTTCCTGCAAAATTTGTGCGGCTTCCTGTGTGTTCCTGCGCAAATGGTTCAAACACACATTTCTGGAACTCCTCAGTCATTCCGATTCCAGTATCACGACAGATAAATTCCATTGTCGTCATTTCCGGCTGTTCGGATGGAATTTCGATACAACTGATATAAATATATCCGTTTTCTCTGTTATATTTCACCGCATTCGACAGGATATTCATCATCACACGTTTCACATACCCCGGACTTCCGATAAAATCACGGTGTATGATTTCTTTTTTCTCCCATTTGATCCGGATATTCTGCTCTGCTGCCATCTGCTCGATCACAACAAATACTTCCCTGGAAATGCTGCTCAGATTAAACGGAATCTCCTCCAGAACAATTTCACCTGACTCAAGCTTACTCATGTCCAGGACATCATTTACCAATTCCAGCAACAGATTAGATGCCTCTTTAACCTTTGTTCTGTATTCCGTCTGTTTCTCCATGTCATCTGCATAATGGTCTGCCATATTGGTCAAACCGCAGATTCCATTGATCGGAGTCCGGATATCATGACTCATCCGCTGAAGGAACTCGGTTTTTGCCTCATTGGCAGCTTCTGCCTTTTTTGCAGCTATCAGAAGTTCTGCCTTATATTTTTCATCTTTTTCCTGTTCCTGTTTCTGATGGGTCAGATTAGTTTTATATGTCCAGAACCAGAATAAACCGAACAGCAGAAAATAAAGAAATATAACACTTATTACACTTAATGGAAGATTATGAAACACTTCCGTATCCGGAAGATATGCATAGATATAATAATCACGCTGCTTCAGCATGATTCCATAACATCCGTTTCCTTCATTCTTCAAATGATAAATGTGCCGGCTGTCTGTATGCTTTTTCATTGCCTGAACAACTTCGTTGTCGGCTGTATTCTGCCCCAACAGGCTCTCATCATTGCTGGCAACAACTATCCCATCGTCTGCAACAATGATCGTTCCATCTTTCTGAACACTATAGCCGTTTAAAAGGCCCTGTATCGTCAGGGTATAATTTCTGACAAATTCCGAAGGTGTATAATAATAAACAGCAACGATACCCGGTGCATCTTTTCTGGCACAGGCCGCAATGTCGATACGAGACCCGTCCTCTCTGGTAAACCGTTCCGAATAGCTTCTTTCTTCATATCCGCTGAAATCCATGATAATGTCTTTCTGCAGATACTCCGTAACCTCATTGGCAAGAGATTCATCCGTGCTGTATTCACAGTCCATCTTTCCTTCTTTATCCAGTACAATGATACCATCCACCCAGAGAGTCTGCAGATTTCCCTTCAGAAATTCCCGGCTCAGCTGACCGCCGTTTTCTGTTTCCATATTAATATTTGTACTCATCTGTCTGGCACTTTCAATGGCACGGAGAAGACTTTTGGATTCCGAAGATTCATTATAATGGGTGTAAGTGGAGCACTGCACTTTGACATAATTTACAATCTCCACCATTCTTTTCTCTGCCTCCGCTTTTTCTGCGTGGAAGAAATAAAACAGAGAGCCTGCAGCCACACAGATTCCAATCAGACCACCGACCAGCTGGATTCGTTTTTCTTTTTTCTTTCTCTTAATATCCAAGATCATCCACCTCCAGATACTTTTCCGGATCATCCAGATATTTTCCAACGATTTTCAGAGTCGTGCCATCCTGACGCATTTCCTCCATCGTCTGTTCCATCTGCTCACAGATTCCTCTGTCATCATTTTTTGCGAAAGCAACACCTATTCCGGTAATCATCAGTGGTTCTTCCAGAATACGGAAGCTTGCATCATAATCCTTCATATACTGGACGATAGATTCCTCATGTGCGGCAACTGCATCCACATACCCCTTTCCCAGAAACGTATAGATCAGCTCCCGGTGTCCAAGGCTGATCAGGTTTTCCAGTTTTGGGATTCTCTCATTTGTCCTGTCCAGAAAAATGCCTTCCGGTTTGGTTGTGGACTGGACGGCCAGATTCTTTCCCTCCAGATTGCTCAGCCTATAGATATCACTGCTCTCGTTTACGGCAACCACCTGACGGCTTGCTATGTATGGTCCTGCCCAGCGGTAATCGTCAAGGCGTCCTTCCATGGAAAAGCAGCCCATGATACAGTCAATCTCTCCGCTCTCCACCAGTTCTTTTTTCTCCTCCCAGTCAATCTGGACAACATCCACCTGATATCCCATTCTTTTGAAAGCCTCTGTAGCCAGTTCTACATCTATTCCCGTCGGTACACCATCCTCATTCAGATAATTGTATGGTGGATAGTTGTCACTGCCAAGCGTAATGACGGGTTTTTCCGTTTCTTTTTTACTGTCATCTGTGTTTTTGCACCCTGTCAGGGTGACTGCTAAAATTCCCGCAAGCAGAATGCCTGCAATCACTCTTTTTCTTTTCATTTTCCTTCTATTCCTAATATAATCATTATGGTTACGTCTATAAAATAACATCATAAAAAGAACAAAGCGAACAAGTCCGCTTCAAACTCCCTGAATCCCTCAATCTTTGAGGGACTTGTTACGTTTTGCGCGCCAGATGCAGTCTGCTTCAGCAGACATATTCCTCATGCATCTGGTCGCATCCTCGCGGAGCGTTTTTATGCAATAGGAACATTACGGAGTAATTTCCTATAAAGATTAGGGTGTCAAAAGGTTTATAACTTTTGATATAAATTTGTACCTTGAAAACTTAACACGATATGTAAAAACAT
>CAKRPO010000080.1 GCA_934378195.1 uncultured Blautia sp.
CCTGGCAAATGCGAGGATGATTGATGCGATCCTTGAAGAAATCGGATATTAATTATTTTATTTTGATTAAATCATCTGGCTAATAGTTTGCATCAGAAATCTATTTTTCAAAGTTTCATCAGTTGTAAATTGTGTTACACTATAAGCATAGAACGGAGGGATGCTCATGACTGTAATCTACACTAATACATCTGATAAACATCTGCATGAAATAAACCGATACGCTGACAGCGCTTTTCCAATTGGAATCTATACGGTAACGCGCAAGGGTATTCTGCCGGATGGACGTGGATATCAGGATCTGCACTGGCATGAAGAACTACAGCTTACTCGTGTAGAATTCGGAAATTTAGATATTCGTGTTGACGGCATCGACTATACGCTGCATCAGGGTGAAGCAATTCTCATTAATCGAAACCTCCTCCATGTCACAACGAATCTGTCTGAAAATGGCAAATATATCAGCTTAAATTTTCCAGATCAGCTTCTTGGCTTTTTTCCAGGCAGCCGTATGGAACAGGACCATGTTTTTCCATATACAAGAACCTATCTTTTTTCTGCGGTCGTACTGCGTCCGGATACCGCATGGCAGAAACAGATCCTTGATATCCTTGCTGAAATCCTGTCTCTTATATCAAAAGACACGGATGCAGCAGCTCCAGAATATCAGATTGCTTCCAGACTTACTGTCCTCTGGTCTGTTCTGGTACAGAACATTGTCCCTGACAATGCAGTTCCATCTAAGGCCTACCTGCGCAGACAGGAAAGAATACATACGATGTTATCTTTTATTTACGAGAACTACGCTCATTCTGTTCATCTAAAAGACATTGCCGAAGCAGCTCATATCAGTGTTGGTGAATGTTGCCGTTGCTTCCAGAGCATGATTCACACAAGTCCAAATCAATATCTGCTGGAATACCGCATTTCTAAGAGTAAGGAATTGTTGATCGGCACAGACCTGTCTGTGACCGAAACCGCTTACGCTGTCGGCTTTAATGATTCCAGTTATTTTATCCAATATTTCAGAAAATGTACTGGCATAACGCCGAAAGAATACATCCTACAATTTGAAAAATGTTAAGATTCTTATATTATAGGCATGAATAATCATGGTTTTTGCATATTCCTATTGTTAGAATAATTGCAAACAGCAAGATTCTAACACAAAGGAGGTTAATTATGTCTATTGCAAATAAAACCGATTATATGGAACGTATTCATTATATGAAAGATCGTGTTGTAAATAAGAAACCGGAAATGGATCTTGAAAATGCACGTATATTAACAGAGAGTTTTCAGGAAACAGCCGGTGAGCCTCTCTGCATACGTAAAGCAAAAGCATTTCGCAGACAATGCCAGGAAAAAACAGTAAAGATTTGGGAGCAAGAATTGATCGTAGGATGCTCTGGCAGTAAAATGCGTGGCGGTATTCTCTGTGCTGACACCTGTTGGTCAATCCTGGATGACGAACTGGAGACAATCAGCAACCGCAAATATGATCCATTTTATCTCAAACCGGAAGACAAGGAATTATTTCTTACTAAGATTAAGCCGTACTGGCAGGGACGATCTACTTATGAAGCATGGTTAAAGCAGATTCCGGATGACTGCCGTGATCTCAGAGATACCGGTCAGGTATATATTAACCGTAAAGCTGTTCGTGGATGGGGCGAGACGACGGCCGGATATCGTCAGATCATTGAAGAAGGTATCGAGAGTATCTGCAGCACGATACGCCATCGAAAAGCAGAACTGGATCCTACGGTTCCAGGTGATATCGAAAAGGAAGATTACCTCAATGCATTGTTGATATCTGCAGAAGGCATCTGCATTCTGGCTGAACGATATGCAGCAGAGGCTGAACGGCTCGCAGATACAGAATCTGATCCTGTACGTAAAGCAGAGTTACTTACGATTGCATCCAACTGTCACAGAGTTCCACGCTATCCGGCGCGGACTTTTCATGAAGCACTACAGTCTCTGTATATTTATCAGATATGTATCTTCATGGAACAGAATGCCGCAAGCTACAATCCGGGACGCATGGATCAGTATCTGTATCCATATTATAAGAATGATCTGGAAAACGGAACTCTGACCGAGGAAAAAGCACAGGAACTTCTGGACTGTTTGTGGGTTAAATTCTCAGAACCATGTCTGTTCCAGGATGCGGTTACAGCAGAATTTGCAGCCGGATATCCGATGTTTCAGAATGTATGTGTCGGTGGAGTCACCACTTCTGGACAAGATGCAGTTAATCCGCTGTCTTATTTGATCTTGCAGGCAACAATGGATGTACAGCTGTATCAGCCATCGTTGTCGGTACGTTACAGCCTCGCAAAGAATCCAAATCGTTTTTTACGAAAGATTGTTGAACTGATCCGCCTGGGTACCGGATTCCCTGCATTTCACAATGATGATATTGGAATCCGTATGCTGATGAATAAAGGTATTCCGCTCCGTGAAGCATTTGACTGGAATCCGTGTGGGTGCGTAGAGACTAATCTGGAAGGGCGTCTGCGTCATTATACAGCATTGGCAGATATCAATCTTGGCGGTATGATCGAATTTGTAATGACTAATGGTATCAATCGCAAGAGCGGACGTAAAGTATCCGTAGAAACCGGAGATCCTGCTTCATTTACAAGCTATGAACAGTTTAAAGAAGCCGTAAAGGAACAGCTTCGCTATGCTATTCGTGCAGTTGTAAAAGGAAGTCATGTTATTGATAATGTATGTATGGATCGTATTGTTCCGGCACTTTCTCTGTCTTTCCGTGATTGCATACAGAACTGTAAGGATTATGCATGGGGCGGTGCTAAATACAATACCGGAAATGGCATTATCATGATCGGTGTTGCTGACCTGATCAACAGTATGGCCAGCGTCAGACAATTAGTATATGACACGAAGCGCATTTCTATGGAAAATCTTGTAGCGGCGATGGATGCAGACTTTGAAGGCTATGATGTTATCAAAAAGCTCTGTGATGATGTTCCGAAATACGGTAATGATAATGCACTGACAAATGAAATTGCCGGTGAAATGTTTACCTTTATTGCAGATGAAATCGAAAGTTATCACAGCAAGTTCGGGACCATGACACCTGGAATTCTGCCAGTATCCGGGAATACACCATTCGGACTGGAAGTAGGTGCGCTGCCATCCGGACGCCATGCATGGAAACCCCTTGCTGATGGTGTGAGTCCAAATGGCGGAACCGACAAGGAAGGACCTGGTGCGGTATTGAAATCTGTATCTCACTTGCCGCATGACCGTTTTGTGCAGGGAACCCTGCTAAATATGAAGGTAGAACCGGATATGCTGAACAGCGAAAATGGTATCCGTCAGATGATGGCTTTGTTAAAAAGCATGTGCAGTCTCGGTCTTTTTCATGTGCAGTTCAATGTCATTGACCGCGAGACCCTGTTAGAGGCACAAAAACATCCGGAACAGTATCGTGGACTGCTGATCCGTGTTGCCGGATATACAGCGTATTTTACAGAACTTGGTAAGGATGTGCAGGATGAGATCATTGCGCGTACAGAACAGGAATCTCTAAGCGGCTGCTGCAGCTGTGGCTAGAAAGGAGCAGACATGACTGCCAGTGGAATGGTACTTCGTATTGAAAAGACATCAATCCATGATGGAGAAGGACTGCGTACAGTTGTCTTCCTAAAGGGCTGCCCATTACGATGTAAATGGTGTTCCACGCCGGAATCTCAGCATGGATTTCCAGAGCATGGATACGGAACGCTCATGTCAGTGGATGAGATCATGCACGAAATATGTAAAGACGAAGTATTTTTCTTCCATTCCGGTGGTGGGGTTACCATCAGTGGTGGAGAAGTACTGGCACAGGCAGATTTCGCTGAAGCTATTCTTCACGCCTGCATGGAGGAAGGAATTTCAGCGGCAATAGAAACCAGTCTCTATGCTGACTACAGCCAGATTAAAAAACTGATCCCATATCTTGATACGATGTATATCGATTTCAAGATAGCAGATGAAGCTGCACATACTGAGTACACAGGCGTATCCAATCGGAAAATACGTGAGAATCTGCTCCGGCTTAATCAGGATTTCCTACATGATATCCATATACGGATTCCGTCTATACCTGGAATTAACCTGACAGAAGAAAATATGGAGGAGACCGCACTTTTTCTGCGCAGGCTTCATCATCTGGCTGATATAGAACTGCTTCCATACCATAGATTGGGAATTGCTTCTTATCAGAAGCTTGGGCGTACTTACGAACTCGCAGATATTCATATACCATCGATGGATGAGATGCGAAAAATGGCAAATGTAATTCATCATATTCTTCCAGATCATATTATAAAAATAAAGGGAGATAATTGAGAAGAAATTCTCACAACAGAATAAAGTGTTTGGAAATATTGAAAAGTTCGCTTAAAATCAAGGTTTGCAACAGATGAAACAATACGATATATCAGATGTGAGATAACTCCCACCTCTGCAGGTGGCGAGCAACAAATCAGTATCAGTGGTGGGAGTCAATCCCCCATCTGATATAGCCTCCGGCAGGATTGCAGAGATGCGCAGAAGAAGTATGTCATGCATTGCATGACGCGCATCTCGCAGCAAGAATGCAGAGGCATTCTTGAACATAACTAATAAAGCCGATGCAGGATTTTGGAATCCAGTATCGGCTTTGTTGATTTTACTAAGGCTTTGAAATTTTTATTTATTATGGTCCAGCAGTGTTTTGATGTCTTCTTCTGGTGTAGTGACAGGTGCAATACCATAATTTTCCACCAGATAGTTCAGAATATTAGGAGACAGAAACGCCGGAAGAGAAGGACCAAGACGAATGTTTTTGATGCCCAGGTGTAAAAGTGTCAGCAGGATACAGACTGCCTTTTGTTCATACCAGGAGAGAACGAAGGAAAGCGGAAGCTCATTTACAGAACATTCAAATGCATCCGCGAGTGCCACAGCAACCTGGATCGCACCATAAGCATCATTACATTGACCCATATCCATCAGTCGTGGCAGACCACCGATTTCTCCCAGATCAAGATCATTGAAACGGAATTTTCCACATGCCAGGGTGAGAACAATACTGTCAGAAGGTGTCTGTTTCACAAATTCGGTGTAATAGTTTCGACCTGGCTTAGCACCATCACAGCCGGCAACCAGGAAGAAATGGCGGATTGCGCCTGATTTTACAGCTTCTACCACAGTTCCAGCATGGGAAAGGATGGCTGCATGACCAAAACCGGTTGTCACTTTTGTACCACCGTTGATGCCTGTGCGTGTCTGCTCTTCTGTGTAACCACCCAGTTCCAGTGCTTTTTCAATAACCGGTGTGAAATCTTTCTTTTCGTCGATATGAACCGCGCCTGGGAAAGCAACCACTTCTGTTGTAAATACTCTGTCAGCATAACTGCTTTTGGGTGGCATCAGACAGTTGGTGGTGTAAAGGATCGGAGCCGGAAGATGATCAAACTCTTTCTGCTGATTCTGCCATGCGGTTCCGAAATTTCCTTTTAAGTGAGAGAATTTCTTTAAAAGTGGATAGGCATGGGCAGGGAGCATTTCACCATGAGTATAGATGTTGATTCCTTTTCCCTCTGTCTGTTCAAGCAAAAGCTGCAGGTCTTTCAGATCATGACCGGTCACGACAATAAAAGGTCCTTTTTCTATCGTAAGTGTAACATCAGTTGGTTCTGGTGTTCCATAGGTTTCTGTATTTGCCTTATCAAGAAGTGCCATACACTTCAGGTTGATTTCTCCTACTTTCAATACTGTAGGAAGCAGAGACTCCGCACTTTCTTCATACCCAATCTTAAATAATGCTTCGCAGAAGAAACGATTTACCTCGGCATCTTCATAATTCAGAACACTTGCGTGATAGGCATAGGCTGCCATTCCACGAATTCCGAATAGAATAAGAGACTTTAAAGAACGGATATCTTCGTCGGCATTCCACAGCTGCTGCATATCGTATTCATCTGTTTTACCGCATGGTGACTGACATTTGCCACAGTCAGGAACCAGTCTTTCTTTTTCTGCTCTGACTTCTTGTATCATTTTTTCGATGGCTGCATTATCAAAACTCACATTTGTAACTGTGGTAAACAGCCCCTTAATTATAACTTGAGAAATTCTTTGGGAAATAGTTTCTGTGCCATCGACTGCTCTTGCAAGGGCAATCAATGCACCCGTCAGTTCATCCTGTAATTTAGCTGTATCCGCCTTTTTTCCACAGACACCGGCATTTCCTGTACATCCGGTGCAGCCGACTGTCTGTTCACATTGAAAACAAAACATTTTTTTAACCTCCGTCAATAGCATTTAACTTTTGTTTCTGCTGGAATTATAGTATGATAAATACAACTTGTATGTTTGATTTCCAACAGGAGGAATGATTTTGAAAAAATATTTACCGATTCTAAGAAACAGTCCATTTTTTAAAGGTCTTACCGATAACGAGATATTATCCATATTGCATTGTGTAAATGCAACAGTAATTTCAAAAGAACGAGATTCATATATTTTCAGAGCAGGAGATTCTACTGAGGTAATGGGACTTGTGGTGTCGGGCTGTGTTCTTGTAATGCAGGAAGATCTTTGGGGACATCGGAATATTCTGTCGAAATGTCATGCTGGTGATTTCTTTGGCGAGCCGTATGCAGCAAGTCCGGGAGCTGTTTTAAATATCAGTGTGGCAGCAGATGAAGATTGTGAGATTATTTTCTTAAATGTCCAAAGGCTTCTGGTTACTTGTTCAACTGCATGCGAGCATCATCAGAAGCTGATTCGTAACCTGGTCAGTGTCCTGGCAAATAAGATATTGATCCTAAACGATAAGATTACACATGTTGGCAAGCGAACGACAAGAGATAAACTATTGTCATATTTGTCGGCAGAATCCATCAGACATTCGTCGTTATTTTTTGACATTCCCTTTGACCGTCAGCAGCTGGCAGATTATCTTTGTATTGATCGTGCAGCCATGTCTACAGAGATATCAAAGTTACAAAAAGAAGGTTTTATAAAAACAAATAGAAATCATTTTGAGCTGATTGCCTGTAATGAAACAGATTTACAAGCTAACAAATGATGGTATAATTCTATTGTTGAGCTGACAGAAAGGGTA
>CAKRPO010000081.1 GCA_934378195.1 uncultured Blautia sp.
AGATTTAACCTGCCTTTCTGTCCATGCAGACAGCTTCTTTTTATCATATGCTGTCTGTCATCTACCTGTTAATCATAACACGGACAGAAACGTTGGTACAGATGAATTTTTAAATATAATACTCCACTTCCCGCACAGCCCCGTCTTTCTCAAACAGTGCTTTCATAACATTTCTCCTGATCTGGAGAAAGTCATAGCTGCTTCTCTCGCGAGGTCTTGGAAGTTCTACTTCGATATCTGCTTTTATAACACCTGGTTTAGATGACAACACAATAATACGATCACTGAGATAAATTGCTTCATCAATATCATGTGTTACCATCACCATCGTTGTTTTTTCCCTTTCCCAGATCTTCAGAAGTTCTTCCTGAAGATCAATTCTGGTAAACGCATCCAGTGCTCCGAATGGTTCATCAAGAAGCAGAAGTCTCGGTTTCGTTGCAAGTCCTCTGGCAATGCTGACTCTCTGCTGCATACCGCCTGATAACTGAGATGGAAGTGCCTTTCCAAACGCTTCCAGTCCAACCAACTGCAGATATTTTTCTGCTGTTTTCTGCTCCTGATCTGCTGATGCTTTTGAAGGAAGTGTAAATGCAATGTTCTGTTCTGCACTAAGCCATGGAAAAAGCCGTGCCTCCTGAAAAATCATACTGCATTTTCCTGAAGGTTCCGTAACTTTTTCTTCATCAATAAAAATTTCTCCTGCTGTTGGTTTCTCCAACGCAGTGATCATCTTTAGCAATGTACTCTTTCCACATCCACTGGAACCGATCAGTGAAACAAACTCGCCTTCTTTTACATCCAGATTAATATTCTTGAGTACTTCTACCGTCTGGTTCTGGATCTGGAAATTCTTTTTTACATTTTCGATGCGTAATATTGTCTTTTTTCTGCTCATGATCCTAATTTCCTCCGCCTGCAAAACGTTTGCTGATATAATTCTGGAAAACCAGAAGGACTCTGTCTATCAGAAAACCAATCACACCAATCACCAACACCAGCACATACATATTTGAAGCCTGTGCCAGAGATTTTGCAAACATGATCATATATCCGATTCCACTGGTAGCTCCGATCATTTCTGCCGCTACCACACTCACCCATGCTCCGCCGATTCCCAGGCGTAGCCCTGTAAGAATATGATACAGTGCCGATGGAAGAATAATTTTGAAAATTATTTTTCTTTTGCTGATCCTGTATACATATGCCACCTCCAGCAGCTTCCGGTCTACACTCAGAACCCCTGCCAGAGTATTCAGTAATATAGGCCAGAGCGCTCCGATAATAATAATGGAAATATTTGCCGCTTCTCCAATTCCCAGAATAATAATGAAAATAGGTATCAGCGCAATTACCGGAATTGGTCTTAAAATATTTACCAGTGAAGACAGCATCTTATTCACCGGAACAAAGAGTCCCATCAGAAATCCTAAAACAATTCCAATTACACTGGCAATCAGAAATCCTACGATTACTCTCTGGAAACTGATCAGTAAGCCCTGTCCAAGCTTTCCGGATGTAACCAGCTGTACAAAAGTTTCGGCCAGCTTTGATGGAGGCGGGATCACATTTCCATTGATTCTGCCTGTATCAGACGCCCACTCCCACAAGATAAGGATCAGTACCGGAAAAAAAACTGCATAAAATATATTCTTCCCTGTACTTATAAAGCCTTTTTTCTCTTCATTTGCATAATATCCAATCATTTCTGTTCATCACCTGTCTGACTGATTTTTTTCACATAGGAAAGGTCTAAAAGTGAATCACTGTCCACATCTTTCCCTACATAGTCCACACTCTTCATCCAGTCTACAAATTCTTCATATGCCTTTTTGTCATCATTGCTGAAATCTGAGGCATATCTCTGCGGGAAATTGTCCTTCCATGCCGCTTCTACTGTAGCTACATCCTGCCCGGATGCATCTGCATAAAATTTTATGTATTCGTCCTGATGACTGTCTGCATAATCCCAGGTATCATTGATCAGTTCCAGGACTTTCTCAGTGATTTCAGGATATTTCTCTGCAAATACTTCCCTTCCTACTACATAATTGTAAATAGGAACCTGGTCGTCATCCAGAATATAGGCACTTCCTTCATCTTCAAGCTGCTGTGCAACTACGCTTCCAAGAGGAACTGCATCTACATCTCCGTTTCTCAGAGATGTTACCGCTTCAGATCCCACATTTAACAGGTTCACATCATCCAGAGAAAGTCCTGCTTTCTCCAGATATTTTGCAACTGCATAATGAGTTACCGTTCCTACATAAGTTCCTACATTTTTGCCTTTCAGATCTGCAGTTGTTTTGATTCCCGAATCAGCTCTTGCCGCCAGAACATATTCATTGTCATATAAATAATTGACTGCCAGAATTTTTGTTCCATACCCGCTGGCAGCTCCGGAAACCGCCGGAATATTCCCCATACTTGAGAAGTCGATCTCGCCTGCTGCAAAAGCTGTATTCTGATCAACACCGCTTCCCCATTCTGATAATTCTACATCCACATCATAGTCCAGATTATCGAAATATCCATCCAGAAGCCCGATCTCTTTTGCATAATTAAAAATAGCAATTCCATATACACTCATATCTGCCAGATGAAGTTCTACTTTTTCTTTCCCTGAATCTGCTGCAGATACGGTAAATACATTTCCTGTAATTCCTGCTGTCAGTGCTGTTACCAGCAAAACACTCATCAATTTTTTCTTCATAAGCTCTCCTCTTTCCTTCTGTTCAGTCTGTTTCTATGTTCTTTCCATCTCTATTCTTTCTGTTACCTGTTTTTATGTGTTGCTTTATATTCCTTCGTTATATTTTTTGCCTTACTCATGTTTTTACTTTTTAATTCTGCACTACCAGTCTGTCCAGATGCTTCAAGATTGGATGTTTTTCTTCCTCTTCGACTCTTCTCTTTTCAAAAGTCTCTTCTTTTATTTCAACAGGCTCTATCCGCCATACTGCTGAAAGGTCAATCTTTCCATGTTTCTCCTGAACCTCTCTGTACGCCGCTTCAAATTCTCTGCCAGCAATCAGAGAACGATACGGATATCCTTTGATCTGATAGCTCTTATTTCCATTACGGATATTCACTGATACAGGTTTATGAAACCAGATACTGTAAACCATGTTTTTGTTTGTCTGCGAAGTCTCGATCAGTTCTTTATATTCAATATATCCCTGTTCATTGATCCGAAGCGACTGCTTAAACACCACATTCAGATTTCCATTTCTTCCTGTTGTTGCCAGCACCTTGATACTCTGGGGAGCATCAAACAGTTCTTTGATTTCTTTTGTCAGTTCGATGACCATTTTTTTGTCCTCCTAAATTCTGGATAAATCGGTATCCGGATGGTTTCCGCATCGTCTGTAGTTATCCATATCAATCGAAATATTATATTTTCTTCTCAACTCATCAAATCCTTTGGAAAGTCTTACATAGTATTCCAGAGATGGTGTTTTCTGTCTGAAGAAAACGGACCCGGGTGCCACTGTCCAGACGCATCCTACGGGACTGACGCCGTTCTTTGCAAAGTCTTCCGCTTCTTCCAGAACACGTCCCAACGCTTCCTCCTCTGAGGTGAAACCATTAGGTTTTGCCAGTTCTACTCCTGCAACCAGTCCTGTATTTACATATCCTCTTCCGAAAATATCCACTGCCTGGAATAATCTTTCTTTCCATTCCTGATATCCGATCCTTGCAGCTTTTCCGGGACAGATCCACTGAAACAGTTCATCATTCAGTACTTCAATATCTGCAGTATAACTCATCAGTCCTGTTTCATCGTGAAGACGCTGTAACTGATTTTTATTAAATGCTGTACCGATCAACTGACTTGGAAATCTTTTGCCGCCAAAATTTTTGCCGATTCTTTTCAGGATATCAATATAAAGATTTACTTCATCATCCAGAAGTTCTTCTCCATCCAAGATTGTTCCACCTGTGAGAAAAACACTGGTATATCTTCCCGGTTGTTTTAATGCTTCCTGCACAGTCTCCTCAATGTCATCCAGATTTACAAACTGAGGTTTTCCACTCTTCTTATATGTCGCTGCAATCGCGCAATACTTACATCCATGTCCCGGTGTCTGCCAGAACTGGCAGAACTGATTTGGGTTGATATCTATTCTCTGCGGTCTTGCCCAGGCAATATGCCACATAGGTCTTCCACTGCTTGTCGTCTTATTATAGAAGTCCGGTTTCTCCCAGTAAAAGACCTCCTCCAACGGTTTCCCCTCATCGCAGATCATAATCTTATCATCTATCACATCTACGATAAGTGGTTCCCTGATTCCCTGCACTCTCACATCTCCCGTAAGAATACTGGTTCCGTCACGCATAAGCAGGGAAAAAGGCGTCAGATCTGTTTTTTCCATTGCAAAGCTTCTGCTCTGAGTCTGATGGATCTGCGGATCAACTTTCTTCAATGCCGCATCTGTAAAATGTACGCCGCGTCGCTGTGCATCTGTTTTTATAATAATAAATGGTGAAACTTCCGGATACTTTTCTATCACTTCTGTGATACTCAGTTCCTCATCCCGCCAGTTTGTCTTGTTTTCCATATTATTCTCCTCTCTGCGCTGTACAGATTTTTTTACAGCAGATATTTCTTTATCTCCTCAACCTTATTCAGCTTTTCCCACGGAAGCTCAATATCTGTTCTTCCGAAATGTCCATAAGCTGCTGTCTGCTTGTAGATTGGTCTGCGCAGATCCAGTGCATCAATGATAGCCGCAGGTCTGAGATCAAAGACTTTCTCAATAAGCTCTACGATCACTTTCTCCGGAACTTTTCCGGTGCCAAAAGTATCTGCTGCAATAGATACTGGTTTTGCCACGCCGATCGCATATGCCAGTTCTATTTCTACTTTTTCTGCAACACCTGCTGCCACCAGGTTTTTTGCGACCCATCTTGCAGCATAGGCAGCTGATCTGTCAACTTTTGTCGGATCTTTTCCGGAGAATGCTCCACCGCCATGACGTCCGGTTCCACCGTAGGTATCAACAATAATCTTTCTTCCTGTCAGTCCTGAATCGCTCTGCGGTCCTCCGATCACGAAACGTCCGGTTGGATTTACATAGTAGATTGTGTCTTCATCCAGAAGATTTTCCGGAATCACCGGTCGGATCACATACTGGATAATATCTTTCTTAATCTGTTCCAGGCTTACATCCTCGCTGTGCTGTGTGGAAATTACAATAGTATGGATTCGTTTCACACGATCGTTATCATCAAACTCAACTGTCACCTGTGATTTTCCATCCGGTCCCAGGTATGGAAGTGTGCCATCCTTTCTTATCTTTGCAAGCTGTCTTGTGAGTCTGTGTGCAAAGGAAATTGCAGGCGGCAGATATTCAGGAGTTTCATTTGTCGCATATCCAAAAATGATTCCCTGATCTCCGGCTCCTGTACCGAAGTCTTTGGTTTCTCCTTCCTGTTTGGATTCGTATGCTCTGTCCACCCCCAACGCAATATCCGGTGACTGTTCATCAATTCCGGTAAGCACTGAGATGGAATCTGCATCAAATCCTCCAACCTGTCCGGTATAGCCGATATCTCTGACTGTATTCCGCACGATCTTCGGGATGTCTACATATGCCTTGGTACTGATCTCCCCGACTACAAGTGCAAGTCCTGTTGCAACGGTTGTCTCTGCTGCTACTCTGGAGTATGGATCCTGCTCCAGCAATGCATCCAGAATCGCATCTGAGATCTGATCTGCAATTTTGTCCGGATGCCCTTCTGTTACTGATTCTTATGTAAATAATTTCGCCATAATAATATTCTCCTTCGTTATCTGTTTTGTTAGTTGTTTTACTTACTGCTTTGACGTTTTGTTAGTTTTTCACTTTCTTAATCTGTAACTTTAACGTCTCATTATTCAGAACTTTATTGTTTATATGTTCTGTCATTCATTCTTTTTTTGAACTTGGCGTTATTATAATCATAGTTTTCATATCAACTCAATATGATATTTAGGAAACGTTTTCACATAATAGCAGCACTAACTCTGCTTTCCCATGTTCTGATCCTAAATCTATATAAAAAATACACCTGTTACTTCTTATTTCTCTTCTTCCGTGAAAACGTATTCACCTTTTAATTTGCAGGTTTTAAATCCATCTATCATTTAGTTTTTATCCACTACGTCAAAAATCCGCTACTGTTTCCTTTATTCTCAGTAACGAATTTTCTCTGCCTTCGCTATAATTTCACTATAAAAAGTGTTAGATTTCATTGACTGTGAATAACCAGATTTTTTATAGCACATCAAAAAAGACTGTCTTTTCAGTTCAGACACATTTTTACATGTATCCATTTCTAAAAAAACAGTCTTTTATAATGTTTATTTTTTCTAACCGCTTCTCTTTCTGAGACAAAAAGATATTCCTAAACGAAGCCGGTAACTTCCCTGATCTGGTTAAATACAATAATCACTCCACCCATTTTCCTGCGCAGACGTACAACTGCTCCGCACCATCAATTTACATTCCAGTTCCATCCTGGTCACAGCCTTATGTCCGTTATTAATCCGATCCAGCAACAGCCACAGGGCAAATTTCCCCATATCTTCCTTAGGCAGATGAACCGTTGTCAGCATTGGAGATGTAAACTGCGCCTGTTCAATATCATCACTGGCGATCACAGAGGGCATATAAATATTTTTCCTGCGGTTTAACAGTTTCAACACACCTACCGCTGTAATATCATTTGCACAGTAAATCCCCGTAGGGTAATCCGGCATGGAAAGCAGTTTTTCCATGGCTTCATATCCCTGCGCCTCCGTCTGGTTGGTCTCAATGACAAAGTCCGGATCCAGTTCCAGATGATAATCATAAAGTGCCTCCACAAAGCCCCGGTATCTCGCTTCATTATGACATTCTCCAATATAACCAATATTTGTATGACCAAGCTCGATCAGATGCTCAACTGCCATAAATGCAATCTTTTCCCCGTCACATACAACTTCATCCACAACTCCGGAAGATGCATTTCGATTCACACACACCACATTCTTATATTTCTTCCTAAAAAGTGCCAGTGCTTCTTTATTACATTTTCCGATCACGATCAGACCATCACAGTGTCCTTCTGTCTGCTCATACATCTTCTC
>CAKRPO010000082.1 GCA_934378195.1 uncultured Blautia sp.
CTGGCAGACGCCCGGGACTTAAAATCCCGTGGGTAGTGATACCCGTACCGGTTCGATTCCGGTCTGCGGCACGACTTGAGAAGTCTCAAATCCTTTATTTTAGAGGGTTTGAGGCTTTTTTTATGCAATAGGAAATTACTCCGTAATGTTCCAATTACATAAAAACACTCCGCGAGGATGCGTTTAAAAATTTTGTACAGCCTTATTTTATAATGATAATATGTTAACAATGTTTTGGCTTTTTAGCTTGTATTATGAAATAATTTGCTATATACTGTGATGAAAGACATCGAAAGGTGGTCAGACCAAAATTGGAAATAATAAAGACATTTGGTAATTATGTGGAAAATTGGTGTGAAGAGCATCCAGAGAGAGCGCGTTGGCTTCTGAAGACAGGATGGGAGGCACAGAATCTGAAATTCGCTATACTTCCAGAAAAGAGGATGAGTCCATCTGATCAGTACCTGGCAAGGATGATGATGAATGTGATGCTGAAGCCTCTGAAATATCCGGACAGCTCCGTTCTGGTCAGTGTATTTACACCGTGTGAGTTACTTCAGGAAACAGGGTTATATCCATATAATGTCGAGAGCTTTTCCTGCTATCTGACTGCATCTCAGGCAGAACGTGCATTTCTTCAGAGTGCTGAGGATGCGGGACTTTCAGAAACTCTCTGTAGCTATCACAAGACTTTTATCGGTGCGGCAGAGAAGGGACTTCTGCCCAGACCGAAATGTATCGTATATACGAATCTTGCCTGTGATGCGAACTTGCTGACGTTTCACAGACTGGCAGAATTTTACCATGTACCGGTATTTTCAATTGATGTACCGTCCAGACAGACACAGGCAAATGTAGAGTATGTAGCAACACAGCTCAGAGCGTTACGAGGCTTTCTGGAGCAGACAACAGGGAAGAAAATTGATGAGGACAGGCTTCGTCAGAGAGTGGATCGAGGCAGAGAGACCCTGGAAGCATTTGACAGATTTCAGAGTGCGCGTGCTGACCGTTATATTCCATCGGATCTGGTATCACCACTGTACAGTGGCATGACGAATAATATTCTTCTTGGAACGGAAGAAGAGAAAGTTTATACCGAGAAATTACTGCAGGATGTAAAGAATGCACCTGCAAAGAAGGGAAAACATATTTACTGGATGCATACCATTCCATTCTGGTCTGATGCGGTAAAAGAAGCTCTTCTTTTGAATGACAGTGCACAGATTGTAGGATGTGAACTCTCTCAGGTGGCAGATCTGTCCATGCATTCAGATGATCCTTATGAAGAGATGGCAATGCGCCTGGTATATCATGCACTGAATGGTCCGATCTCGCGAAGAATTGAGGCTGGTATCCGCCATGCGAAACAGGCAGGAGCGGATGGTGCGGTCTGGTTTAATCACTGGGGCTGTAAACATACCTTAGGAGGTTCAAGAATCGCAAAGAAACGGTTTGAAGAGGCAGGAATCCCTATGCTGATCCTGGATGGCGACGGATGTGATCGCAGCCATGGAGGAGAAGGTCAGACATCGACCAGATTAGGAGCTTTTCTGGAAATGTTGGGAGATTTTGATCATGAGTAAGACATATTATGTATGTAAATATACACCGGTAGAGCTCTTGAAAGCTTTTGGCGGAGAATGTGAAATATTAAATGAAATGCCGGATGGATTTGACCGGGCAGAGCAGGTGGCACATCCGAATATATGTGGATTTGGAAAATCAGTTCTGGAAGAAGTTCTTGCAGGAAATATTAAAGAACTGGTACTTGTAAATTGCTGTGATACAATTCGCAGTGTTTATGATATACTGGAAGATAGTGGACAGATGGATTTTCTGTATATGATCGATATGCTTCACTGTGATGTTGAATGCAGCCGGGAACGTACTGCGGCTCAGCTCAAAAATCTTGCAGAAGCATATGGTGCATATAAAGGAACTTCCTTTGATAAAGAAGCTTTTCTGGAATCCTTTCAGCCAAAAGACAGGACGCAGGATCCACATCTGGCTGTGCTGGGTGCCCGTATGGGAAAAGAACTGTTTCAGATGACACAGGAGGCCATGCCACTTCCTGTGGTAAATGAGACCTGTGTTTATAATCGTTCTGTCGGGGTGAATCTGCCAGCGGAGGGTATGGATTTTGAGGCTTTGATGGAATGGTATGCAGGAGAACTGCTTCATCAGGTTCCATGTATGAGAATGATGGATCATGCCGGACGAAAGGTTCTGTATCAGGATCCGAGTCTTAAAGGAATCATCTATCATACCGTAAAATTCTGTGATTTTTACAGCTTTGAATACGCAGATATTAAGGGGCACACGGACATTCCACTTTTGAAGATTGAATCAGATTTTACTCTGCAGAGCAGCGGACAGTTAAGTACCCGACTGGAGGCATTTTCCGAAAGTCTGGGGATTCAGGATGAGACAAAAAAGGAGAGAAACATGGGAAAAGGATATTATGCTGGAATTGACAGTGGATCAACAAGCACGGACGTGGTGATCCTGGATCGAGACAGAAAGATGATTTCCAGTGTGATCATGCCGACAGGTGCCGGAGCAGCAAATGGCGCAGAAAGAGCCCTTGAGGAAGCTTTGAGACAGGCAGAACTGAACAGAGAAGATCTGGATGCAGTAGTTACGACCGGATATGGAAGAACTGCGATTTCAGACGGAGACAAGAGTATTACGGAGATTACCTGCCATGCCAGAGGTGCGCATTTCCTGGATCCGAATGTTCGTACAGTCGTAGATATTGGTGGACAGGACAGTAAGGTGATCCGCCTGAACGAAGATGGTTCAGTAAAGAATTTTGTGATGAATGATAAATGTGCGGCAGGCACGGGGCGATTCCTTGAAATGATGGCAAAGACGATGGAGATGAGTCTGAATGATCTGAGTCAGGTGGGACTTTCTTATCAGGAAGATATTACAATCTCCAGTATGTGTACTGTATTTGCTGAGTCAGAGGTAGTTTCTCTGATCGCACAGAATAAACGTACAGATGATATTGTACATGGCCTGAACAAAGCAGTTGCTGCCAAGACTGCATCTCTGGTCAAGCGTGTTGGAGGCGAAGAATCCTATATGATGACTGGCGGCGTAGCTCAGAATAAGGGCCTTGTAAAGACACTTGAAGAGAGGCTGGGAACCAGTCTTGTAATCAGTGAGAAATCACAGCTTTGTGGTGCTTTAGGAGCCGCATTGTTTGCAGCAGATATGTAAGCTGACTGGATGGAACTGGATGTTGACGGACTGTGAAAAGGGGAGGAAGGGAAGTTGGCTGATTCCAATATTACAAAAAGTGCACTTGCATCAGCATTAAAAGAGTTGATGGAGACGACACCTTTTTCGAAGATTACTGTTTCTGATATCTGTGCGAAATGTAATATGAACCGCAAAAGTTTCTATTATCATTTCAAAGATAAATTTGACCTGGTGAACTGGATCTATGACGTGGAGTATCTGAGCCATGTTCAGATTGGAGAAAATCTGATCGGATGGGACAGTGTGCTTCATCTATGTGATTATTTTTATGAAAACAAAGATTTCTACCGGAAAGTTATGAAGGTAGAAGACCAGAACTCATTTATCAATCATTTCAGGGATATTGTGAGTCCTCTGCTGGAAGAAGATATACGTGAGATTTTGGGTGAGAAAACAGATGCACAATTTTATGTAAACTTTTTCTGTGACGCAGTGATCTGTGCGTTTGAAAGATGGATGTCAGAGAAAGAACCGCTGCCACCGAAGGAGTTTGTAGAGTTGCTGAAATCCTGTATTCAGGTCGTTGTACTTACGCAGGAAAGACTGGGTAATGAATGACAGACCTCTGGGATAAATAATGAGCCAAAAGTGTTGAAATCAATAAAAAGCAGTTTCATAAGAATGACGGGAATTACACCTGCATTCAGATGAGACTGCTTTTTTGTGTAATAGAAAATTACTCCGTAATGTTCCTATTACATATGAGCAAGTATTTGTCTGTGATTGAGAGAACAGAGCCGCTTTGTTCCAGGAGACAGATCAGATTGACTCTGAATCCATGGAAAAAGATTCCTTCAGGATGTTCCTGAGAGATTCCTGAAAGATATTGTGTGTCATAGGATTGCCTTTGGTATCCAGATTGTAGATTGTTCCATCTGGTTTAAAACCAATCACGCTGGATGGCGGAGAGATAATATTTCCAACTCTTTCGGTATCATAAAGCAAATCCAGAGGAATCGTGCGATATTTCTGTGCCACACGGGCACCAACAATAGCTTTGTAGACATTTTCTTTGACACTAGTGCTGCAGTCAGGCTCAGCCAGTACCGCAACAAACGGGCAGTGTAGTTCTTCTGCAAAACGTGCATAGGATCCTGACAGGATTTCTTCACTTTCTTTTTCACGATACCGGCGGTAAACAGAATATAGCAGGCGGTGGTCACGAAGTACGAGACAGGCAGCATCAGCACTGTCGTCGTAATCTACGCCGATCAGCATGTTATCCAGAGATTCAGCCGCTACTGCAAAATCTTCTGTTACAGAGGCTGAATGACATAACAAGATCATGGCACAATCCGGATTATGTTTTATTAAAGGAAGTAATTTCTCTGGTTCCTTGTCTGTATAAAGAAAATAAACATAGATTCCAAGTTCTTTTCCCTGATCAAAAACTGCCTGATAACGGGAAAGCAGGTCTTCGCAGGAAGGATCAATGTTCAGGAAAAGAAGCCATGGCACATTGATGTTTTCAGTACGTTTGATCTTACGGACAATGTGGGCTCCCTGCGTGCAGCCATTGTAACCAAGATTCATGCCAAATTCAATCAGTTTCTCTTTGTCCATATGTCGGAGTGTGTCTTCGATAAGAGGATAATACGGACTGTTTTCATTATTCAGCATAGCACGTGCCATTTCAAAAAATTCCTGCTGAAAACGTCCCTTTGAAAAATGGAGTGCCATATCGACAAGATTTCTGGTACACCGTTCCGGTGATTCGTCAGCATCCTTTAAGGCAGTCTTAACGAATGTTTTTATGATAATACGAGAAGTTTTTGCTGTCATTTGTCATCCCTTCAATTCTTTTAAGTCGAACAAAAAAATACAGACGGAAAAAATACATTAACCGTCTGTATTTTATCTACTTCTCATTTAATCACAAAGTACTTTGGTGTGCAATAGACATTATAGTTTACGTGTCCAAAAAGATGTGAAAAGATGGGAATCATCCTTTGACTGCACCAGCGGAAACACCTTCTACGATAAATCTGGAAAGAAGGATGTAAACGATGATAACCGGGAAGATGGAGAATGCGATCATCACATAAACCTGTCCCATATCAAACTTCAGGAAATCTGCACTACGAAGCTGTGCAATCAGTACCGGAAGTGTTTTCTTCTTGTCAGAATGAAGAACCAGTGCCGGGATAAAGTAGTTGTTCCAGCTCTGTACGAAAGTGAAGATTGCCTGTACAGCAATGGCTGGTTTCATCAGTGGAAATACGATCGTATTGAAAGTCTTGAACTCTCCGGATCCATCAATACGGGCTGCTTCCACAAGTTCCAGCGGAAGGTTGCTTTCCATATACTGTTTCATATAGAAGAAAGTGACCGGAGCTGCGATACTCGGAATGATCAGAGGAATGAAGGAGTCATCCAGATGCATCTTGCCGAGCAACTGCAGGAAACCAAGTGCGGTTACCTGTGTTGGAATCATCATGACTGCAAGGATAAAAGTAAACATGAACTTTTTGCCCTTGAAATTATAGGCATGGATCGCGTAAGCAGTCATTGTGGAAAAATAGGTACACAAAACAGCAGAGCATGTAGCGATGAAGATGCTGTTAAACATACCGTTCCATACAGGAAGTGTTCCTGCGAGAAGGTTTTTCCAGTTTTCAATAAGGTGTCCTCCAGGAATCGCTGTGAAACCTTTTTTGAGGGCTCCGTTAGATCTTGTTGCGTTGATAAACAGTACATAAAACCAGAACAGGCAGAAGAAAGTGAGAATAATCAATACCACATAAGCAAGGGTACGCTGACCTTTCATGCTCATTCCTTTTTTGTTTTTTTGATCTTTTTCATTCATTCTTCTCACCTCCCGTCAGTTGCTTTGTTAAAGCGGAATACGATCAGGCTGAGTACACCTGTGATGATAAACAGGAATACGGATAATGCACCGCCCATTCCATAGTTTTTGCTGAACAGATGCTTGTTCAGATACATGATCAGAGTCATGGTTGAACGCATCGGGTCACCGGTTCCGTTTGTCAGAATCTGAGGTACGTCGAACATCTGCATACCACCGATCAGAGATGTGATCATAACGTAGATCAGGATCGGACGAAGAAGCGGAAGAGTGATCTTTCTGAAAATCTGTGAAGATGTTGCACCATCTACCTCAGCAGCTTCATACAGTGACGGGTCAATACCCATCATACCTGCCATCAGAAGAATAGTAGTGTTACCAAACCACATCAGGAAGTTCAGAATCGCAACCAGGGTTCTTGCACTCCATGCATGGCTGAAGAAGGAATATGCTTCTTTCAGGATTCCAGCATGTACAAGCATGGCGTTGATCGGGCCGCCGTCTGCAAATAATGTGAAGAACAGCATTGCAAAGGCAGAAGCCATGATCAGGTTTGGCAGATAAATTACAGTCTTGAAGAATCTCTGACCTTTCAGACGGAGACTCGGATTGGAGAACCAGGCTCCAAGAAGCAGAGATACGAGAATCTGTGGTACAAATCCCATGATCCACATGATCATTGTGTTCTTAAAATAAATCCAGATCTCGCCGCCTTCAAAGAGTTTGACATAATTGGCAAAGCCCACAAAGTTCGGTCCAATCTGCGTCAATCCCGATCTGTAATTTTCAAAGAAGCTGTTATAAATTGTACTAATAAGCGGAACGAGCTGGAATATGAGGTATACTACTACAAACGGTATCAGAAAGAT
>CAKRPO010000083.1 GCA_934378195.1 uncultured Blautia sp.
ATACCTGTGATGATCATCTGCTGTCCTTTACCAAGACCAAATGCCATGATTCCCTGCTGCAGAAGAGAGATAATAAACACACCGATTACTGTACCGCCGATGGAAGCAAGTCCACCAACCATGGATGTACCACCCATTACGCAACCAGCGATTGCTTCGTTGTTGTACTGATCGCCATATCCAGGCTGAACAGTTGTATATGTAGCTACGAAGAACAGTGCTGCGATACCAACCAGAACTCCACAGATTACGTATGAAAGCATGTTCCATTTCTTTGTATCTACACCGGAAAGTCTTACGGCCTCTGTGTTAGATCCAAGGCAGAGGATATAACGTCCAGGTTTGGTGTTGTAAAGAATGATTCCACAGATCACTGCTGCTCCGAGGAAGATTACCAGACCTACCGGAAATCCTTTGTAAGATACGATGTTACGGAACCAGCCGTTTGTCGGGTCACTGCTCAGCGGCCAGCTTACGGACTGTGTTTTGGTAAATACAGATGCGATACCTTTTGCGATATTCATGGAAGCCATGGATACGATGAATGGCGGAACTGATAAATAAGATACCAGCCATCCGTTAAAGATACCAAATGCAAGACCGATCAGTACACAGATTACCATTGCTGCTGCACATGGAACCTTGTAGCTTGTCATGCAGTAACCAGATACCAGTGCACAACAGAACATAACCGGTCCGATGGAGAAATCGATTCCTCCGGTTGCGATTACAAATGTAACGCCAAGTGACAGGAAGCCCAGGAAGTATACATAGTTCAGTGTAGACTTAATACTGTCTCCAACAGGGAATTTACTTCCGAGAACCACCTTGAAAACTACGAACATCAGAATCAGGATGCAAACAAGTAAGATCCTGTTCAGGCCGAGTTTTTTCACGATTGGATTTTGTTTCAGCTTTTCCAATTTTTCGCCCTCCTTAAAAGTTTTACACACACATCTTGCGTTTTCTATATAATACCGTTAAATCTGCACAAATGTAATGGAATATCTTCCAAAAAAAGGTTAAATATTTACGGTTCGTACATAAATATTTAACCTTTTTTAGAGTTTTTTCACTATTATATTCTTTTTTTACCCATTCTGTTCACAAAATTATCAGGAGAGTTTGAGCGTATTGAACGGAAACAGCAGTTTCTCGATCTCACTGTTGTACATATTTTCGGGAGTCACAAGTTCACAGCCGGAATTTACATCTTTTTCATAGCTCTTACCGCGAAGCATAAGAACGGTCTCCTTCACACCCATGTATCCCATTTTGAATGCTTTCTGGACAACAAGACCCTTGAAGACTCCATTTTCCATCAGCTGTACTGCTTCCTGTGAGCTGTCGATGCCGACCACCTGGATCCGGTCTTTGGCTCCTGCCGATTTTACCGCACGTGCCGCACCGACAGAAGAATATTCATTCATCCCGGCTACCATCTTGAGATCCGGATATTTATCCATCAATTCCAACGTCAGCTTGCGGGATTTCTCATATTGGGAATCACAGTAAACAACATCGACAATATTGTCTGCCAGATCTCCGAGTCCTTTGCGGAATCCCTCTTCTCTCTCCACTGCGGTAGATACACCCTTCACATGGGCCACGATCGCAATCTGATCATCCGGTCCGAGAAGTGATGCCGCAAATTTACCGAGTTTCTCTCCTGCTTCCAGATTGTCCGTTGCAACAGTCAGATCCTGCACCGGTTCTTCCGTATAGGAATCAATAAAACTGATCTTGATTCCTTTTTCCTTTGCTTCATCCAATATTTTGTTGGATTCTGTAAAACTGGATGGAGAGATCAGAATCGCATCCGGCTCCTCTTCAATCGCCTCTTTCAGTAGTTCATTCTGTCGTTCCACATCATTTTCTTCTGTCGGTGCCTTGATCTCGATTGTGGCATTGTACTCCTGTGCTGCCATTCTGGTTCCCAGGATCAGTGCTTTCCAGAAATCATTTGTCTTGTCTACGACCTTTGGAATATACACAAGCGAAAGCCTGCGCTCATCAATTCTTTTCTGGCGATACCAGATGCCGCCTCCGATTCCTCCGATCAGACAGACTACCAGGAGAATACTCAGCCATTTTTTCTTTTTTTTCATAACTGTCCCTCCTGTCTTCCCGGAATTGTGATCGTCGCGGTCGTTCCCTTACCTTTCTCACTCTCGTAGGTAATACCATAATCATCGCCATAGTAAAGTTTCAGTCTCTTTTGTACATTATAAACACCAACCCCATTGGAATGATAATTTACTTTGTGTTTATCATAAATATGGGAAAGTGTCTCTTCATCCATACCGACACCGTCATCAATGACCTGAAGCACGGCATTGCCATCTTTCATAAACCCCTTTACAATAAGAAGTCCTTTGCTCTCTTTGTACTTCAGCCCATGATAAATGGCATTCTCTATGATCGGCTGCAGGACCAGCTTGATCAGCGGTATATATAATATAGAAGGATCTACATCGATCTGGAATTCCAGTTTGTCTTTGTAACGCATTTTCTGGATCGTCAGATACCCTCTCGCATACTCAACTTCATTCGCGATCGGAACGACTTCATCCTCATTACTGATACTCTGACGAAGGAGTCTTGCCAGCGATGCGGTCATCAGTACGACCTCTTCATTCTTTTTCCCTTCTGCCATCCAGATGATAGAATCCAGCGTATTATAAAGGAAATGTGGATTGATCTGCGACTGCAGTGCCTTCAGCTCGCTCTTTCGCTTCTCTTCCTGCTCATGGACATTCTGTTCCATCAACTCCTGAATCCGGTGTGTCATCACATCAAACGATTTGGTCAGACTGCCGATCTCATTTCTGGAATCTACCACGACATCGGAGACACTGAAATCTCCTTCCTGTACCTTTTTCATGGAATCGCGAAGCTTCTGGATCGGAAGCGTTATGCTTCTTGCCATAAATCTGGAAAAAAGAAGTGCCACAATAACCAGAACGATTGCTGTCAGCACATAAACACTCTGGGCCTGGCGGCTTTTACTAAGAAGTTCCCGTACATTTGTACAGTCCACGACGGTCCATCCGGTCTTATCAGATCTGGAGATGGAGTACAGTTTGCCATTGTTGCCTGTATCCGTCAGCACTGTATCCTTATCGGCATCCATGATCAGGCTTATATTTTCGGTCTGCAATTCATTGTAAAGCTGTTGCTGCTGCGGGTGGTAAACGATATTTCCTTTCGCATCAAGAATAAAGGCGTAACCTTTTGTTCCAACGGTACTCTGATCGCAGAGTTCGCTGATCGCGCTGTAATTCAGGTCGATAAAGAAAACGCCTTCTTTTTCTCCACTGCCACTCCGGTCGCGGATTCCTCTGCTCAGAGTGATCACCCACGGACGTTCTCCACTGATGATATGCTGTACATGGGAAGAAGTCAGGATCGGACCATTTGGACTTTTGAGTGCCTTGGAATACCATTCCTGCGTATTAAGATCCAGATCCTGGTTTACAGATTTGCTTCCGTCATTGATCAGCATCCGTCCATTCTTACTGATAATACCAACATTTCGAATATCACTACGGCTGTCCAGAATCGTTCGAAACTGGTTAAGGATACGATATCTTCCCTCGTTATCGACTGTCTCATCAAAAAGATAGTCCTGCACATCTTCGTTACTTGAGATCAGGTAGGCAATATTTTCCATGTAATCGATATAAGAGTCAATGTTCTGGTTCATCTGCTGGATGATCGTGTGGGTATACTCCGATGAGTTCTCAAAAATAGAGTTATTTGTAAATTTCATGGAGACACCGGTCACGATCACAACGGCACTTAAGACCAGGATTGCGACCGTTGCAAAAATAGCGCTCTGAATGCTGCTGAACTTTCCGATAAATCTTGCTGAGAGATTTTTTTTCTTCATCGGCGCTTCTCCCTTGCATATTCCGTAGGTGTACAGCCGGTCATCTTCTTAAATGAGATTCCAAAATAGTGTGGATCGGAGAAACCGACTTTTTCGGCGATCTCATAGTTCTTCATGGTTGTCTTTTCAAGCAGTTCCCTGGCTTTTTCCATTCTGGTACGGATCAGTACTTCGGTAAATGTCTCTCCCGTCTCATCTTTAAAAATAGTACTGAAATAGCTGGTGCTGATATTCAGATAGGAGCAGATGCTATTCAGGCTGAGGGTTGGATCCATATAGTTTTTCTGTATATAATCAATTGCCAGACGTGCCTGTCGTTCGCTGCTGGACGTATTCATTTCAGAAAGGATCTCAAAAATCCTGTCTGTATGTTTCTGAACAACTTTGCAGGCATCTTCAAAGGATTTCTGGTCCGTTACCTGGCGAAGCAGTTCATCGCGGTCTTCGCGAATCCTGTCCATATCTGCTGACATATCTTCACAGGCATTGTCCATCGTACGGATGACCTGCTGAAGGTACATGCATGCACGGCTCTTTTCCATAAGTGCCTGACGAATTGCTTCTTCGATCGTTGCCAGGGTCTGATCGACCTGTTCTTTCTGTCCGGTCTTCATGAATTCTTTGAGATCTGCCAGTGATTCATCAAGATTGATCTCCTGTACCGGATGCTGTTCTTCCATATCAATAAGAAGATTTCCACCAAGGAGATAGCGGTACTGTAATGTCTGTGCTGCCATATCATGGGACTGGATCAGTTCTTCCGGTTTCTTTACCCACTTACCGATACCCATGGATACATCAAAGCCCATAACTTCTTTGGTCTTCTGCTGGATCTCGCGGCAGATTTCTTTGGTTTTGGATGTGAAATTGCGACTCCATGTTTCCTGGAAAAGAATTCCTACGCGGTTATTACCCTCCTGGTAGGCGATTCCGGCTTTTTCCCTCGTAACGATCTCATCACTGATATTGAAAAGAACGAATGCCATCAGTGCACTTTCCTGTCGTTTCTCTGTATCGAGCTTGTACATGCCGGAATAAAGATCAATATCAAAGAGTGCCACGCGGTAACTTGCTGCGGAGATATCAACTCCCATCTCAGAAAGTCTCTGGATAGTTTTGTTGACATCGGTAGTACAGTTGACAAGTGCTTCCATATTTTTGGAGCGGATGATCTGTTCATTTTTGCGATATTTTTCGGAATTTTGAGCCAGTTTATCCATCTTGCTTTTTTCGCGGCGCTGCTGATCTACTTTTTGTTTCATTTTCTCGATCACGCCGGTAAGTTCCATGGCTGTTACCGGTTTGAGAAGGTATTCGCTCACGCCGTACTGGATGGCCTTTTTCGCATATTCAAACTCTCCGAAACCACTGAAGATCACAATAACGATATCCGGATAATTGTCATGCAGGAAATGGCTCAGCTCCATACCATCCATATATGGCATGAGGATATCAGTCAGTACGATGTCTACCGGATGTTCCTGTACAAATTCAGCTGCCTGTTTGCCGTTCTCGCAGTCGCCTACGAGTTCACAGTCGATGGATTTCCAGTCGATGTTTTCTTTGATGGCATCCCGGACGAGAATCTCGTCATCCACCAGTAATATTCGATACATGTATTTACTCCCCCATCTTCAAATTCACGTGTCCTAGTATGTCAGATTAAGTCTGACTATTTTTTATCAGTATTTTATTGTAGCATGATTTTGGGTATTTGTGTAGATATTTTCTCGAGGAAGTAAGTATGAAATGTATATATTGTACAGTTCTTCTGGTTCGCGGGCGTGAGTATTGTATATCAGATGTGAGATGACTCCCACCTCTGTAGACGAGTAACAAATCAGTATCGATGTTGGGAGTCAATCCCCCATCTGATATAGCCTCCGGCAGGATTGCAGAGATGCACAGAAGAAGTATGTCATGCATTGCATGACGCGCATCTCGCAGCAAGAATGCCGAGGCATTCTTGAATGTACGGTTCTTCTGGTTCGCGGGCGTGAGTAGAAGTATCTCTGTCTGGTGACACGCTGTGTTTTCGGATTTTATTCGTGCGCTTATTTGTTCCTTCCTTTAGTTAACTCGCTTCGCTCAGACAGAACACAGGAAGGAACAGCTAGCACTCACAAAACCTCGAAAGCCTTGCTGAGTCACTGGACAGAGATACTTCTCTCCGCCCGCTGAATTGTAGAAATCGTGAGGAATGTTAATACAGATTGTAGTTAGAATCCTACAGAAAAATAATCCAGGCTGCAGAAAGCTGTTGCCATTGACTCTAATTTCGGTAAGTACCACGGAAACCACCTGAGAATTGACTCAAATTTTAGTATGTACTATGGAGACCATCTGATTTTCCCACCTTTATTGACTCTTATCATAGTAAATGCCATCCAAGTCATCCAATTTTAGACCTTTTATTGACCTTCTAAATGCTTACTCCTTTTCAGACCATCCACAGCCAAACAATTTTGTTGGTCTGCTCGGCACTTTCTCTTCTACCGGTCATTCAGCACCAGCATTTTTGTGGACTTGCTCAACACTTTCTCTTCTACCGGTCATTCAGCACCAGCATTTTTGTGGACTTGCTC
>CAKRPO010000084.1 GCA_934378195.1 uncultured Blautia sp.
CCAGAAAGATTCAGGGAGCGATATAAACCGGTCAGAAGACTGGAAAAGAAAAAGATCTCAATGCCAGTGATGGCAGAGAGATCTTTTTTGTTGTCGGAAATTATAAATCCTCAAGGTTGATTCCCTTCGGCCGTTCCATATGAGCAATTGTAATTTCGTAAATATGTTCGGAATCACCGGACTCCAGAGCATTCAGTATCGCCATATGTTCATTATAAGTATTTTCCATTCGTCCCTTATGAGAGAGAGAAAGTTTGGCGAGTGTCTTCATACGGTACATAAAGGTGGAAAATATAGAAGAAAACTGTTCATTCTCAAGGTAAGTAATAATCTTGGTATGAAACTGAAAATCATAATCGCAGAATTCATCAATGGAATGGGTGGTATCCATGATTTCTTTCATATCGTCCATGATAATATGAAGTTCTTTGAACAATCTTCGTGCTTTTCGGCACTCAAAATCCTTACAGATTTGAATCGTGCAGTAGCTCTCCAACGCAGAGCGGACCTGAAAAGTTTCATTCACATCCTGTTTGGTAAGCTGATGCAGCATAAATCCCTTATTTGGAATAATATCAATATATCCTTCCTGGGCCAGTCGATGAATCGCATCCCGAAATGGAGTTCGTGAGATGCCGATTTCCTTTGATAATTTTGTCTCAGAGTATATTTCATGATAGGAAAGCTGATTTTCCAGAATTAATTTCTGAAGGTGCTTATAAGCCTGTTCGTTTAATGGTATCATACAAAAACTCCTTAAAAATCTAAAAATTTTCTGTAAAAAACATGTGTTTTTCTTGAAAATATCATACCGCAATCTAAAAAACAGGTCAATATAAAATAGAAAAAAGCCATCAAAAATGCATTAAATTGTCAAAAATATAACAAAACAAAAACCTGAAATTGGATAGTTTCCACAAAAACAAAGAATAAAAAATGTTAAAAAGAGAGAAAGCAAATTAGAGCATTTACCGGTATACCGGTATACGATATAATGAAGCCACAAACAAAGAAAACGAACAAAAACAAAAGCAGTAAAAGATGAAACAGGATATCTGAAGTAACCAAAATAATTACAAATTTCAACAGATCAAAAAGGAGAATGCAAAATGAAAACAGGATTTATCGGACTTGGAATCATGGGAAGACCAATGGCAAAGAACTTATTAAAAGCAGGCAAAGAACTTCTTGTATCAGACCTCAACAAAGAAGCAGTAGCAGATGTAGTAAATGCAGGTGCACAGGAAGCGACTTATGCAGAGATCGGTGAACAGTGCGACAGGATCATCATCATGGTTCCGAGCGGTGCAATTTCAAAATCCATTCTGTTTGGAGAGAATGGAGTCGCACCTACTATTAAAGAAGGCGCGGTCGTATGTGATATGAGTTCTGTGACACCAGTTGAATCCAAAGAATGCTACGATAAACTTAAGGCAAAAGGAGTTGGCTTTCTGGATGCACCGGTATCTGGTGGAGAGCCTGGAGCAGTGAACGGAACACTGGCAATCATGGCAGGTGGAGATGCAGAGGCTTTTGAAGCGATGCAGGAATATTTTGATATTCTTGGTTCATCGGCACTTCTGATCGGTGAATCTGGAAGCGGAAGCGTGACCAAACTGGCAAATCAGGTTATTGTAAATAATACAATCGCGGTTGTTTCTGAAGCATTTGTTCTTGCAGCCAAAGCAGGAGCTGATCCGCAGAAAGTATATGAGGCAATACGTGGAGGGCTTGCAGGAAGTGCAGTCCTGGATGCCAAGATTCCGATGATCATTGAGCGTAACTTCAAACCGGGCGGACCGATCCGCATCAACCACAAAGATATTAAGAATGTAGTAAATACTGCACATTCCATTGATGTACCGATTCCTTACACAGCACAGTTATATGAGATTCTGCAGACACTGAAGATCCATGGACATATGGAGGATGATCACGGCGGAATCGTACAGTATTTCGAGAAACTGGCAGGTATCGAAGTAAAGAAGTTCGACTAAAGCAGATGCAGGAGGGAATAACAATGGCATTAAATGCACAGATTTTAAGTTCTTACAAAAAAATCGACGAAGCATATATAGATACACTTTTAAATAAAGAAATTGTCCGGAATCAGAAGAAGATTGTTGTTTTGGACGATGACCCGACAGGCGTTCAGACAGTTCATGATATTTCTGTCTACACAAACTGGGAAAAAGACACCATCCGTCAGGGTTTTAAAGAATCTAACAATCTGTTCTACATACTTACCAATTCCAGAGGATTTACGACTGAGCAGACAACAGAAGCACACAATGCGATTGCTGAAGTCGTAGATGAAGTTGCAAAGGAAACAGGCAGAGAATACATTTTTATCAGCCGAAGCGATTCCACTCTGCGAGGTCATTATCCGCTGGAAACAGAACTTCTGAAGGCAAATTATGAGAAAAATACAGGAAAAACTATTGACGGAGAAATTCTTTGTCCATTCTTCAAGGAAGGAGGTCGTTTTACTGTTGATAATGTTCACTATGTCAAATATGGAGAAGAACTGATTCCGGCAAATGAGACAGAGTTTGCAAAAGATAAAACTTTTGGTTACACCGCAGCGACCATGCCGGAATATGTGGAAGAGAAGACAAAGGGTGCATACAAAGCTTCTGATGTTACCTGTATTTCTCTTGAAGAAATTCATGATATGGACATTGACGGTATCCAGAAGAAACTTATGGAAGTCAGAGATTTTAACAAGATTATCGTGAATGCGGTTGATTATACTGATGTCAAAGTATTTTGTGTTGCCCTTTATCGTGCAATGGCAGCTGGTAAGGTATTTATGTTCCGTACAGCAGCGGCAATTGTCAAAGTTATGGGTGGTGTTACAGATCAGCCGCTTCTTATCAGAGAAAAAATGATAGTAAATGAAACAGAGAATGGTGGAATCATTGTAGTCGGATCCCATACAGACAAGACAACCAGACAGGTGGAAGAGCTTAGGAAGCTGACAGATGTAGAATTTATCGAACTGGACGCAACTTTAGTAAAAGATGATGCAGCGTTTGAAGCAGAAGTGCAGAGATGTCTTGACAGAGAAGAGGCATGTATCCGTGCTGGCAAAACTGTCTGCTGTTATACAACGAGAGCACTGATCACAGCAGATACTGGGGATAAAGAAGATGAACTCAGACTTTCAGTGAAAATTTCCGATGCTGTTCAGTCTCTTGTTGGACGACTGAAAATCACGCCAGGATTTGTTATTGCAAAAGGTGGAATCACATCAAGCGATGTCGGAACCAAAGCACTTGCAGTTAAGAAAGCAAATGTACTTGGACAGATCAAACCGGGAATTCCGGTATGGCAGACGGGAGAAGAGAGTAGATTTCCATTGACACCATATGTGATCTTTCCGGGAAATGTAGGCGAAGATACAACACTGCGTGAAGCAGTTGAAGTCCTGATTCAGAAATAAAATATGAGGTGGCGGATATGGATATTACGATTACGACGATTGGTGCGCTTATCGGTCTGGCAGTTGCCATTATTCTTATTATTAAAAAAATAGAACCTGCATACAGTATGATAGCCGGTGCTTTTGTAGGTGGAGTGATCGGCGGGGCAGGACTGGAAGGAACCGTTTCCTGCATGATAACAGGAGCACAGAGCATTATGCCTGCGATTCTTCGAATCGTAACATCCGGAATTCTGGCAGGTGTATTGATTCAATCAGGTGCGGCAGTAAAGATCGCAGACCAGATCATCCGAATTTTTGGAGAAAAAAGAGCACTATTTTCTCTGGCATTAGCTACAATGATTCTGACAGCAGTTGGTGTGTTTGGTGATGTAGCAGTTATCACAGTTGCTCCGATCGCAATGGTTATCGGTCAGAGAATCGGATGCAGCAATTTCATTCTTCTGGCAGCATTGATGGGTGGTGAAAAAGCCGGAATGGTCATTTCACCGAACCCCAATACCATTGCAGCGGCAGAAAATTTTGGTGTGGATCTTTCGGCATTGATGGCGGCGGGAATCATTCCGGCATTTGCCGGACTTGCGGGAACTGTTATAATCTGTACTCTTTTGGCAGGAAAAGGCCGTAAAAAAATGACACACAGGAAGAGCAATCTATAAAAGTCAATACACAGCCAATGGGACTTCCATCTATCGGCTCAGCAATTATCGGACCTCTTGTAGCAGTTGTACTTTTGATGCTCCGACCGATTTGCGGCATAACAGTAGATCCCTTGATCGCTCTTCCGGTAGGAGCTATTGTTGGACTGCTCTGTATGAGAAAGCTGAATCATTTCAGAGAATATGTTACTTATGGACTTGGCAAAATGATGCCGGTAGCAATCTTACTGATTGGAACCGGAACGATTTCCGGAATTGTAAAGACTTCTCAGTTCCAGGCAGATATGACTATGGTTCTGAATGCAATGAATCTTCCGGCATTCCTTTTGGCTCCGATTTCAGGAATTGTGATGGCGGGAGCAACCGCTTCTTCCTCCGCAGGAGCAACGATCGCATCAGCTACTTTTTCTGAAACGATCACGCAGATCGTACCGGCATTATATGGAGCGGCTATGCTTCATGCAGGGACCATTGTTCTGGATTCTCTTCCACATGGATCTATTTTCCATGCATCTGCAGGAGCAATGGGAATGCCGATCAATGAAAGAATGAAACTTCTTCCAATTGATATTCTGGAAGGTTTTATCATTGTACTGACATCTACGATTGTTTATGGAATCATTCTTTAGGCTACATATAAAAAGATCTCAATGCCAGTGATGGCAGAAATCTTTTTTGTGGAATAAATTCCGCTTTACAAATTACAGATAAAGTATTAAAATAAACAAAAAGATATCTTCAGGGCAGGGTGTGATTCCCTACCGGCGGTAGAGCCCGCGAGCCGAAAGGCATGATCCGGTGAGATTCCGGAGCCGACAGTACAGTCTGGATGGAAGAAGATGATAGTACAGTTGATTTTTGTATGAATGAATGTAGTATCAGAGCTCTGAGATGGTGATCCATTTCAGAGCTTTTTATGTAGGAAATCAGACATTCATTTATCGATCAGATGTAACAGATCAATTCCACCCTGCAGATATTTCTGCAGGATTTTTTTGTATCTGGTACATCGTTTTCGAAATAAATATACCACTCACTTGTCTGTGAATCCGATTGCACAGGGCTAAAAACCTCGGCCTACCAGGCAAAGAACAGGAATAAGAAAGAAGGAATAAAAATGACGGATCAGGAATATATGCTTCGAGCGATCCAGCTGGCTAAAAAAGGAGAAGGTTGGACGAATCCCAATCCGATGGTAGGGGCGGTGATCGTAAAAGACGGAAGGATCATCGGGGAAGGCTATCATAAAAAGTATGGAGAACTTCATGCAGAACGTAATGCTATTGCTTCTCTTACAGAATCAGCAGAAGGTGCGGTGATTTATGTTACGCTTGAGCCTTGCTGTCATCATGGAAAAACACCTCCATGTACGGAAGCGATCATTGAACAGAAGATAAGAAAAGTGGTGATCGGTTCCCGGGATCCGAATCCGAAAGTGGCGGGAAAAGGTGTACAGATGTTAAGGGAAGCCGGTGTAACAGTAGTTGAAGATTTTATGAGAGAAGAATGTGATCAGCTGAATCCGGTGTTTTTTCATTATATTACTATGAAGACTCCTTATGTAGTGATGAAGTATGCCATGACACTGGATGGGAAGATCGCAACGAAGACAGGAGCATCAAAATGGATCACCGGAGAAGCGGCACGAAAAGAAGTACAGCATATGCGGCATCAGTACATGGGAATTATGGCAGGCATTGGAACTGTGCTTGCAGATGATCCGATGTTAAACGTCCGGGTAGAAGGATGGAAAAGTCCTGTCAGGATTGTGTGCGACAGTAAGCTCAGGATCCCGCCGGACAGTCAGATCGTAAAAAGTGCGGAAAAGTACCGGACGATCGTGGCTTATGCAGATCAGAAAAATACAGAAGAAAAAATAAAAATATTACATACCATGGGAGTTGAGACCATTTACTGTCCAGATGAAAAGAATCAGATAGACCTTAAGAAGCTGATGACAGATCTTGGAAGCAAAGGCATTGACAGTATTCTCCTGGAAGGAGGCGGTACGTTAAATGACAGTGCCCTGCGAGCCGGAATTGTAAAGGAAGTACAGGCTTTTGTGGCACCAAAGCTGTTTGGCGGTGTGGCCGGGAAGACACCGGTAGAAGGTATCGGAGTTGAATTCCCGTCTGAAGCAGTGGAACTGAAATATACAGATATCTGCCAGATTGGTGAGGACATCCGGATAAGATGTCAGGTGTGTGAGAAAAAACAGGAGGAATCATGTTTACAGGAATCGTAGAAGAG
>CAKRPO010000085.1 GCA_934378195.1 uncultured Blautia sp.
CCCGGAAATAACTGCCAGGTGGAAACAGAATAATCCGGAAAATCTTAAAAAGCAGGCGATTGAATATCTGCGAAAAGCAGAAGAACTTCTGAAAAAATCTGGACTGGACAGAGCAGCTCAGAAGACAAAAGAAGTGATCACAGAAGTGAAGCAATCTTCTGATTCGAATAAAAAGCCCAATATCCGGATAATAGAGAATCATCATCTGACAGAACAGAAGGCGAAACAAAATACCAGTGCATTCCGTTATGGAGGAGAGAATGTATTAGGTGGGGATGAACCTTCTAAGGAAGAGAAAAAGCCCAATATTCGGATAATAGAGAACCATCATCTGACAGAACAGAAGGCGAAACAAAATACCAGTGCGTTCCGTTATGGTGGAGAGAATGTATTAGGTGGGGATGAACCTTCTAAGGAAGAGAAAAAGCCCAATATTCGGATCGTAGAGAACCATCATTTGACAGAACAGAAGGCGAAACAAAATACAAGTGCATTCCGCTATGGAGGCGAAAATGTACTGGGTGGGGATACCACCCTCTAGTACAAAGTGATATTTTTATAGACCAGAAGGAAATAGAAAACTATGTGGAAATGTATACGCTGTGAAAAAGAAAATTTAGATTCTGTAGAGAACTGTTCCGAATGTGGACATGCAAAATCTATGAACTATGTAGATTATAAAACGGTGTCCAAAATTCAGGATTCCATACGGCTTAATTGGAAAAAAGAACAGACTGCTTCGGAATATTATAAAAAGAAGGGTATAGAATATTTCCAAAAGACCATCGAATGTTTCAAAAAAGCAAACGAAAGTAATCGAAATATTCAATACATAATTACATCAGAGTTAAATAAATATTTTGCAGTCAGGGAAAATAAAGAAAAGCCGGTGCTTATGGCAGACAGTATGAGAAAGACTGTTTTGGGGAAGAACATTCGACGCGAGGATATCTGTGCAATAGAATTTGTAAGAATCAATCAGGACTCCGTACCAGATGGAGCATGGGATGTTTCAGCGGATCATAGCAAACTGATATGGGCGTGGACTGAAAATACAGAGAACAAAATGCTGGCTCTCAAAATCGGATCAGAAGATGGAATGTACGCGAACACCAGTTGTGCACATCTATTTGAGGGATACTCTAATGTAATTAAAATAGTTTTTCGTGACTTATTTGATACCAGTCGGGTAACGGATATGTCACATATGTTTGCGAATTGCGAAAAGCTGGAAGAAGTGGATGTTGACAGTTTTGATACAGGCAAAGTTACGAATATGTATGCTATGTTTTCCTATTGCAAAAAACTGGAAAGAGTAGATGTGAGCAGATTTAATACAAGCAATGTTACTGATATGGGACTTATGTTTGCTATTTGTGCAGAACTGGAAAAGCTGGATACAGGCAGCTTCGATACCAGAAAAGCGACAAATATGAAAACTATGTTTTGTGGTTGCTCAACCCTCAAAAAACTGGATGTAAGTGGATTTAATACCAAATTAGTAACAGACATGTCAAATATGTTTTTAGGCTGTAAAAATCTTAAAGATCTGGATGTTTCGAATTTTTATTTCCAAAAGGAAGTAAATACAAACAACATGTTTAAGTATAGCGGAATGGACGGAATTGCAGTTAAGAAATAATTGCCTGGAAAAGGAAAAGAGACTATGTGGAAATGTATATACTGTGAAAAAGAAAATTCAGATTTCGTAGAGAACTGTAGTGAATGTGGACATGCAAAATCGATGGATTATGTCAATTACAGAACGTTATCCAGAATCAGAGATTCCGTTGTGGAGAACTGGAAAGCAGATCTGGCTACTCCTGAATATTTTGCGAAACAGGGGCTGGAGCATCTGCAAAAGGCAGTAGAATTACTGGAAAAGGCAGGTCTGGATGCAGATTCGGAAAGAACAAAGGAAGTGCTCAGAGCAGTCAGGGATAAGATTGTGGTGGGCGAAGAAAAATCAGAAGAATGGAAAGCTGCACTGCAGAAGTTACTGATCGTGTGCAATACTGTAAATCAGAAAAAAGTCCCGGTATTGATGGCGGACAATAACAAAGACTATGTTTTGGGGTCTGATATATTCCGAGATAAGATCAAAAAAATAGAATTTGTTAAAATTGATATGGATCTGGTACCACGCAGTGCCTGGGATGTTTCGGAAGATAAAGACGAATCCGTCTGGGCATGGGTGGAAAATATAGATAATGAAAAAGTTCTTAAGATTGGTTCAGAGAATGGTGTCCGTGCAAATCCGGACTGTGCAGGTCTGTTCCAAAATTATATAAATACACGGGAAATAGAGTTTCATGGCTTGTTTGATACCAGTCAGGTTACAACAATGAAATCTATGTTCGAAGCTTGTTTTGTCCTGAATAAAATAGATATAGATAGTTTCGATACCGGAAATGTTACAGATATGCAGCAGATGTTTTTCAGTTGCGCGGAAATAAGAAACCTGGACGTAAGCAGTTTCGATACCCGCAATGTTACAAATATGATGCATATGTTTGGTTGGTGCGGAGCGTTGACAGAGCTGGATGTAAATGGTTTTGATACCGGTCGTGTGAAAAATATGATGGGTATGTTTGCAGGCTGCAAAAATCTGACAGAAGTCAATGTAAGTAAATTTTATATCCGATACGACGTGAATGTAAGTTTTATGTTCAGTGACTGCGAAAACCTGACAAAACTTGAAATGAGCAACTCTCTTTCCAGATGCGTTAAAGAGACACCAAATATGCTCGAGGGCTGCTGGCGATTAAGACTGTAATATTTTATAAAAAGGAAAAGAGACTATGTGGAAATGTATGCGCTGTGAAAAAGAAAATCTGGATTCAGCAGAGAACTGTATAGAGTGTGGACATGCAAGAAGTATGGACTATGTTCATCACAGAGTCCTGTCGAGAGTGCCTGTTTCTGTGACTGATCATTGGAAAGTGGATAAGAATAGCCCGGAATATCTTGCAAGGCAGGGAAGAGAATATCTTGAAAAGGCAGTAGAGCTGTTTGAGAAAGCGAATGTAAATAAAGCAGATGAATCTACACGGGAATTATTTATCAGACTGAGCAATTGCCTGGGCGGCGTGAATATAAATGGAGCAGGTGAAAGAAAAGAAACTCAAACAGAGAGTTTGAAACCTGTATTGATGGCGGATGAAAATACAAATAAAGTATTTGGTCGCCCAAATATCTCACGTGAAAGTATCAGGGAAATAGAATTTGTAAAACTTGATAAAGGCTCATTGCCAGATGATGCATGGGATGTATCTGCAAATAAAAGAAAAGAAATATGGGCGTGGATCGAAAATACAGAGCATGTAGCGATTTTAAAGATTGCATCACGGAATGGTGTATATGCGAACCCTAATTGCCACAATTTATTTGCCGGATATACAAATGTCAGAAAAATAGAGTTTCATAACCTGTTTGACACCGATCTGGTTACAAATATGCAAAGCATGTTCTGTAAATGCCGCAGTCTGCAAAAAATTGATGTCATCGGATTTAATACATTTTTCGTAACAAATATGAGACAGATGTTCTGTGGATGCCGTGTCCTGGAAGAAATTAATGTAAGCTGTTTTGATACCAGAAATGTGACAGATATGTCACAGATGTTCTGTGGATGTCGAACCCTGAAAGAAGTGGATGTACGGAATTTTAATACCGATAAAGTTACAGATGTACAGCGAATGTTTGCATCCTGTCGGAATCTCGAGAAGCCGAATGCGGATGACTTTAAATTTCATGAGGGAACATTGGTCCAGGGAATGTTTGAGGACAGTGGATTGACGAGACATTTCAGTAATGTTGCAAATGATCCGTCTAAGAGAATGAAAAAAACATTAAAAGTGCTTAATTCTGATACTCCGCAGTTCCGGCAATATAACAAATCTTATCAGGGAAACAGTATCGAAGAAATCTGCAAAACTTTTCTTTCTGACAAAGAAAACAGTGATATTAACACGGTTGATAACGGCAAGCTCAGAAAGACATTAAAGATTGCAGAGGAAGAAGCGGTATACATTCTTCATGACGACTCGTGGTTCGGAAGAGGAAAGAATGGATTTGCAATTACAGAAAAGGGAATTTACAGCTGCGAACTCCTGGAGCATGCAAAATTTGTGCCATGGGAAGAGTTTCAGGACTGTACGGAAATCGAAGGAATAAAGGTAAAATTAAAAGAAAAGTGGAGTGTGCTCACATATATTTCGGTAGGAGCAGTACGAATAGAAATATTACTCATTTCCATTCATAAATTCCTGAACCAGTAAAACAGATTTTGGTAATGAAAGATAACAAAATACTATAAAAACAAGCAGCCCCATGAATCAGTTTCATGATTCACAGGGCTGTATTTATGTCTGGTGATAAAATACAGTTACAGAAAAATCTATTATTTTTTACGTCTGCACAGCCAGTAACATCCGAATGCCGGAATCTGTACTCCTTTGGCTTCCATCTCATGACCGGAGATGAGGTCTGTGTACATACCGTCTTCTTCATTGATCCATGCAACTTTATCATTCTCACTGAAGTTGTAGATACCGATAAATTTCTCTTCATCATTCTCACGCACAAAAGCAAGAATGGAAGTATCCCATGTATCAATCGTGCGAATCGGTACATCACTGTTAAATATACTGTGACTTGCACGGATGTGTTCCAGCTTATTAAGTGCAGGGAAGAGTTTACCCTGTACAGTAGCCGGATCGTGGCGGTTCTCAGCCAGTTTCCAGTCGAAGTTTCCTCTGTGGAGGTAACGGGAGTCGTCAGCTTTTTCCGGATCATCTTTATAAGTATAATCATTTACCTGACCGATCTCATCACCGCTGTAGATCACAGGAATACCAGACTGGGAGAGCATGAATGCATGCAGTGTGATATCATAACGGACAGCTCTGTCCACACCTTCCTGATTTCCTTCAAATCCAAAACGCTCAATACCGCACAGGGAAGCAGTTGTTCCACAGAGTCTTGCATCACCAAGACGTGGATCATCATTATAAAGTTCTCCGCGTGCAAAAGAATCTGGATATTTTCCGGTAAGGAAATCATTCAGATATTTTTTATGCGGTACTTCCTGAATACCGAAGTTTTCAAGATAGTCATAATCAAGTCCCCATCCGATGTCATCGTGGCAGCGAAGATAATTCTGGAACACGTAATCTCTCGGAAGTTCAGAAATGATATCCAGCTGACGGCGCAGCAGAGCGACATCTTTGGTTGCAACCGTGTGCCAGGTGCTTGCCATAGTCGTAACGTTATACAGCAGGTGACATTCTGGTTTCTCGACAGTTCCGAAGTATGGAACGACCTTCTCAGGAGCCATGACAACTTCTCCGAGAAGAAGCACACCAGGGCATACAATCTCACAGATCATACGCATGATACGTACAATTGTGTGAACCTGCGGAAGATTGCGGCAGTTGGTGCCAAGCTGTTTCCAGATATATGGTACAGCATCCAGACGGACGATATCGACACCCTGGTTAGCCAGATACAGCATGTTGAAGATCATTTCATTCAGAACGATCGGGTTGCGATAGTTCAGATCCCACTGATATGGATAGAAGGTAGTCATAACGTGCTTATGGAGATCTTCCAGCCAGGTGAAGTTGCCAGGCGCAGTAGTCGGGAATACTTCCGGGCAGGTCTGCTCATATAAAGAAGGAATATCATAGCTGTCAAAGAAGAAGTAGCGATCCTGATATTCTTTCTCTCCGGCACGGGCACGTTTGGCCCATTCATGATCTTCGGATGTATGGTTCATGACGAAATCCAGGCAGACATTGATGCCGCGTTTGTGACAGGCGTCAGTCAGAGCGGCAAAATCATCCATGGTTCCGAGACTTTCCTGAACCTTACGGAAATCAGCAACTGCATACCCACCGTCGCTGCGTCCCTTTGGGGAGTCAAGAAGCGGCATCAGATGCAGATAGTTGACATTGCATTCCTGTACATAATCCAGTTTGGCTTCCAGATTGGAAAGAGTGCCTGCAAAAGCATTGACATACATCATCATACCGGTAAGGTCATTGCGTTTGTACCAGGTTGGATCTTTTTCTCTTTTCAGATCAGATTCTTTCAGTGCGTCATTTCTCATGTCATAGAATTTCTTCAGAACTTTGAGAAGATCATTGAGATGCATGGTGACATATGGGTTATCCTGATACAGTTCACAGTAGAGCCATTTCAGCTCATCCAGATGACGGGCAAGACGCTCACAGTAAATATGGTCATCGTTACATTTGTTTTCGAGTTTGACTGACGCTGTTTTTGTAGTTTCGACTTTGACAGGCTCGACTTTTTTAGTCTCAACCTTAA
>CAKRPO010000086.1 GCA_934378195.1 uncultured Blautia sp.
GCTGTTACTTTTTCAGCAGGAATATACGGTTTGAACTCTTTGTTGTCGTTCATTGTTTTCCTCTCCCTTGTTTTTTTGGTCCATTAACCTCAAACTATTATAACCGACTTCATGTTGATTATCAAGGGTGATTTTATGGATTTTTTATATTTTCGTTCGTTTTATTTAACATTTTTTGGAAATATTGCACATTTTTGTCTATTATCCATCAATCTCAAGTTGTTTTGTCAGATATCTACCGACAATTTTTGAAAAATTCGCAATATCACGGATATATGCAAAATCCTTTCCAAAGATTTTTTTCTCCGTTGCAAGATCCTTTTCTTCTCCTGCGAATACGCCCAGTACACTGACCTCCAGATTACGAAGTTTTCGTACTTCTGTCGCTGTATCAGAGATTGCCGTCTTTCCCTGATATGGTTCCGGATTTTTCGCATTCGGTCTGTTTATAATTACATCGTACGGTCGGCCATCGCTTAAGATGATCATGATCTTTTTGTCTTCTTCCCTCTGCAGGAGTTCATATCCGGCAGTCCTTATCGCAAGTCCATCGCGGTTGTTCGACGACGTCACATAGTTGAAGATATTCTCGTTTTCTGTCCGGGGATCATCATACCTGCGGAACCTGTGCATAATCGTATAATCCCAGAACGTACAGAAGCTCATCACCCGATGCGGAATTCCGACATTGCTCAGTGCTTCGCTGATGATATAAGCCTGCAGAGCCACTTCTCCCTGCCGTCTCATCTGTGAACCACTTGCATCGATCAGAACATCCACTACAAACTCAGAAGCATCTCCTCTCACTTCCTGTCGGAACAGTCTGGCATCATTCGTCCGCCCGATCCGCCACAGCCTGGAAGGCACGATCATTCCCCTGTCTGACAGAATACTCTGTGTCTCGTTTCGAAGTACCAGCGACTTTCTGAGTGTCTCCGTCAGAACAGCAATATTATGTTTGACAATCCTGTGTTTATCATGATAGAGCCAGACGTTTTTATTTCGCAGACGTTTCGCATATTCATACTGATAATTTCTTTTCGCCGGATTTTTGAGAATTCCTTCCGTAAAATACAGACTGCAGTCACTGTGTACGCCCCGGCACATCTGGTAATTGATCTTCTTTTCTTCTGCCTCATTCAGATATGTCCTGCCAAAATTCAGTTCCACATATGTATAGGCTTTTTCCAGCATCTCCGGTGTAACAACCTTGACCGCACGTTTCTTCTGACGTTTTTCTTCCATTTCTTCTGTAACTGCCGCATTCTCAAGTCCGGAAGCGGAATTTGTCAGCTGCTCAACATAGCTTTCAAGTGCCTCTTCGTACATTTCCTCCGAAAGGAAATCCTCCCACGAATATTCAGTCAGATCCTCCATTGTCACTGCAAGGACCTGTTCCAACGTACCATGCTGTTTCACAAAAGCCGGGTCGATCAGAAGATTATAAAGCTCATCGATCACCCGGATCAGTTCCATCGTCTCCTGACTCTTTCCAGCCTGCCCGATAAGGTCCATAAATGGCTGCAGCTTCTGCTCCACATGATAGTCTCCGCCAGTCAGTCTTCTGCGAAGAACTGCTACTTTCAATCTTCCCGGCAAGTCTCTGAAATCCGGCATTCTTTCAAATTCCTGATCCAGGATATCTTCGATACACTGTTTCTGCATATCACAGATTCCAGGACGCTCCCTGCAGATCTTATCCCCAATTGCCTCTTCAATGCAAAGCTGTGCTACAAAGGTCAGTTCATTCTCTCCCGCCTGCAGAAATATCTTTTTGACCAGATAAAGCCCGAGCATATCCTTATCATAATATCTGGCGAGTGCTCCCTGTTTGATTCCATCATACAGAGCAATCGCCTTTGATCTGAGAAAAAGTGATACGTCAGGCTTCATATCCAGTTTATAATCTCCACTCACTGTCCAGAGCAGATTGCGGATCCTGTTTTCCAGTTCCAGACGATAATCGTCGATGTCGACCGATTCTGCATTATGTTTCATAGACATCATCCCTTGTCCAGTCCGAAGGAATTCTGGTGCTCACGACATCTTCTACGATTTCTTTTTCAAATACATCAAATGTCTTGTTGACTACGCCCATACGAACAGCTTTCGCCGGGGGCAGTCCTACATCTACGATTTTCATTGCGGCAAGAAGTCCGCGAAGATCCAGTGCTTTCGTTGAGATTTCACTGTTCAGTGCCTTCAGCTGCAGATCCAGAAAGAGTCCAACAAACTGCTCGATTGCATGTTCTTTTGCCGTTGGGAACATCTCATGAAAAATGAATCCAAGCGTTTCTTCCGTCTGTGCCGGCATATCAATGACCAGAAATCTGGATACCAATGCCTCATTCAACTCTTTCGTACCGGCATAACCATAATTCATCGTACCGACAAACCTCGTGGCCGGATGCAGGTCGATCTTATCATAACCAGGCACATCAATTGAACGTCGATAGTCCAGTGTTGCATGCAGAACAGAGACCGCATCGTTCTTTGCCATATTGATCTCATCCAGAATGCCGAATCCGCCATATTCTGCACAGCGGTAAATACTTCCCTTGCGAAGCTTCACCTCATTATTCTCAAAGGTATCTGTTCCGATCAGATCACCGCTGTTGGTATTGACATGAAAAGAAATATTATAAGAAGGCCGGTTAAAAATATACGCCAGATTCTCTGCCAGAATATTTTTGCCAGTCGCCTTCGGTCCGGTCAGAAGCAGGTTCTGCCCCTGAAGGATACCTGCGATTGCCATCTCCAGAATATCTTTGCCATAAAAAGGAATCGATGGTTTTATGATTCGGTTCTTTACTTCCTCGGGAACCGGATATGCTTCACGAAATTCTATTATTTTATCTATGAAAGAAGAGCAGACACCCTGCTCCTCCAAAAATTTTAATTCTTTCACTTAGTTACTCCCTTGAAGATCACACTTCAAAAATCAGATCTCCATAAGATGGCATTGGCCACATTTCTTTGTCAACCAGCATTTCCAGCTTATCAACCGGTGTACGCAGCTCTTCCATTGCTTTTGTCACAACATCCTTACAGTATACAGCGCGTTCTCTTCCTTCTGGAACCTGAGGAACTTTTGTCACTACTTCAGAAAGTTTCTTCATGGCTTCACTTGTTTCTTTGAGAAGTGCAGAGCATTTCTCAAGAAGTTCTGTCTGTACACTCACATCGATCAGACCTGCTGCCTTCACTGCATTAATAGAATCAGCCAGTACGGTTGTATATCTGATCACAGCCGGAATAATCTGCTTTGTTGCAATATCGATCATTGTCTTGGCTTCAATATTGATTGCTTTCGCATAGATTTCATACTGGATCTCGGCACGGGATTCCAGCTCAGTCTTCGTGAATACATGGAATTCCTCAAACAGTTTAACCGCTTTTTCTGTAGTCAGTGCCGGAATCGCATCTACCATAGACGGAAGGTTCGGAAGTCCTCGGCGAGCTGCTTCTTCTGCCCATTCCGGTGCATATCCATTGCCATTGAATACGATACGCTGATGCTCGATTGCATACTCTTTGATCAGATCATGCACTGCCATATCGAAATCTTCAGCTGCTTCCAGACGATCGCAGGCATCTTTGAATGCTTCTGCTGCGATCGTATTCAGAACTACGTTACACTCAGAGATGGAATCTCTGGAACCTACCATACGGAACTCGAATTTGTTGCCGGTAAATGCAAACGGTGAAGTACGGTTACGGTCAGTCGCATCTTTCATGAAATCAGGAAGAGTCTTAACACCTGTTTCCAGAATACTTCCCTTCTTGCTGTGAGTGGCAGTTCCGGTACTGATCAGCTGATCCAGCACATCGCCCAGCTGTTCTCCCAGGAATACAGAGATAACTGCCGGCGGAGCTTCGTTGCCGCCAAGTCTCTGGTCATTTCCAACATCGGCAGCGGATTCACGGAGCAGATCTGCATGTGTATCAACGGCCTTGAGGATACAGGTCAGAACAAGGAGGAACTGAATGTTCTCATGTGGTGTCTTACCAGGATCCAGCAGATTGATTCCGTCATCCGTAGTCAGAGACCAGTTATTGTGCTTACCGGAACCATTAACACCCGCAAACGGCTTCTCATGAAGCAGACAGCGCATACCATGGCGACTGGCTACTTTCTTGAGGATACGCATCATGATCTGGTTGTGATCTGCTGCAATATTGACCGGTGCATAGATCGGTGCCAGCTCATGCTGTGCCGGTGCCACTTCATTATGCTGTGTCTTGGCCGTTACGCCTAATTTCCAGCACTCTTCATTTACTTCTTTCATATAAGCAGAGATCCTCTGACGGATTGTTCCCAGATAATGGTCATCCATCTCCTGTCCTTTCGGCGGCATAGCTCCAAACAGGGTTCTGCCGGTGTATGTAAGGTCTTTTCTCTGCAGCCATTTTTCTTTATCAACCAGGAAATACTCCTGCTCAGCTCCTACAGATGGTGTAACTTTCTTTGAAGTTGTATTACCAAAAAGTCTGAGAAGACGTAAGGACTGTGTATTGATTGCCTCCATGGAACGAAGAAGCGGTGTCTTCTGGTCAAGAGCCTCTCCTGTATAAGAGCAGAATGCAGTCGGGATACAAAGTGTTCCGCCTGCCGCATCATGACGTACAAATGCCGGTGAGGTGCAGTCCCATGCCGTATAACCTCTTGCCTCAAATGTTGCACGCAGACCGCCGGACGGGAAAGAAGACGCATCGGATTCTCCCTTGATCAGTTCTTTACCTGAAAAGCTCATCAGTACCTTACCATTTTCCTTCGGAGCAGTAATAAATGCGTCATGTTTTTCCGCGGTTACTCCTGTCAGAGGCTGAAACCAGTGACTGTAATGTGTGGCACCTTTCTCGATTGCCCATTCTTTCATCTCATGAGCAACGACATCTGCCACTTCCAGAGAGAGTTCCTTTCCCTCTTCAATGGTCTTCTTCAGCTCTTTGTATACTTTTTTCGGAAGGCGTGCTTCCATGACTGCGTCGTTAAATACATCACATCCGAAAAGTTCTGTTACATTCACGTAGTCTGACATCTTCTATCTCCTTTAGTTCTTGTTTATAGTTGCCATTCATTTATACTTTGCTATATTTTTTATCTCAGTCTTTATTCTTTGTACTCTTTAAATAAAGATTCAGTGCCTTATGACGATTCTCAATCTCCACATACGTATGATCTCCGCCAAACTCTCCGTCCAGCGTCCACGGTACTTCTTCTTCTGTCTCTATCGTAACTTTCCTGCTCTTGAAGGAATAGATCATGTCCGTATTGTCCTCCGCCATTACAAGTGCAGTCATAATTTCCTGCAGCTGCAGCGGATTCTTCGGGTGTTTGATCAGCGTCACCTCAAAAAGGCCGTCATTCATATCTACATTCTTGCCTGTAAGATTCTTAAAACCTCCTACAGATCTGGAATTTGTGATCATTCCCACAATGAAATCATCTTCCACCTGGATTTCTTCAGAAGTTACCTTCATATGATAAGATTTAATATCAAAAAGACGTTTTACACCTTCCAGTACATATGCCACATGCCCAAGAACATTTTTCAGATCCTGGTCTGTCTCATAAGATACATCCGTAAACAATCCAAACGCAGCCACATAAGCAAATGTCTTGTCATTAAATCTGCCGATATCACAATGATACAGTTCTTCTTCCATGATCATCTCTGCAGCCTTGACCATACTTTTCGGCATAAAGAGACTGTTTGCAAAATCATTCGTGCTTCCCGCCGGAATATATCCGATCGGTACATTACTTTTTCTCTCTGTAATACCGGTAACCACTTCATCCAGTGTGCCGTCTCCTCCGCTGCATACGATCAAATCTACAGAGTCTGCATATTCTTTGGCTTTCTCATATGCATCTCTCGGTGCCTGCGTTGCACGGATAATGACCTCATAATCATGACTGCTGAATATATCAACAATATCCAGTAAATGCATCTTGATCCTGCCTTTTCCTGCTTTTGGGTTAAAAACAAAGAGCATTTTCTTTGCCACGGTCTGATGTCCCCTTTCTTTTGATTTATTACGCATTGTATATCATACAACAAATTATTCCAAATTCCTAGATGCAAATTTTTCTGTAGGCTCTGCCAAAAAAATTTATATCTTTTATCTTATGTTTCTGTGACTATTTGCTATAAAG
>CAKRPO010000087.1 GCA_934378195.1 uncultured Blautia sp.
TCTCTGTCAGCTTCTTCTGTGCCGAAATCTTCCTGGCCAGAAGCGGCATTATCTTCCTTTTCTTCTTCAGTAAATCCTGGAATATCCGTTTCTGTGGCCTCACTGTCCACAGAAGTTTCTTCGTTTTGAAATCGCTCTGTGGATTTTTCTTTCTTACGGGAACTCCATGGTGCATATTCTGGTTCCGGTGCAATCGGTTCTTCCGGCGGTGCAGAAGCTTCTGTATTCAGATCATCTGTCTCACTGCTATTTTCATCAGAAACAATCTCTCCATCTGCATCCACTGCTTCCACATCCTGTTTGATTTCTTTCAGGCCTTTTCTCAGAAGGATCAGATAGATCAGATCTATCACACCATTGCAGAGGAATATCCATCCGGCAAAGATTACCGTGTATTTCACCATCGTAAATGGGTTGACTACCAGTGAAATACCAAGCCCGATAAAGATAATGCTTCCCATAAGAAGGAATTTCCAGGAACCGGCTCCTCGTTTCTTAAGCTTCAGACTTCCTTTCAGTGTCCAGATACTATCCACAAGAATAAATGTGCCAAGCAGAATTGGGAGAAGCTTGACCACGATCTGTGGATTCATAAATAAAAAGATTCCGAGCACCATCAGAACACCACCGGAAAACAGATCAAAGATTGTGGAATTCAGCTTTTCCGCCACATAGATCAGGATGTGATACAGGCCTACCAGAATCAGCAAAATTCCAAATACAAATTTACAGATTACATTTACTGTACTGACTGGCATAAATACCAGACAGGCACCAAGGGCAACATATATAATAGATGTCACGATCTGCCCTTTTAAAAAATTATTGATTTTTTCCCACATGGGTATCTGCTCCTTTCGTCCCAATGGATTTCTTATGAACAGTATACCGTTTTTTCGGTAGTTCGTCTATAGGACATTCTGTGCAGGATGTCCTCCTTTCTGCACGAAACGCTCCAGGCACCACTCACTTATTCAGATTCCATTACGTACAATAGCGGAAGGTTTTATCGGTCAGTATCCTTGCAAAGATCAGTCCCAGGGGAAGGGCTGCTATGATCAGGATTGCCGCTGCAAACCAGGAAGCAGCAACAGAAAGTGACATAATTCCAAGATTATAAAATCCTCTGTAAAGATATAGTCCAGGAACCATGATTACAATAGAAGGTACCGTCAGGGAGATTCTCGGATATCCTACTTTGTTTTTAATCAGGGATGCAAGGATTCCTGCAGTTAATGCACCGATGAACGCTGCTGCAGCCGGCGGAATAGCTGACAGGTCCACAAGTTCCAGTCTGAGTGTATTTGCAACAGCCCCGATCATCGCTGCCGTTGCTGCCAGCCTTACCGGACTGTTAAACATAACAGAAAAACCAAATACCCCACAGAAACTTGCTATCAGGCGAAGTACTATCCACATTCCTGCCGGCATTGACATCTTAATAAAGTCTACCGGCTGCAGGTGAAGAAGCAATGCCATGAGCCAGGCAGCCATTGTTGCCACCAGAACGACGATCAGCGCATACATCAAACGCTCTGTACCTGATCTCATATCCAGCTTGGCAAGGTCAATCCCGCTGGTAATAAACGGAAATCCCGGAATGATAAACAACATGGCACATATATAACCAGCCTCATGCTGCACGGAAATGCCAAACAGCATTTCGCCAATCTTCAGAAATCCTGCATAAACAAGGCAGGCCAGAGAAACTGACGATACAATGCACAAAAACAGGGTAAAATGATGTTTTGTCAGTTTGCATCGGAGAAAATTGCCAAATCCGGCACCTACAAAAGCACAGAACATTTCAATAAAGCCACCGCCAAGCAAAAAAGTAAATCCACAGCATGCAAGCGCCGCAGCGAATCCAAGTGCAATTGGGGAGTAAAGTCCATGGATTCGTTCAATATCATCCAGCAGCGTATGCAGTTCTTCACCTGACATGTCTTTTCCATCAATTTCAAACTCCCGGATAAAATGTTCCAGGCGATTTAACTTCGAAGTATTTACTCCTGTATTGGTAAGACAGAGCGACTGGGTAAATCCATCTTCACCATCAAAACAGGTGTACTCGATCGACATCAGCCCAATATCCGCGGTACAGGTAATTCCCATAATCTCAGCCAGCGTATTCATCGAACTTCTGACTCGCCATGCTCCTGTTCCACAGGACAAAAACATAATTCCGACACGACCGATAATCGATGCTTTTTCGGTCAGGCTCGCCTGCGTAACCGGAATGTCTGCACCATTTTCATCTGTATATTCATGCCAGGCAATGTCCATGTGATTTTTTCTTGTTATCTGTTGCATGATATGATCGCTTCCCTGCATCCCAGCCCGATGCCATTTGCAAGTTCGATATTCTTTTCCATTTCTCTTTCAAAATGGCAGAATGGAAGGAAAATGCCCAGTTTACTGGTATGTTTTTCATCTCCCTGCTCATCACGCCTGCCATAATACATCAGCGCACGTGGCAACCGCTCCTGCAGTTTCATCAGATACTCCCAGACAATGGAATAAATCTTTTCCTCATTGATCTCGAGATCTACAGCTTCCGGAAACTCAAAGAGTAAGAGGATTCCTGTATGTTCTGCGTTTCGTATTGTCTCAATATCACCGTTTTCATTATATGCATGACTTTCACGGAATCCATCTGCCATATACATATGGTAGTCTGGAATCTCATCCTGCTCTTCAAAGAGTTTATGGAACATCTTATACTTCTTTTCATAGATACGATTTTTTGATTCATTCAGAAGATTTCCGTTTTCATCAGTTAGAAATATCGGATTTTCCACGCCTTTATCGTTAAAACGAATCGGAATCAGGAAAGAGTTCCTGAGAAGGTCAAACACACTGTTGTTACAGACTGCCATCATAAATGCAGAAAGATCTTTGTTTTCATATGCATTAAATAAAGCCGCCGCAAAGACCGTACCCGGGATGTCTGTTCCCGCGCCCTCGCTTTCTTCTGCTGACGGAATAGCTGCAAAAAACGTATCTTTTAAACGCTCACAGGCACGGGGATTCCTGAGGATCTCATCAAAGATCTGCTCTGCTTTTTCTTCTCTTGGAAATATTGTGCTCATAATAAAGCCTCCTTTGTGCCTTATTATAGGAGCATAGATAAGGAATGTAAAATTCATCTCTTCTATATTAAATATAACGAACTTGAAATATCAAAAAAGCATACCAACTTGCTTTTCCGCTGCCAGTATGCTTTTCTTATATTTAAATATTTAATAAACAGATGAGAACATTTGGCAGGCGTGCCATTCTCCTGCATCTCTCAGAGTTTCCTCCTGTCAGTACCAGCGGCGTGTGGTTGACACGAAAATTTACCACCACAAATGTTCTCTCTGTTATGGTATTTAGATTATAACTTCTTTATTCTTTTCTGTAAAGAACTTTTTTATTTCTCAAATACTTATCCCATTTTTTCTGTTCAATCTTCAAAAAAGTTATAATAGAATTCTTATAGTTCTCACAGTCTGTCGATGTTTTTAATCTTAATATCAATTGAAATTTCACATTGTTTTTCTTGATTTGTTTTAATACAAATGCAGTATTCGGTTTATTTGCTTCCAATATATAATCTGGATCCGCAATTATTTGAGGAAAAAATTCAGCAAATCTTTCATAATCATTTGGATGTTTTTCCTTAATATGCTGAATTTGTTTATCTGTTATTATAACTTCATCAACTGAAATATCATCCGTGATACAGCTATAAATTTCTTTATCAAGTTTACCCACCGTATACACTCTTCATCTCATATATATTTTTAATTGAATTTAAAAGCATGGATTTCTGAAGTGAATTTAGAAAAACAGATGACATAAATGCCCTAGACTTATAGAAAATATGCTTTGTTTTATAGTACCATTTGTACTAGTATTTTTCAATAGATTTTATAACTATTTAAGAATATAAATTTTCTTTATTGTGATTTGACTCAAAAAACAGACCGGAGTCGTAATGGACTCCGGCCTGGAAAAGTGTAAATATAATTATTCTTATTTCACTTTTACTTTGACTACATAAGTTATGTCAATAAATGTATATTTTTAGTTTTCCTTTTTCTTCAGATTCTTCGTATTCTTTTCTACCATCTTACGCGGCACCATGATCATATGCCCGCATCCCATACATTTCAAGCGAAAATCTGCTCCCACACGCAGGATTTCCCATTCTTTACTGCCACATGGATGGCCTTTTTTCAGGGTAACGATATCTCCTACTTCATAGATAAATCCCATGTTTTTCTATTCACCTCATGATATTATTTGTTCACTTTTATCTGTGAGAAAACCTGTCCGATCGGCTCTTTGATGAGAAGGTCCGCATTACGGTCTCTCGGTGTGGAAGATTTGTTGATCACAACAAGTGCCTCCCCACGGAAATAATCGATCAGTCCGGCCGCCGGATAGACTGCCAGAGAAGTTCCACCGATGATGAGCACCTGTGCCTGTGATATAGCTCTCACAGATTCTTCGATCGTATAGTTATCAAGCCCTTCCTCATAAAGTACCACATCCGGTTTGATCATTCCGCCACACTCGCAACGTGGTACTCCCGTACTGTGTTTCATATATGCAAAATCAAAAGATTTTCCACAGCGCATGCAATGATTGCGGTAAACACTTCCATGAAGTTCCAGAACTTTCTTACTTCCTGCCATCTGGTGAAGATTATCAATATTCTGTGTGATGACCGCTTTTAGTTTGCCTGCCTCTTCCAGCTCTGCCAGTTTCAGATGAGCCGCATTCGGCTTTGCCGTATCGCAGAGCATCTTGTCACGGTAAAATTTGTAAAATTCCTCCGGATGATTCAGAAAGAATGTATGGCTCAGGATCGTCTCCGGTGGAAAATCATATTTCTGATGATACAGTCCGTCCTGGGAACGGAAATCCGGGATCCCGCTTTCCGTTGATACGCCTGCGCCTCCAAAAAACACAATATTTTCATGCTGATCAATGAGTTCCTGCAATTTCATAATTTTGTCATTCATGATCATTCCTCCTGTACACTTACATCTGCATCCGTTGTATCACTGCTGTTCTCCGTATTCGTAATGTCCTCCGTATCCACCCGCTTGCCCTGCACAACAAATCTGGTAGATTCATTGCCGGTACAGGTAGATAATGTAACAATCTTGTCCTTAATCGTCAGCTCTGTATCGTCTGTCTTTATTTCAGAATATCCCTTGATCGTCTTCAGATACTTTTCGAATTCTTCTCCCGGTCCCTTAAACAGGGTATAGGTATCGCTGTTCACTCCGGTCGTATAAGCAGCGATGATCTCATAGCGATAGTTCTTGTCCGGCGTCAGAATCCAGAAATATTTGTCATTATCATATAATGTCTGGTCTTCACTGAATTTTTTCAAATGGCCAAACATAGATCCATTCTTCATGTTATGTCCGTACACAAGTGTATTGCAATCATTAAAATCGCTGCCGTTTTCATAATCTACAAAAATCGTTCCGGCAAAATTATAAGTTTTCTCGTAGGTCTGATGAAGATACGTCTGATTATCCTTGCCCTGTACAATCGGATAACTGATATCAGGAAGCGCATCTACGTAAATCCAGCCGATCACATCCTCATTGACGCTTCTCAGCTTATCAAAGTCAACTTCGATCGGAGCCTTCGGCTTCGCATCCGGTCCTGCCTTCTCTGTGCTGTCCGGATCACGTTCTGTGACCGCCATCTCTTCAATCGCATTGTATTCAGCTGTTCCTTTCCTGTATTCTGTATAAATATGATACAGGTTGTATGCAGCATAGCAGAACACTGCGATTGCCACAATCAGTGCTATGGTCAGCAGCACATCACTTTTCTTTTTTTTCTTCTGTTCAGGCTGTTTCTGTGTACTGTTCCTGTTTTCTTCCATATAATCATACTCCTTAAACTGGCTTATTCTTATGCTGGAAACACATCCCCTCCAGTATGTACCTGCATGATCCATATTATAACATATCTACGCCTGATTGCGTAAAATAATCTTTATTATTTGGAATACCTGTCATGAAATTTCCTATAACGAAAAAATGACTATGAGATTTCAGGCAAATATGGTAAAATGAGTTCATTATCAGTTCAATCGG
>CAKRPO010000088.1 GCA_934378195.1 uncultured Blautia sp.
AAATTCCCCATAGACTGTGATGGAAAATAGTTACGAAGATTTACCGGAATCATCAGTGCAATTGGCCTCTTCTGACGATTCTTCGGTATCTCCTCATGTATTGAACAGAGCAGCATTGCTGTAAGAAATACGGTGATCGACACACCATAAGAACGTGCCTTCGTCAGTGTTTCTTTTACCGGTATAACGACCTCTGTGATCTGCATATCTGCTTGTAATAATTTCTCGCCTTTCAGCTTCACTGCTGCCGGTTTTTTCTCTTTGTTTTTCGGAATATCCGAGGAATAATACTGTGAAAAGCTGTCCTCTTCCTGTGCACCCGGAGTCGTTTCTTCTACATGTTCAACCCGCGGAAGATCTGCAGATGGGTGCGCCAGAATCAGGTAATTCTGCACCAGTTCACTTAAAAAATTCATCGCTCCCGTACCATCTGTCAAAGCATGATATACCTCAAAATTGATACGATTTTTATAGTAACTTACCTGAAAAAGCAACGTCTTCTGATCTGGTATATAAAGGCTGCTGCACGGTGGTCTTTTTTCCTGTTTTACGAGTGCACGAATATCTCTTCTTTCCAGATAAAACCAGAACAATCCCTTACGCAGAACAGCCTGAAACAACGGATACTTTTCCATTGTCTGATCCAGTGCCTTCTGCAGAATCTTGCTGTCTGCTTCTTCTTTTAACTGACAGTAAAATCGAAATACCCTGGTATCATTTTTGCCTGTGACAAGAGGAAATGCCAGTGCTGCGTTATCCAGTTTTCGCCATTTTGAATATCCTGTTTCCACGTTTTATTCGCTTCCTTTATGCAAAAACTTGTTCATGATCTCAAAGCTCTCCTGTACATGCAGGAACTTAATTCCCAATGCAAAATAACCGTGAAGTGCATCTGGAATCCGATGTATTTCCACATAATTTCCTGCTTCTTTCAGACGTTTCCCATACTCTTCTCCTTCATCCCGAAGAGGGTCAAACTCTGCTGTAAGAATCAATGTATCCGGAAGATTTGTGTAGTCTTTTTCAATAAGAGGTGCAAAATACGGGTTCTTCCGATCTTCCTTGCATCTCTCATATAAAATCAGATAATCTTCCATTTTTACTGCCGTCAGGAGATAATCCTGTCCATTTTCTTTTACTGATTTGTAAGGCGATTCTTCTGTATAACAGTTATTCAGTGCCGGATAGATCAGAATCTGTTTCCTTGGTGTAAAGTCACCGGTATCTCTGGCTTTGAGGCATACCGCCGCTGCCAGATTTCCTCCGGCACTGTCTCCAATAATCGTAATCTTGTCCGGATCCGCCGGAAGAATCAGATGTCCTGTATAAAGTGCTCTGGCCGCCTCATAACAGTCCTCAAATGGAACCGGAAAGCGGTATTCCGGTGCCAGACGATACTCTACAGACATCACGATATGCCCTGTAGACTGTGCCATCCGACTACATACACGGTCATAATTCTCTACGCTCTCTGTCACCCAGCCGCCACCATGAAAGAAAAGCAGGACCGGATATTTTTCTCCCTCTACAGGCTCTCCGCTCATTGCCTCTTCCGACGGAAAATACAGCCGTATTGGCACCTCATGATTACCATTATAAACCTTTGTATCTAATGTTTTAAAAAAGATTCTCATTGCATCCAGCTTCTTGATATCTGCCAGCCGACGCGACGCCTCCACCTCTATATTTCCATAAGATAGTGCATGTAAGATTGTTTGCATTGTCTTTGAAATCAAATGTTTTCTCCTTGTCTGTGAGAATTAATATCTTAATCAACATTATATTATCTATTCTACTCTTTAGCAATTTGATTTTTGTTTTCTGTTTTGGAGTCAAAAAACCTGTCAGCAAAACTTACCGTTCTTTGAGTTTCTTTTTATTCTGATACATCATCTCATCTGCACGTTCGCGCACTTTTTCGATATCCGTATCTTCTGCTGTAAAAAATGCATAACCACATGCAATCGAAGCTTCCGTTGGAATGATATTTTTATTATTAAATACTTCTACATCATGATGCATCTTCTGGACAAAACGTTCTACGTTGAAATCTTTTGCTTTCGGAATAATACAGCAGAATTCATCTCCACCGATGCGATAACATTTTCCAAATCGCTCAAAAATATTCTCTATGATATGGGCGGAATTAACAATATACAAATCTCCTGTACTGTGTCCATAAGTGTCATTACATTTTTTTAAATTATTCAGGTCAAAGGTCACGATCATATGGTTTTCCAGTTTCTTTGCATTATTGGAAAAGTAATCATATGCATTTCTGTTATATAATCCTGTCATAGAATCATTGAGTGCGAACTGTTCCAGTTCAGCAACCCTGCGTCCCTTTTTTATACTTTCAATTGCCTGCTTTGCGGATTCTCTTCCAAGGACAACTATAAATACAAGAAAAGAAACACTTCCAAATATACCCGCATTATTGCTGGTTTTATAAAATCTTCCCATATCCACTATCGTGGCAACAATGATCAGAGCAAGTGCTCCCACACAGGATTTAAATCGATGGTCAACCTGATGCTTCACAATCTTGGTTATTATGACTACAAACACATAGATCAGCATAATGCCTATTATCATGTGTGTCATCCACAGGCTTCTCCTGAACTCATATATACCTGTAAAATTAAGTACATAACTTACAATGATAACTCCGAAATTAATATCACATATTCTTTTCCAGTACCACTCATCTTTTATCTCGAGGAAACTTTTCACAAACATAATAAAAGCGATTGGCATTACCATCAAAAATACAAATGCTGCAAACGCAGATGCCTGCCTGTTTGCGATCACAAGTGCCGTCACATTTGTCTCATTTGTCGACCACAGTCCCAGCAGAATCGAAAATACTCCCAGATATAACAGAGTGCCATCTATTCGACTGCTTTTGTGTATGATAGCCCAGTAAAGGACAATGAACAGCCCCACCATCAAAGTGAGCATACTGATAATAAACACAGGCATTGACTGACGCAGGAGTGTGGCATATATCTCATTTCCTGTTCCAACATAGAATTTGTTCAAATGACCGGCAGTTTCCGGATAACACGCTGTCAGACAGACTTCTATCTGCGTTGCATCTTCCGGCAGTTTCACAAAATTCCAGACATTCCCGGTTGTATGCCCCCATATTCCGCCTGTATAATTCAGCTTATATATCTGTTTTCCATCTGCAAATACTTCTACCCACTGATGGGACGTAAAAAATACAAGTGAATGCCGGGCTTCCCTGTCCGCATCTGCTGTAAAATAAATCTGCTTTGTTCCATCATCCTGCTCCTGTATACGTTCAGGTTCCCAGAGTGTAAGTCCTTTTTCATCCGGTACATCCTTTGCTGTGGAAACCACACAGATAATTAATATAAAAAATAATGCGCCAAGAACACCTAATAACCTTTTCTGACTTTTCAAAAGTTTTTCATTTATCTGTTTTTCATTCATCTGTTCATCCTTAAATAAGTTTTTAGGAAAAATCTGATATATTTTTCTTCTCTAATTATAGCAGAAATCTCTTTATAACCAAAATATCTTTATCACAAAATCACAAAATATTTTTCTATCATTTTTCAAAAATCAAATGAAAAAGCCAGCGGCAAAACCGCTGGCAGATTATTACTTATTTAGTCATGACGTTCATCATTATCATAACATTCGCAGAACCTTGCTGCAAAAGCAGGTGGTTCATTGTGTGCATATAAATGAGAAATATCTCCATAAGAACTCATTCTGAAACTTGCAATTCCCCTGCGGCGTTCTTCTGAAGTCAGTGTCGTAACAGAACTTGGTGCAGCACACATGCCATGCCAGAGTACCATTGGAGATACACTGAGAAGATGACTGAGAAGCACACAGCCAAGACCAAAATGACAGAAGAAAACAAGCGTATCGTTGTTGGCCTTTTCTGCTCTGTAGTAGTGCCCCTCTCGAACATAACCATGCTCCGCAAGAACTTTGTCAAATTCCCCGGTCACTTTGTCATAATAATATTTCATATTGGCTTCCTGCATCCGCTCGTTTTCAAACCAGTGATCATACTGGTAAAAACGTTCATCCATCGTCCAGTCCTGTGGCAGCCAGTCCCACGCACAAATCTGATGGTCTGTCACATCCGGACGGTTGATCAGGATATCAAATTCCCGAAGCCAGTCACATTCTTTAGCAGTCCGATTCATTTTTTTCAACGTAAGGGACGCAGTATCCTTTGCACGTCCCATCGTTGAAACGTAAAAATCTTTTATCTCGAGTTTTGAAAGCTTTTCGGAAAGAAATTCAACTTCTCTCCAGCCTTTTTCAGTCAGTGAATCTATTGAATAATCTGGATCTCCATGTCGTACAATCAATAATTTCATCTTCTGTTTCAGCCCTTTCTATGCATCTAAGTCCTGTAACATAACTATTTATGAAAATGATTCAAACTACTTTCTTCCACAGCATTTTTTGTATTTTTTACCACTTCCACACGGGCATGGATCATTTGGGTAAATTTTCTTTTTCGGCTGCATATTTACAGTATTATTTGTCGGAACATTCGCCATCGGAACAAAAGACGGCATTGTCGGAGCTGACGTCGCCATATTCTGTTCAGATATACGACTCACCTCATTTGGTGTATATCCACGAAAATCAAGCATTCTTGTATTATTGTTTACTTCCATCATAATCGGAGCAAAACGTTCCATCTGGCGATCAGAATCAAAGACAACCCCACGTTTATTAAACTCCTCCATAATATCAGACAGCATCCCATCCATGGAAAACTCTTTGTATACAATATAAAGAAGCTCTTCAATTTTTTCTTCGTCGAGCTGAAGTTCATCTCTCAGGAAAGAAGACAGTTTCCTGTAGGAAATATTCCGGGAAGGATATCCATGTTTGGAGTAATCCAGAATCTCATCTACTGTCGGAATATAAAACTCTCTGTCCCCCTGGAATTCTTCGATTCTTTCATAAAGATTATCCTGTAATACAGCCTTCCAGATCAGCTTATCTTCTTTAATGATGCACATGTCATCTTTTTCAGCAAGTTCATGCAGAATATCCAGAAATTCTTCATAACTTACTCTGAAACCGTCACGTTTGCGATACATGCGGTATACAATCTTAAGCGGTGCGATTGCATAAATCAGTCCCATCATGCTCTGACAGGAACGCATCCAACTGAGTTTGCGGCATTTTTCCTGTAACTCAGGAGTATTGATCTGCTGATAAACAGTGATCACTTCCTGCGGTACTTCTGCATGATTGTCGCTATAGGCTACAATATAGCCTTTATTGCTGAACCATTCCAGCTCTTTCCAGTCCTTATGGGATGCCGGAAAACATTTTCTTGTCGTTGCACGATCAAATGCTTCAATCTCCCATTCATCTGCCTGCAGGAAAATAGATTTCATAACTTCCGGCTCCAGAACTTTATTCGCAATGCGCTCTGCAAGTTCTTCTTTATCGAGTCCATCACATGCAATCTGTAATTCCTTCGCACTTTCCACAAGATCTTCCTTATTATAAGAGTTCAGATAATCTTTGACTTTCGGATCCCTGCTAAAAGATACTTCCTGCTGTTCAGAAGTCATATTTTTTTCCATCTCAGCGACTTTTTTTGCAACCACATCCGCAATTCCAAGAACACCGTATTTCTTTTCCAGTTCGGTGTTCTTTGCCTGCATGTCCACAGTCCAGAAGGAATCCTCTGCACCTTTGGTTTCTTTAATGATTACAGGGCTGTCTGTTTTTTCTTCATCGGTTACTTTCTTTTCGATATCAGTACGATATTCTGGCAGGTCTTCTCCCTTGACTCTGAAAGTAAACCATGCTTCTGTATCCAGAAGCTCGGATATCTTTTTATCTTTTGCTTCCAGATATTCATAGCTGCCTTTTACAGATTCTTCATCCTGTGCTTCCAGATTCTGCAGTCTGAGTTTTTTCTGGAAAAATTCAAATTCATATTTTTCTGTATCTGCATACTCCAGAATGTCTTCCATCATCGTAGCAAGTTTCGCAAAATCTGCGTCTGCCGGTACCAGGCAGCGTCTCCATACCGGAGGTTTTGTTCCTTTTCTTGTGATTTTTAACTGATAAAATTCCATGTGTTCACCCT
>CAKRPO010000089.1 GCA_934378195.1 uncultured Blautia sp.
GGAATTTTTTGCGCCCGCAAGATCATGAAGATGAAACCGATATCCAGGGCAATCTGGGATGGAATATTAACTATGCCGCTGGTGTTGCCTCCGACAGTTGCAGGCTTCTTTTTGTTATTGATTTTCAGTCTCAGAAGACCATTCGGCAAATTTCTACAGACGAATTTTGACTTTAAAGTGGTTCAGACATGGAAAGGCTGTGTGATCGCAGCTGCGGTTATTGCATTTCCATTGATGTATCGCAATGCCAGAGCTGCTTTTGAACAGGTGGATGTGAATCTGATCTATGCGGGACAGACACTGGGAATGAGTGACCGTCGGATTTTCTGGAAGGTGATCGTTCCGGTAGCGGGTCCGGGAATCGCGTCCGGCACGGTTTTGGCGTTTGCAAGAGCAATCGGAGAATATGGTGCGACTTCCATGCTGGCAGGAAATATCCTCGGTAAGACCCGTACAGTTTCCGTAGCGATTGCAGCGGAAACTTCAGCAGGAAATTATGATATTGCCGGTTTCTGGGTTGTGGTGATCGTGATGATTTCTTTCGTAATTGTGGCACTGATCAATATCGTCTCAGGCAGAGGCATGAAGAGTAGAAGGTGGATCTGATGGCAATACAGGTAGAGATAGAAAAGAATTTTAAAGGATTTTCTCTTAGGGCATCATTTGAGAGTAAAACATCAGCGACCGGTATTCTTGGTGCGTCCGGGAGTGGAAAGAGTATGACACTTCGTTGTATTGCAGGAATTGAAACGCCGGATAAAGGGAAGATCGTGATCAATGGCAGGACAGTATTTGATTCAGAAAAGAAGATCAATCTGAAACCGCAGGAACGTCGAATTGGATATCTTTTTCAGAATTATGCACTTTTTCCAACGATGACAGTAAAAAATAATATTTTATGTGGATACCGTGGAGCAAAAGAACAGAAAGAAGAAAAAGTGCGTGATTATCTGAAACGCTATCAGCTGGATGGGCTGGAAAATCGTTATCCGGCACAGCTTTCTGGTGGACAGCAGCAGAGAGTGGCACTGGCAAGGATGATGATTGGAGAACCGGAAGCGATTCTTCTGGATGAACCGTTTTCAGCATTAGATGGATATCTGAAGGATGTTCTGCAGAAAGATATACAGAAATTTCTTCAGCAGTATCAGGGAGACATGCTGATGGTCACGCACAGTCGTGATGAGGCATTCAGGTTTTGCAAGGAACTGATGCTTTTGAAAGATGGTAAGACACTGATATTTGGAGATACACGGAAGTTATTTGAACAGCCACAGCTTCTGGAAGCGGCAAGACTGACCGGTTGTAAGAACAGTTCCAGAATTGAACGAATGGGAGATTATCAGGTTTTTGCACTGGACTGGGGTGCTTCACTTCGTACAGTGCAGAAAGTAGAAACCGATATGACACATATTGCAATCCGTGGCCATTGGATTCGGCCAGCGTCAGAGCCGGGCGAAAACTGTCTGGCATTTGAAGCAGCAGAATATGTAGAATCAACATTTGAACATCAGTATCTGGTGAAATGCCCGGGAATGGAGAATGGAGCAGTTCTCTGGTGGATGCGCCCAAAAGAAAACTTTGAGGATAATCATGACGAGAACCTTCCGCCATACCTGTATCTTCCCCCAGAACACCTGATGCTCCTAAAATAAAAATGACTCTGCTTCAGTATCCTTTGACGGTTTCAAGATAGTTCATCTCAGGGGATGTCAGAGTATCGCAGATACCCTGACACCAACATCGCAATTTTAAAGGTCATGGCATCTTCAAAGGTTCGGAGATCGAGTCCAAACCGTTTCTGTATCTTTTCAAAACGATACACCAGGGTATTGCGGTGAACAAAAAGCTGTCTGGATGTTTCAGAAAGATTCAGGTTGTTCTCAAGGAAGGTTCGTATGATGGCGAGTGTTTCACTATCAATGGAATCCAGAGATTCATTACCAAAGATTTCCTGAATGAACATTTCGCACACAGAGACAGGCAGCTGATAGATCAGACGACCGATTCCAAGGGTGCGATAGCCGAACACATTTCGCTCGGAATAGAAAATCTTGCCGATTTCAAGAGCTGTGCGTGCTTCTTTATAGGCATTACAAAGATCTTTGAGGTCTTCGACCGTATTGCTGTAAGCAACCCACGCCTGTGTCATGGCTTCGGCACCGAGCATATCTACAAGCATGTGTGCTATGTCTTCCAGATCCTCATAGGTTTCGGTAGAGGTAAGCTCGCGGATGATAATGATACTGCTGTCATCCATGGCTGTGATAAAGTCATGAGTACGTGCAGAGAAAATGTTTTTGATGGTTGCTATTGCGTGCTCATCTTTTGACTGTTTTGTCTCGACCATAAAGATCGCTCTGCGTGCAGTGGAAGAGATATGAAGTTTGCGGGCACGGTTAAAAGCCTCTATATCAGTATAGTTTCCGAGAAGCAGTTTTTGCATGAAAGCATTTTTGTCGTTCTTTTCCGCATAACCTTCGAGAATACTCTGTATCTGGCAGACGGCAAGTTCACCGATCGTGGAAACAGAACTTCCGCTTCCCCACACAATGAGAAGATAGAGACAGGTATCTTTCTCCATGATCTTGTACAGACAGCAGGAGGCGTTGGCAAGACAGAGTGCAGTGCCATTTCGGAAATCCTCCAGTCTGGATTCGGCGGGAAGGCGTCTGTCACAGGTGGTGACAAAAATGGAGTTGGTCTCTGTGAGCAGACAGAAATCCAGCTGACTGATCCTTTTCCAGTCATCCATGTATTTTTGTAATGTTCTCTGTACGGACATAAAAATTATCCTTTCTGAAATATTATTTTTCGAAAAAAAGACCCGGGGTAAATGCCCCGGGTCTGATATTCTGATTGAATCTTAGTTTGTGATAACCAGTTCGGTATCTTTGTCGAAGAAATGAGTTTTCTCCATGTTGAAATCAAATTTAACCGGATCCCCTGTTTTTGCTTTTGTGCCAGGATCAACACGAGCTGTGATCTGAGTTCCGTTTACATCGAAGTACAGGAATACTTCTGCACCAAGAAGCTCGTATACTTTAACAGTAGAAGACATGGAACCGTCAGCTCTGTCTGCAACATCTTCCGGACGGATACCCATAACAACTGTCTTTCCTACATAGCCGCCATCTTTAAGAGCTTTTGCTTTGGCAGCCGGGATAACAAGTTCGTCTTTGCCGATTACTGCAACAAGATCAGAACCTTTTTCTTTGATTTCTGCATCCAGGAAGTTCATCTGCGGGGATCCCATGAATCCAGCTACGAACAGGTTGCCTGGTTTCTGGTACAGGTTCTGAGGTGTATCTACCTGCTGAACAACACCGTCTTTCATAACAACGATTCTGGTACCAAGTGTCATAGCTTCTGTCTGGTCATGTGTTACATAGATGATTGTTGCACCCAGTCTCTGATGAATCTTGGAGATCTCGATACGCATCTGTACACGAAGTTTTGCATCCAGGTTGGAGAGCGGCTCATCCATAAGGAATACCTTAGGATTACGAACGATAGCACGTCCCATAGCAACACGCTGTCTCTGTCCACCGGAAAGAGCTTTCGGTTTACGATCAAGAAGTTTCTCAAGGTCAAGGATTCTTGCAGCTTCACGAACTGCTTTATCAATCTGATCTTTCGGAACTTTACGAAGTTTAAGTCCGAATGCCATGTTATCATATACTGTCATATGAGGATACAGAGCGTAGTTCTGGAATACCATTGCGATATCACGGTCTTTTGGCTCTACATCGTTCATAACTTTGTCACCAATCTTTAAGGTACCGCTGGTGATTTCTTCCAGTCCAGCTACCATACGAAGTGTAGTAGATTTACCACATCCGGAAGGTCCTACGAAGATGATGAACTCTTTGTCTTCAATCTCAAGGTTAAAATCTTTAACGGCTTCAAAACCGTTTGGATATGTCTTATTAATGTGCTGTAAAGATAAACTTGCCATTATTTTTCCCTCCAAAATATTATGTAAGTTTCTTGCTCTTGTTTTGAACTGTTATCAGTATACTGAATTTGTAAAAAAGAATAAAGAGAAGAACCATACAAAGATTTCGAAGGTTTCTTGACAGATTGACGAAAAGCCCGGGAAGCTTTGTCAGTCTGACGAAATAAGACAGAAGTTATTATAAAACATCACGGTCTATATGGCAAGAATAGTAACGATATGTTCATAATTATGCGGATTATGTGTTTAACTTTAAAATGTTTTCGTATATGTTGAAGTGTTCTGGCTGCTCATCCAACTGCTTTGTGCAGTGGCGGAACCAGTGACATTGGGATTGCTTTTTGCAGGTGGCCGATTATTATAGATACAGTGAAAATGAGAATAAACCAGAGAAAAATCGTCTGGATATTTCTGTAACAGGAGCATCCAGGTATTATGTGTACAGTCCGGCTTCTTTGGAGATTGTCAGAAATGGCAGACTGTATGATAAAAAGGACAGCAGACTTTACAGCAGAAGCTTGTTTGGTGCTTCGAAATATGCAATGGATGAGCTGTCTGGGTCAAGACCGGCGGAGCTTACGGTAGCAGACAGCTGGGTAAGCAATCCACAGACAGATGACCAGAAAAACTATCTGGAAGCAGAAGCAGTATATCATGCATTTGTGTATGATAATTACAGAAGTGTAGATTCGGAGAATGCAGAACTGATGCAGGAAATGTTCTGGAAAGACTATGAATCTGACAGTGATGGAATTTACAGTGCAATCTGTCAGGTACGTAAAGTGTTAAAGGAAACAACGGAATACACAGAAACACTGGATAATACACCGGTTGATGAAGAACCTGTAAAATATTTCCTGACAGAATCAAAGAGCGGCAATTCTATGTTGTATGCTTCTGGAGCAGTAGAGGCACTGCGTGTGCATGGAATACCGGCAAGATATGTGGAAGGATATTATATTCCGGCATCACAGAACGAATGAAGAACGGATCACAGAAGGAAAGAGTTCTCAGAGCAGAGAAAAAAATATACAGTTATCTGAATCTTATGGGAATAGAGACATGTCTGGGCTGGAATACAGAAGAGACTGATCAGATTCTTGCGGAGAAATTTGTACTGTTGGAAGCAGGCGAGTATATTCGAATCTGTGGATTGATCGAAAAGGTAATATATGGAGAGATTGAACTGGAACCGTACGAGGAACGTACGATCAACAGTTTTCTTGATAAATTACTGAGTGATAAGAAAAAAGTAAACTTAAAGACCTGGCTCAGACGCAGAGATGCGCAGAAGAAGTATGTCATGCATTGCATGACGCGCATCTCGCAGCAAGAATGCAGAGGCATTCTTGAATTGTGTGGAAAAACAGAAGATAAAGAACTTTCCTCATAGTTTTTGCATATCTTAAAAGCAGAAATCTTTTTAAGGAGTATCTGCATGAGGAATAAAAAATGGATTGCACTGGCGGCAGCAGTCGTTCTGGCGGTGACTGCACTGCCGCTGGGAGTGTTTGCTGCAAAGAAAGATGAGACGAAGCTTGCAAAAGTTACCTTAAATGAAGTAGCCCATTCCATCTTTTATGCACCACAGTATGTGGCAATCGATTCGGCAGTGAACTTTGCACAGTTTACCCAACGAGCCGGAAATTTCCTTGTGGCAAGAGAAGAAATGCCGGATGTTAAATGGGAAGATCTGAAAGATAAGAAAGTTCTTGGTGGGCGTAAAGGTGGTGTACATATATCAATGTAAATTATGAGACGATTGTGATATTGTGTAATTGGGTGGATAGATTGAATAGTGCGAAGAAGTCACAGAAAATAGAATAGCTTTAAATATAAGTGGAAATATTTTTGCTAATATCTCCACT
>CAKRPO010000090.1 GCA_934378195.1 uncultured Blautia sp.
TTGGAATCATGTTCCAGATGGCATGGATAAGGAATCCTGGAAGTAAAATCGGATAATTTCATCTCTGTATTATGCATGATCTCGCCATAAGTAACCGCAGATCCATTCGGTGAAATGATGCCTTGTGTGGCGATGGAGACACCAAGAATCCGTTCACGGTCATACTGGTTATGGTCAATGAATTCTTCGATATTTTGAGCAAGCTGTGAGTAATATTCGGCTGTATTTTCATAAGGGAGAGCAATGGTATCCACGGCAATTGCTTCACCATACAGATCAACTGCAGCGATGTGGAACATGTTTTTTAGAAGACCGATCCCGATGGCAATTTTTACATCGGTAACAATCTGGATCACCTGTGCTTTGCGGCCGCCGGTTGATTCAAAATAGCCCTCTCTGCAGATCAGACCATCCTGTTCGAGAACATTGAGATTCTGGCTTACCGTAGACAGACCCATCTGCAGATCCTGTACGATCTGCAGCTTGGAAGTCTGTTTTTCGCGATAAATATACTGATAGACTTTTTCACGGTTTATTTTTTTTAAAGTAATAGTGGTTACGCCTTTTTCCTTCATTTTTATGAATCAGCCAGAGGCTGATAATTGCCGCTGGCATTTCCTTTCTCCCGATTCAAGAGGGGATTTTTGTATTCCGGATTGATAAGCTTCATCCGATAATGATCAAAAGTTTTGCTTATATCATAAAACTAAGATTTGAATTTATTTTAGTATACCATAATGAAATACGGAAAAAAAGAGGAGGAGAGGATAGTTTCATCAGGTCATTGACAAATATGGATAATCTGTTTAACATAATTTGGAGATGCAGCAATTTACAGTACGAATGAATAAGTGGGTAACTATTCGGAATATAGTGGATAATATCAGATGAGAGATGACTCCCACCTATAGGTGGTGAGTAACAAGTTTATATCAGTGGCGGGATTCAATCTCCCATCTGATATAGCTTCCGGCAGGATTGCAGAGATGCACAGAAGAATATGTCATGCGTTGCATGACGTGCATCTCGCAGCAAGAATGCTGGAGCATTCTTGAATACAAATAGTGAAGAGATATGTGGATAAAAGACACTGGCAGGGAGGCTTGAAAATGAATGTAACAGAACGACTGAAAGCTCTTCGAAAATTAATGAAAGAAAAGAAGATTGACGCCTATCTGGTACCGACGGATGATTTTCATGGATCAGAATATGTAGGTGATTATTTTAAATGCAGAAAATTTATCACAGGTTTTACCGGATCTGCGGGAACGGCTGTGATCATGCAGGACATGGCTGGGTTGTGGACTGATGGCAGATACTTTATTCAGGCGGCAGATCAGCTTCGTGGAAGTACGATTGAACTGTTTAAATCCGGTGAACCAGGAGTGCCGACCGTGCATCAGTTTCTGGCAGAGAAACTGCAAAGCGGTATGTGTCTGGGCTTTGACGGAAGAACAGTCAGTGCGAAAGAAGTAGAAGAATTAAATATGCTTTTGGAAGAAAAAGACATTACTTTTTCGGTAAATGAGGACCTGATTGGAGAGATTTGGGAGGAACGTCCGGAGCTTTCCTGTGAGCCGGTCATGGAGCTGGATGTGAAATGGGCAGGCGAGTCAAGAAAGGATAAAATTGCAAGAATCCGTGAGCAGATGAAAGCAAAAGAAGCGGATATGTTTATCCTCACTTCTCTTGATGATATTGCCTGGCTGTTAAACATTCGTGGTAATGATATTCATTGCTGCCCGGTTGTTCTTTCTTATTTGATCATGACGGATACCGAGGTTCGATTATATGCAAACACAGTTGCTTTTTCGGAAGAAATCCGCACAAATCTGGCAGATGATGGAGTAAAAATCTATCCGTATGAGGATGTCTATTCTTATGTTCAGACAATCTCAGAGGATAAAAAAATCCTGCTTTCCAAAGACAGTGTCAACAGCCGTCTGGTAAGTAATATTCCATGTAATGTGACGATTGTGGATGAGCCAAATCTGACACTTCTTCCGAAGGCAGTCAAAAATCAGAGCGAGATGGACAACGAAAGAACTGCACATATCAAAGATGGTGTTGCAGTTACAAAATTCATTCGCTGGATGAAAACAAATGTGGCAAAAGAGAGGATTACAGAGCTGAGCGCAGCAGAAAAATTGTATCAGTTCCGCAGTGAACAGGAACATTTTCTTGGGGACAGTTTTGATCCAATCATTGCTTATGGAGCGCATGCTGCAATTGTGCATTACAGTGCAACAGAGGAAACAGATATTCCTCTTGAAGCAAAAGGAATGGTACTTGCAGATACCGGTGGACATTATCTGGAAGGCACAACAGATATTACAAGAACGGTCGTACTTGGTCCGGTAACAGACAAAGAAAAGAAATACTTTACAGCAGTTCTGAGGGGCAATCTGAATCTTGCAGCAGCAAAATTTAAGTATGGTTGTACGGGATTAAATCTCGATTATCTTGCCAGAGGACCACTCTGGGAACTGGGAGAAGATTATAACCACGGTACCGGACATGGCGTAGGATATCTTTTGAATGTACATGAAGGACCAAACAGTTTTCGATGGAAAAATCTTCCGGGAAATCCGGCACCGGTGTTGGAAGAAGGTATGATTACATCCGATGAACCAGGATATTATCTGGAGAATGAATTTGGCATCCGTCATGAAAATCTTGTTTTATGTAAGAAGACAGAAAAAACTCCTTTCGGGCAGTTTATGTGTTTTGAGTCACTGACTATGGTACCGTTTGACCTGGATGGAGTTGATCCGGAACAGATGTCGGACCGTGAACGAAAGCTGCTGAACGAATATCACAAAAAAGTCTATGTTACCATAGCACCATATTTAGATGAGGAAGAAAAAGAATGGCTGAGACAGGCAACCAGAGAGATCTGACAAAGGGTGAAAAAACAAAATATCGACTGGCAAGAGCAATGAAAGAATGCATGAAAACAACGTCCGTAGAGAATATTACAGTCAAACAGATCACAGAGAAATGTGAACTTACCAGACAGACGTTTTACAGGAATTTTCTGGATAAATATGATCTGATCAACTGGTATTTTGATAAGCTGCTGGCAAAGTCTTTTGAGCATATGGGTCAGGGAAAAACCGTCTATGATGCACTGGTCAAAAAATTTACTTATATACAGGAGGAACAGAAATTTTTTTCAGCAGCATTTCGTTATGATGAGCAGAATTCTCTGCGACAGCATGATTTTGAGTTGATTCTGGCTTTTTATGAAAATCTGATTTGTGAAAAAACTGGCAAATTTCCAGAGGAAAATGTTCTATTTCTTCTGGAAATGTACTGTAACAGTTCTATTTACATGACTGTCAAATGGGTGACAGGGGAGGTGACATGTACGCCGGAAGAGCTTGCGGAAAGACTTGTGGACGGTATGCCGGGGAAACTTGCAGAAGTATTTACAGGTCTTGGAATTCTGAATTGATAAGTGCTAAAATGCCGGAAATAAAGGAAATATGGACTATATATGTTTTTCGGCTAAAAATCATCTGGTGATTTTTACTGAATATAAATATCAAAAATTGGAACAAATCACGAAAGTTACAGAAAACGTTACATATGACGAATTCTGTAACTTTCTTTTTTATAAAAACATTGTTAATATAATAACAACTTAGAAACAAAAACTGTGAGAACCGATAAAAAGATACTCACGATCAATGCAGAAAGGAATGTATTTATCATGGCAAACAGAATCAATTTAAATGGAACATCTTATCATGGAGCAGGTGCAATTGCAGAAATTGCAAACGAAGCAAAAGCACATGCATTCAAAAAAGCGTTTGTATGTTCTGACCCGGATCTGATCAAATTCAATGTAACAAGCAAAGTAACAGATGTCCTTGAAAAAGAAGGACTGGAATATGAAATTTATTCTGATATCAAAGCAAATCCGACGATTCAGAATGTACAGAATGGTGTAGCTGCATTCAAGAAATCTGGAGCTGATTATATCATTGCAATCGGTGGTGGTTCCTCCATGGACACTGCAAAAGCAATCGGTATCATTATTGCCAATCCGGAATTTGAAGATGTAAGAAGTCTGGAAGGTACAGCGCCGACCAAGAAACCATGTGTACCGATCATTGCCGTTCCGACAACAGCAGGAACTGCTGCGGAAGTTACCATCAACTACGTTATCACAGATGTAGAAAAGAAACGTAAATTTGTATGTGTTGACCCACATGACATGCCAATTATCGCAGTTGTTGATCCGGAAATGATGTCTTCTATGCCTAAAGGACTGACCGCTTCTACAGGTATGGATGCCCTGACTCATGCAATCGAAGGATACACTACAAAAGCAGCATGGGAAATGACAGATATGTTCCATCTGAAAGCAATCGAACTGATCTCTGATTCTCTTCGCGGAGCTGTTGAGAACACCAAAGAAGGCCGTGAAGGAATGGCTCTTGGACAGTATATCGCAGGTATGGGATTCTCAAATGTAGGTCTTGGAATCGCACATTCCATGGCTCATACACTGGGTGCTGTTTATGACACTCCACATGGTGTTGCCTGCGCGATGATGCTTCCGATTGTAATGGAATATAACCAGGAATGCACTGGTGAAAAATATCGTGAAATTGCTCGTGCAATGGGTGTAAAAGATGTAGATTCCATGACTCAGGAAGAGTACAGAAAAGCTGCAATTGATGCGGTAAGAAAACTGTCTGTTGATGTTGGAATTCCGACAAAACTGGAAGCAATCAAAGAAGAGGATCTGCAGTTCCTGGCAGAATCTGCACATGCAGATGCCTGCGCACCAGGTAACCCGAAAGATGCAAGTGTGGAAGACCTCAAAGATCTTTTCAGAAAGATTATGTGATTAAAAAGATTATGCAATCTTTTCGAATCTGACAGATTCAAAATCACAAAGGGACTTCGCCAGTCCCTCTGCACACTCTGGGCAGGGTGTAAATAGGAAGTTTAGTTGTATGAGGAATCCTTTGAAAATTTCTCCTGGTGTTTCATTAGGAGAGATTTTCGTAAAAAGGGTTCCTCTTTTGCGGTTGGGATTTCTGCGTCTTGGTGGCTTTATGGGGATGGCTTTTCTGAAGTATGGCATATTGAGGGGTGAATGGAAGGGTGGATGACCATATGGGAAGAAAGTGAGTTGAAGGTTTATAAAAATCGAGAGGCAGGATGACTCGGCAGGAAGTAAGTCCCTTAAAAGATCACGGAAATTAGGAGCCTGAATGACTCGGCAGGAAGTAAGTCCCTTAAAAGATCACGGAAATTAGGAGCCTGAATGACTCTGCAGGAAGTAAGTCCCTTAAAAGATCACGGAAATTAGGAGTCTGAATGACTTGACAAGAAGTAAGTCCCTTAAAAGATCACGGAATTTAGGAGTTTTGGATGACCAGAGTAGAAGTAAGTACTAACAGAGTACATAAATTCGAAAAAAAAGGATGGTCAGGCTTGTACTTGATTATATGCAGGTCAATAAATCGCCCAGAAATGGAGTAATCTGCTCGATAAATATGCGAAATATCACAAGACATTACATTTTGACCAAGTTGCTGTGAACGGAGTGAACAGTAATGATTACAAAATAGAATCTGTCAAATAAAAATATAATATTTTACTTTTTGTGCGGAAACAGGTATTATATAGGTA
>CAKRPO010000091.1 GCA_934378195.1 uncultured Blautia sp.
AGAGTAACAATTGTGTTGTTAAAAGAAGACTGGATATGTGCCTGTCCGTGTTCAACGTTTTTCTTAACACGACGTTTAGTTGTCGCTTTTCTGGTTGTCTTTGCCATTTTAAAACTAACCTACACTTTCCTTTTTATAATCAATTATCTGTTACTTATTATTTTTTCTTATTTGCAACGGTTCTCTTAGGACCTTTGCGTGTTCTAGCGTTTGTCTTGGTCTTCTGGCCACGAACCGGAAGTCCTTTACGATGACGGATACCTCTGTAGCATCCGATTTCCTGCAGTCTCTTGATATTCAGAGCGATTTCACGACGAAGATCACCTTCAACTGTCATTGTTTCATCAATTACAGCACTGATTTTCTTAACATCATCATCTGTCAGGTCTCTGACACGAATGTCAGGATTTACACCTGCCTGAGCAAGAATTTTGTCAGCGCTTGTTCTGCCGATACCATAGATATAGGTAAGGCCGATTTCGATACGTTTGTCTCTTGGTAAGTCTACACCAGCTATACGAGCCATGTACTGTTTCCTCCATTTTCTTTTTGGATAGTCTTCTGAATTATACCACTTGCTGTCTCGCAAGGTGAAATGGGGTATATCTTCACAAGCTTCCTGATTTTTTAGTTTCCTAATTGGGGTGCCTCGGTAAAACACCCAGCCGCTTTTGGCGTAAAGCGACCTTTCCGAAATTGTGTCCTCACGGACGCTGTTGCCTCTCGGTATTAGGCAATACATGCTTCTTTAATAAGATATTAAAACAGTTCGAACAACCCTTCCGGGTGTATCAAACTGCAGCCGCACGTTTCACAAACTTGTCAATTAACCCTGACGCTGTTTGTGTTTTGGATTTTCACAGATTACTCTGATAGATCCTTTTCTTTTGATGATCTTGCATTTTTCGCAGATCGGCTTTACAGATGATCTTACTTTCACTGGAAATCCTCCTTTTCCGTAAATATAGGCTTTAATCTGCAGTTCATACACGCACTCTCAGCGCGTACATATGATATATTAACACCGACATAATGCAAATGCAAGCCCTATTTTAAATTTTTTTTAATTTTTCTTTTTTAATATGTAATTTTTATACTCGAATATTTTTCCAGCACCCAATTCACTGCCGCTCTCTGTATTCTTTCCAACACTATTGAAATTACCAGCGAAATCACCAGCAGTACGGCTGTAACTGCCAGCCAGTTCCTAAATGAATAAATGAACTCTTCAAAATAATATTTGAACAGGAATGTATGGAGCAGAAATATATTCATGGAATATTTTCCAATTATGATTAAGGCTCGGAGTTTCCAGCCACACAGATCTGTGAGCAGAAATAGTTCCAGCGCCACCGCAAATGCAACCGCTGCATCGATCCAGTAGGTATATCCCCATTTCATACGGATATACATAAGAATGAGCACGATCATTGCATTCCCCACTATCATTCCCAAACTAACAGGTACACTCCTCTTTATGCTCTCAAGATATGTCAGCAGCTTCTCCACTGTTTGGCTCCGGGCTGCCCAGATTCCGATACTGCATACAAACAGATATTCTGTAAATGTCGTCTGTGGCATTCCCAGATAGGAAGCCATAGCTACAACCACAGGAACACAGATTCCGAATTTTTCATACAGACTCAGCAGCAGCGGAAGTATAAATATAAGAAGAATGGCAACTGACATATACCACCAGGTTTCATTTAATGTCGGGCTTCCCATGATATTGGCAATTCCCAAAGCATCAAACAAGATGTTCAGCAAACCTTTCACAATTCCCTCACCAAAGTATCCTGTCAGCCTGTTCCCACTGCTGATGGCAGCCAGCAGCGAAGCCACATAGATCACAAGAAAACTTACGATCAGCTTCAGATATCTCTTCTTCGTATATTGAATTCTCTCCTGTCTCCCTTTCTCACGCATGGAAATCGTCATCCCATAGGCACTGAGAAACACAAACATTCCAACACAGACTTTCCCCTGCGTACTGATTTCCATTAAACGGACATACGATAACGGAACTGTCAAAACCTGGTATTTCTCCATCAGATCCGGGAAACAACTGAACAGATGATGCACCAGCATCAGAATCACAGCCAGTCCCTTCATCTCCAGCGATACCACTTTACTAAATGCCTGTTTTTTCTCACTCATTACTCCCATTCACCTCCTCTGCCGCACTTTCAGCTTGACATGTATATTCCAACAATTTTATCTCAGTCTGGAAGTCTTTTTTATTTTTCTATAACGAAAAAACTCCCCCAGTCAGCCTGCGTGGCCAAGAGGGGGAGTGTGAGGGGGACATGCGGCCTTCGCAACTGTGAGCCTGGCCCCCTCACGGTTTTATTTATCTCTCCAAATAATACGTCCCTTGGAAAGATCATACGGAGAAAGTTCAATAGTTACTTTATCTCCCGGAAGAATACGGATAAAATTCATACGCAGCTTTCCGCTGATATGTGCCAGCACTACATGCTTGTTTTCCAGTTCTACTTTGAACATCGCATTAGGCAGCTTCTCTAATACAGTACCTTCCACTTCGATTACATCTGCTTTAGACATTATAAACCTCCTGTGTCATCTGTCATTTTGTAAGAGTCAGAATTTCCGGTTCTCCATCTGTGATCAGAATGGTGTTTTCATAATGTGCTGAAAGTGAACCGTCCATTGTTACAACTGTCCACTCATCATCCTCCCACGCTACATCTGCGCGTCCAAGGTTGATCATTGGTTCAATTGCAAGCGTCATACCCGGCATCAGTTTAATACCTCTGCGTTTCTGCGGGAAATTCGGAATCTGCGGATCCTCATGAAGATGGGTTCCAATTCCGTGACCTACGAGATCACGTACGATTCCGTAATTGAATTTTGCAGCATATGCGCCGATTGCTTTGGAAATATCATTCAGATGATTTCCTGCTTTTGCAAATTTGATTCCTTCAAAGAAGCTCTGCCTGGTAACTTCCATCAGCTGTCTTGCCTCTGGAGATACCTCACCGACTGCATACGTACGAGCAGCATCAGAATGGTATCCTTTGTAAATCAGTCCGGCGTCGATCTTGACAAGATCACCTTCCTGGATAATCTTCTGTCTGGACGGGATTCCATGTACGACTTCATCATTCAGGCTGATGCAGAATGCTGCTGGGAAGCCCTGATAATTTTTAAAGTTCGGAATACAGCCCATGGAACGGATCATATCCTCACCAATGCGATCCAGTTCTTTTGTGCTGATTCCCGGCTTAATGTGAGAAGCCAGTTCATCGTGAACCTGTTCCAGTAAATGACCGGCATGTCTCATAAGCTCAATTTCATGTTCTGACTTAATAGAAACTGACATCTTTCTTATTCTCCCAAGATTTCGACGATTGCCTGGAATACTTTATCCAGTGCAACGGTTCCGTCTACCGTCTTTAAAACACCCTGTTTGGTATAATAGTCGATCAGCGGCTGTGTCTGCTCGTGATAAACCTTCAGACGTTTGGAAACAGTTTCCGGTTTGTCATCATCGCGAAGTACAAGATTTTCCCCACAGGTATCGCAAACATTCTCTGTCTTCGGTGCTGCATATACGATATGATAAGTTGCGCCGCATTTCAGGCAGGCTCTTCTGCCGGACATACGATTTACAATGTTATCATCCGGTACATCAACATCGATCGCATAGTCAATTTTGCTTCCCAGTTTTTCGAGAGCAGCTGTCAGGCATTCTGCCTGCGGAATCGTTCTCGGGAAACCATCCAGTACATATCCGTTCTTTGCATCATCCTGCTGAATTCTGTCTACTACAAGATCACAGGTTAATTCATCTGGTACCAAAAGCCCCTGATCCATGTATGTCTTTGCCTTTTTCCCCAACTCGGTGCCATTTTTAATGTTTGCACGGAAAATATCTCCTGTGGAAATATGAGGAATTCCGTATTTCTCAGCAATCTTCTTTGCCTGAGTTCCTTTTCCGGCTCCCGGTGCACCCAACATAATAATACGCATAATAAATACCCTCCTTTTTTCTTTATGAAGCATAAAACTCTATAGAAATTCACCCTATAATATTTCTATAAAGTAAAAGGCTGTGATGCTTTCACACCACAGCCTTCGTTTTAGCTGTTCAGAAAGCCTTTGTAATTGCGGACAAGCAACTGAGACTCGATCTGCTTCAATGTTTCAAGAACAACACCAACGACGATGATGATAGATGTTCCACCAAATGAAACATGTGCTCCAAATACACCATTGAAGAAGAACGGAATTACTGCCACAATAATCAGGCCTACCGCACCTATAAATATAATATAATTAAGCATTTTAGTCAAATAATCTGATGTAGGTTTTCCTGGACGGATACCCGGGATAAATCCCCCCTGCTTTTTGATATTATCTGCAACTTCCAACGGGTTGAATGTGATGGATGTGTAGAAATATGCAAAGAATACGCAGAGTACTACGTACACAAGCAGACCCCAGCTGTACTGTGGCTGAGATGGATTACACCAGTTACTTGAAGAAAGGCCTCTCAGAATCTCACTTCCTATGCCTGTTCCATTTGCCTTACCGGCAAACTGAGCAATGACGCCCGGGAAAGACATGATAGAAGAAGCAAAGATGATCGGAATAACACCGGCAGTGTTAACTTTCAGCGGGATGTTGGTGGCCTGGCCGCCCATCATCTTTCTGCCAACCATCTTTCTGGAATACTGAACAGGAATCCTTCTCTCTGCTCCATTAAGAATAAGGACAAATACAACCACAACCATGATGATCGCGAAGATGATCACACCTGCGAGCATACCTTTTGCAATTGTTTTTCCCTTAATAAAGTTCTCATAAAGAGTTGTCATATCACTTGGGATTCTGGATACGATATTGACCGCAAGTACGATAGAAATACCGTTTCCAACACCTTTTTCTGTGATACGCTCGCCGAGCCACATCAGCATAGCGGAGCCGGCTGTAAGGCTGACGATTACAACGATGCCTTTTAAGATGTCCATATCTTTGACGATATTTCCACGGGCAAATCCGATTGTCATAGCAACTGACTCAAACAGAGCCAGACCAACTGTGACATAACGGGTAATCGCTGTCATTTTTTTTCTTCCCTCTTCACCATCTCTGTGCATTTCCTCCAGAGCAGGAATCGCAATGGTCAGAAGCTGGATAATAATGGAAGATGTAATGTATGGTGTGATGTTCAGTGCGAAAACAGACATGCTTTCAAAGGAACCACCGGTGAATGCATCAAAGAAATTGAATGCATCACCGGTATTGCTCTGAAACCACTGTTTGAATACGCTGCCATCCACACCTGGGATGGGAAGCTGCGAACCTATACGGATGACAAAGATCATCGCTAACAGGTAGAGAAGCTTACGTCTCATCTCTTT
>CAKRPO010000092.1 GCA_934378195.1 uncultured Blautia sp.
GAAGAAGGACTGGTAAGACCGACCCTTACTGCAACACCTGGAGACTTAAGTCTTGTACTTCCGAAACGTATCCTGGATGGAATCATCGAGATGATCTATGCCCTGGATAAAGTCGCTCCGGGAACTGCAAACGACGATACCCTTCTGTACGGCGTGGAAGTTAAATTCTATAACATGGAAGTTGAAATCGATGACAATCTCGAAAGCTGCCACAAGGGACTGTATGTGATCGGTGATGGAAGTGGTGTTACCCACTCCCTGTCCCACGCATCTGCAAGTGGTATTTATGTAGCAAGACATATTGCAGCAAGAATGCAGAGGCATTCTTGAAATGATGCAATCAGAAAAGCCCATGACTGTAAGAAGACAGTTGTGGGCTTTTCGCGTTATAGAAGGTTACTCCATACAAGATTATTTAATAGAGATTACATAGGATTTGTCAAAAACTTCTGCCGGTTGCAGAGTATTGATATTCGGTTTCTGTGACAGTTCTCCTTCGTAACCGGTGTTGTCACAGCGGCCCATCCATGGTTCCAGGCAGACAAACGGAGCACCAATGGCAGACCATATACCGAAGTTTGGGAAACCTTCGCAGGAAATTTCTACGTAAGGTGTTCCATCCGGAAAAGAGATTCCTGCTTTAGTAATCTGTCCGTTGTCGAAGACCAGAGCATCATGGTCAAACATGTGCTCATTAATTGGGCAGGAGTTATTTTCAAGATGAAGGGTGTAGGTTTTGTCAGGAAGGGCTGTACCGTACTCTGGGCTGAGCAGGCAGTAGGTAAGTTCTTTTTCACCGTTGAAGGTAAGATGATACTGACTCTGTACAGTATCAGGAAGTACCGGAACATTGAATGCCGGATGAGCACCAATCGTAAAATACATAGTTTCCTGATCTTTGTTTACAACTTTCCAGGATACGGTCAGATTACGATCGTTCAGAGTATGGGTGATGTACAGTTGGAAGTTATATGGCCATGACTTTTTAGTTGTGTCAGTTGCCTCCAGTAAATGAGTAACAGAAGTTTCTGTTTCTTCTGTGCAGATAAAATCCATATCACGGGCAAATCCGTGTTGGCCGGATGGATATGTTTTTCCGTTGATCAGGCTGATATCGTTGTACAGACGGCCTACATTTGGAAAGAGAACCGGTGCATGACGTTTCCAGTAGGCTGAATCGGCATTCCAGAGTACTTCGCGATTATTTTGCTTGTCAAAGATTCCGGACAGTTCGGCACCGTGATCACTGATTGATACACGAAGCTGGTCATTTTCAAGTATATGCATGCTATTTAAACCTCCATAAATTTTTCTGAATCTATTATAACAGAAAAATAATATTTCGGATAAAAATAATGCGAAAATATGATCTGTATAAAAAATTTAATGCTTTTTATGGGGTTGAAAAACAGGTCGGGATATAGTAAATTGAAGATATAAAAAGGAAAGGAGACAGGAGGATGAGAAAAGGATTAAAGAAAGTATTATGCGGATTACTGGCAGGGCTGATGGTTGCAGTTACCATTCCGGCGGCTCTACCGGAAACGTCATTTGTGACAGAGGTTCAGGCAGCGACGAAGCTGGCAACTCCCAAGTTGGTGTATGCGAAGCCATCGGGAAAAAACAAGATTCTTTTGAAGTGGAAGGCAGTAAAAGGTGCCAGTGGCTACAGAATTTACAGGAGAGCTGATGGCAGTGCCTGGAAACCACTTGGAAATGTGAATGGTATCAAGAAAGTAGTTTATACGGATACAAAGACAACCACTGGGGTACGATATACATATACAGTAAAGGCTTTTAAGAAAGTAAAAGGAAAATATAGCTGGAGTGGCTATGACAAGAAAGGCCTGACAACAGTTGCAGGATTATCAACACTGAAACTGAACAGATCCAAAGTAACACTGTATACCGGAAAATCCTACACGCTCCGTATAAATGGAACGAAGGCAGTACCAACATGGAAATCCAGTAATACAAAAGTTGCAACAGTAACAAAGAGTGGTAAGATAACTGCAAAGACAACGGGAAAAGCCCAGATAACAGCTACTCTTTATGGCAGAAAGCTTACCTGTACGGTAACTGTAAAGAAACCATCTGCAGCACAGACAAAGTTGGCACAGAATTATACAAAGGTAAAGAACTATATCAATAAGTATGGACGATATAGTGAAGATGGAGTCAAGTATGTTGAGATGTCAATTGATAAAGATACGACAGTACTTGTTTCAGTTTTAACAAGAGAAAATAAGCTGGACATGGGGCTTGTTTTAAGCATTGAAGAGGAAAATATTGTAAGTACAATTGATGTTATTGCAAACTGTGCAACTTCAGATACGGTAAGAGTGTATTCCGGGTTGTTTTCTGATGAAACGGAACTTTACACCAAAGCGACAATGAAAGCATCCACATATACAGGAAAGCAAAATATCATATTCTATAATGAAAGTGGAAAGAAAGCAAATACAGACATTCAGAAAGCAGCTAATGCGACACTGCAGGCAGCGATGGCTGGTACAGAGTATTTCCTGCAGGCAAAACTTCATATGTCTTTGAAAGATCTTGGATTTAGTGCATACAAGTTATAGTGCATTATAATGTAAAAAGAGATCGGTCACATGTTGACCGATCTCTTTTGAATCTCAGGAGAGATTATGTATTTATTTGTTTTCTTCAATTTTCAGACGACCTTTTAATGCTACGCAGCATGCGAGGTCTCCGATGACATTGACACAGGTAGCGCCCATATCACACAGGGTATTGATACTGATGTATACACCCATGACTCCGGCCGGGAGCCCAGCCATAGTTGCAAGTGCTGCGAAAGATGCGATCGCGCCGCCTGGTACACCAGGTGTTCCTACAGAAAGAAGTACATTTGCCAGAAGCACAATAACCATCATGGAAATGCTGACATTAATTCCGCATGCATTGGCAAAGAACATGATCATGAAGGACATAAGGATTGATACAGCGTCCATATTTACGGTTGCACCAAGAGGAATAGCGATACTGGTAATCTTGTTGGAAACGCCCATTCCGTCTTCCATGCACTGTTTGCTGATCGGGATAGTAGCAGAACTGGAGCATGTTCCAAATGCATTCAGGGCAGCCGGCATGATTGCTTTAAAAAATTTGATCGGGCTTTCTTTACCGATTACTTTGACAGCAAGTCCGTATACAACAAAGGCAAAGATAAAGAATGCCAGGTACAGGATGATCAGCTGTGTAGCCAGTGAAATAATGGTTTCGGCACCGTTGGCCTCTACAACCGGTACGATCGTACAGAAAACACCGATAGGTGTGAAGTACATGATCGTGCTGATGATCTTCAGACATACTTCATTCAGCGAATCAATCACGTTCAGAAGTGGCTGTCCTTTCTCGCCGACAGCAATAAGGGTGAAACCGATGATAACCGCGAATACAAGGACCTGAAGCATGTTGCCCTGTGCAAAAGCAGATACCGGGTTGGATGGAATCAGGTTTTTGATGGTCTCCAGGATATTGCTCATATCAGTTGCGACAATATCAGAAGTTGCCATTTCAAAGGAAACTCCTTTGCCAAGATGGATAAGACGTGGGATGATCAGTCCGGCAAGGCTGGCAAGTGCAGTTGTACAAAGGAAAAACACCATGGAAGCGCCGGTGATTTTACCGGTGGTCTTAATACTTCCGATACTGCAGATTCCCATGACAACGGAACAGAATACAAGTGGAAAGATCATCATGTTCAGGGCATTCATATAGATGCCGCCAAGAAGACTGGTGACTGTCAGAACCGGTGTAAAACGGTCTGCAAGAAACAGTCCGGTCAGGATACCGAGAAGCAGACCGATGAAGATTGCACCGGTGATATGCTTCTGATACCAGGCATAAAATTTTTTCATTTTTTCTCCTCCTCAAAAAGTGGTATGTTTGGCAGAAATCCTCTAAAACATACAAAATATAACAAAAATTATAGCATGGGCGTATCTTGAGTGTCAAGAAAGCATCTGATATGTAGAAGGGATTTTTCAAAGTCTTTTGGAAAAATTTGTTTTATTTTCATGGCAAAATATGCTATAGTTACTGATAAGGTTTTTACATTAGAGAAGCATGACTGGGGGAATGAGCGGTGGAACAGACCGTATTACATAAAAATGAACTGGAATACTTTTTCGTAGAAGAGTCTTACGGAGGTAATCAGGACCTGTTTCCGGATGCGACGATGCGTGATGGCGGATGTGGGGCAATAGCAGCTTGTGAGAGCTGTATTTATTTTGCCAGAATAAATGGAATAAAGAATCTTTATCCACATCAGATAAGGGAAATCAGCTGGAAAGAATATCATGATTTTGCTTACGTGATGAAACACTATCTCTGTCCGAGACCAAACGGAATTGATACGCTGGAGCTTTTTATGGAAGGCTTTGGGGAGTATCTGGCGGATGTGCATGATACACAACTGAAGATGGAAGCTTTTCATGGTACACATACATATGGAGAGGCTGCGGATGCGGTGCGTCGACAGATTGACAATGCCTGTCTGATTCCGTATCTGATGCTGAAACATAAGAATGAGAAGGGACCATTGGAGGATTATATCTGGCATTGGTTTATCCTTGCGGGATATGAAAAAACAGAGGATGATCTGTTGGTCAAGGCGATTTCTTATGGCGAACACAAATGGTTTTCGCTGAGAGAGATGTGGGATACCGGATATGACAAAAAAGGTGGAATGATCCTGTATCATATATAAGACGATATAAACAAACGGGAGGATGTGAACAGCATGCTCCTTTGCTTTTAGGAGGTGCAGAGTTGGAAACCAGAGAAATACTGACAAGATTTAAAAATGGCGAACTGACGATGGAAGAAGCAGAGCACTTTTTTCGCAAAGAGCCGTTTGAAGAAATGGATGGATATGCTAAGTTGGATTCGCACAGAGAAATTCGGTCAGGATTTCCGGAAGTGATTTTTTGCAGTGGGAAGGCAGATCAGCATTTTGTACATATTTTTCAGAGGCTTTATGAAGATAACGGGGAAGTGTTTGGAACAAGAGCGTCCAGACATCAGTATGAACTTGTCAGAAACCTTCTTCCCGGTGTACAGTATGACGAGCTGTCACGCATTATTAAGATTGAAAAAAAAGAAAAAGAACATATCGGTAAAATCGCAGTATGCACTGCAGGAACAGCAGATATTGCGGTGGCGGAAGAAGCAGCCCAGACTGCAGAATATTTTGGTTCACACGTAGATCGGATCTTTGATGTGGGCGTGAGTGGCATTCACAGATTGTTTTCCAGATTGGATGTGATCCAGGATGCCAATTGTGTGATCGC
>CAKRPO010000093.1 GCA_934378195.1 uncultured Blautia sp.
AAAATATTCCCATCGCATCCTCCACATTCCGGCACATACTGTACACATGTTCATACATGGCTTTGAACTCCGGGTAGCTCGTGATCAGCTCAATAATCCGCTCTGGTTCGTCCATACTCAGGAACACAAGCCATGCGTCCAATTTGTTCTTGATACCTTTATTGTGGACATTTTCACGGAAGATGTCAAGAGGGATAAAAATCCGCCAGAATGGTTTCCCATCCTGACGGACTTTGTAGTTACTTATTGTTTCTTATTATTTTTTGCGACGTTTGAGGTAAATTCCTCCACCAATCACTACGATTGCAGCAATAAGAAGAATTACGAAAATTCCAATCGGTGTGTTATCACCTGTTTTTACTGCTTTTGTGGATGTTGCATTAGATGAGGTTGTGGTCGTTTTACCTTTGTCCTTGTCTTTATCCTTATCTTTGTCTTCATCCTGTTCCTGATTGGTGATGGTTACTTCTGCAGAAGTATTATTCTCATCGAATGTAACTTCTCCGTTCTCCACTGATACATCATATTTGAAAGTTTCTTCATTTATCGGTTTTCCATCCTTATCAACCTCTGTCACATAGAAAGTCTTGGATGTTCCCTGTGCAATGGATACTTTAATCTGTGCTGTCACACTGGAGCTGCCATTCAGATTCAGTGGAATAATATTCTGAGCCACATTCTCTGAAAGTTTTGTACATTCTTCATCATCAAAAATACCTGCATAGAATGTCTCGTCGCTGTTCTTTGCCTTACCGGTTTTGTCTTTAAACAGTTTGGTAATACTCAGAACACCTTCTTTGTAGAATCCATCCGGGAATTTCATAAAACGGTTATCAAAGTAAACTGCTTTACTTCCGTTTGGAGTTTCTACTGTAACACTGTTTCCATCTGTAAACTGTGCTACATATTTTGTTCCTGCAACAACGCCGCTCAGATAGCGCACGCCGTCTTTTGTACATTCACCTACATAATAAGTCTTGTTCGGCTCCACACCTTCAAATGTAACTGTTTCGGAAGTGGAGTTTTTGAATGTAAGTGCTTTGATCTCAGATGCAAGTTTCGTGCAGTTCTCATCTTCATAAAGTGCTACGTAGAATGTCTGATCAACTGCATAAATGTTCTCGCCTGCAACTGTCTTCAGATTCTTAGTTACTGAAATGGATGCGGATGTATCTTTCTTCTCATCCTTCATGGTAACTTTGTTGCCTGTAACTGCATCTTTTGTTTCGCTTGTTACTTTTCCTTCTTTGTCAATCATGAACTTGATACTTGCAGCAATCTTGTATCCGTCCGGAGCTGCTGTCTCGGAAAGAGTGTATGTTCCGGCTGTAAGTTTCACTGTATGTGTCTTGACTGTTCCGTTTTCATTCTTTCCATCATCACCGGATTTCCACTTGATAGGGGTAATTTCTTTTCCATCAATGTCTGTTCCGGTAATCTGGAGGAATGCACCTTCAAGTTCAGTGTTGTTGGTAAGGTCGACCTTGCTGATTTCGATGTCGCGCTTTGTTGGAGTGTATTCATTTGTAAACTTTGCTATTGCTGTTTCGTTTTCTGCTATTGTTGCTTCTGCTGTCGGTTCTCCCTCAACTGCAGTCTGGTTGATCTTTACTTGAACCTTATACCCTTCTGCTGTATAGCCGCTCTCGGTAAATTCAACCGGGGTTCCTACCGGTACCCCTTCGAGTGTCCATGTGTACGGGCTCTCTTCTGTTCCGTCTCCGGCTGCATTATCCAGGGTAAATTCCTTGCTGGTATCATATGTGTTGGTGATCTTGAAGTCCTTCAGTGTCTTTTTCACATCGCCCAGTCCGCTGAACACTTTTGTTACCTGTACACTTCCAAGCTTCTGCTCATATGTGTTCGTAAATGCTGCTGTTACCGGGTCTCCCTCTGCTACTGTTACTTCTGCTTTCGGATCCCCCTCAACTGCAGTCTGGTTGATCTTTACTTGAACCTTATATCCTTCTGCTGTATAGCCGCTCTCGGTAAATTCAACCGGGGTTCCTACCGGTACCCCTTCGAGTGTCCATGTGTACGGGCTCTCTTCTGTTCCGTCTCCGGCTGCATTATCCAGGGTAAATTCCTTGCTGGTATCATATGTGTTGGTGATCTTGAAGTCCTTCAGTGTCTTTTTCACATCGCCCAGTCCGCTGAACACTTTTGTTACCTTAACACTTCCAAGCTTCGGTGCTTCTGGTTCATTCTGAACGATGATAACCTGTCCACCATTATACTCAGCAACTTTCGTTCCTGCTTTAATTTTAGCCTTTAATTCATTAAGTTCATCTTTCCAATGATCTTGTGCTTTATTTACAAGAATAAAGTAATGAATCGTACTATCCAGTGCATAATTTTCTGGTGCTTTTGTTTCCTGATAAGAATATAAAGTATTAAGATCTAACTTATCAAATAATATACCGCCATTCTCATCACTTGTTTTAGTTTCTACATCTTTCGTTGGAGTTAAGGTACTTGGAGCAACTGCTTTTATGACAAATGTTGCATCTGCCAGTGCCTTACCTTTTTCATTTACTTTATTTATCTTAAATGTATCAATACTTCCACCTATCGTTGCCTCTGAGTATTTATATTTTACATCCGTCTTTGTTGAAGATTTCTTTCCTACCTCTCCTTTCAGACTTGCTTCATTGCTTACCTGATATGTTGTTCCATCTGTTTTACCTACAGAAGATAAGGTTGCTCTATATGTAACAACCAGATGCTTTTCATCCGGAATAGTCAGAACCATTTTAGTTCTTCCATCATTTGTTGTGGAGAAGCTGCTTCCGAACGTTATATCTTCATTCGTATCGGTATCTTTTACTTTAATGCTGGTTGTATCCAAAATTAAATCCGCATCCAGCAGATCTTCTAATGTTAATGTATCCTCATTATCAAGAAGATCCTTACCATGCCAGTTTATATGGATTGTATATTCTACGATATTGTCCATACCCTCAACCTGTTTTCCGGTTTTTGAGAGCTCTCTGCTGGTCATTTCTACTTTTCCAGTGGTTGTCTTCTTACCAACTGTTGCTTTATTTTCAAATGTAATCTTATCACCGTCTACAGTAACACCGTCTCCCGACGCTTCAGGTATTGATACGATTTTTGTCTTATAATTTATAACAGCCCGTACCTTGCCTTTTAATCCCGGAATACTAAAATGCAGTGTTCTGGTATCTTCGTCATAAGATGGGGTCACTGATACTGCCTGGGTCTCTGTATCACCATTAACATTCTCCGGAAAAATTTTATAAGTCGCTGACCCTTCAACATACTCCATTCCGGCAGGAAGTACATCTGAAATCTGATTGGACAAATCTGGAAGCTCTGTACGGTCCCATGCTTGGAGTTTATTTATCACTATCTCCCACTCTGCAGTATTGCCTACGAGTTTACCATTTTTATTCAGATCAAAGTCTGTTTTCTTAATCTCAACGCTTGCATCTGCATTTCCTGTTTTGTCATTTCCATCAATTTTATAACTTATATTAGCAGAATTACCTGGCCATCCAGCAAACTGAGTATCTTTAGAATCATTATAATCTGACTTATATTTAATAGTAACCACATCAGTAATATTTTTACTGAAAGTAATCACCATTACTGCTTCTCTGTAAGGAGATTTACTGCCCGGTGTAATCTGAATTGTGTAATCTGTTCCTTTTAGAGTTGTATTGCCTTCTTTTATCTCCAGCGTATCCTTAAGGAATTTACCCTGCCAGTTGTAAAAATCTGTCAATGTATCTGTTACAACTAAATCTGTTACTGTTTTCCCTGTTGGCGGTGTAACAGTAATTGTCCATTCTGCTGTTCTGTCTTCAGAGTTTGCTGTTCCTGATTTTTGGACAATATTTTCTGATGGTTCTGATGGTCCGCTTGGCTTATTGACAGTTACGGACGTATCACCAGTGGATGTCTTATCATCTTCTGCTTTGTTCGTAAGCTTAAGTCCACCATCTGGCACATTACTGATATCCTCTGTAAGTTCTGTCTGATATACAATCTTATATACTCCACCTAAATCTGTGCAGCTTGCCGGGAAAGTATAATCGAAAGATGTAGCATTCTCATCTAAATCTCCCTCTGCTATTAAAGTATCATTGGAAACATAATACATGTTGCTACTGTTTTTATCATAGTATACCTTATATTTACCAGTATATTTATGCTTTCCACTGAGCATATCTTTAATTGTCTTACCTGCTGCCGAATCAAGCTGCCCCGGTGTGTAATAAATTGTCCAGTTGATCACATTGTTAGCCGAATCATACTGACCAGCTTTCCTAATCTCACGATTTTTAGCAGAAACTGTTGTGTCTGCATTGCCACTTCCGTTCTCATTCCAGGTCCACGCTGCTGCATTCTTGTTAGGATCACCGCTTGTAATCTCTGATGATATTAAGCTTGCTTTGTAAGTTAAAATGTGTTCTCCAACAGTCAGAGCCCCAAGCTGCAAATTTGCCACCCCACCTGATATATTACCAGATACGGCATTACCATCTAATTTAAACTCCGGATCCCTTGCAAACTCAAGATTGGATCCCATTGTATCAGTCAGATTTACATTTGTAACATCTTTTCCGGTAACATTCAGTTTAATTGTAAACGTAATTGTTCCATCATCATTAAGTGTGTAACTTTTTTCACCTTTTACATTTCCTTCTTCAAACCGGATAGTGATTGTATTTCCTTCTCCTGATCCCGGAAATGTAATTGTTGTTGAATCTTGATTTTCTAAAGATTTCCCATCTAATGATCCACCAAATTTTAACGTACCTGCAATACTGTTTTTATGGTCTTTAAGATATGCTTCCTCATAATAGAAAGTAATAACTCCGTCTTTAATGGTGTATGTACCCGGAATTCCCGCTGTATATGTTGGATCTGTAATATTCTTTGGCATATCGGTATTATCAAATGTTATTCCAGCCGGCAACTGATAAGTTGCAGACCTTACACCATCTGCTGAAGGTTTATTACTTTCTGCAAAGGCATACTCTAATTTGAACTCCAGTTTTGCATTACGAGGATACTGTTTATTCGAGTCAAAGGCTTCTGTAACCATCTGTCCACTTTTGTTGGTATAAGTAACCTCTGCAAGAGATATACTTTTAATTGCTGTGGCTAAATCTATAGGTGTTTGGTCATCCGTCAATGCCACTGCGTCCCCGCTCACTGCCTTCACAAATACAAACGGAGAAAATCCTTCTGTGACAACATTCGCTGCAACTACTGCGCCGTTGCCGTCCTGTGATGCGCTTCCTGCTGCAACTGCCTGTCCGTTTACGATAT
>CAKRPO010000094.1 GCA_934378195.1 uncultured Blautia sp.
TCTTCCGATGTCACAGATCTGTTTTTTGATTTCAAATTCGTTTACCATGCTTATTTTCCTCCTAAAGCAATTTGGTTATTTTGCAGTTGTCAGGTGACCGGATTCCAATCCCTGAGCAGCTGCGTGTGTTATTTTATTTCTAAGGAGATTTTACTCCTTATGCACAAGATTGTCAAGAATTTATCGTTGTTTTATGTTGTTTTTATCACGATAAAAATGTTGTTTTTGTTGTTTTTTCTTTATCCGCCAATCTGAACATGCAGAGAACTTACGGATTCTGCGGCTTTTTTCAGTGTCTGCATATGTTCATTGGTAGGTGGAAGAATTCCTTCCATTAAATATGGTCTTCCAAGGCCAATGTACTTGTCCTGTCCAAGTCTGTGATAAGGAAGCAGATGAAGCTGCTCTACACCCGGAAGTGTATTCGCAAATTCTGCAATTCCCTGAATCTCTTCTACCGTATCATTAAATGTCGGAATAACAGGAACACGGATGATCAGTTTACATTTGCCGGAAAGTGCAACCTTACGTGCATTTTCCATCATGAGATCATTTGCACGCCCGGTAAATTCTTTGTGTTTGGCCGGGTTGGTGTGTTTGATATCCATCAGGTACAGATCCAGATACGGCAGGATCGTTTCAATCGTCTCAAACGGTGCACATGCCATACTTTCCAGTGCAGTGTTGATTCCACGCTCCTTTGCTGCTCTGAGCAGATCTCTTGCAAAATCCGGCTGGCACAGGCTCTCGCCTCCGGAAAGGGTAAGTCCTCCCCCGGAGCGCCAGTAGTATGGACGGTCCTTTTCGACTTCTTCTATCATTTCCTCAACCGTCACATCCCTGCCGATCACCTTATCTTCGCCAAGAACCTTCATTGTCTGGATTTTATATTCCTGCGATTCCGGATTACAGCACCATCTGCATCTGAGCACGCAGCCTTTCAGAAACACGATCGTACGGATTCCCGGCCCATCATGAATGGAATATCTCTGGATGTCAAAAATACGACCTTTTGTCTGTAAATAGTTCATAGTTTTTCCTTTTTAGAAGCCTTGCTCGGTTCTTCTGATGATATCGTCCTGAAGGGATCGGGACAGTGTTGTGAACAATGCGCTGTATCCGGCAACACGAACAACCAGATGTGCATATTTCTCCGGATGTTTCTGCGCATCAAGCAGTGTCTCTCTGTCAACAACGTTGAACTGCATATGCATACCTTTCTGATCAAAGAAGGTACGAATCAGTGCAACGAATTTCTCCAGTCCTTCTCTTCCTGCAAGTGCGGATGGATGGAATTTCTGATTGAACAGTGTACCATTGGATACGATGAAGTGATCCAGTCTGGAAACTGATGTTGCAGCTGCAGTCGGTCCCTTAACGTCCTTGCCGGCAGATGGAGAAACGCCATCAGCAACCGGTGTATGTGCATAACGTCCATCCGGTGTTGCTCCTGTCTGTCCGCCAAGCGGTACGTTTGCAGATACCGGATAAAGTCCTGCCTGGAAATGTCCTCCACGTGGATTCTGGTATTTTTCCAGTGGACGGGAATATGTATAGGCTACATCTCTTGCGAAATAATCCACATCATCAATCGCATTTCCGTATTTCGGAACTTCATCGATCATATGATGGATTTCTGTAAATCTGCTAACCTGCTCTTCGGATGGTTTCAGTCTCATAACTGTCTGAAGAACTGCCTTGGCAGTATCGGTATTGATTGCCATACCTGCATCCTGCATTCCCTTGAGAATCATTTCTGTCATATCAGAAACGGACTGCTGGTCAAGTCCCTTGTCATAGTTCCATGCCAGAGCCTGTTTGTACTCTTCCATGGACACCTTCTTATCCTCGTATACAAGCTTACGGATCGCATACAGAGAATCTGCCATGTTGGCGATACCAAATCCCTGAGGGCCGGTAAAGTTGTAGACTGCTCCACCTTCCTGTACACAAAGTCCTCTGCTGATACAGTCATCTACCATACAAGATTCATATGGAAGCGGAACTCTTTCTGCATGAGCCACATCAATAGCATTATCTGCATTGACCATAAGAGAAATGCAGTATTCCATCTGTTTCTTATACGCATCAAAGAATTCTTCAAAAGTGGTCATCCTGGTGACATCACCTGTCTGGATACCAACCAGTTCACCCTTGTCCATACCATTGGAAAATACAAGTTCCAGCGGGCGGCACATATTGAAGAATGCTGCGTCATGCCAGCCATCTGTCTTGCCGGCTTTCTGCGGTTCTACGCATCCGATGATATTGTATTCACGTGCATCTTCAAGAGTCAGTCCTCTGTTCTGCAGTGCCGGAATGATAACCTCGTCATTGTAATAAGCAGGAAGTCCGATACCTGTTCTGGTAAGCTCAGCTGCCTTGATCAGCAGTTCATGTGGAGAGCCATTCCATACACGAATGGAAAGGGATGGCATAGGAAGGTGCACATGCATAGATGCAAGGATACACATAACGGAAAGATCATTGGTAACATCATTTCCGTATTTGTCCTGTCCACCTACGATCAGATTCTGGAATAAGCTGTATCCTGCAAATCCTTCTGCGGATGCTGCATCACGTACTTTATTCAGGTCATTGAGTTTGACCCAGATGCAATCCAGAAGTTCCTGCGCGGACTCTCTGGTAATGATGCCCTTGTCCAGATCTTCTTTATAATAAGGATACATATACTGGTCAAAACGTCCCGGTGAAATAGAATGTCCACTGGACTCTACCTGAAGAAGCTGCTGTACAAACCAGAAGGACTGGCATGCCTCATAAAAGCTTGTTGCTCCATTGGCCGGTACACGGCTGCAGTTCTGGGAAATCTGAAGCAGTTCCTGTTTACGTACAGGATCCGTGCACTCAGAAGCCATCTGGGAAGCCAGCTCTGCGTAACGCTCAGCGTACTCGATAACTGCCTGGCAGGAAAGGATCACTGCGTTGAGGAAATGGGATTTCTTTGCATAATTTCCATCTCCAACCTGGCATTTATTCAGTTCTGCCTGAGCTTTATCAATGATTCCTTTGTAACCGATAGCCAGAACTTCTTCATATTTAACAGTTACATGTCCGACGCCATTGTAAAAATAGTTACCTGGCGTGAAAATATTGTGGTCGATTGCTTTGATTGCTTCCGGAGACATATAGGAGGTTGCAAGTTCACTGGAAGTCTTACCTTTCCAGTATTTGTGTACTTCTCTTAACTCTTCTTTGGTCTCTTCTGCAATGTAAAATGGATCCGCAGTCCTTGTTGCAACAGTATCCAGCTCATCCTCCAGCCACTGGTAGGAAAATTCCGGGAAAGTCTGACATCCTCTCGGTGCGATCGTGCTGCTTCCAACGATCAGCTCGTTGTCTCGAATGATGATCGGGATATTACGGAGAATATGAGCAAAAGCTTCCGCACGTCTTGTGACCATCGGCTGTCCTTCTGTGGCTTTGTATGACTCGGTGATCAGCTTTGCTCTGGCAGATTCGATAACTGGCATGTTCGCATAAAGCGCTTCGATCAGTTTCGGAATTCTGGATGACTTTGGAACATCTGTGGTATTAAACATCTCCACACTTCTCCTTTCTTATGGTGTCTCAGACGCCATATCTCATATGTATCAGCGGGTGTGCCACTGGCACCTCCTGGATATGCAATGCAAATCATAAGGCGCTAGAACTCCACGATTCATATAAAATCATTATACCTTACAGTTTCTTATATGTCAACGAAATCCAACATTATTCATCGGATTTTAATGCGGTTTTTGTTGTGGTTTTTGTTGGTTTTGTGTTGGTTTTTATTTGGAATGTGATTTTCTCATTGACTTTTATGGTTTTGACTGCCATACTGGATTTAGTCAAATTTTTTTTACTTTTTCAACCGTAAAATTGTATACAGTTTTTAATTTTATGAACTCAGGGAGGGATCAGGATGTATCTTTCTGATATACATACGCATTCTATTGCAAGTGGTCATGGAACCATCTGCACGATTTCTGATATGGCAAAGGCTGCTTCAAAGAAGGGATTAAGGCTGCTCGGAATTACGGATCATGGTCCGGGGACGCTTGCTGCCGGTACTTCTTCTTATTTTCGTAGTCTGACTTATGCGCCAAAGAAGCGTTTCGGAATCGAGCTGCTTTTTGGAGTGGAATTGAATATTCTGGATATTGACGGTCATCTTGACCTGAATGATGAACTGCTCGGAGAGCTTGACTATGCGATTGCGAGTATGCATGCGCAGAATTATAAGAGTGGAAGTATCAAAGAAAATACAAGTGCATATCTGAACGCGATGACGCATCCGTGTGTGAAGATCCTGGGGCACTGTGACAATCCGGCTTTTCCGGTGGATTACGAGACACTGGCAGTCGGTGCCAAAGAGAACGGGGTTATCTTTGAGATCAATGAGGCTTCTCTTGCACCGTATGGATATCGTGGGGATACACGGGCGAATAACCGGGAGATTCTGAAATATTGTATGAAATATGAGATTCCGATCGTGCTGTCGAGTGACAGTCATGGGGCGGAGCATATCGGGGATTTTACGTATGGGGCGGAGTTTGTACATGAAGCGATGTTTCCGGAGAATATGATACTGAACAATGATATTCCTCGGTTGAAGATGATACTGAGTGAGCGGTAAATAAATAATATAGAAATAGAGAACAACAACTTAATTATGACGAAAAAGTTAATAGCTATCCAACCAGTCTGATGTTATATGACGAAAAAGTTAATAGCTATCCAACCAGTCTGACACGCTGCATTTTCTAATTTTTCTCATGCGCTTATGGATGACTGCTTTTGCAAACTCGCACCTCACGGTGCTCAGACAGAGCAACGCAGCCATCGCTAGCATGATCAAAATTGACGAAAATTTGCTGAGTCAGCTTGTTCGGATAGCTATTTCTTTTTCTGTGC
>CAKRPO010000095.1 GCA_934378195.1 uncultured Blautia sp.
ACACTTGCCGCATCGATTGCCGGCAGCGGATTTTCCTGACCTTCTACTGTATTCTGCTGCAGGGCTGTGTAGGTCTCGGACCAGTTCATATTCGTCGCATCTGCACCCCATCTCTTATAGCATTCCATAAGAAGATTGGAACCTGCCACACGGATCTTGAGATTCTTCATGTCATCCAGAGTTTTAACTTCATGTTTGCTGTTGGTCAGCTCACGGAAACCGTTCTCTGCAATACCCATGCAGTGCAGTCCATATTCAGAAAGCAGTTCTTTCAGTTTTTCACCGGCTGCTCCATCAAATTTTGCATCTGCATCATCATAAGAATCATAAATAAATGGAAGAGATACTACATTGAATCTCGGGTCAAATGCGGAATAGATCAGATTGGAATGCATGGAAATCTGTACCGGGTCTCCGTTCAGCAGAGCCTGAATTCCCTCAGACTGATTTCCATTAGTCAGCTGGTCTGCCGCATAGATGTTAACTTTAACCTTGCCTCCGGTTGCTTTTTCCATCAGCTCACCAAACTTACGTCCGCCATCTGCCCAGGTACTTGTCTCTGTTGTGGAACATGCAAAGTTCCAGGTCATTTCCGGCCAGTCAAGGTCACTGTAATCTTCAATTGTATTAAAGGAATCGTTGTCATTTCCGGCATCCTTGGAAGCAGTACTTCCTGTATCAGATGAAACCTGATCTCCCGTGTAAGAACCATCTTTTGCAAGAGCTTTCGGAAGCGCTGTTGAAACTGCCGGTACATAGGTTACAACCAGAAGTACTACAACGCTGGCAGCGATCATTGGCATAACTGCCCTGGAAATCTGCTGCAGGGTAACTTCCAGCCCTTTCTTGATCTTGATACTGATCGCAACAAAAAGGTTAACTCCAACCGGAGGTGTAACCTGTCCGATTGCAAGGTTTACGGTTGCCATAACACCAAATGCAACAACATCATATCCAAGTGCCTTACATACCGGAAGCATGATCGGAATGAAAATATACATTGCAGAGTTTGCATCGATAAAGCATCCTGCGATCAGGAAGATAACATTTACGATCAAAAGGAATACAAACTGATTGTGTGCGATGGATGCAAGCAGTCCGGATGCAGCATCTGCGATACCAAATTTGGTACATACAAATGAGAACAGGGATGCACTTGCAACGATCAGCATAATTCCACCGGTAGTCTTTGCGGAATCTACCAGGATATCAAACAGATCTCTGAAGGATACCTCACGGTAGATCACCATACCTACAAAAAGTCCATATACAACAGATACTGCCGCAGCTTCTGTTGGTGTAAAGATACCACCGTAGATTCCGCCAAGGATGATAACCGGCATCAGGAATCCCCAGAATGCATCTTTAAAAGTAGACCAACGTTCCTTTGCAGATGCTTTTTCGCGGGACGGTTTGATATCATGTTTGTTTGCTTCAAGAAGTACTACAATTACAAGTGCCACACCCATCAGGATTCCAGGTACGATACCTGCCATAAACATATCTGCGATAGATACGCCTGTAATGGATGCATATACAACGAAAGCGATACTTGGCGGTATAACGATTGCCACCGAACTCGCAGTCGCCATCAGCGCTGTAGAGAATGGTGCGGAGAAACCGCCCTGCTCTACCATTGCCGGAATCAGAACAGCACCAAGAGCTGCTACTGTAGCCGGACCAGAACCGGAGATTGCTCCGAAGAAACAGGAAACGATAACGCAGACGATCGCGATGCCACCTTTTTTGTGTCCGACACAGGTATCAACGAAATCGATCAGTCTGCGGGAAATTCCGGCTTTTGCCATGATATTTCCGGACAGTACAAAGAACGGAATCGCAAGAAGAAGGAATTTACTGATTCCTGAATACATATTTGTTGCAACAATCGTAAGTGAAGTTCCTGAATACAGGATTGCACATACAGAGGAAAGTCCCAGACAAAGTGCGATCGGCACACCCAGGATCAGAAAAACAAAAAATGAAATAAATAAAACAGCACTGATCATTTATTTGTCCTCCTTATTATTGTTATTTCCAAGACAGACATCCAGGCAGTACTCAATAAAATGAAGAATCATACAGCCTGCCCCGATCGGTACAAAGGACCAGAAGATCCATTCCGGCCAGTTCAGTACGAAGGTTCTTTTTCCGTTTTCAAGCTGAGTGATAACCTTATCCATACCATACTTAAAAAGAATTACTGAAAAAATAATGCTCAGCACCGTGATCAGGATCACTGACGGTTTTTTCAGTTTTTTTGGAAGGCGGTCGGTAACCAGTGTCAGACTGACCAGGCCTCCCTCACGGCAGGACAGTGCCGCTGCCAGAAGTGTAATGAGTACAAAGACCGCTACAACCAGTTCTTCTGTAAAAGACCAGGAGCGGTGGATCACTTTACGGGAAAATACATTTCCCACAGTGAGCACAAGGATCAGCAGTGTTGAAACAACCAGTACAATTTTTTCTACTGCTGCCAGTGCATTCATGAGTTTTTTGTAGACTTTCATCCTCTCTTCCTCCCTTGTAAAATATGATGATGTTCCGGTTTCAGAAATTAATGCATAAAAAAATCCGCCCCCTCAGGGACGGATATATCATTCCGCAACCACCCTGTTTCGCCATTGAAACAAGTACGATTCTGCAACGTACCGGCATACGCGTCTCCTGTAACGGGGAGCCTCCGTGAAAACCTACTGATAAATCTTATGTATAACGTTCGGTCTTCCTTCTCAGGGATGATATTCAAAACAGTACTGCCGCTGCATCACACCATTCACAGCTCTCTGGGGACAGGTTTCCTCTGTTTCTACTGATTCCCATCATAGAATTTACTCTTATGCTTTAACTCTTTAAAAAGCTACACTTATTTTACAACTCTTATCCAACATAGTCAAGCTATTTTTATGCATTTGTACCGCATAACCATGCAAAAGAATTTCAAAAAAGAGAAGCCTTTCAGCTTCTCCTTCCTGTCCTGTATTTTGCTCTGATATACTGTCCTGCCTTTGACAGGTCTCCGCTTTTCCAGCCACTTGTCTTTCTCGTTCTCGGCGAAAGAAGGGAACAGGATTCATTTTTATTGCTGAGACTCCAACAGAAATAGCTGATATTTGCCTTATTTAGTCTGTTCAGCCATTTTCCCGTCGATGCCTTGCTGATCCCGCCTCCGCCACTTGCTGCAGACATACCAAACTCTGTTACTATGACCGGAAGTTTCTTCTTCCGTGCGTACTCAAGTTTGGATGGCAGATAACGGTTGTGACTCCATTCATTTGCATAAAAGTGCAGTGAATACATGATATTCCGATATCCTTTGATCGGACTGTTCGCAACCTCATTGTGTGTACCATCCGAACCCAGCTGTGACCACGTCGGAGTACCGACAACGATGATTCCGTTCTTATCATTTTTGCGGATCACTTTGATGACCTGTGTCGCATAAGATTTGATCGTATTCCAACTGCATCCATTCGGTTCATTACAAATCTCATAGATGACATTTTTCTGATTTTTATATTTTTTTGACATAGTTGCAAAAAATGATTTCGCATCTCTGAGATGAGATTTCGGATTACCATCATTGAGAATATGCCAGTCTATGATCACATACATGCCGAGCTCAGTCGCATACTGCACACCCTTGTAGATCTGATTTCGAAGTGCTGCCTTGTTTCCTCCGGAACAGTAGCCATTATATTCCGAAGTGTACATGGCAAGCCGGACTGCATTGGCTCCCCAGTCGTCCCGCAGTGTCTTGAAGGCAGCCTTATTTACATACGGAGCTCCCACATCCCAGTTGATTCCGTGCGTGCTTATCCCACGCAGCTGAAATTTGCGCTTTCGGGCATCCACGAGGTCTGCGCCCTTTACCGAAAGTCTGCCGTGTGAAGATACTGGTGTTGCTGCATAAACTTCACATTCGGTCTGCAGCATCACGGTAAATGCCATAACAAATACCAGGAGCACGGTCATCACTCTGTATGCTTTTTTTCTTTTCATATGCATATCCTCCTGTACACCATTTTATCCAAATCGAACATACGACCACAACTACGATCAGGACAATGCTGCATCTGCCCACATACTGTGACTGCAATGATCGGAATCTTTCGGACAACTGACCATACTCATCCATACGAATGCTATGAGCAGGCACAGCAAACCTGTAGTTTTTTTATATTTTTTCAGCAAAAATCTCCCCCTCAGGAATATTTTCCCATCAAATCTACTACATATTATACAATATGTTTAATCAAAAACAATCAATTTCCTTCATTTTGACAAGAAAAAACTGACACGAAAAAACAAGACACGAAAAGAAGCAAATTTGTCTTTTGCATTCCAGCATAAAATATTTTATACTATATTTATCTATACCTTATAT
>CAKRPO010000096.1 GCA_934378195.1 uncultured Blautia sp.
AAAGATATGTGATTTTACAGAAAAACACCGGAGCAGGTTTGAAATCTGTTCCGGTGTTTTTTTGAATATGTGTGCATTCTTAAGATATCATATCTGATTCTCAGATGCAGTAACACATATTATAGAAATATAGCATTCTTTGATGTTCATACAGAACCGAGGCGGATATTACATTCCATCTTTCAACACATCATAATCTCTCAGGACTTTTTCAATCACAGTTCCTTTGATGAAACGAAGTACTGGTTTCAGGATAAGGTTTGCTCCAGGGAAATCAATTTCCAGAGGTGATTTACCATCCATCAGCTTTACACTGCTGCTTAAGAGTTCACGGATATCATAAACGCTTCCCCATACTTCCGGTACACCACGGTCAACACCGAGCAGTCCGTAAACAGCTTCCATAGCGGTTCTGACAGAGTATTCTGTGGTGAATACGGTATCACGAGGTGTATCTGCGAACTGTCCAAGGAAAGCGAAGTTTACACAGCCATCCGGGATAACGTCCGGGCGGTCGCCTTTGGCTCTTGGCATGAAGAATGCGGTGATATATGGCATCATGGTAGGTACACATACAGCACTGTGTTCAGCAAGCTCATCAATCTGGTCTTCCGGAACACCAAGATGATACAGCCACTCTGCGGTGATTTCTTTACCGGTACAGTCTTTCATAGGTTTCTTGATATAGTCTCCAGGTACGTCTGTGAACAGTCCGTAAACCCATACGCAGACTTTGTCTTTGTCCTGATCCTTGAACTGACCCTGACGGTTGATAGTCCAGCTTAAGAGCCACTTGGAATCCTGGCAGCTTACGATACCGCCTGTAACAACCTTGCCGGTACGTGGATCACGTTTGCAGATGTCTGTGATATAAGGAATGATCTTGTCATCCAGTGTTGTGACAGTTGCAGATTCCCAGTTGGTCTTGCTGATATCGGAGCAGAATTTTTCAGGGTGTCCGAAGGACGGATCCTGCGCTGCGATATTTTTCCAGAGAGACCAGCAGCCGCTTGTACGAACTTCTGCATCACCGTTCGGTGCGTGGTTCTGGTCGCCGTAGATGGTGCCTTCTGTACAGCTTCCGTTTGTAACGAACACAAGGTCATTTTCGGTAAGAACGATGCCCTTTTCCACGCCGTTTACCTTGCATTCGATCGCAGATGCAATCTTCTTGTCATCCTTGAAGTCAAAAATAACGTTGGTAACTTCTGTGTTGAACTGGAAGTCAACGCCTGCTTCTTCCAGATATTTCTGCATTGGAAGAATCAGGGATTCATACTGGTTGTATTTCGTGAATTTCAGAGCACTGAAATCCGGAAGGCCTGCGATGTGGTGGATGAAACGCTGGAAGTAGAGTTTCATTTCCAGAGCACTGTGCCAGTTTTCGAATGCAAACATGGTTCTCCAGTACAGCCAGAAGGTGGAATTGAATACTTCATCGTCGAAGACATCTTCGATGGTCTTATCGTAGAGATCTTCGTCTTTGGTCATGAAAAGCTTCATGATTTCCATACAGCCCTTCTGGCTGAGATTAAACTTGCCATCTGTATGTGCATCTTCACCGCGGTTTACGGTAGCACGACAGAGTGAATAATTCGGGTCGTGTTTATTCAGCCAGTAATATTCATCCAAAACGGACACACCAGGTGTCTCAATAGAAGGGATGCTGCGGAACAGGTCCCAGAGACATTCGAAATGGTTTTCCATTTCACGGCCGCCTCTCATGACATAGCCGCGTGTCGGGTCGAAAATACCGTCGCAGGCACCGCCGGCAATATCCATGGCTTCCAGGATATGGATATGGGAACCAGGCATCTGTGCATCACGTACGAGGAAGCAGGCTGCGGCGAGAGAAGCAAGACCGCTTCCAACGATGTAAGCGTGTTTGTCATCCACACCTTCTGGTTTCTCCGGACGGGCGAATGCTTCGTAGTTACCGTTTGTATAGTAAATACCTTTGCTGTTTTTTTCGTATTTTCCGCGCTCTGTATTGCGGTAATCAGATCTGGCTGCTTCAGCTTTCTTTGCCTTTGTTTCTTTGATCTCTTTGTTTTCCTGAGAGGTTTTAGCGAGCATTGCGGCTGCTCCGGCTCCTGCTGCAAGTGCAACACCAAGTTTTAATCCTTTTTTAGACATATAAAAAACCACCTTTCATTTGTTTGTGATGATGTGTAGCTTTCTGTTTCTGTCTCTTATAGTATTGCCATTTACGTTTGAATTCAATTTACAAAAAATATGGAATGAGTAAAAACTTATCATTTGTCATGTTTTGTAAAGTTTTGGATGGAATTTGTGATATTTCCATGAATGGTAATGCACATGTTGCCGCAGATGGATGCATAATCTGATTTCATTCCCTGGCGGATCCAGTCGAGCATGATGCCGACAAAACTGTATTTATAAAAATCTGCGATAAAGTTTTTTTGCTCCTGAGTGAGAGGAGTTCCTTTTGCCTGTTCTTCGACAACGCCCATGATCAGGTCATGCGTCAGCTGAAAGAGAAAGTTCTCAATCTGTTCCCGGCTGAGGGCATTGTAAGCATTTATAATGAATGGTTTGTTTTCGTAGACTGCTTCAAAAATCTGCAGTAGTCCTTCCTGCCATGTGTCATAGGTTTTCTTTCCCTGGAGAGCTCCTCGGGATCCTTCAAGGCATACCCACTCGACCAGATCGTAGATATCTTTGAAATGATAATAGAAAGCCATACGGCTGATGCCACAGTCAGTGGTCAGATCGTTGATCGTAATTTTGTTTAGCGGCTTTTTGAGAAGAAATTTTTTCAGGGACTCTGCCAGAGCATGTTTGGTAATGTTTGACATGGGAATTCCTCCGTTTGTGTATGTTGGTTTTGATGCATTTCTGATAAGTCGGCTGTAAATAATAGTTGTTATTTTATCATTATAATAGGAGAATGGAATGTTCGCAAGGTTGACAGGAACTGGTGTCGATGAGAAAATAAAATACATTATTTTTAAAGGATAGCAGCAGAGGAGGGAAATTTATGAGTGGATTAAAAATAAAACAGGAATGGATGCAGAAAACAGTTGTTGTCTGGTTTGGCGCCCTTTTATGTTGTCTGTTGTGGGGAAGTGCATTTCCCTGTATCAAAATCGGATATCGGCTGTTTGAAGTCGATGCAGCGGATACGGCATCGCAGATTCTTTTTGCCGGCTGCAGATTCACGCTGGCTGGAGTTCTGGCAACTGGGATTGGAAGCGTAATGGAGGGACATTTTTTACGGCCGGAGAGAAAAGCAGCAAAAGAAATTATCTGGTTAAGCCTGCTTCAGACTATTATACAATATTTCTTTTTTTATATGGGACTTGCACATACCAGCGGAGTAAAAGCCTCTATTATAGAAGCTGTGAATGTATTTATTGCGATTCTGGTAGCAGGATTTTTGTTTCATCAGGAAAAAATCACATCAAAAAAAATCATCGGATGTGTTCTGGGATTTGCAGGGGTAGTTCTGATCAATCTGAATGGAATGAATTTTCAGTTTAGTCTGGCAGGAGAGGGCGCTATTTTCTTTTCTACGATTGCGTATGCATTTTCGTCCGTATTTGTAAAGAAATTTTCGCAAAGATTTAATCCGGTTATGTTAAGTGCATATCAGTTTATGATCGGAGGGATAGTACTGATCGTAGCAGGATGGGGGATGGGTGGTCATATCACAAAAGTGACACCAGCCGGAATCGGACTTCTGGTTTATCTGGCGCTGGTATCAGCAGTGGCATATTCCCTCTGGGGAATTCTTCTGAAATATAATCCGGTTTCAAGAGTGACGGTGTTTGGGTTTATGAATCCGGTGTTTGGAGTGCTTCTTTCGGCAGTTCTGCTGGGTGAAACAGATCAGGCATCCGGAATATTGGGATTGCTTTCACTTCTGCTTGTAAGTGTTGGAATTTATGTAGTAAATAGTGGAAAGTGATCATGGATGACTGACCATGAAATACAACGTAAAAAAAACGTAAAAATTATGGAAAAAACTGTTGACATATGAATGCCCTTATAGTAGAATAACCCAATGTGACA
>CAKRPO010000097.1 GCA_934378195.1 uncultured Blautia sp.
ATGCAGGGAATTCTGAATCAGGGCGGTCTGATCGCTTCACTGAACAAGGAGGAGAAATAACCATGGGAATGACAATTGCAGAAAAAATCATCGCAGCAGCAGCTGGTGTAGACAGTGTTAAACCTGGCGATATTCATACAGTTCAGCTTGACCGTCTGATGAGCAATGACGGAACTACGCATCTGACTGTAGATATGTATAATAATAAATTAAAAAATCCACACATTGCAGATACAAAGAAACTTGTTTTCATTGTTGACCACAATGTACCGTCTGACTGTCCGAAGACAGCAGCATCCCAGAAGAAGATGAGAGACTTTGCAAAAGAAAACAACATTGATTTCTGGGAAGGCAAAGGCGTCTGCCATCAGGTTATGATCGAGAATTATGTTCGTCCGGGTGAACTGATTTTTGGCGCAGACAGTCATACCTGTTCTTATGGTGCACTTGGCGCATTCGGAACAGGTGTCGGATGTACGGACTTTCTTTATGGAATGGTAACAGGAACTTCCTGGGTACTGGTTCCGGAATCTGTAAAATTCAATCTGACCGGTAAACTTCCGGAAGGTGTTACCGCCCGTGACCTGATTCTTACCATCATCGGTGAAGTAGGCGCAAACGGATGCAATTATCAGGTAATGGAATTCACTGGAGAAGGTGCAAAAACTTTAAGCATCAGCGACCGTATGACTCTCTGCAACATGGCAGTAGAGGCAGGCGCAAAGACAGGTATTTTTGAAGCAGACGAAAAAGCAATGGAATACCTCAAAGAGCATGGACGTGAGCCAAAGGCTGTATTCCACAGTGATCCAGATGCAAAGTACATAAGAGAATATACCTTTGATCTCAGCAAAGTCCGCCCGGTAGTTGCAAAACCGGATTTTGTAGACAATGTTGTTCCGGCAGAAGAAGCATGTGGAATTGAGATCAACGAAGCATTCCTGGGCTCCTGTAACAACGGACGTATCGAAGATCTGCGCATAGGTGCCGAGATCATCAAAGGAAAGAAAGTATCTGACAAGGTACGTTTCCTCGTTGTTCCGGCAAGCCAGACTATCTATCGTCAGGCATTAAAAGAAGGGCTGATTGATATTTTTATGGAAGCAGGCGCAATTGTTATGAACCCGAACTGCAGTGTATGCTGGGGAAGCTGCCAGGGTGTTATCGGAGAAAATGAAGTCCTGATCAGCACGGGAACACGTAACTTCAAAGGTCGTGCAGGACATCCAAGCTCCAAAGTATATCTTGGTTCTGCAGCAACTGTTACTGCATCTGCAATCGCAGGCAAGATTGCTCTGCCATCTGAAATCTGAGAAAGAGAAGAGGATAACATAGATTATGGAAAAATTTACAGGCAAAGTGTGGGTACTTGGCGATGATATCGATACCGACATCATCATTCCGACCGAGTATCTGGCACTCAAGACAATCGATGATATGAAACAGTATGGATTCAGCCCACTTCGTCCGGAACTGGCTGGACAGATTCAGAAAGGTGACATAATTGTTGCCGGCAAAAACTTTGGCTGCGGTTCTTCCAGAGAGCAGGCACCGGAGATTATCAAAGCACTGGGAATTCAGTGCGTCATTGCAAAATCATTTGCAAGAATTTTCTTCAGAAACTCCATTAACAACGGTCTTTTGCTGATTGAACAGCCGGATCTCCATGATGATATCAAAGAGGGAGACACCGTTACTGTTGTGATGAATGAACATGTAGACTATGATGGAAAACAGTACTCGATCGCTTCACTGCCAGAGAACCTGATGAGTATCATTCAGGCTGGTGGACTTGTAAAAGCCATGCGCAAACTGAACGGACTGGATTAAGGAGGAAGAGCAGATGGGCGAAACAGTTATTGAAAAAATTATCAGAAACAATGTGGGTTATACTGTAAAACCTGGCGATATTGTGACCGTTAACGTAGACAGAGTCATGATCCATGATATTTTTATTCCATTTGTTGCAGAGAAATTTGAAGAGATGGGATTCAAGAAATTATGGGATCCGGACAAAGTTGTTCTGATCTATGACCACCTTGTACCGGCAAGTCAGCTTGACGATACAAGACATTTCCATGCAGGAGATGCTTTTGCAGAGAAATATGGAATGAAAAACGTACACAGAAGTGACGGAATCTGTCACCAGCTGATGACAGAGGCTGGCTATGTCAAACCGGGCAATATCGTATTTGGTACAGACAGCCATACCACCACTTACGGATGTGTCGGTGCATTTTCTTCCGGTATCGGATATACAGAGATGGCAAGCATCCTCGGAACAGGAACCATGTGGATCAAAGTTCCGGAGACGATTAAAGTTGTGATCGATGGAGAACTTCCGGAAAACGTTATGTCCAAAGATGTGATTCTTCGTCTGATTGGTGATCTGGGGGCGGATGGTGCAACTTATCGTGCACTGGAATTCACAGGCAGCGCTGTGAAGAATATGTCCGTTGCAAGCCGTATGACCATTGCAAATATGGCAATTGAGGCAGGTGCGAAATGTGCACTCTTTACACCGGATGAAAAGACCGCAGAGTATTGTGAGATTAAACTGAATGATTTTCAGAAGAGTCTTGTTGGGGATGAGGATGCTACATATCTCAAGACTATGACTTACCGTGCAGAGGAGCTTGTTCCGGTCATGGCATGCCCGTCACAGGTAGATAAGATCCGTGATGTCAGCACTCTTGAGGGAACGGAGATCGATCAGGTATTTATCGGTTCCTGTACAAACGGTCGTCTGGAGGACCTTGCAGCAGCGGCTGAAGTCCTGAAAGGCAAAAAAATTGCTGACTATGTAAAATTGATCGTAACACCGGCAAGCCGTAAGATTTACAGACAGGCAATCGAGCTTGGGATTCTTGATACACTGGCAGAAGCAGGTGCAATGATCACACATCCAGGATGTGGACTGTGCTGTGGACGTGCAGGTGGTATTCTGACAGATGGAGAGCGTGTCGTGGCAACAAACAACCGTAATTTCCTTGGACGTATGGGAACTTCCAAAGTAGAAATCTATCTGGCATCTCCAAAGACTGCAGCAGCATGTGCAGTGGCTGGAAAGATTGTCAGTCCGAAATAAAAACATAAAAAACACCAAAAAAAGTCAAGAGGGAAGAATATTTTTTTTCATCTTGACTTTTTTACGATTTAGCACTATAGTATAACGCAGTAACAGCAATAACGAGGTGAAGTTTGCAGGAAAGAGGCATAAGCCCACCGAAGGAGTAAAACTCTCAGGTATCCGTATTGTCGGACAGAAACTGTAAATGGATCGTATCTCTGGA
>CAKRPO010000098.1 GCA_934378195.1 uncultured Blautia sp.
TATAATTATTTATATAACTTTTTATATGTGCTTATTAGAGAATGATTTGAGAATGCCTCGGCATTCTTGCTGCGAGATGCGCATCATGCAATGCATGACATACTTCTCCTGCACATCTCTGCAATCCTGCCGGAGGCTATATCAGATGGGGGATTGACTCCCACCACTGATACTGATTTGTTGCTTGCCACCTCCAGAGGTGGGAGTCATCTCACATCTGATATACTTTGTCATCTTCAAGAAGAACAGCCTGACCGTCAGTAACCTCTACTACATTTACACTGCAGTTCGGAGGCACAAAGCCATGCCAGAAATCCTTCGGATCCTTGTATACATTATGAAGAAGTGCTCTTACCGCACATCCATGGGAAGCGATCAGGATTGTCTTATCCTGCAGCTCCGGATCATGAATCAGTTCTTTCCAGAATTCTCCTGTTCGCTTAAGAATATCAGCAATATTCTCACCATGTGCAGGACGTTCAAAATTCCATGGATCTTTAAAAAACTTCTCTATCTGCGGATTCAGAAATTCGCGTGCATCGTTCATGCATATGACACCTTCCAATGCGCCGAAATCAATTTCCTGGATTCGTGCATCTATTCTCACCGGCACTTTATCCTTCTGTTTCTCAAGAATCAGTTCAGCCGTCTTTCTGGCCCTTACAAGAGGACTGGTAATGCAGAGGTCAAAGGAAACATCCTTCAATGCTTCCCCTGTCTTCTCGGCAAGAAGGACTCCGTTCTCAGCCAGCGGGATATCTGCCGACCCCTGTACTTTATGGTGTCTGTTCCACACGGTCTCACCGTGTCTCACAATGTAAAGTTTCATCAGCTTCTCAGCTCGATTCCAAGGTCTGTCAGACCATTCAGAATCTTTTTCATTGCAGCTGTGATCTCAGCTTCTTCAAGAGTCTTTTCGTGATCACGGAATACTACAGAATAAGCCATGGACTTGTATCCAGATTTGATCTGTGCTCCCTCATAAATATCAAAGAGCTGATAAGATTCAAGGATCTTGCCGCCTCTCTGTTCAAGAATATCTTCAATCTGTCCTGCAAGAACATGTTTCGGAACAACCATACTTAAGTCACGGGTAACTGCCGGATATTTGGCGATTCCTGTAAATTTATGGTTGAAGCCGCAGAATTCAAGGATATTCTGGATATCGATCACTGCAATATATGTTCTCTCACCGATTCCATAATTATCAGCAACGAGCAGATGAACTTCTCCGAGATAGCCAACTACTTTGCCTTCATAGCTGATGTTTGCCTGTCTGCCCGGATGCAGATAAGTCTTGTTGCTGTCTGGTGTATAGTGGACTTTTTTCTTCATTCCTGATTTTTCGAAGAATTCTTCTACAACACCCTTCATGTCAAAGAAATCACCTGCGCCGTACATTCCAAGAGTAAAATGTGTTCTCTCATCCGGAAGCTCTGTCAGTGGAAGCGCTTTTGGCAGATATACTTTACCGATCTCGTACAGACGAACACCTTTGTTTCTTCTGTTGTAGTTGGTTGCCAGAGAAGAAAGCATACCATTCAGAGTGGTTGTACGCATGATGCTGTAATCCTCTCCAAGAGGGTTGCTGATAGTGATCACTTTGCGAAGATCACTGTCCTCTGAGATTCGAAGCTTATCAAACACCTTCGGGCTTTCAAAGGAGTAAGTCATTCCCTCTGAGAATCCACAATACTCAGCGATATCTCTTGCCACATTCTCAATACGAAGTTTGAACGGAAGTTTACCTGTAGTAGCCTCTCCATTCGGAAGTGTGGTCGGAATCTTGTCATATCCGAAGAATCTTGCAACTTCCTCTGCCACATCTGCCATGCAGTGGATATCCTGACGGAAAGTCGGAGCTACGATCTCATTTGTTTCCGGATCCAGAGTCAGTTCTACTTTGGCAAGATATGCAAGCATTTCTTCTTTTGTAAGATCTGTTCCAAGAAGTGCATTGATGCGTTCCGGCTCAAACGGTACTCTGGAAGGTTCTCTTGTCTCATTGCAGATATCTACGATTCCGCCGACAACTTCACCCGCACCCAGTTCTTCCATAAGCTGGCATGCACGATCAATTGCTGCTTTGGCGTTATTCGGGTCAAGTCCTTTTTCGAATTTACCGGATGCATCGGTACGAAGTCCGATTCTCTTGGAAGAAAGACGGATGTTTGTGCCATTGAAGCATGCAGCCTCAAAGAGTACTGTGTGTACATTGTCTGTGATCATGGAGTTTTCTCCACCCATGATTCCGGCGATGCCAACTGCCTTCTTACCATCGCAGATCATCAGGACCTGATCATCCATCTCACGTTCCTGGCCATCCAGTGTTACAAATTTTTCTCCGGCTTTTGCACGACGAACTACGATTTCTCTGCCCTCGATGGTATCCAGATCATATGCATGCATCGGCTGACCGTATTCTTCCATAACATAGTTTGTGATATCAACAAGGTTGTTGATCGGGCGGATTCCATTAGAGGCCAGACATCTCTGCATCCATTTCGGAGACGGTCCGATCTTGACATTTTTGACAACTCTCGCTGTATATCTCGGGCAAAGTTCCGGATCTTCTACAGTAACTTTAATATAATCAGATGCTTTTTCGTCATTTCCTGTCTCTTTGACTACAGGAGGAACAAATTTCTTGTCAAAAGTAGCTGCTGCTTCTCTTGCAATTCCAAGTACACCGTAGCAGTCTACACGGTTGGATGTGATTTCATATTCGATAACTACATCATCAAGACCAAGTGCCTTGATCGCGCTCTCGCCTACGACTGCATCTTCCGGGAAGATGTAGATACCGTATTCCGGAGCTTCCGGATACATTTCTCTTGTACTTCCAAGTTCTTCGATAGAACACATCATACCGCATGATTCTATGCCTCTGAGCTTGCCTTTTTTGATTTTGATTCCACCAGGAGTCATTTTGCCGTCATGTCCTCCGGCAACACGTCCACCATCCAGAACAACCGGTACTTTATCTCCTTCTTTAACATTCGGAGCACCTGTTACGATCTGAACGGTTTCTGTTCCGATATTTACCTGGCAGATGATGAGTTTGTCTGCATCAGGATGTTTCTCTATTTTTTCAATCTGTCCGATCACGATCTTGTCGAGATCTGCATCCAGTTTTTCGTAGCCTTCTACTTTTGTTCCTGACAGTGTCATGGCATCTGTGTATTCCTGGGCTGTAACATCCAGATCCGGCACATACATTTTAATCCAGGACATTGATGTATTCATGTTTTATATCCACCTTTCGAATTTTCAT
>CAKRPO010000099.1 GCA_934378195.1 uncultured Blautia sp.
TAAACAATCAGGCTGATCAGGAAACTGTAGATACAGTAGGAAGAAAATTTAGTACGTTCAGCCATTGCTCCGGAGACGATTGTTGCTGAAGTTGCGCAGAACACTGTCTGGAAGATCAGGAATGCCCAGAACGGAACACCGTCAGGAAGCATTGCAGAACCATAGTTTGCTTCAGTGGCAATGCCACCAATCTTTCCGAAGAATCCGTTTCCTGCACCGAACATGATTCCGAATCCGACAATCCAGAAAGTAGGAGTACCAATACAGAAGTCCATAAGGTTTTTCATGATAATGTTACCGGCGTTCTTAGCTCTGGTGAAGCCTGTTTCTACCATTGCAAATCCTGCCTGCATAAAGAAGACAAGCGCGGCGCCAAGAAGCACCCATATTGTGTTTACTGATGAATACATAATGTTACCTCTCTTTCCCTAAAAAAGTTGAATTAAACAATAGTTACTTGAAATTGAAAAGACGCGGGAATGATGTATATCATTCTCCGCGCCTTTACGAATCAAATATATATATGTAAAACAGGGGATGTCGTATCGTGTGATTAATGGATGAGGAAATCGATAATGAATTATGAAGTAGTTCATGTTCATAATGACATCCCCCGGTTTTACCATTGTGAAATTATCAGGTTATTCTTCCAATCCTCAGTCAGAGATGGAGAATAACAGTTTTCCATAAGTTGGATATGGAAGGATGGAATCTGGAATCAGAGCTTCTGCTGCGTCCGCGGAAGCACGAACTTTTTCCATATCTGTGAGGACAACACTCTGATAGAGTTTTGCACTCTTGAGAAGATCTTTATCAACTTCGTACTCTGCCATAGCAGTATCCTGTTTCAGTGTTTCCAGATCTTTGGTCATTGCCTCAGAAAGTTCTGTCAGTTTGGTCAGAAGGGTAGCTTCTGTGGATACAGAGATATCCGGTACGACAGATTTCTTGAGTGCTGCTGTCTGAGCCAGTTTTTCCATGTATGTAGTAACTGCCGGAAGAAGATCTTTCTGAATGATTTCTACCAGTGTACCAGCTTCAATGTGAAGTGTCTTTACATAATTCTCAAGCTTGATCTCATAACGGGAATGAAGCTCTGCATGTGTAAAGATATGATGACTTGTAAGAAGTTTTTCATTTTTCTCATCTACGAAATGTGGCAGTGCATCCGGTGTGGATACCAGATTGTAGAGACCACGTTTTTCTGCTTCTTCAAGCCATTCATCAGTATATCCGTTTCCGTTAAAGATAACACGTTTGTGATCTTTGATGGTCTGTTTCAGTAATTCATGAACAGCGGAATCCATTTTTTCAGCCGGAACATCTTTCAGCTTCTCTGAGAACTGACGCAGAACTTCTGCAACGGCAGTGTTGAGGATGATGTTCGGGTTTGCTACGGAAGAAGAAGATCCAAGCATACGGAATTCGAATTTGTTTCCGGTGAATGCAAACGGTGAAGTACGGTTTCTGTCGGTATTGTCTTTTACGAAGTGCGGAAGCACTTTTGCACCAATATCCATCTGAACAGCACCATGTCCGGCGAAGAACTCATCGTTTTCGATTGCCTTGAGTACTTCCGTCAGTTCATCGCCAAGGAAGATAGATACAACAGCCGGCGGAGCTTCGTTTGCACCAAGACGGTGATCGTTTCCAGCACTTGCTACAGAGATACGCAGCAGGTCTGCATAATCGTCAACTGCTTTGATAACAGCTACCAGGAATACCAGAAACTGTGTGTTTTCAGCAGGTGTTTTGCCAGGATCCAGGAGGTTGACACCGGTATCGGTGCTCATGGACCAGTTGTTGTGTTTACCACTTCCGTTGATACCCTCGAATGGTTTTTCATGAAGCAGGCATACCATGTTGTGTTTTGTTGCAACTTTTTTCATGATTTCCATTGTCAGCTGGTTGTGGTCAACGGCTACGTTTGTAGTATCGAATACAGGAGCCAGCTCATGCTGTGCAGGAGCAACTTCGTTATGTTTGGTTTTAGCTGGGATACCAAGTTTCCAGAGTTCTTCATCAAGATCATGCATGTAAGCAGATACACGAGGTTTCAGGGTTCCGAAGTAATGGTCTTCCATTTCCTGTCCTTTTGGAGCCGGAGCACCGATCAGGGTACGTCCGCAGAAAATCAGGTCTTTTCTCTTATTATAGAGATCTTTATCTACCAGGAAATATTCCTGTTCCGGACCTACGGTTGTATTGATGTGTTTGACATTCGTATTGCCAAGAAGACGAAGGATTTTGATTGCCTCTTTATTTAAAGTATCCATGGAACGAAGAAGAGGAGTTTTCTTATCCAGTGCTTCGCCGCTGTAGGAACAGAAGGCTGTCGGAATATAAAGTGTACGGTCTTTGATGAATGCCGGTGATGTAGGATCCCATGCAGTGTAGCCTCTTGCCTCAAATGTGGCACGCAGACCACCTGACGGGAAACTGGAAGCATCAGGTTCACCTTTTACCAGTTCTTTACCGGAAAAATCCATGATGATCTGACCGTCAACAGTAGGAGAAATGAAACTGTCATGTTTCTCTGCTGTGAAGTTGGTCATTGGCTGGAACCAGTGAGTATAATGAGTAGCGCCATGCTCCAGTGCCCATTCTTTCATGGCAACTGCTACAGAATTGGCAACATCAAGTTCCAGATGTGTGCCATTCTCAATTGTTTTTTTCAGCGCTTTGTACATATCTTTTGGTAATTTCTCACGCATGATCTTGTCGTTAAAAACAAGACTGCCGTAAATTTCAGGAATACTTTGTGCCATAATTAAAATCTCCTTTCAATTCCATTAATCTTATTATCCTCAGATAAACAAAAAAAGCGCCTTGGAATCTAATCCAAAGCGCCGTTGCTTATGTGATGTAGTATACACAAAAAAATCAGGATGTCAATAATTTTTGTGAAAAAAATTTCAAATTTTTTGTTTGGGTAAATGAATTTATTTGTATGTGTTTTTGCAGGGACAAGGGTTGACAAAAGTTGATCTTCTATTATAATTTCAGATAGATTCACAGGTAAAAATCACAGATAATGGGAGGAAATTCTGATGGCAGGAATTAAGGAAGCCTGTGGTGTATTTGGTATTTATGATCTGGATGGAGGTAATGTTGTTCCATCCATTTATTATGGCCTTACATCACTTCAGCATCGTGGACAGGAGTCTTGCGGACTTGCAGTTTC
>CAKRPO010000100.1 GCA_934378195.1 uncultured Blautia sp.
ACCGGTAATATCGTAGGTGTCGCAACAGCAGTCTGTGCCGGTGGTCCGGGAGCACTTTTCTGGATGATCGTGGCAGCGTTTTTTGGAATGGCAACAAAATATTCTGAAGGTCTTCTGGCAGTTAAATACCGTGTGGTTGCAGAAGACGGACACAGCCTTGGCGGACCATTCTATTATATCGAAAAAGGTATGGGACCGAAATGGAAATGGCTTGGTAAGATTTTTGCTTTCTTTGGTGTTTGCGTAGGTCTTTTTGGTATCGGTACATTCAGCCAGGTAAACGGTATTTCAAGTGCCGTACAGAACTTCTTTGATCCGGACAAGACAAATTGCATCAATATCCCGTTCCTGGGACAGTATTCTGTAGCAGTTGTTGTTTCTTCTCTGATTCTTGCATTCTGTGTAGCAGCGATCCTGATCGGTGGACTGAAACGAATCGCAACCGTCAGCCAGATTATCGTACCATTTATGGCAGTGATCTATATCATTTTCAGTGTTACATTGATTATCTGTAACATCACAGAAATTCCGACAGCAATCGTAACAGTTGTCAAAGCCGCATTTAACCCAAGTGCAGTAACCGGTGGTGTGGTTGGTTCTATGATCGTTGCAATGCAGAAAGGTGTTGCACGAGGAATCTTTTCAAACGAAGCTGGTCTTGGTAGTGCACCGATCGCAGCAGCAGCAGCACAGACAAAAGAACCGGTACGTCAGGGTCTGGTCAGCATGACAGGTACTTTTATTGATACGATCATTATCTGTACTATGACAGGTCTTTCCATCGTTCTGACAGGTGCATGGCAGGTAGAGGGAATTGAAGGTGTGCAGGTTACCACTTATGCGTTCCAGCATGGACTTCCGTTCCCGGCTAAGTTTACAGCATTCGTATTAATGCTCTGTCTTGTATTCTTTGCATTTACGACAATTCTCGGATGGGATTATTACAGCGAACGCTGCCTGGAATATCTGACGGGTGGACATCAGAAAAAGATTATTGTATATCGTTGGTTATACATCTTCGCAGTATTCATCGGACCATACATGACAGTAAGTGCAGTATGGACTATTGCAGATATCTTTAATGGTCTGATGGCAATTCCGAATATGATCGCATTGTTTGCACTGAGCGGAGTTGTTGCAAAAGAGACAAAAGATTTCTTTGCTGCAAAGAAACATAAATTGTAAATAAAGTTCAGTAACGAATAATTCCTTCTGTTCTTCATACACTAGACGGTGATGATGAGAACAGGAGGAATTTTTTGAAGAAAAATAAAAGCGTTTCTGACTATTCTGATGGTGCCTTTTGACTGAAGTTTGACATGAACAGAAATAACTTTGTGTTTTGCAGAAAAACATCTGATTTTCTTGGAAAAACAATGCTTGACAAAGATGTGGGAATCCTGTAGTATAGATAAGGATTATGCTTAACGATAAATAAGTTGAACATTTTTCCAACTGCCGTAATGAATGGAAGTGACGAGATTCGCCGCAATACCTTCTGCGACAGCTTTTTTTATGCAACAGGGCTGGTCCCTGAGATATATGGATGAAGGATAAATATAAATGGGAAGCAATGCTTATAAGGAGGAAAAAGCATGAACTATGATGTGATCATTATCGGTGCAGGCCCGGGAGGAATCTTTGCTGCATATGAACTGATGAAAGAAATGCCGGATTACAAGGTTGCTGTTTTTGAAGAAGGATATTCCCTTGAAAAGAGAAAATGTCCGATTGACGGCAAAAAGATAAAAAACTGTATCAACTGCAAGAGATGTTCCATTATGTGCGGTTTTGGCGGCGCCGGAGCATTTTCTGATGGAAAATATAACATTACCAATGATTTTGGCGGAACTCTGTATGAGCATATCGGAAAGAGTGAAGCTATCGAACTGATGAAGTATGTAGATGATATCAACATGGAGTACGGCGGTCAGGGAACGAAGCTTTATTCTACGGCAGGAACCAAGTTCAAGAAACTCTGCCTGCAGAATAAACTGAATCTTCTGGATGCATCTGTACGTCATCTGGGAACAGATATCAACTATATCGTTCTTGAGAACCTGTACAATGCAATGAAAGACCATGTGGATTTCTATTTTGATACACCGGTACAGAAACTGGAAGTTCTGGAAGATGGTTATCGTGTAATCTGTGAAAAAGGAACTTATGATTGTAAAAAATGTATCGTTTCCGTTGGACGAAGCGGAAGTAAATGGATGGAAACTGTTTGTAAAGATCTGAAGATCCCGACCAAATCCAATCGTGTGGATATCGGTGTCCGTGTCGAAATTCCGGCAGTTATCTTTTCGCATCTGACAGATGAGCTGTATGAGAGTAAGATTGTATACCGTACAGAGAAATTCGAAGATAACGTCCGTACGTTCTGCATGAATCCGAATGGAATCGTAGTAAACGAAAATACCAACGGCATCATCACTGTAAATGGACACAGCTATGAAGGTGATGAGAAGAAGACAGAGAACACCAACTTTGCCCTTCTTGTTTCAAAACATTTCTCTGAACCATTTAAGGACAGTAACGGATACGGCGAAAGTATCGCAAGGCTTTCCAA
>CAKRPO010000101.1 GCA_934378195.1 uncultured Blautia sp.
CTTCAAGAATGCCTCTGCATTCTTGCTGCGAGATGCGCGTCATGCAATGCATGACATACTTCTTCTGCGCATCTCTGATATACTCCTAAGCGTCAGAATACCACTTGTCACCATAAGTATCCTGAACACTCCTTTCCGGTTAAAAAAGGCAGTATCTGAGAAATTCTCAAATACTGCCCAGACGGTCGGCTCTGCAAATCTCTGATTCCCATGTGGTGATTTCCACTACTCCGCCAGTCATCAGAGACTTTATTGACTTGATGAGAAAATAGTATCATAAACGATGTTGGTTGTCAACAAATTATCAATTTTTTTCTTCTCTTTTAACAAAAGTACAAAAAATTGATTTTTAATTTTGTATATTTTTTACACAAATATGATGTTGACAAATTTTCGAAAATTTTCCTTTGTGAATAAATAAACATAAGGGGACTTCCCTTGGACCCGTCAATTTGCATTGACATTTCTTTCTATCAGGGCTATTTCCCTAAGACCCTGTTTTTATTTGGAAATAAACAAAACCGCGAAGGGACTTAAAGCCAGTCCCCTCGCAACCCCTCGGCTAAGAAGCACACGCTTTTCTTCGTTCACCAAGTATAAATGTGCATAAAAATACCAGGATTCTTCGTTTTCTCATGCTGAAGATATCCCGGTATATTTTTCATTCTATTGGTTCACGTAAAGTTGATTACATTTTTCAGCGTGGCCAAACAGGGGGAGTCTGAGGGGGACTTTCGGCCTTCGCAACTGTGAGATAGTCCCCCTCAGGGTTTTCTTATTTGCCAAATTGGCGGGGTGCCGGGCAGTTCCCAGCAAGCGCAACTCTGAGCGCCCTCCCCTCGCAAATGGTTTTCTTATTTGCCAAATCGGCGGGTCCTAGGGCAGTACCTTAGAAAAGTGGTTTCAAGGCAGGGTATAACTCCTTGAATTTCTGATATCTTTCTTCATATTTCGCTACAAGTTCTTCTTCCGGCTCTACGGTATCAACCACATGTGCCATCTTCTTTCCAATGGTCTCAACATCCGGATAAGCACCGCATCCAACAGCAGCAAGCATTGCTCCACCCATGGATGGTCCTTCCTCAACTTCAAGTACATCTACTTTAAGGTTCATGACATTTGCAATGATCTTCTTCCACAGTGGACTCTTTGCACCGCCACCACAGATTTTAGTGCGTTCAATTTTGATTCCAAGTTTTCTTGCAACTTCAAGGGAATCGCGAAGTCCGAATGCTACGCCTTCTAAAACGGCCTGTGTCATGTCTGCTCTTGTGCTGTCCATAGACATTCCGAAGAATACGCCTCTTGCGTCAGGATTGTTATGTGGTGATCTCTCTCCCATCAGGTATGGAAGGAAGAATACATTGTTTTCGCCAAGCTTCTGAATCGGAGCCTGCTCTGCTGCGAAATCCTTGGTCTGGAGAATTTCTTCTGCCCACCATTTGTTACAGGATGCTGCGCTCAGCATGCAGCCCATCAGATGATAGCTTCCATCTGCATGACAGAAGGAATGCAGTGCATTGTTTTCGTCAACACCGAAGTTTTTGCTGGAGATAAAGATGGTTCCGGAGGTTCCAAGAGAAATGTTGCACTGTCCGTCACCAACAGTTCCTGTTCCAACCGCAGCGGCAGCATTGTCGCCTGCTCCTGCTACAACTTTGACGTCTGCCGAAAAACCAAGCTCCTCAGCAACTTCTGGTTTCAGTGTTCCGACAACTTCCCAGCTCTCGTAGAGTTTCGGAAGCTGCTCTTCTTTCACATCACAGATTTCCATCATTTCTTTGGACCAGCAGCGATTCTTTACGTCAAGAAGCAGCATACCTGATGCATCAGAAACATCTGTGCAGAAAGATCCGGAAAGTCTGTATGCCAGATAATCTTTCGGAAGCATGATCTTTGCGATCTTTGCAAATTTCTCTGGCTCATTTTTCTTCATCCAGAGGATCTTCGGTGCTGTGAATCCTGCAAAAGCGATATTTGCTGTGTACTGAGATAATTTGTCTTTGCCAATCTCATTGTTGAGATATTCTGTCTCTTTCTGAGAACGTCCATCGTTCCAGAGAATTGCCGGGCGGATGACATTGTCATTTTCATCCAGTGTTACCAGTCCGTGCATCTGTCCGCCGAAACCGATTCCGGCTACTTGAGAGCGGTCAATTCCTTCGGTCAGTTCTTTCATTCCTTCAACACTCTGTGTAAACCAGTCTTCCGGATTCTGTTCTGACCAGCCCGGATGCGGAAAAAACAATGGATATTCTTTTGATACGATATTGCAAATCTTGCCGGATTCTTCCATCAGAAGAAGTTTTACTGCGGAAGTACCAAGGTCAACACCAATATAATACATATT
>CAKRPO010000102.1 GCA_934378195.1 uncultured Blautia sp.
CTTCGGATGACTTTGGATATTTCCTCAGGTTTTAATTGCATGTGTCCATTCCATCCTTTAACATTTTATAGCTTTTGCTTTCTTTTTTATTAAACCACTACTTCATTTTGCCTTATGCATGTCTCGGGATTTTGGCATATTCATGCCAAAACACCTCGCGGGATACTACAACTGAGTAGTTTCCAGTCGCTTTGAAATATCTGAAATACGGCCCTGTACTGTTCCATCAAGCTGTATGCCTTCCATCTCCACACGGAGTCCGGCAAGAACAGTCGGGTCTGTTTTCTGTGTGAGATGAATCTTCTTGCCACTGGTCTTCTCCAGTTTGGCTCTCAGGGCTTCCATCTGTTCTTCTTTGAGTTTGACTGCACTGGTAACTACTGCTTCCACAATACCATGGTCGACATTATACCTGCGGGTAAACTCTTCACAGCATCCCGAAAACTCTCTCAGAATCTTCTTCTCACATAAGAGCTTCAGAAAATTAAGAAGGTACGATTCCACCTGTCCGCCAAAAGCTTCATCGAGAAGTTTCATTCTCTCTTCCTGCGGAATCGCCGGTTCTCCCAACAATTTCAAATATCCTGGATTCTCCCGAAAAATCTGTCTGATTTCATTCATCTGCTCCATGATCTGTCCATCGAGCATTTCTTCGGCAGCAAGATCGTACAGACTGCCGCCATAGACTTTGGCAGCCTGTGTCATGATGCCTCACCTACATTCTCAATAAAATCATTAATCAGTTTCGTGTGATCCTCTTCGTTAATTTCGCGCTCGATTACCTTACCGGCGATCTCAACCGCCATGCCTCCGATCTCACCCTTGATCTCGTTGACAGCTTTACGTCTTTCCTGTGCAATGTCTTTCTCTGCCTTTTCTTTCATAGCAGTTACCTGACTGGTAGCCTCTTTGAGCATTTCTTCACTCTGGACAGCCGCTGTCTTCTGAGCGGTTTTGACAATGTCATTTGCCTTGTCTCTGGCTTCCTGCATATTCTTTTCATACTCGGCCTTCATAGCCTGAGCCGCTTCCTTCGCCTTCACTGCATCCTGAATCTCTGCATCAGCTTTGGCTTTGCGCTTGTCCAGCATCTCGTTGATCGGCTTAAAAAGAAAACGTTTGATGAGATACACCTGAATAAAAAGGTTGCAGATCGTCGCTACAAAATTCCACGGCACAATTCCTACTAATTCCTGTACCTGCATATTTTTGTAACCTCCTATTTATACCTTATCTTTCCGATCATCCCAGGAAGTTCATGAACATGCCAGGTGCTACGAAAATAAGGAGCAGACCGGTTACGAAACCATAAATACCGGTTGTCTCTGCGATAGCACAACCAAGAAGCATGGTAGATGTAACATCACCTTTGCATTCCGGCTGACGTCCGATTGCTTCCAGCGCACTTGCTACTGCGTTACCTTCACCAATACCAGGGCCGATACCAGCGATCAGAGCACATCCTGCTCCAATTGCACAACCTGCTAATGCGATACCTTTTGCTAATAACTGAAAATCCATAGTAAAAACCTCCTGTAATTTTATTATCCCTTTTCTTTGGATGTCCCCAAACATCCTTATATTCTCTTACTCTTCTGCTGCATTTGCAATGTACATAACTGTCAGCATGCAGAAAATAAATGCCTGCATAATTCCTGAGAACCAGTCGAAATATACAGATAAAATAGCCGGCACACCAACATCAAGAATCGGTATCTGTGACAAGATTTTTCCAACAACTCCTGGTATCAGTCCCAGAAGTGCGGAACTTGCCACTGCCAGCGCCCCATAGATCAGGCCATTGATAACGACACCAGAAAGAATGTTTCCAAAGTGACGGCACGCCATACTTACCGGCGTTGCCAGTTCAGAAAGAATATTAAACGGTGTCATAACCGGAATCGGCTGTGTAAATCCCTTCAGATAACCGCCAAATCCACTGGACTTGATCTTCTGCGCGGTGATCATGATAAATACCACAACCGCCCACGCTGCTTCCGTAGACAGATCTGATGTCGGGCTTCGAAGTCCGACAAGACTGATCAGGTTTGATACCACACTCGTTGCAAAAAGTGCTGCAACAAATGGAATCATATATCTGAACTTCTC